>PFVX01000035.1:209304-248139 GCA_002790835.1 bacterium CG_4_9_14_3_um_filter_65_15 | reverse complement strand
TCACTCTACCCGAAAGGCAAATTCTGACAGAGCACTAGGCGGGTTCCGCCGGATGATCCTCTGCATCGAGAGCGGGCAGCTTCCGGGCGGTCCGCTTTTTCTTGCCTGACGGGACCGCTTGCGCCTAAATGCCAATAAATGACCAACCTGGAACCGACCGACCTGCGGGAGCTGGATGTGTCCGATCTGTGGCTGTTGCCGTTGTTCCTGTTCGCCCTGAGCGCGCCTGTGTCCGTGGCCGGCGGCAACCTGACCGCCGCCCTGGTGGTCCTTGCCGGCGCAACGGCCCTGCTGCGGCGGCGGGCGGTGAACCCGTCCGCCCTGCGGCGCATCGCCCTGGCCCTGCTGGCGGTCCTGGTCTGGAACACGGTGAGCTGCGTCTTCGCGGCCGGTGGCGACCGCCAGTGGCTCAAGCTGGGCGAGGAGTGGTGGATGAAGCTCATGGTCCTGGCCGTGCCCCTGGTGCTGGCCGGCGCCGGCCGGCGACGGAGCCACGTCGTGGCCACCCTGCTGGCCGGCGGGAGCTTCATCGCGGCCTACGGCATCCTGCAGCATTTCACGGGACAGGACCTGTGGCGGCACCGCGCCCTGCAAACCACCGAGGGCAGCTTCCTGACGGTGGGTTTCACCGGGCACCATCTGAGTTTCGGCGGCCAGCTTATGTACCTGGCCGCCGCCGCCGCCGGTGTGACCTTGGCCGCCGCTGCCGGGGGTGTGCGCCGCTGGATCGGTCCGGCTGCGGCCACGGCCCTGATTCTCCTGGCCCTGGTGTGGTCCCTGGCCCGCAGCAGCCTGCTGGCCGTGGGCGCGGCGGGGGTCTTCCTGGTGGTCATCCAGACCGGGCGTTCGCGCCGGCTGGGCTCGGCGCTGCTTGTGGCGGGGGTCCTGGCGGTGGCCTTGACACCGTCGTTGCGGGGACGGATGCTGGCCACCTTCACCAATCCCAAGGAAGTCACCCGGTTGAACCTTTGGCGCAGTTCCGTCGCCGGAATCACCGCGCGGCCGGTGACGGGCTGGGGTCCGGGCAACTTCGACCGCCTGCTGGCCGAGCACGAGTACCCCGGCTACTACGAGGTGCGCGGCCACGCCCACAACGACTTCCTGATGCAGGCGGTCAACTCCGGGGTTCCGGGGCTGCTGGCCTTCCTCTGGCTGCACGGCGAGATCTTCGGCCTGCTCTGGCGCATGCGTCTGCGCTGGGGGGATCCGGGCGGGCTCATGGCCGGGGCCATGGCGTGCCAGGTCGCGGCCCTGGTGGGGGGGGTGTTCCAGGTCTTCCAGACCGACGATGAACCGGAGATGCTGCTCTATTTCATTCTGGGGTGCGGAGTTGCCGCCGCGGTGGGCGCGCTGGCCCGGGCTGACCGCCCGGGAGCGAATTCGGATCAACCGCGCCCTTTGCCTGCCGAATAAACTTGCAGGGAGAATTCATTTTCTCTATATTCGTCCCAGCCCGTTCCGGGCCGGACGTATGGGTATGTCCGGCGGGCGGGCTTTCTTAGCGGGTCTGCGACTTCTCGGATGCACACCGTCCGGAGAATCGATCCTGTGGCGTATACCGGTGAACCAACAGCAACCGGAACGTCCATGGCGGACCTGCGGCCATCGTGACGCAAGCGCGTGACGTTTCGAGGAGGTTCTGGACGATGGCGCTGACCAAGGATCAAAAGGAACAGGTGATCGGCAAGTACCGGAAGCACGAGGGGGACTCCGGTTCTCCCGAGGTGCAGATCGCCCTGTTGACCGAACGCATCAACACACTGAGCGCCCACTTCAAGATGCACGGCAAGGATCATCATTCCCGCCGCGGTCTGTTGAAGATGGTCGGACAGAGGAAACGGTTGCTTTCCTATCTCAAGAAGAAGGATCTGGAAGGCTACCGCGCCCTCATCAAGGATTTGGGTATCCGCGGTTGATCATCCCGTTTTCCTATGGTGTGAGGTATTCGGATCGGTCGTGACCTGGTGTCGCGACCGGTCCGTGTTTCTGCGGTAAGTTGAAGAATGAGTTATCCCCGGGCGGCAAGGTGCCGCCCAAAACGGCGCAGGCGGAATAGGCTGCCGCGCCAATGCTGCAAGCGGCATGAGAGGAAAGAAAATGGAAAAGCAAGTTGTCAGCCTGGAAATGAACGGAACGACCTTCTCCCTGGAGACCGGTCGCATGGCCAAGCAGGCCAACGGTTCGGTGGTCGTCCGCATGGGCGATACCATGAGCCTGGTGACGGTCACCGCGGACAAGAGGCCCAGCGATCGGGACTTCCTGCCCCTGTTCGTCGAGTACCGGAACAAGACCTACGCTGCTGGCAAGATCCCCGGCGGATTCTTCAAGCGGGAGGCCCGACCCACCGAGCGCGAGACGCTCACCTGCCGGCTCATCGACCGGCCCCTGCGGCCCCTGTTTCCCGAGGGCTATCGTCATGAGACCCAGATCGTGGCCTTCATCATCTCGGCCGACACGGACTTCCACGCCGACACCCTGAGCATCACCGGCGCCAGCATGGCCCTGAACCTTTCGGACGTTCCCTTCACGACCCTCGTTTCGGGCGTGCGCGTGGCGGAAGTCGACGGGGAGTTCATCCCGAATCCCAGCATGAGCCAGCTCGATGAATCCACCTTGGACCTGGTCGTGGCGGGCACGGACGACATCGTGTGCATGATCGAGGGCCAGTGCGAGGAGATCCCCGAGGACCGCCTGCTGGACGCCATCGAATTCGCCCACGAATGGATCCGCAAGCTCAACGGCCTCCAGCGCCAGATGCTGGAACTCGTTCCGGCCCAGCCCAAGTGGGACATGCCCGCGGTGCCCGACAACTCCGCGCTCGAGGAGAAGGTCGCGGCCTTCGTCGGCGCCGAGCTGAAGCAGGCCATCGTGGTCAAGGGCAAGATGGAGCGCGCCGGGGCGCTGGCCGAGATCAAGGAGAAGGTGGCGGCCGAGTTCACCACCGAGGACGGCGGTCCCGACCCGAAGGCCATGGAGGCCCTGGGCGCGGTCGAGAAGAAGACCATGCGCAGCATGATCCTCACCGAGCGCAAGCGCACCGACGGCCGCGACCTGACCACGGTCCGGCCCATCACCATCGAGAACGGCATCCTGCCCCGGGCCCACGGCTCCTGCCTGTTCACCCGCGGCGAGACCCAGAGTCTGGGCACCGTCACCCTGGGCAGCAAGCAGGCCGAGCAGCGGGTCGAGCCCCTGAACGGTGAGCAGTACTGGTCCAAGTACTACCTGCACTACAACTTCCCGCCCTTCAGCGTGGGAGAGGTCGGACGCTACAGCGGCACCGGCCGGCGGGAGATCGGCCACGGCAAGCTGGCCGAGCGCGCCATCCGGCCCATCCTGCCGGACATCGAGGACTTCCCCTACACCATCCGCCTGGTCTCGGACGTGCTGGAGAGCAACGGCTCGAGCTCCATGGCCACGGTGTGTTCCTGCTGTCTGGCTCTCATGGACGCCGGCGCACCCATCAAGGCTGCGGTGGCCGGTGTGGCGATGGGCCTGATCAAGGAAGGCGACGACATCGCCGTGCTGACCGACATCCTGGGCGTCGAGGATCACCTGGGCGACATGGACTTCAAGGTCACCGGCACGCGCAAGGGCATCACCGCCTTCCAGCTGGACACCAAGATCGCCGGCATCAGCCGCGAGATCATGACCGAGGCCCTGCGGGACGCCGGCACGGCGCGTAACCACATCCTGGACGTCATGGAAGAGGCCATGCCCGCACCGCGTGAGACCATGAGCCCCTACGCGCCGAAGATCGAGACCATCCAGATCCCGGTGAAGAAGATCGGCGCGCTGATCGGGCCGGGCGGCAAGGTCATCAAGCAGATCCAGGAAGAGACCGGCGCCACCATCGAGGTGGACGACGAGGGTATGGTATTCATCTCCTCGACGGACCAGGAGAGCGGCAAGGCCGCCCTCGAGTTCATCGTGGGTCTGATGGCCGAGCCCGAGCTGGACAAGGTCTACCACGGCACCGTCAAGACCATCGTGGACTTCGGCGCCTTCGTGGAGTTCCTGCCGGGCAAGGACGGTCTGCTGCACATTTCCGAACTGGAGCACTTCCGGGTCGGGAACGTGGAGGACGTTCTGCAGGTCGGCGACAAGGTCGACGTGAAGGTCGTGGAGATCGACAGTCGCACCGGCAAGGTGCGCCTGAGCCGCAAGGCCCTGTTGCCGGTGCCCGAGGGTATGGAGAACATGCCCCGGGACGATCGGCCGCGTGACCGCGGTGATGGCGGCCGTGACCGCGGAGGCCGTGGCGGTGGCCGCGGGCCCAGCCGTGGCGGCCGGCGCTAGGTTGGGAGCTCCATGAACCTGGCTCCCTATCGCAACGAACAGGCGCCCCGTCGGGAAGTGTTACCCGGCGGGGCTGTCCTGCTGTCTTCGCCCATCGAAACCGCCCACGCGGTGACCCTGGGCGTGTTCCTGCGGTCCGGCAGCCAGGACGAGACGGCCGCCACCAGCGGCATATCCCATTTCATCGAACACATGGTCTTCAAGGGCACCGAGCGCCACTCGGCCTTCGATCTGGCGGCGGGGTTCGATGCCCTCGGCGCGGTGGTCGACGCGTTCACCACCAAGGACATGGTCGCCTTCACCATCAAGGTGCTGCCGGAATACTTCCGCCAGGGCGTCGATCTCCTGGCGGACATGCTCCTGCGGCCGACGTTCTCTGCGGACCTGGTGGACATGGAGCGCGAGGTGGTCATCGAGGAGATCCAGGAAGCCCTGGATACCCCCGAGGACCGGCTGCACGACGCCTTCTCCGGGCGCCTGTACCAGGGCCATGGCCGCGGCCGGCCGATCCTGGGCACCGAGTTCACCGTGGCCAACTTCGGGCAGGACCAGCTGCATGAGCATCACAGCCGACTCCTTTCGGGGCCGAATGTGGTCCTGGCGATGTCCGGGAATATCCAGAAGGGTTTCACCGAGCTGGTGGCCGAGGCTTTCGCCCAGCTGGGTCCGGCTCCGGTGCCGGCCGTTGCCGCGAATGTCGAACAACCGGCCGCCTCGGCCGCGGCAACCGTGGCGATGACGACGCCGGGCGAGGACGCCTTCCAGCTCGAAATCACCAGCCCCATCATCCAGGCCTATTTCGAACTGGGCAACCTGGGCGTGCGCTTTGACCACCCCGACCGCATGGGCGTGTATCTGCTCAACAACATGCTGGGTGGCGGCATGAGCAGCCGCATTTTCCAGGCGGTGCGTGAGCGGGAGGGCCTGGCCTATACCGTCTACAACTACGCGGACATGGGACGGGATATCGGTCTGGTCAGCTGCGCCGGCTCGTGTAGCCCGGACAAGTTTCCCCGCCTGCTCGAGGTGATCCGCACCGAGTACGGCCGGCTCCAGGGCGAGGGCATCGGGGCCGACGAACTGGAAAGCAACCGCGCCCAGCTCAAGAGCCAGCTCATCTTCAGCCTCGAGGGGATGGTCAACCGCATGTTCCGGCTGGCCCGCAACGAGATCTACTACGGGCGCTTCGTGCCGGTGGCGGAAATCGTTGATCTGATCGACGGAGTGACGGAAAAGGACATCCTGGAGTGCTCCGGGCGCTACTTCGATCCCGACGCCCTGCTCATCGCCGTCCACGGCCCCGAGCCTTCCCCAACGGCATAGCCCGGTCTGCTCGCCCGTGCAGGGTGGGCCTGATTCAACCCAGAGTGAAACTGCGGCCGGAGGATTCCACCTGGTAGGACCAGCCCAGGGCTTGGATCGTGCCCAGGACCGTGGGCGGGAGCTCACCCTCGTCGACCATGGTCTGCAGGGTGGCTGGCCAGCTGTCGTGGGCGAAACGATAGAGACGGGCCGCCTCGACCACCTCGTCCCTGATCTGGCGCGTGCGCAGGTCGTGCCCCAGGGTGGTGTCACCGGGGGGCAGGGCGGTCCAGCGCATCCACCCCATGCCTGCCAGCAGCAGGACCACCAGCATGGTCAGCGGAGCCGAGCGCAGGCTGTTCTTGGTCCAGTTGCGGCGGTCCTTGCCGTCGCCACGACCTTCGGTTTCGTCTTCGGCTTCGGTTTCCATCACCTTCAGGACCCCGTCGGAACACCATTTCTTCAGCAGGTCGCGCACCACGAAGCTTTCGCTGCGGCCCTGCCTGATGATCCGGCCCAGGGGCAGGCCCGCCAGCGCCATTTCCATGATGCGGGTACCCGTTTCGCCCAGATTTTCCGGTGGGAACACCTTGCTGCCCTGGGCGAAGGTGACGTTCGGCCCGGAGAAGAAATCGCGCAGCTGGGTTTCCTCGTCCATGCGCCGGGCCGACTCCATGAGCAGACCCTGCACGTCCAGCCTGAGCTTCCACTTCACACCCGGAGGCGTGTCCTGGGTGGGGTTGAAGTTGTACCGCCCGTGACGCATGCGCATGCCCATCTGGGTCATTTCCTGGGCCAGTCCCTGCAGCGACCGATTCAACTCGTTCTCGTTCATCAGACCTTCGCTGATGAGGATCTCGGTCAGATCCAGGGAGCTGTTGGCCTTCACGTACTCGATGTGATCCCATTCCTCGCCCGTGAAGAACCCGTAGGCCTTCAAATAGGATTCGAAAGGATCCTCGCTGCGGGAGCGGCGGTCCCGGGTGGAAATGAGGAGGCCCTTGTCGAAGACGAAGACCATCTCTCGTTTTCCTTCGAGATTCAGGAATCCGGATTTCTGTTGACTGGCCAGCAACTGCAGAATTTCGGCCAGATTGAAATCGCTCAATTGCCCTTCGAGGGCCATGGCTGCCTCCTTAACGCAAGCTCGCGTTGTAACTGGGAACAACATCTTCAACCGCGGCGACGGGAATCAGGGAATAGCGGTCGGGCTGCACGCGGTAGAGCCGGCGACCGTCGGTCAAGGCGATGAGCCCGGCGACCACGACGAGGGCCATGCCCACCAGGAAGGGCAGTGCGGTCCAGCCCGGCCACAGGGCCGCGGGCAGGGGACACCACTGGGGATTGATCAGCTCGGCCGGCAGCCTGACCGCCGCCGTGGCAAGGGTGGAACCGCCACCGAAGGCCCAGCTCGCGGCCATCAGGAACAACCCGCCCGCAAGGAGGGACAGGCGCAACCATGCGGCCCCGAGGCGGCCACCGGCGAGGTGGCCCGTGCCCGGCAGCAGACGGCCCAAAAGGGCGATGCGCTGGGTCGTGGCCATGCCTTCGCTGCGGCTGCGGTTCTTGAGCAGGGTGGCCAGGATCATTTCGCTTTGGGCGCGCTGGGCGATCTCGCCGCAGACCGCGCACATGCTGGCCCCGTCACGGACCTTGCGGCAGATGCCGCAGAGGGGCACGCCGCAGTTGGCGCACTCGCGCGGACCCTTTTCCGGACCCTTGCCCATGATGATCATGATGGTCAGCAGCAGCGGCAGTCCCACCGTGGCGTACAGGGGCAGCGCCGGCAGACCCAGCAAGGGTATCCACGCGGCGAGGGTGATCTGGGCCGCGTAGGTGGGGGCCTCGTCCCGGCAGGCGTCGAGATAGCTGCTGCGGGTCAGACCGGGGTAGACAACCGCCGCGTAACCCTTTTGGACCTGGGTCACGGCTTTGGGGCCGGGATCGAAGCCCAGCTTGCGGGATGTTTCCAGCTCGGCGGTGGCTTCGGGGACGAAGAGCTTGCGGAAGTAGACCTGGGCGAGGTTGTAATGGGCTTCCCCACAATTGGGGTGGTCCTGGACGGCTTGCTTGTAGAGCTTCATCGCCGTGTCGAGCCGGCCCTGGTAGTAGACGTTGTTGCCCTTGGCGACCTGGGCGGGCAGGCAATCAGGCTGCATGGCCAGGGCGGCGTCGAGATGGCGATTGCTGGAGTCGTAGGCGCCGCTGCGCGCTTCCTGGATGGCCAGGGCCGTCAGCAGACGCACCTGCTGGGCGGGGTTCTGGGCTTTGGCCAGCCGATCGGTCAAGCTGGTGCGCAGGGATGCCATCGGGCCACTCGTGCAGGCCCGGTGCAGGGTCGCCACTTCGCTCTCGGGATCGATGGTCGGCACGGCCTGCCGCAGGGGCGGCCACCAGGGGAAGACCAGGACGAGGGCGACCATCCAGGTCGCAACCAGAAGCCACCGACCGCGCGTGCGGCAGCGGACGGCCAGGGGAACGGAGGCCAGAGCGAGGAAGGCCAGCCAGCCCGGCAGGAAGGCCAGCAGGATCAGGGGAGGCAAAAATGGCAGCCACCGCATGGGAAAGTGGGACCGGCTGCGCAACATCAGGGCGGTCATGTCATGGGCGAGATACCGCCAGTTGGCGAAGTAGAGGGCCGCCAGCAAGAGGCTCCAGAAGATGGCGGTGGCCAGCACGCCGGCCTGCTGCAATCCGATCAACAACCGGCCCTGATCGACGGGGGAGTGCACGAGCGCCAGGACGAAACGGGGAACAGCCTTCAGGAATACTCCGGTGTCGAATGATTTCACCGCCTGCAGACCCTGCCACAGGACGATGTCCGGCTGCGACCCCGAGGCCTCCATGGCCCGGGCCAGGTTCTGATCGACACCAGCGGGGTCGCCGGCCAGGGCCGCCCGGCGCGCGATGCGATAATGCAGCTGGGCGCTCTGGGGATCTTCGAGGCGCGGCGGCCGCCCGGTGGCCCGATGATTCGGTACCTGGGTCGCGGTGATTGCCGGCAGGTTGGAGCGGCTCATGGGGCCCACGGCTGCGGCAGCCGCCACGGCCTGGTCGACGGGAGCAGGCGTCTTCAGGGTGTCCAGGGGAGCCTGGATTCCCAGGACGGGCGTGGTCGCCGCAAGCAGGATCCCGAAAAGAACCGGGACGAGAATCAGGCTTCCTGCGCCGGACATCGCGCTGCCGCTGTGGAGACGATTGAATGTGCGCATATCTCTCCCGCTGAAGGTGGGTTTCCCGTTCAGCCTAGGTGGATCCGCGGTGCCACACCCGGCCGGAGCATGGGTCGTCGTGCGGACGGTTCCCGGGTTATATCGCCCATTTCCCGGCGAGATTTAGCGGGAAATTGCCTCGACGGAAGACGAAAAAAAACTTGTCCCCATGCGGTCGGTGCCGCTAATGTCAGGTGCACTGAAGGATGTCAGAGGCGGCGGCGCGATGATACCTGCCGCTTTGGCTGTGACGGAGGCGTCGATGTGGGCCTCCAATTCGGACAAAGGAGTGACCCATGAGGAACCCGACATCTCTGGCCCTGGTCCGCAACCTGACCCTGCTGGCCGTGCTGGTCCTGGCCCTCGGGCTGGGCGGATGCTCGTCCTGCAAGGACCAGCTGCTGCAGATCGACCAACTCAACGCCCAGGTTGCGGCCTTGCAGCAGGATGTTTCCGACCGCGAGGCCGTCATCTCGGAGCGGGAGCAGATCGCGGCAGAGCTCACCGGCTCCCTCAAGGATTGCCAGACCGAGAACGCCGTGCTGGTGGAGCAATCCGAGGAAGTGGTCATGATCACCATTCCCGACCAGCTGGGCTTCGCCTCCGGCCAGGTCATGGTGCTGGACACCATGGTCCCCACCCTGCAGGCCATCGCTTCGGCGGTGAGGAATCACCCGGACTGGGACGTCTATGTCGAGGGCTACACCGACAACAAGAAGATCAGCGAAGAGTACCAGGAGTACTGGCCCACCAACTGGGAGCTGGGCGCCTTCCGGGCCGCGGCCGTGGTGCGTTACATGACCAACGACCTGGAACTGCCCGCCGAGCGTTTTGCCGCGGTCAGCTACGGCCCCTTCCGGCCGGTGGCCGGCAACGATACGCCCGAGGGCCGCAAGCAGAACCGCATGGTGCGCGTGGTCATGCACCGGCCGGAAATGTAGGACATCTTCGGTTCGGCGCTGGGCCGCAAGGATCAGCTTCCCCGCACGATGGCCGTGATGGCCTGGTGCAGCCGGGGAAGCTGATCCTTTGTGTTGAAGGGACCGAAACTGAAACGCACTGTCCCGCCCGGCGAGGTGCCCAGCGCGGTGTGGATGAGGGGGGCGCAGTGGAGCCCCGTGCGGGCGGCGATCTCCCACTGCACGTCGAGCAGGACACCGACCTTTTCCGCGGGGATGTCCCCACACTCCAGCGAAACCACCGCCACGTGTTCCTCGCCGTCCCCCGCGGTGCGTCCCGTGGTGCGCACCCCGGGAATTTCCCGACAGCCGGCGGCGAAGTTCTCCGCCAATTCCCGTTCCGAGGCAGCGACGGCGCCCGGTTCCTGCTCCGCCAGCCAGGCCACACCCGCGGCCAGACCGACCAGGCCCACCGCATTCAGGGTGCCGGCTTCCAGACGGTAGGGGAGCGCGCGCGGTTGCTCCAGTTCTTCGGACCGCACCCCGGTGCCGCCCCAGACGGTGCCTTCGGGTTCGGCCCGCGGTCCGAGCACCAGCCCGCCGGTTCCCGTGGGGCCGAGGAGCCCCTTGTGACCGGTGAAGGCGGCCACGTCCACTAGGTCCCGGGCCATGTCGATGTCCACGGTGCCGGCGGTCTGGGCGCAATCCAGCACCAGCAGGATCTCCCGCTCGCGGCACAAGCGGCCCACCGCGGCGACGTCCTGCAGCGTCCCGGTCACGTTGGAGGCGTGGTTGAGGACGACCAGTCGGGTGGTGGGAGTGATGAGGCGAGCGATGTCCTGCGGATCGACCCGGCCGGACCCGTCGCAGGGGGCGATGGCGAAGTCCAGGCGATCGCGGCGGCGCAGTTCGTGCAGCGGTCGCAGGACCGAATTGTGGGCGGTGGCTTCGGCAACCACGTGGTCCCCGGGGGCGCAGAGCCCGCCCACCGTGAGGTTCAAGGCGGCGGTGGCACCAGATGTGAAGATCGTGCGGTTGGGGTCGTCTGCCGGGTTGCCGAAAAGTCGGCCCAATTCGACACGCAGGGCGTCGATGCGGGCGGCCGCCTGGATGGCGAGGTCGAAGCTGGAGCGCCCGGGGTTCACCGCTTCGTTTTCCAGGTGGTCGGCCATGGCCCGGGCCACCGACGGGGGCTTGGGAAAACTCGTGGCGGCGTTGTCGCAGTAGATCACAGCAGCCTCCCGGTACCCGAGGCGAGGGTCACTCCTTGCCAGAAAAGCCATTCCGGCCATACTATGTGTTCGGCCTGACCCATGCAAACCGCAACCGGGGTGCCGACGCCCACCGCGTCCGGCACCCTCACCTGCCTGGAGGAACCATGCACACCTTGCGCACGTCTCCCCGCCTCGCGGCGGGGATCGCCCTGTTGACCCTCGGCTGTTTCCTGGCCGGCAGCGCCGCCGCCGAGCCCACCTTCGCCCGCATGCAGACCGACGCGGGGGAGATCCTGCTCGTGTTGTACCCCGATCTGTCCCCGTTTCACGTGACGAATTTCACCCATCTGGCCGAGACCGGGTTCTACAACGGGACGTACTTCCACCGTGTCATTCCCGGGTTCATGATCCAGGGCGGGGATCCGAATACCAAGGACGGAGACCCGCGCAACGACGGCACCGGCGGCCCGACCCTCAAGGACGTTCTGGACGACCAGGACTGGCAGGAAGTGGAAAAGGTCAACGCCCTGCTGGAGGCCCGGGGTTACGCGGGTCTGCAGGGTCAGGCCAGCCTGAAGGCGGAGTTCAACGAGGTGCCCCACACGCGGGGAACCCTGAGCATGGCCCGCAGCCGCAGCTTCGATTCGGCCGGTAGCCAGTTCTTCATCTGCGTGGCGGAAGCCTCGTCGCTCAACAACCAGTACACGGTCTTCGGGCACGTGGTCAGCGGCATGGACGTGGCCGACACCATCGTGGGCGCGGAGCTCGATCCCGCCGCCGGTCGTGATCATCCCGCCGTACCGGTCCACATCACGGGCATGGAGATCCTCCATGGTACGGGCGACCTGACCCCCGAGGAAAACCTGGCCTGGAACGAACTGGCGCCCGAACTGCAGCACCAGCCGTGAAATGAGTGAAAAAAGCGCCCTGAAGCCGGCGGCGGGAAACCCGGACATCGTCATCAAGGGTGTCCGGGTCCACAACCTGAAGAATCTCGATCTGAAGCTGCCGCGACGGAGCCTGGTGGTGATTACCGGCCCCAGCGGTTCGGGCAAAAGCTCCCTCGCCTTCGACACCCTCTACGCCGAGGGGCAGCGCCGGTACATCGAGAGCCTTTCCAGCTACGCCCACCAGTTCCTGGACCAGCTGGCCAAGCCCGACGTCGACCGCATCGAGGGACTCTCGCCCGCCCTGGCCATCGAGCAGAAGGGGCTGGGGTCGAGCCCCCGTTCCACCGTCGGCACGGTGACGGAGATCTTCAGCTTCCTGCGCCTGCTGTACGCCCGCTGCGGCACGGTCCACTGTCCGGATTGCCACGTGCCGGTGGGGGGGCGCTCCCTGGCCGACATCCGCGATGAGATCGCCTCCTTGCCCGAGGGCACGCGATTCCACCTGTTGGCCCCCGTGGTCCGGGGTCGCAAGGGCGAGCACCGCCAACTGCTGGACGACCTGCGCAGCCAGGGTTTCCTGCGCGCGGTGGTCGACGGCGAGCTGGTGGAACTGGACGGGGATGTTCGCCTGCAGCGGCACAACGTCCACGACATCGCGGTGGTGGTGGACGGGATGAAGGCGCGCCCGGATCTGGGGGGGCGCCTGCGCGAGAGTCTCGAGCGCGCGGCCGAGGTGGGGCAGGGCACGGTCATCGTGCGCACCTCCGCCGGGGAGACCCGCTACAGCCGAGGCGCCGCCTGCCCCGGATGTGGACGCGGCTTCGCGGTCCCCGAACCGCGTTTGTTCTCCTTCAATTCTCCGGCCGGCTCCTGCCCCGAGTGCAACGGGTTGGGACACCTGCGCTCCATCGAAGCGGAGTACCTGGTTCCCGACACCGCCTTGAGCATCAAGGCCGGTGCCGTGGAGTTCCTCAAGGGCAAGGAGAGCAGCTGGATCTACGTGCAGGTCGAGGCCCTGGCCGGCGCCATGGGTTTCGATCTGAACACCCCCTTCGGCGAGCTGTCCGAGTCCGCGCGCACGGCCCTGCTGCTCGGCTTTTCGTCCGACTTGCGCAAGGAACTGGCGCAACACCCGCACTTCAACGCCTTCCTGCGGGATTGGCAGGGGCTGGTCCCGGAACTGATCCGGCGCCATCGCGAGACCAAGTCGGAGAAGGTGCGCAATGCCCTCGAACGCCTCATGACTCGGAGTGTCTGCCCGGCTTGCGGGGGCTACCGCCTGCAGCCCGAGGCCCTGGCCGTGATGGTGGGGACGCTGAACATCGGCCAGGCCGCGGCTTTGGATCTGGAAGCCTTCGCCGCCTGGATCGACGGTCTGACCTTCACCACGCCGCGCGAGATCGCGGTCTCGAAACCCATCCTGGAACAGATCCGCCACCGCATGCGCTTCCTGCTCCAGGTGGGCGTCAATTACCTGTCCCTGGACCGGCCCGTGGGGACGCTGTCCGGTGGCGAGGGGCAGCGGGTGCGCCTGGCCACCCAGGTCGGCTCCCAACTCACCGGCGTGCTGTACATTCTCGACGAGCCCAGCGTGGGGTTGCACCATCGCGACATCGGCCGCCTCATCGGAACCCTGAAGGCCCTGCGGGACCGCGGCAACTCGGTGATCGTCGTGGAGCACGACCGCGACGTGATGCTGGCGGCGGACCACCTGCTGGACCTGGGGCCGGGGGCGGGGGATCGCGGCGGCGAGATCCAGGCCCAGGGAACCCCGGCGGAAGTGGCGGCGGTGGTGGGCAATCCCACCGGCGACTATCTGGCCGGACGCGTCGGCATGGGTGGGCCCGATCCCCTGACCGGGGGCAGCGGCGTTGCCGGTTTCCTGAAGGTCCACGGCATGCGGGGCCGCAACCTCAAGGGCATCGACCTGGAAATCCCCCTGGGGTGTCTGACGGTGGTCACCGGGGTGAGCGGATCGGGCAAGAGCACGGCCGTCAACGACACCCTCTACCGGGCCCTGGCCGCGCTCAAGCACCGCGCCCTGCGCCGGCCCGAACCCCACGACGCGCTGACCGGTCACGAGGACGTCCACGGGGTGGTCCTGGTGGACCAGAAGCCCATCGGGCGATCGGCCCGTTCCACACCGGCCACCTACACCGGGCTGTTCAACCAGATCCGGCGCATCTATTCCCAGACGCCGCTGGCTCGCCTGCGCGGCTACGGCAGCGGGCGCTTCAGTTTCAACACCACCGGCGGTCGCTGCGCGGTGTGCGAGGGCGCGGGGGTGCGCCGTCTGACAATGGATTTCCTGCCCGACGTGGATGTCCAGTGCGGCGAATGCGGTGGCCGGCGCTTCGACCGCGAAACCCTGGAGGTGCGCTTCAAGGGCCACGACATCGCCAGTTTGCTGGAGATGACGGTGGATGAGGCCCTGGCCGTGCTCGAAAACATTCCCGCCTGCCGCAAGATCCTGGAGATCATGAGCGGGGTGGGGTTGGGCTACCTGCATCTGGGCCAGTCGGCGGGGACCCTCTCGGGCGGCGAGGCCCAGCGTATCAAGCTGGTCAAGGAACTCGCCCGGCAGGGGACGCGCCACACCCTGTACATCCTGGACGAGCCCACCACCGGCCTGCACATGACGGACGTCGACCGTCTGCTGGAGGTGTTGGGGCGCCTGCTGGAACGGGGCAATACGGTCATCGTGATCGAGCATCACCCGGAGGTGATCCGGCGCGCGGACCACATCATCGATCTCGGTCCCGAGGGCGGCGACGGCGGCGGTTGGACCGTCGCGTCCGGTAGTGCGGACGCCATCATGGCCGCCGCGGACTCCTACACCGGGGTCATGTTGCGGGAGTTCTTCGCCTCCGGACAGGGCTGAGGGTTCGGGATTCCCCCTTGGAATTCGGTCCGGGCGGAATTACTTTGAGGCCGTCAGCCGGCGGCGGAAAGGTCGTCGGCAAGGCGCACCCCTGGACCTTGGAGTTGATCCGTGGCCGATTCTTCCTCCCTCAAGACAACACCCCTGACCGACTGGCACCGGGCGCACGGCGCCCGCATGGTCCCCTTCGCCGGTTTCGAAATGCCCGTGCAATACCGCGGGGTTCTGGCCGAGCACGAGGCTGTCCGCAGCCGGGTGGGGATCTTCGACATCACCCACATGGGGGAGATCGCCGTTACGGGTCCGCAGGCCGGCGCGTGGCTGGACGGCCTGGTGACCAACCGGGTTGCCGTTGTCGCCCCCGGCAAGGTCGTCTACACCGCCATGTGCCGTCCCGACGGCGGCGTGCTGGACGACATGCTGATCTACCGTCTGGGCGACGAGGACTGGTTGGTCGTGTGCAACGCTTCCAACCACGAAAAGATCGCCGCCTGGCTGGTGGAGCACCGCCCTGCACAGGGGGTGGAACTGGAGGATCTCTCCGACGGGATCGCCCTGATCGCCGTGCAGGGACCCGACAGCCCCGCCCTCATGGGGCGGGTGGGCGTGTTGTCCGACCGGACCGCTGACATGGCGGCCCTGGATTTCTACACGGCCTTGACCTGCGACGGGCCCGGCGGGCGTTGGGTCGTTTCCCGCACCGGCTACACCGGCGAGCACGGTTACGAAATCTACCTACCCTTCGCGGACGCGGTGGCCGTGTGGGAGGAACTGATCGCCGAGGGGAAGGATCTGGGCGTCGAACCCATCGGCCTGGGGGCCCGCGACACCCTGCGCTTCGAGGTCGGCTACTGCCTTTACGGTCACGAGCTGGCCGAAGACATCTCGCCCCTGGAAGCGGGCATCGGTTGGGCGGTGAAGCTGAAGAAGGACGCTTTCACCGGGCGTGACGCCCTGTTGGCGCAGAAGGCCGCAGGGATTCCCCGCCGCCTGGTCGGCCTGGCCCTGGACGAGCGGGGCATCGCGCGCCCCGGCGCCCCGGTGCTGCACGGCGACGAACAGGTGGGCGCGGTGACCAGCGGCACCTTCAGCCCGAGCCTCAAGGTCGCCCTGGCCCTGGCCCTGGTGCGGGCGCCGGTGGATGAATCCGATTTGAGCGTGGAGGTCCGGGGCAAGCGCCTGGCCTGCCATGTCGTTCCTTTCCCTTTTTTGCCCGCGCGGACCAAGGGTGATCCGCGGGCGGAACGCAACCTGCCCGCCTGAGGCAGCAACCCAGCAGGAGGCCGAGATGGTACCGGACGATCGCATGTACACCGAAGATCACGAGTGGGTGCGGGTCGAGGAAGAGGACGGCGAGCAGATCGGGATGGTGGGCGTGACCGATTTCGCCGCCGGCGAACTGGGCGACGTGGTCTTCGTCGAACTGCCCGAGATCGGGTCGGAATATTCCCAGAAGGATCCCGTCGGCACCATCGAGTCCGTCAAGGCCGTGGCCGATCTCTTCCTGCCCGTTTCCGGGGAAGTGGTCGCCATCAACGACGCCGTGGTGGAAAGTCCCGAGCTGGTCAACAGCGACCCCCTGGACGAGGGCTGGTTGTTCAAGATTCGTCTGGCCGAGCCCGGCGAACTGGAAACCCTCCTGGACGCCGCCGCCTACGGCAAACTGCTGGGGGGCTGATACCCATGCCCTACGTGCCCCACGGCCCCGGGGACATCCGGACCATGCTGGCGGCCATCGGCAAGGACAAGATGGATGACCTGTTCAGCCACCTGCCTGCCGGGGTCCGCCTGGATCGCCCCTTGGACTTGCCGGACGGTCTGAGCGAGGAAGAGGTGCGCCGGGACTTCCTGAAGGCAGCCCGCCGCAACCACGGTCAGGGCGAACTGGTCTCCTTCCTCGGCGCCGGAGTCTACGACAGCGTCATCCCCGCCGCCGTGGACGCCCTGTCTTCCCGCAGCGAATTCCTCACCGCGTACACGCCGTATCAGCCCGAGGTCTCCCAGGGAACCCTGCAGGTGATCTACGAGTGGCAGTCCTTCATCTGCCGCCTGACCGGATTGACCGTGGCTAACGCCAGCATGTACGACGGCGCGACCGCCCTGGCCGAAGCCGTGGTCGTGGCCTGCGACACCCGCAGGCGCAGCCGGGTCATCCTGCCGGCGCTGTTGAACCCGCGCTACGCACGGGTCGTGGGCACGATCCTGAAACACCGGGGCCTGGAACTGGAGACGGCTCCCGCCGGCCCGGACGGAACCACCGACCTGGTCGCCCTGCGGGCCATACTGGATGACCGGACCGGGGCCGTGGTGACGACCAACCCCAACTACCTGGGGCTGATCGAACCGGTCATGGAGCTGGGCGGGATGATCCGGGATTGCGGCGCGGCCCTGGTCGCGGTCGTCAATCCCGTCAGCCTTTCGCTGCAGCGCAGCCCGGCGGAGTACGGTGCCGACCTGGCGGTGGGCGAGGCCCAGCCCTTCGGTCTGGCTCCTTGCTGGGGCGGTCCCCTGTTGGGTTTCCTCGCCTGCAGCGACGCCTACAAGCGACGCATTCCCGGTCGCATCGTCGGCCGCACGACCGATTCCCGCGGCAACGAGGGCTACGTGCTGACCCTGCAGACGCGCGAGCAACATATCCGCCGCGAGAAAGCCACGAGCAACATCTGCAGCAACCAGGGCATCAACGCCCTGCGCGCCACCATCTACCTGTCCATGCTGGGTCGGGACGGATTCCTGGAGCTGGGAGAGGCCAATCGGGCGCGCATCGAGATGGTGCGTGGTCTGGTCCGGGATACGGCCGGTGCCGAGCTGCCCTTCGGCGGCGCGGTCTTCAACGAGGCCGTGGTGCGCCTGCAGCACGGAACGGCGGTACAATTCCGGTCGTTCGCGCGATCCCGCGGCGTGCTGGCGGGTGTCCCCGTGGACGGCTGTCCCGGTTGCGGTCCGGGGGACCTGCTGGTTGCGGTCACGGAGAAGCGGACGGCCGCAGAAATTGCGTTGTGGGGCGATTTGCTGGGTGAATATCTGGGTCAGGCCCAGCGGGAGGACGGATGAGCAACCAGGCAAACGGCATGACCGGACGGTGGAACGCCACCCTGCCCGACAGCATTTTCGTCCAGGGGGCGCCCGGACGGCGGGCCCTGGGTTTCGGCAGCTGGAGCGGAGCACCTGCGGCGCAATTGTCGGAGGCCGACCGCCGCGCCGAACCCGCGGACCTGCCCGCGCTCAGCGAGCCCGAGGTCATGCGCCACTTCACGCGGCTGTCCAGCCTGAACCACCACATCGAACGCGGCATGTACCCCCTGGGCAGTTGCACGATGAAGTACAACCCGCGTCTGAACGAACAGGTGGTGGCCTTGCCTGGACTGGCGGACCTGCACCCCGATCAGGACGTGGAGGACATCCAGGGATTGCTGGACATCCTGCACCGGCTGGAAGGCGCCCTGTGCGAAATCACCGGGTTCGCGGCCTGCAGCCTGCTGCCGTCGGCCGGCGCCCAGGGCGAGTACCTGGGCATGCTGGTCATCGGGGAATACCACCGTTCCCGCGGCGACCTCGAACGCACCGAGGTTCTGATCCCCGATTCGGCCCACGGCACCAACCCCGCTTCGGTGGTCCTGGCCGGCCTCGTGCCCCGGACCATCACCTCGAAACCCGATGGGCGCATCGACGTGGCCGCCCTGCAGGCCGCGGTGGGACCGCGGACCGCGGGCATCATGATCACCAATCCCAACACCCTGGGCCTGTTCGAAAAGGACATCGTCGAAATCGCGCGCATCGTGCACGAGGCCGGCGGGCGGTTGTACATGGACGGCGCCAACATGAACGCCATCATGGGCAAGTCCCGCCCCGGGGACATGGGCTTCGACGTGGTGCACCTGAACCTGCACAAGACCTTCAGCACGCCCCACGGCGGCGGCGGCCCGGGCGCCGGCCCCATTTGCGTCACCGCCGAACTCGCTCCCTTTTTGCCCGGACCGCGGATCGTCCCGACCGCAGACGGTGTCTACGCGCTGGAGCGGAACCCGGGCGAGGGGGACACGGCCATCCACGCCTACTCCGGCAACGTGGGGGTGTGCCTGCGCGCCTTCTCCTACATCCTGCGCTGCGGCGGCAACGGGCTCACCCGGGTCAGCGAGTGCGCGGTCCTCAACGCCCGCTACCTGCAGGCGGCCCTGGAGGACATCCTGCCGGCCGCCCATTCGGGCGAGACCATGCACGAGTTCGTGGCCAGCGGCTCAACGTGGAAAAAGGAACTCGGCGTCAACACCCTGGACATCGCCAAGCGCCTGCTCGACTACGGCGTGCACGCCCCGACCATCTACTTCCCGTTGATCGTCGAAGAGGCCATCATGATCGAGCCCACCGAGACCGAGTCGAAGGAGAGCCTGGACTCCTTCGTCGCCGCGCTGAAGGCCATCCGCGAGGAAGCCGAACGGGATCCGGACATTCTGCACCACGCGCCCGAGACCACTCCGGTGGGCCGCATGGACGAGGCCCGCGCCGCCCGGAATCCGGACCTGTCGCAACTCGGCCCCTGCAACTGCGGGTGATCGGGTGAGCGGCCGGCTGCGCATCCTGCGGGACGGATCCGGTGCCGGCGACTGGAACATGGAGCGTGACACGGCGCTGCTGCACGCCCATCAGCCGGGCGACGACCCCATCCTGCGGATCTACCAGTGGAATCCTCCCTGTCTCACCCTGGGGTACAACCAGCGGGAAGAAGCCTTTGCCGCGGCGGACGTCACCGCCGCCGGTTACGACCTGGTGCGCCGGCCCACCGGCGGCCGCGCCATCCTGCACGCCCACGAATTGACCTACGCCGTGATCGGAACCTCGCCGGGCCCGCTGTTCGGAAGCTCCCTGCACGACGCCTACATGACCATCAACCGCGCCTTGCTGCGTTTCCTGTCGGGGCTGGGGATCGACGCGGACGTTTCGTCGGGGGAGAGCAGGGAAGCCGCCCGGTCCCCGGTGTGTTTCCGCAGCGCCGGCCGTCACGAGATCCGCGTCCGAGGCCGCAAGCTCGTCGGCAGCGCCCAGCGCCGCCTGCGGGGGGTGTTCCTGCAGCACGGTTCCATCCTGGCGGGACCGGAACATCGTCGGTTGGTGGATTACCTGGATCTGGATCCGACCGCCCGCGCGCAGCAGGGCGAGGAACTGCAGGCCGGGACCACCGACCTTCAGGAGCAGCTGGGACGCACCCTGGAACCGGCCGACCTGGAACGTCTGGGGGATGAACTGGCACAGGCCTTCGCCGCCGCCCTCGATCTCGAGCCGACCAGCGAAACCATTTGAAACTTCAGAAGGCCAGGTGGGTGCCCGCCGCGGCGCCGAACCCCTGGGCGCTGCCGGGATTCAATCCGCCCACGGTCATGGCTGCGGCGTCGATGACCCAGGGGCCGATTCCGACCGCCAGCCCGACGGATCCTCCGGTACCCATGGCGTCATCGTGACGCAGGCCCACCCGGGGGGTGAACCAGGATACCAGTCTCCATTCGGCCCCCCAGGCCACGCTGGTGCTGGCGGTCTGTCCGGCGGTGTACCCGTCTTCGCGGGCCAGGTCGACCGCGACGGTAAACGGGCCCGAAGTCCGTGCCAGTCCCGCCCGCAAGGTGCGGGGTAACCGGGTGTCATAGGGGTCGGCGGGAGCGGTCAAGTGCTGGTCCAGAACCGCCGTTTCCAGGTCTCCGTCCAGCAGGGTGACCTGCGTCGCGGTCACCGAATAGGAATCCTCCTGCAGGCCGCTGTCCCAGGCGATGCTCCCGGTCACGTTTTCGGCGGCCATTCCCAGGGTCCAGGTTCCGCGCTGCCAGGCCAGCCCCAGATCCACACCGTAGCCCTTGCCGCCCTCGGCGCTGACGGCGTCCACGTAGGCGTTCCCGTCCAGGCCGGATATGCGCGTGTCGAGGGTGCCGCCGGCCTTGGCGATGTGGAGTTCGTACAGGCCGTGCAGGTAGTGCAGGTTGATGCCGGCTGCCACCAGGTCCCTCTCGCCGCGGTGCAGGGCCGTACCCCAGCTTACCGTCGCGGTGCCCACGGCGTATCCGCCGCCCCGGGTGTTGCTGAAGTCCACCGTCTGATCGACGGAATTCCCGTAGAGCAGCAGATCGAAAAAGTCGTGGTCCAGGTTGCCCCGACCGTGGCCCCGGGCGCCCACGCTGAAGGCGAAGTTGCCGCTGCGGATCCCGGCCAGGGAGACCCGGGCGTCGGCATTCAGGTTGAATCCTCCGGCGGGGATGTCCGCCAGCAGTCGGTCCTTGTCGGCGGTGTCGAGATAACTGCCGGTGATCTCGTTGTAACGGTCCAGGCTCAGGGAGTTGTTCCCGACCACCGCCGCGGCGGATGCCAGGCCGATGTCCGTTCCGCCTGACAGGGCCAGGTTGGCGGGGTTGTACTGCACCGCGGCCAGACCCCGCGCAGAGGCGGTCACGGCTCCACCCATGCCCCAGGCCTGGACCTGCCCCTGGGCCCGGACGGAGGAGGAGGCGCCGGTTGCCAGAACAAGAAGAACCGGGATGCAGCGGATGAACCGGGTGGAACGCGACGGCATCTCAAAGCTCCTCGTCGATGCGCAGGTCCATGGCCAGCAAGCCGGAGACCTCCAGGAAGTCCGTGCTCATCAACCTCACCGGGATCCCGTCACTGGCCGGAATCCGGACCCGATACAAGGTGTGCAGGCCGGGGCGTCCGAAGAGACGGGATTCCTCGGCCGTCAGCGAGGCGCTGGGCCGGCTGACGACGCTGGCGGCAACCTCGCCGGTAAAGGGGTCGATCAGGGCGGCGTCCACGGTCAAGGGTCCCACCGTCAACAAGGGGTTGCCGGGAAGGTCCTCGGGCCGGTCCGCAACCAGGACCCACAGCTGCAATCCGGCGGGCAGGTGGTTGGTGACGGTGGCCTGCAATTCGGCGGCGCCGGCATGGTCGGAGATGGCCGATTGCAGGTCGGCGTCCAACTCCAGGGGTTCGGGGTCCCCAGCGAGGCTCGTGCCCTCCAGGGTCACCACCACCGGGACCGTCAAGCGCCAGGAGATTTCCAGCGTGTCGCTTGACCTGAGGGTTCCGCAATTGGCTCCATCGGCCACGCCGGCGGTTCCGCCCAGGGAAATGGTCTGCGGCCGGGTGTTCAGGAAATCCACCAGTTCGCTGTTGTTCTCGTCCAGAATCAGGATGGTTTTTCCGCTTCCGTCCCCGGCCGGGTCGACGAATTCGTGGACCTCCAGATAGACCGGCTCGCCCTGGTCGGGGACTCCGGTCAACCGCAGGTCGAGGTCGGCTCCCATGTCCGCGGTGTTGCCCAGCTCGATGACCAGGGCGGCCTGCGTGAAGGTCAGGCCCTCGCTGTCGTCGGGATAGGAGATCTGTTCGGTGACAGGGTCGAGGTCCCAGCTGTCGGGGGCGAAACAGCCGCTGATCTCGGTGAAGGAAAGAACCCCGGGCGCGAGGTCGACCGCCAACCCCTGGGTGGAGGACAAGGCGACGGTTTCACCCCCGCTGCCCGAGGTTCTGACTTGTGCCGTGGCGGTCAAGGTCGTCATCGGATCGCCGGTGCCGACGATCTCGCCGGCCGAAAACGGGACGGTGACGACGACGGAACCGGCCGCCGGGACCACGGCTGAAGTGGTCAACGCCGTTCCGTCCTGCCTGATCACCCGGTCCCAGGCCAGATCCACCGCCACGTCCAGGGGCAATTCGTTGCGGAGGTAGAAGGATAGGGAACCGGTGCCGACGGCGGCGTGGGTGATGGCGTCACCGTCGCTCAGATCGGCCGTGAATTCCAGGTCGAAGGTTTGAGCCTCGACCGCTGCGGTGGCGCTGGTGGCGGACAGTTCGGAAAAGGACAATTCGACGGAGAGGGACTCGTCGCCGGCGATGGGCACCGGGGAGAGGGCGCCGTCCCCGTGACCGACGATGCTCACCTCGAGCCGGGACGGCAGGGTCATCCCGGCCAGGGAGACTTCGGTCCGGGTCGATCCTCCGGCGCTGACCGGACCCAGGGAGATGGTCATCAGGTCGGCCCCGGTTCCTCCGTTGCGCAGGACCATCAACAGCGGATCGCCCTGGCCGCTGCCGCTGATGCCGACGGGCCAGCTGCTGGTCACCGCGCAGGTGATCACGCCGCTTGCGAGAGCCACCGCTTCGATACCGGAGAGGGCCAGGTCGCCGGCGTCCACGGTGAAGTCGAATTGCGGAACGAGGGTCGTGGATCCCGCGAGGGTGACCGCCTCGGGCCAGACTTCGGCCAGGGATTCGTCAACCGTCAACGGCGCCGGTGAAGCGACCGCAAAGACACCGACGGTCTGACGGATCGTCTGGGCGGGAATCTGGACTTCCATGCCGATCCCCAGGTCGATCGTCTGCGGCTGGCCGCCTGTCACGAAGCTGATCCCGCCCTCTCCATCGGTCACCAGGGTGGAATCATCCGCCACGGCTTCGGCCACCGTCAGGACCTCCGTACCCAGGGGGAGGGTCAGGCGGGTGTCGAAACTGGGCAGTTCGGGTTTGGCGAGGTCGCAGCCGCCGAGGATCAACGCGGCCGCGCTCCAGCCGGTCAGAATCATCCCCTTGGCGATGGTGCGGGGGCGGCCGGGGCCGCTGGTTTTCGCTGTCCCTTGATTCAACTGGTTTCCGTTTCTTCCCTGTGCGGAACCGGGGATTTGTTCGAGACGTGCGAATCACCCGCCTTGCGGGCTGCATTTCTTTCGCGATGGAAGAACCATTCCATCCTGGGTGCGGGTTCTTCATCGGAGGATTGGCGCGGCACTAAAGGGAAGGATGAAGTCGGGAGGGCATGAGCGGAAACGACGAGGAACCGCAAGGCCGCTCAGGATGCAACGGGTTCGCCTGCCCGAGGTGCATCCTGCATAGACCCGCACCCGACCTTGACCGCCACCGCCCGGGCTCACTACTATCAACAGCCTCGGTACCGGAACACCCGGTCCCCGCCGACGGACCATCAGGAAGGCCGCAGCCCGCGCCATGAGCCATTCTCCCGAAAACCTGGGAATCTGGGTCCTGCAACGGATCGCCACGACGGCTTTGCTGCTGGTGGTGCTGATGTCCGCGGTGTTCTGGATCGTGCGGCTGGCGCCCGGGGATCCCCTGGACCAGATGGTGAGCGAAGGGATGTCCCGAGCCGACCAGACCCTTATGCGGCAACAACTGGGTCTGGACGGTTCTCTGGCCGGCCAGTACCTGCACTGGGCCGGAGCGGCGCTGCAGGGCGACTGGGGCAACAGCATCAGCCAGCACCGGCCCGTTCGCGACATCCTGGCCGAGACCGTACCGGCGACCCTGGTGCTGACGGTGACCGCCTACCTGGCGCACCTGCTCCTGGCGCTGGTCGTGGGGATGGGCATGGCTGTGGGGCGCGGGAGGGCGCTCGAACGTTGGCTCAATCTGACCGGGCTGACCCTCTATTCCCTGCCCTCGTTCTGGCTGGGGTTGATGGCCATCCTGGTCCTCGGGGCCAAGGCCGGCTGGTTTCCTCTCGGCGGCATGCACGCTCCGGACGCGGCCTTCATGGGGCCGTGGACGGGTTTCCTGGACCTGTGCCGACACCTGGTCCTGCCCGCCGGGGTCCTGGCCCTGGTTTCGTACATGGGCACCGCCCGGTTCCTGCGGGCATCCCTGGAAGAGGCCCTGGACCAGGATTACATCCTGACCGCCCGCGCCCGGGGGATTCCCGAACGGCTCGTATTGTGGCGTCACGCCCTGCGCAACGCCCTGCTGCCTCTGGTGACCCAGATGGGTCTGCACCTTCCCTTCCTCCTGGGGGGAGCCGTGGTGGTGGAATCGGTATTCGGGTGGCCGGGCATGGGAAGGGTTACGGTGGATGCGATCTGGAGTCGGGACTATCCGCTGATCATGGCCACAACCTCCCTGGCCGCCATGCTGGTCGTGACCGGTTCGCTGCTCGCCGATATCGGTTACCACCTGCTGGATCCCCGCATCCGGATCGCAGCGGATGGGGAGGTCGGGCGATGACTCCCGGCGGGCAGGGCAGGGGCAAGAGGGGGCGGTGGTCCAGCCCGGTCCTGACCGTGGGCATGGTCATCTGTGGCGCCCTGCTGCTGGTCGCGGTGGCGGCGCCCTGGCTCGTGCCGCGGGATCCTGCGGCGATGAGCACCCTGGGGTTGGCTCCGCCCGGCTCGGGTCATCCCCTGGGGACCGACGTGCTGGGTCGGGACGTCCTGTCACGCCTCATTCTGGGCAGTCGCATCTCCCTGGTGATCGGCTGGATGTCGGTCCTGGTTGCCTTGGTCCTCGGGGTGGGGGTGGGCTTGGCCGCCGGGCTCGGGGCGCGAGGCATGGACCGGGCGCTGATGCTAATCACCGACGCTTTCATGGCATTCCCGCGCATCTTCCTGGTCCTGTTGCTGATCTCCCTGTCCGCGCCGTCGGCGGGACTGATCATCCTGGTGCTGGGGTTGACCGGCTGGATGCCCGTGGCCAGGCTGGTGCGGGCCGAGGCCCTCGGTCTGCGGGAGCGCGATTTCGTCGCCGCCGCCCGCGGGCTGGGCCTCTCGCCCTGGCGAATCGCCTGGCGTCACGTGCTGCCGAACCTGATGCCCACCGTCATCGTTGCCGCCGCCTTGCGGGTGGGCGGCGCCATCCTCGCCGAGTCCTTTCTCAGCTTCCTGGGGCTGGGAGTCCAGGACCCCGTCGTCAGCTGGGGCCAGATGATCCAACAGGGGCGGAATCACCTCCTGGAGGGTTGGTGGCTGGTGACGTTCCCGGGGCTGGCCATCACCCTGACCGTGGTGGGTTACAACCTGCTGGGAGACGGGCTGCGCGAGCGGCTGGATCCCCGGCGCGGAAAGGGCGCCCGTGTCTGAAGCCCTGCTGGAAATCAGGAATCTGCAGTTGGGCTTCGGGGACCGGACCGTTCTCAACGGATTGGATCTGGACCTGGCGGCCGGTGGGTCGCTGGCCGTAACCGGCCCTTCGGGAGCCGGAAAAACCCTCCTGGCTCGTTGCCTGATGGGGCTGAATCCTCCCGGGGTCCGCTGGTCGGGAGACATTTTCTGGCAGGGGCGAACCCTGCGGCAGGCGAAGGATTGGCGGGGTGTGCGCGGCAAGGGGATGACCATGATCCTGCAGGAACCCCGTACCGCTCTCAATCCCGTACTCAGCGTGGGCCGGCAACTGGGGGAGACCTTGAGTCTGCACCAGGGCCTGAAGGGCCGGGAGCGTCATGAGGCCGTCAGGGCCCTGCTGGATGAGGTGCGGCTGGACGATCTTGAACAGGTCGGCACCGCCTACCCGCATCAGTTGAGCGGTGGCATGCGGCAACGGGTGTTGTTGGCCTGCGCCCTGGCCTGCCGGCCGCGCCTGCTGGTGGCCGATGAGATCACTTCGGCCCTCGACGCCGAGACCCGGGGCGCGGTCCTGGCGCTGATCGAGGAGATTCGCCGGCGTCGCGACATGGCCCTGTTGTTGATCACGCATGACCTGGCGCTGGCGCGTCGCCAGGGGTATCCACTGCTCGAACTTCGCGAAGGTGTGTTGGCGGCGGTGTCGGGTGAGGCGGAATCTTTCTGCGCGTCGGAGGTCCCCGACTTCGACGAGACCAGTCCCGTTCTTCAGGTCGAACACTTGGTGGTGGTCCACGGCAAACCGGGCACCCGCAGCCGCGAGGCCGTGTCGGGCGTCGATCTGAGCTTGCGCCCCGGGATGGTCACGGGGTTGGCCGGGGAATCCGGCTGCGGCAAGTCATCCCTGGCCCTGGCGATGGCCGGGCATCTGGTCCCCACCGCCGGCCGCGTCACCCTGGAGGGCAGGGATTTCCTGGCCCTCCAGGGTGCGCCGTTGCGCCGCGCACGCCGTCGCATCCAGGTATTGTTCCAGGACCCCGGCGGGAGCCTCGATCCGCGGCAGACCGTAGAGGACGCTCTCGCCGAGGCTGCGGGTCCGGCCGGCGCCGGACTCTGCGAGCGGCTCCTGGAAGAGGTGGGGTTGGAGCGCAAGTTGAGCGCGCGTCTGCCGCACATGATGTCCGGAGGACAAAGGCAAAGGGTCGCCCTGGCCCGCTGCCTGGCGGCGAGTCCCGCGGTGCTGATCGCCGATGAACCGACAACCCAGCTCGACCCTGTTTCGCGCGATCGGATTCTCAAATTGTTGCTCGAGATATGCGGGCGGCGGAAACTTGCCGTGCTGCTGATCTCGCACGACCTGCCCTTGTTGCGCAGGACCTGCCGGGAAACCCTGGTCATGCTGGACGGTCTGATTCTGGAACGCTTCGCCGGGGGCGACGAACCTTGGCATCCGTACACAAAATCCCTGTTGGACATTTCGATCGCTGCCACGGCGGCCCTGGGGTCCCGGCCTTTGGCCCAGCCGGGTCTTTGCCCCTACCTGGGGCGGTGCGGTCTCGCCACCGCGAACTGTGCCAAGGGTTTGCCGCCCTTGGCGGAACTTCGTGCGGGGCATTGGGTGCGGTGCAGCGAACTGCCTTGAGGCCTCCTCTCACAATTTATTGACACGATATGGGCCAATCTCTATATTCAAACACCAGTTGCGGCGCGGCTGCCCCGGACCGGTTCGAGGTTGCCGATTTGTCCCTCGGAAATGGCGGCAACACTGGTTGAATCAGGCACCCCCACACTGCCCGGCAAGGTCCAGTGAACAAGAAGAGAATTCAGATTCCAGGTTCCGTGCGGAACCCCGATTCGGCCGGATATGTTCCCTCGGAAAGGAGCCCGCGTATGCTCCGGCGTCACCGGATCAAGTGGCTTTGGTCTTGCGGCATTCTTCTGGTTTTGGCATCGGCCATCCTTCCGATTGAGGTCGCCGCGCAGGGCGCGCCCGCTTCCATCAAAGGTGTTGTCCGTGATTCCGAATCCGGAGACCTGCTCGACTATGCCAATGTCCTGCTTGTTGGCACGACGCGAGGGACAATGTCCCTTGGCGGAGGCGTGTTCTACTTCAAGGGAATGGCTCCCGGCACCTACACCGTAAAGGTTCTGTATCTCGGTTATGCTCCGGTCGAACAGACCGTGAAGCTGGCCGCAGGTGATATCAAAAACCTGGTCTTCGATATGAAAGCCGTCATCGTGGAGACCCTCAACCCGTTCGAGGTCGAGGGCGAGGAATACATGGTGGATGTCAATACCGCCACCACGGAACAGAACGTCGGCTCGGAGACCTTCGAGAAATACGCGATCGATTCGGTGGAAGAGGCCTTGTCGAAAACCGCCGGTGTGGTCTATCGGGCGGGCCAGCTCTTCGTCCGTGGCGGCCGTTCCGGCGAGGTCACCATGCAGATCGACGGCGTCTCGGTGGATAATCCCCTGGGCACCGGTTCGTTGGAAGTTTCCTCTCTGGCCGTGGAAAACATGAGCTTCATCACGGGCGGACTGGACGCCAAGTACGGCAACGCCTTGTCGGGCGTGGTCAACATCACCACCAAAGAGGGTGGCGAGAAATTCGGCGGCGGCATCCGCTACCTGACCAACGACTGGGGCCGTCAGGACAAGACCTACACCAATTTCGACCGTTTCGAGTACGGATTCGGCGGGCCCAGCATGATCAAGGGTCTGACCTATTACCTGTCCGGGGATTTGGCTTTCGATGACGGCGAAAACACCTCGGTGGCCGACCGTCCCGAGTACAAGGTCAACCTGGGCAACACGACCCTCTTCAAGTTCCGTCGCCGGCAGTTCAACTCCGCCAAGGGTTCGGCCAAGCTGGCCTATACCGTTTCGGAGAACAAAAAGGTCTCGGTCGAATATTCCTACTCGACGAGCCTTGCCGAATCATACCGGCCCAACTGGAGCGTGGAAGGTTACGCGAAGCGGGTGCTTTACATGCCCGAGGTCATCCAGCGTAACCGGGATCAAACCTGGTTCGCGACCGGCGGTACCGTTCCTGTCTACTACGGGCCCTGGTACGACACCCTGCTGCAAAACTCCCGTTCGGCCCTGGTTGTGGATACCCGCAACTCCAGCGAGTTGCGTTCGGCCATGCCCATCCTCGAAGTGCGCAGCGCCGTCGACAACAGTATCCACACCGTCATCGCCCACGCCGAGTTCGATGGTTTCAAGTATCCGTACTCATCCTATTCCACCGTGGCGGAGGACAGTTCCTACACGTCCTTCAACAGTGCCGATAACCTGACGAGCTCCAGGAGTGTCGGACAGGTGGGCAAGATCGTCTGGCGTCACAACCTTTCCAACGACACCTTCTACACCCTTCGCCTCGGCCTGGTGGCTTTCGATACCCGCACCGATGTGGCCGGCAAGGATCCCTGGGAATACAACCACGGCGGTATCTGGTCTCCGGGGCTGTTCTTCGGCCAGCACCGGATCTATCAGGTGGGCTCGGATTACTACACCGATCCGTTGAGTCCCTACTTCGTGACCACCAGTGACAACTTCTTCTACGGCGAGGAGTACAGCCGGACCTACAGCCTGGGCTTCGAGCTGGTTTCCGCGCGCTGGAGAGGACATTTCGTCGAGACCGGAGTCGGGGTTCGCTACAACGACCTCGAGCGGTACAACCTGGTCTATCCCGCGATCATGCGTGAGGGCCGGTATACCAACGAGTGGACCCAGGGGGCCAACCGCAACGTGTTCCACACCTACAACCCGGAGGGGTACTGGTATCTCCAGGATCGCTGGGAGTACGAAGGTATGGTTGTGAACTACGGCCTGCGGTGGGACATGTTCTCGCCTGGGTCGGCCGCGGCAATCCAACTGGAAAATGAAGACGTGAACCAGAACGTCACCAAGTACAAGACCAGCTTCCAGCCGCGTCTGGGCTTCGCCTTCCCCATCACCGACCGCGACGGGTTCCATTTCCATTACGGGCGATTCGTCCAGTTCCCCGAACGCGAGTTCCTGTTCGCCAGCCAGGATCCCGTGGGCAATTCGGGCATCCTGGGCAACCCGAACCTGGATCCCCAGTCCACGGTCCAGTATTCGGCGGGCATCAAGCACCAGTTCACCGACTACATCGCCGGCCAGTTCTCGCTCTACAGCAAGGACATCTATGACCTGATCGCCTCCACCCAGGTCACCGACGAGTCGACCGGCCAGACCCTGGCCCGTTACATCAACAAGGCGTATGCCTCGGCGCGGGGCATCGAGATCACCCTGGAGAAGCGTTACAGCCACAATTACCAGTTCCGCTTCACCTACACCTATTCCTTCGCCGACGGCGTGGCTTCGGACACGGCGTTCGGTTCGGCTCCCGAGGGGTTGCAGTACCTGCCCAACCAGGAATTGCCTCTGGACTGGGATCAGCGCCACACCCTGAACCTCCTGGTTCTCTTTACCAAGCCGAGGGTCTGGTCGACCTCCTTCACGTTCTCCTACGGCAGCGGTTTCCCCTGGACGCCGTTCGACCGCTTCTCCAGGCGGCAGGATCCTCTGCTGGAGAACAGTGAGCGCCTGCCGGCAACCTACTCCCTGAGCATCCAGTTCGAGCGGAATATCAACCTCTACGGCAAGCGGCTGTCCCTGCAGCTTCAGGGGCTCAACCTCTTGAACCAGGACGTCGTCGTCGCTGAAGGCGGCGGAGGCATCTCGCCCGGAATGATCAACGGGGCCAACAGTCTCGGCATCGGTTATCTTACTGAGACCGGGAAATTCGGTTCTGCGTTGCTCCAGGACGCCAACGGCGATGGCGAGGACGAATACATTCCCATCGTCGACCCGCGGACGTTCGGTCAACACCGTTTGTTCCGGTTGGGAATCGGGTACTACTTCTAACAGGGGCTGATGACCCGGCGCTGGGGCCGGGGTGGAAAGGATAACGATGGTGCAAGCCAAGGTAAGCCAAGTGAAATGGCGCCAGGGAGGAATCTTCGCCGGGATGACGGCGGCGGTCCTGCTTGCGGTTTGCCTCGCCGTGCCGGCCGGTGCCGTGATGGAGGGGGCGGGTTCGTCGCCCGGGATCACCTATAACCCCAACGGCGCTTTCACCCTCAACGGCAAATTCGTCATGAACGTGGGGGAAGTGCAGATCAACGTGACCAACTTCGGCCTCATCGGGTCGATGTACTCCAGCGCTCGCCGTTTTTCCGGTGCCCCGTCCTGCCAGTGGCCGGCCGGATCGGGCGACGAATACCTGTGGGCGGCGGGCCTCTGGGTCGGGGGTGTTGTCCTGGGCGAGCGCCTGGTGACCGCCGGTGGCGCGGATTACATCAGCGAGATCTACCCCAAGGACGAAGTGGAATCGACGATCTACGAGGCCCAGGCCGGTGCGCTGTTGCGACCCGCGGGAAACACCGATGCCAGCGGCAACCGGGAGCCGGGTCCCAATCCGGATGACGACGATGACGGTCTCATCGACGAGGAAATCCTCAACGGGCACGATGATGACGGCGACGGCCTGATCGACGAGGATTTCGGCCAGATCGGCAACCAGATGATGGTTGCCACCATGTACGACAACACGAGCCTGGCGCGGGAGGATCACCCGGATCATACGCCCTTGAACCTCCAGATCGTCCGGCAGACCTACCAGTGGGAAAACGACCAGGTCGACGACTTCGTGGGCTTCGAGTACACCATCAAGAATATCGGCGTGACGGAGATCGAAAACGTCTACATCGGATTCTACGCCGATGCCGACATCGCTGCGCGCGGCACCAGCGGCGGCGCGGGTGACGACATGGCCGGGTCCTGGCCGACCAACCACGGAAACCCCGGCATGGTCCTGGCGTCGGACGGCAGCTATGTCCCCATTCAGGTCGGTTACATGTACGACGGGGCCGAGAGCGCTCCGCTGCCCGGATACTACGGTATCCTGTTCCTCGGGCACGACATCGACCCGACCGGGTTCAAGGCTCCGACCAGGGTGGGTATGCGGACCTTCCAGAGGTTTTCCGGGCAGCAGAACTTTGCCCAGGGCGGAGACCCGACCAACGACGATGAGGCCTACCAGCTTTTGAGTGCTCCCCTCGATGAGTGGGACGGGGACACCCAGGACGGCAAGCAAAACGATTTCCGTTTCCTGGTTTCGGCCGGTCCGTTTTCCGTGCTGTCCCCCAGCGACCAGCTCAGTTTCCAGGTCGGTATGGTCATGGGCGCGGGGTTGGACGGGCTGCTGGCCAACTGCGCCGAGGCGGCCCTGACCTGGTACGGCATCTATTTGGACAAGCTGGGCCCCCAGGAGACCCCCGGGGGAGAGGTCAATCCCGGTTCCCTGGGTCGGGAAACCATATTGTGCCGAGAGGATTTCCCGCCGGGAAAATTCGATCAGCTGTCCCCGGATTTTGGTGACACCAGCTGCATGGATCCCAATTGGGCGACCTCGCAGCCCCGGATCACGGATGCGGAAGTCTTCAGGATCGATGTCAACGGAACGACCAAGAATTGTTCCATGTTCAACCTGGATAACTGCTTCGAGTGCGCGAGGCACCTTGGGCACTGGTGTGAGTCCGCAGATTTCGAGGAATCCAAGTGGAAGTGCAACGATCCCGATGCCAGTGAGGAAGACAAAAAGGGTTGCACGGGCATCGACGGCAACGAATCCCAGATCCACTGGCTGGTGGGAATGGCGCCGCCGCCCCCGGGGCTGCGCTTGTGGCCTGCCGACGGCCGCGTGCATGTCTTTTGGGATGACGTGAGCATGATCACCAAGGATATCCGGTTGCAGAAGATCGATTTCGAATCCTACCGCATCTGGAGAGCCGACAACTGGGATCGTCCCTTTGGCTCGTCGATCGTCAACGGCCCCGAGAATTCACTCTGGCAGATGATCGCAGAGTATGACGTGGTCGACAGTTTCATCACCTACCGCGACGTCGGTAACCAGACCTACGTGGACACCATCCCTCTGGGCACCAACACGGGGCTGGATGCCATTTCCTACCGGCCGCGGGTCCTGGACGATCCGCAGTTCGAGGGTTTGGCCGAGGCCATGCAGGTGGTTGTGGACAACGACCCCGAGAACGAACTCGTCACGCGGCCCGATTTGCGGGATCCCGAAGGACGACAATTACCCGAATACAGTGGTCTTGCGCCGTGGGAGACATTCCCGGACGTGCTGGATACCTTCTTCGCCGTTACCTATCGGGCGCCGAATGTCGGCGAGGGCATCAAGGAGAAGCATTCCACCGAGTACTTCGAGTATATCGACCGGGACATCCACAACGGGTTCATATACTTCTACTCGGTGACCGCCTCGGATCACGCCATGTCGCCCGCAGGAACCATCATCGACGGGCATGTGAACCGGTTCCCGACCGGCGCGGGCTTGGCCGGTGATCCCACCTCTTCTTTCACCAATGCGGTGCCCGGCACCAAGAGCCAGACTCCGGATGAGCGGGCCAAGTTCGGGGCGAACATCTATGTCTACCCGAATCCCGCCACACGGGATGCACTGGCTGATTACCAACAGCTCTATCCCAACGGGGACGACCCCACCGGTGTCAGGGTGACTTTCACCAATCTTCCCGAGGCCCATAACACCATCAGTATCTTCACGGTGAGTGGCGACCTCGTGCAGACCATTGACCATGACGGTACGACCGGGAGCGGCCATTTGAGCTGGAATCTCATGAGTCGGAACGGTCAGGAAATCGTCAGCGGGGTCTATCTGTACTCCGTGCAATCGGACGACGATCGCTTTGACGACTTTGTCGGCAAGTTCGTCGTCGTCAGGTAGGTAGGATCTTGTTTGGGGCAGATAGTCGTCAACTCCGTCGGAGGACGGATCTGGAGGTTTCCATGAAACGCATCGCGATTCTGATCGCCGTGTTGCTGGCAGTGCCTTCCCTGGCCGGGGCCGCCGGTTTTGCGAAGGTAGGCACCTTCGGGGGTCAGGAGTTGAAGATCGGGGTCAGTGCCCGTGCAACGGGGATGGGCTCGGCTTTCGTCGGGTTGGCCGACGATGCCTCGGCGGCCTTCTGGAACCCGGGCGGGCTGGTCAACGTGGTCGGCAACGAGGTCTCCGTCAACCATGTGGCCTGGGCGGCTGATACCAAGTTGAGCACCGCCATCCTGGCTTTCAACCCGCGTTCCATTCCGGGGACTTTCGCGTTTTCCGTGCGATCCTACTGGATGGATCCGCAGTTGGTGCGGACCGCCTACAATCCCGAGGGAACAGGGGAGACTTTCGACTCCGGGACGACCACCTTCGGCTTGTGCTATTCCCGCTTCTTCACCGACAAGTTCTCTGCCGGCATGACCGTGAACTATCTGCATATGGCCCTGGCCGAGGTTGCGGTCAATACGGGTTACCTGGACTTCGGCATCATGTACCGCATCGGGATCAAGGATCTCAAGCTGGGCATGACCATCCAGAACCTGGGCAGCAAGTTCACCTTCGACGAGCGGGAATCCAAGTTGCCGGTGGCCTTCAAGGTTGGAACCAGCTTCAACCCCTACAAGACCGACAACCAGCGCTTAACCCTGGCCTTTGAGTTCCAGCATCCTTCGGATAACCTGGAGCGCGCCAACGTGGGCGGGGAGTTCGCCTTGAGCGAGATGTTCTTCGTGCGGGGCGGCTACAACATCAACTACGACACCGACGGCCTTGCCTTCGGGTTTGGTGCCGCCCTGACTACGGGTACGGCCACGCGTCTGCAGGGTGACTATAGCGCCGTGGACATGGGGCCCCTGGGATACGTCCACCGGGTCAGCCTGTCGGTTACCTACTAGATCCGCTGCGCGGGATGACCTCCAGGTCTCCGCTGCCGGATCGCCCTCCGCCCCGCTGCAAAGCGGGGCGGTTTTTTTCGGCGTCAGGTTGATCACGAATCCCTGCTGGCCAGGAGCCGGGGTTTTCCGTAGTATCATGGTGTCCGATCGAGGGGGATCGGGACGCACTACCAGCAAGGGCCGGGTCATGGCTGCGACCACTAACCGCTTCCGCGGCGTGTTTCTCCACATCGTTCTGACATTTTTTCTGCTGGGGTTGACGCCCCGGATCGCCCGTGCGGTCCTGGTGCCTCTGGTTGGCAAGGGGCATTTCCCCAGCCGCGTGGAGGTGATCAACCGCTGGCGCAGCGAGGATCGCCTCGACGTCCTGGTCCTGGTGGAGGTGGATAATGCCGATCTCGCTTACGACAAGGCCGATCGCGGCCTGCTGGGGCGCTTGAACCTCCAAGTCACCCTCGAAGGGCCCGACGGCGAGACCCTGGCCGAGTCCCACCCCGTGCGCACCCGGCCCCTGTCCGAGGCCGAGGCGTCCAGTTCGACCCTCTTCCAGCGTTTCGGGGCCATTTTCGAGGATGTTCCTTTCCGCTCCGGTCGTCTGCGTGTCTATTTGCGGGATGTGAACCGGGTGAAGCCCGGGTTGCTGAACCAGATGCGCGGGCAATTGGCCTCCAGCGAATGCACGACCCTCTGGTATGCCGAGAACACCCCCCGAGCCGACCGGGGCATCGCCCTGGAGGACCCCCTTTTCCTGTCGACTGCTCCCCTGGAGGCCTGGAATCCGGACCACATGGATGACTCCGACCTGTCCGGCGGATTCATCCACGATTACTCCAATCCGGCCCGCCGCTTCGGCTTGACGGCCGATCACCTTCAACTCTACATGCCGGTTTGGCCTCCGGCCGGAGGCATCCCTCTGGACCAGGACGTGCCCGACCTGCGGGTGCAGATCACGAACCTGGACATGGACTTCGTGGTCAACGACACCATCGTCTTCGACAAGCGCGGCAAGGTTGCTTTTGCCGCGGGCAGGCCTGCGGGGGTGTTCTACTCCCTGGATATGAGCATTTTTCCCGAAGGGCTCTACCGTTTGAATCTGGCGCCGCTGGGAGGGTTCGGCAGGGGCGTGCTCAAGGACATCGAAGTCGTCTGGCAACTCGGCCACCTCGGCCGCAGCCGCGCCGAAGTCATCGGCACCGGGCGTATGGTATTTCACGGTGGCCAGATGGATCGTTTCCTGGCGGCGAGCCCTGCCGAACAGGACGGGATGCTGGACGATTTCTGGGCCGGACTCGACACCGATCCCGCAGACGGCGTCAACGTTCCGGAACTGGAGTTCCGCTATCGGCTGGCTTATGTCCGCCAATTCCTGGGTGGCTTCGGCGAGTTCGGCGCCTACGACGCGCGGGGCGAAGTGTTCCTCCTGCTCGGGCCTCCGGACGAGGTCCAGGCCGAGCGGCTGCCCATGAACGAACGGGATCAGGAAGACGCCCTGGTCAAGGTTTTTCGGCGCTTTGCGCCGGACCGGGAGGGAGCCTGGTCCAAGGGCTCCAGCAACGAGGGGACGTCTCAGCCGCGGGACCCCTACGACAACAGCGACGGCATTCCCTTGCCGTCTTCCGTCTTCGCGCAAGAGCACCTCGGCACCCTCCGCTATCGTGCCAGCCTCAACCACGCCTTCGAGCTTTGGAAATACGATGGAGGCGGGCAGCCCCTGTTCGTGAACAGGTTTGCCCACAAGGGGATGGGGCAGCGGTTCCTGTTCGTGGACCGGAGCGGGTCAGGGGAGTATGAACTGGAATCCTCCAACCTGATCCAGGGGGAAGAATAGGTTTGACTTGGTACCCCCACCTGCACTAATTATATCAAGCGACTAGACTCCATCGACCGGGTGAATCGAGGCCCCCCGTGCGCTTGCGCACCACTGGATACGGGGCCCTCACCGTCAGCGGAACCGCGGCCCCCACCTGCACGCTGTCCGGTTGTCGGCACCAGATTACAAGGGTCCATCCATGGAAAGGGAGACTTGCACAATGGCTCGTCAGGGTACGATTAGAAATGCCATTTTCCTCTTGATCGCCTGTGGGCTTCTGGCCCTCACATTGGCCGGACCAGCTCTGGCTCGGGATGAAGGGGATGCCGAAGGCAACATCGACAAGTTCGCCAAGGTTCAGGCCACCAGCGACTCCTTGGGCTTCGGTTCTTCCGCGGCCGATTCCATGAAAGAAATTCCCCAGATCATCGAAGCGACCGGCGGCCTGATGGGCGTTGTCGAACGCTCGCCCCTCGGCAAGACGGGGGCCGGTGAACTGTTCGTCAAGGGCGGCCAGTTCATGTGGTGGCTGCTTGCCGTGGCCCTGGTCGGCTTCGTCTTCCTCATCGAGCGTTTGTGGACTCTCAACCGCGCCCGGGTCAACACGCGCCGTCTGATCGGCACCGTGATCACGACCCTGCGCAACGACGGGGTCCAGGCTGCCGCCGAAGAGTGCCAGAAGGTGCGCGGTCCCATCGCGGCCATCCTGTACTCCGGTCTGCAGAAGGCCGACAAGGGCCGTGAATCCGTGGAGAAGGCCATCGCGACGGCCGGCACCATCGAGATGTCCTTCCTCGAGCGCGGTCTGATCTGGATCTCCTCGGTGACCACCATCGCCCCCTTGATCGGGTTCCTTGGGACGGTGTCCGGTATGATCAACGCCTTCGAGGCCATTGCCGCCAGTGAGCAGGTCAACGCCAAGCTGGTGGCCTCCGGTATCTCCGAGGCCCTGATCACCACCGCCACCGGTCTGGTCGTGGCCATCCCCGCAACCATCGGCTACAACTACTTCGTTTCGGCCATCGACCGTTTCGTGATCGAAATGGAAGAGACCAGTGCCGAGCTGATCGATGAGTTGGAGCGGATCAACGGTTAAGGGGCCGGCGCACGTCCGCATTGCGGGCGCGGCCGGGAAAGGCGTGGACATATGGGCCTGATGAAAAAAAAGAAGAAGGAGGCGCTTGGCGAGTTGCGCATGGACTCGACCGCCGACGTCGCTTTTCTTCTGCTGATTTTCTTCATCGTGACGACGATCTTCGCCGCCGAGCAAGGCTTGACCCTTGTCTTGCCCGGCAAGCAGAAGCAAGAGAATACCGTCAAGGTGAAGCAGAGCAACATTGCCACCTTGTTCGTGCAGGCTGACGATTCGGTAACGCTCGACGGCAAGCCCATCGTCATCAATCACATCATGAATTCCATCCAAGACCGGATCTACTCCAACCCCAAGCTGGTGGTGCTGCTGAAGGTCCACCCGGATGCCGATTACGGCTACATGGTGGCGTGTCTGGACGAACTGAAACTGGCCAACGCCACCAAGGTGTCGTTGAAAACCGCAACCAAGTAGGAAGGAGGCGGAGATGGATTTTGGCCGCAACACCAAGAAAGAGACCTTCATCCCGACTTCGTCCATGGGCGATATCGCCTTCCTGCTTCTGATCTTCTTCATGGTGACCACGATCTTCCGCGAAGAGAGTGGTCTGCCGGTGGAATTGCCGCGGGCCGAGGCCGGAGAAGAGGTCAACCGGGAGCTCGTCTCCAACATCTACATTAATCGCCAGGGACAGATCTCCATCGACGACCGCCTGATCCAGATCCGCTTCGTCTCGGACTTGATCGGTCAGAAGATCAGCGAAAATCCCCAGTTGGTGGTGGCCTTCAAGACGGACAACTACACCGATTACGGGGTGGTCAGCGACGTGATGGAGGAACTCAAGGAAGTCAACGCCGTGCGGGTCTTCTTCAACAACGACATCGAATCCCGCCCCGGCGCGAAGTACTAGGAGGGTCATGAGCACCCAGTCGGTGAACACTCCACTCTTCGTATCGGCCAACGACCAGTTCAAGGCCATGTACAATAAGGTCCTGCGCTGGTCTGCGCTCATCGCCGTGGTGCTGACCCTGCTCGGTTTCCTGCTCAGCCCGAACTATACGCCGAACCCGTACAAGCTGCGGCAGCAGGAGATGGAGATGGTGAACATCGAGGACCAGGAGGTCATCGAATTGCCGCCGCCGCCGGTCGAAGCGCCGCCACCGCCCCAGGTGATCGAGGCCGCCCCCGACGACGAGGTCGCCGACGACGTGGAGATCGCCGACACCCTCATGGATCTGGACACGGCGATCAGCAGTTCCATGCCGTCGTACGATACCGGCGGGGACGAGGGTTTTGTGGCTTCCTCCGAGAATCCCAAGATTCTCCATTTCGAGAAGCCCGGTTACCCGGAGATGGCGCGGCGTGCCTCCATCGAGGGCACGGTGCTGGTCAAGGTTCTGGTGGGACCGGACGGGACCGTGAAACAGGCGGTTCTGCTACGCGGCGTCAACCCCATCGTGGACCGGGAGGCCCTCAAGGCCGCCCGCAAGTGCACCTTCATTCCGGGGAAGCAGCGGAACATTCCCGTGAAAGCCTGGATGGCCCTGCCGTACGTTTTCCGTCTGCACTAGGTCGAGTCGATGCGTTTGGCGAAGGCCGCGGTGGTTGCCGCGGCCTTTTGCATGAAA
>PFVX01000035.1:106387-209293 GCA_002790835.1 bacterium CG_4_9_14_3_um_filter_65_15 | reverse complement strand
GTCGAGTCGATGCGTTTGGCGAAGGCCGCGGTGGTTGCCGCGGCCTTTTGCATGAAACCCCCCGAGCCCCGCGTGCGTATAGAGGAGGACGCCCGCAGTCCGAAAGGATATTGCTTGGGTTTTTCCGGGCGGGGCGTATGATTCCCGGGTCGAGTTTCCTGAACATTCACACTGGGTGCCGAGGTGCGCCCACGGGGGTTGATGAAGATGCGAAGCAACGGATGGAGAATTCTGGTCGGATGTCTGCTGTTGACCTGCGCCACGGTGCCCGTCTGGGCCGGAGCGGATTCCGCTCAGGAGACGGCAGTGGCTCCCGCCGCAAGCCAACTGAGTCTGAAGCAGTGTATCGACATCGCCCTGGAAAACAACCCCACCCTGATGATCGCCGGTGAGCGGTTGCATATCGCGTCCAAGGACGTGTCCGACGCCTATGGCAGCTTCCTGCCCGACATTTCCCTGAATCGGAACTGGAACAAGAGCGACCGGACCGATTTTGATGTGACGACCTTTCAGCCCGTTCTCACGGACTCCATCCAGCTGCGCGATTACTACACGGACGACCTGGTGACCTGGTATTCCCAGACCAACGTGCCGGTCGGCCTGGAGGACCAGACCATCCACTCCAAATACAAGGACTGGAACGCGCGGGCGTCCCTGAACCTGTTCGGGGGATTTTCCAAGTTCGCGACCCTGAATTCCGCCAAGCACAACAAGGAGGCCTCGAAGGCGACGTTGGCCTACAACCGGGAACTGGTCATCCAGGACGTATTGACGGCCTACTACAATCTTGTGCGCTACCTGAACCTGGAGCAGGTCGCGCTCGAGGCGCGCGACCAGGCCGCCAAGGAGCTCGAGCGCACCGAGACCTATTTTCGGCTGGGCAGTGCGGCCAAGAGCGATGTCCTGCAGCAGAAGGTTCGCCTGGAGAACACCAAGCTGGACCTGGTCGTTGGCCACAACAACGTGGCCAAGGCCTTTGCCGATCTGGCCTACGTGATGAACCGTCCCTTGGCGCAACAGTTCTCGGTTGATGGTTCGGTGCTGGAAACCGATTTCGAAGTGGAACCGGTCGAGGCGCTCTACGGAGAAGCCCTGCGGCAGCGACTGGACCTGTTCAGCAGCCAGGAGGCCCTGGCAGCCCGGCGCAGCGACGTGACCACCGCCAGCGGCAACCTCTGGCCGCAAATCAATCTCAACGGCAGCTACACCCGGTACAACAACGAATCGCCGTACAAATTCGGTGCCCAGGAATCGGAGACCGTTTCCTACGGTTACAGCGTTTCCTGGAACATCTTCGATCGCATGCGCACCGTCAATTCCCGTTCCCGCGCCAAGGCCAATGCCCGCATCGCGGAGTATGAGCTGGAACAGGCCCGGCTCAACGCCCAGGTGGAGATCCGTCAGTTGCACAATGGCCTCGTGGAGGCCCGCGAACGGGCCAACGTGAGTCATGAGACCATCGAACAATCGCGTGAGGAATTGCGGTCGGCGCAGGAGCGGTTCCGGGTAGGGGCGGGAACCACCCTCGACGTGATCACCGCCCAGGTCAACCTGGCCAATTCCCGCTCGCAGGAAGTCCAGGCCAAGTGCGACTTCCTCATTGCCCGGGCCCAGTTGAACCGGGCGGTCGGCCGTCCGGTCTGGCGGATGGGATCATGACCGAGGACGCTCCGGTCATCCGGGCCCGTGAGCTGGCCAAGACCTATGTGATGGGCACCGAGTCGGTGTATGCGGTGCGGAGCATCGACCTCGAGGTCGGCAGGGGCGAGTACGTGGCCGTCATGGGATCCAGCGGTTCGGGCAAGTCGACCTTGATGAACATGATCGGCTGTCTGGATACGCCGACCAGCGGCAGCTACCAGCTCAACGGAACCGAGGTCACCAGTTTCAGCGACGACGAACTGGCCGCCATCCGCAACCGGGAGATCGGATTCGTCTTCCAGACCTTCAACCTGCTGCCGCGTCTGACCGCCGCCCAGAACGTGGAGCTGCCCCTGGTCTACGCCGGGGTGGGCGGCGCGGAGCGCCGGCAGCGGGTGGACGGGGCTCTGGAGGCGGTGAGCCTGACCGACCGCTCCCACCACCGACCCAACGAACTCTCCGGCGGCCAGCGGCAGCGGGTGGCCATCGCCCGCGCCCTGGTGGGGCGGCCGGTGCTGATCCTCGCGGACGAGCCCACCGGCAATCTGGATTCGGTGACCAGCGAGGAGATCATGGGCATCCTGGACGGGTTGAACGGCCAGGGGCATACCGTGCTGGTGGTGACGCACGAACCCGATATCGCCGCCCACTGTGGGCGCACCGTCACCCTGAGCGACGGTCGCATCGTTTCGGACCGTTCAAGTTCCTGATTTTTCTCCCGATAACCTTCCGGAAAGGCCAAGGTCGCCCAGGTTCCGGCTCTCGAGCCGGCCTAGCTCGGAGTTCCGGATGTATTTCTTTTTCTTCTACCCCCTCGGACTCGACCGTGTGTCGCGGCGTCATCCCCCGATGACGAGTGCGCTGATGGTGGTGTTCGTGGTGGCCTTTTTCTGGCTCCACTACTTACCCTGGTGGTTCACGTTCAACCCCTGGAACCTGGTCTATTTCCCGGGATGGGGTTCGCCCTGGGCCGTGGTCACCGCCGCTTTCATGCACAACGGGTGGCTGCACCTGCTGGGGAACATGGTCTACTTCCAGGTTTTCGGGCCGGCCCTGGAAAACCGGCTCGGAGGACCGCGCATCCTGCTCTACTTCCTCATCTGGGCGGTGGCCGGCAATCTGGCGCACGGATTCGTGTCGGCCCTCGGATTGCTGGGGCAGGGGGGCCTGGGTGTGATGGGAGCCAGTGGGGCCATCGCCGGTATGATGGGGTTCAGTCTGCTGCGTTTGCAGGGCACCCGGATCGAGATCGGCTGGTGGGTCCTGGCGCCCCTGGCGGGCCAGAACCGGGTCGGCCGGACCGGAATGCCCCTGGCCCTCGGAGTCCTGCTGTGGGTCGGCTGGCAGGTCATCCAGGCGTCCTTGTCGCCCCTGACCGGATCAACGGTTTCGTTCGGAGCCCATCTGGGGGGCTTCGCCATGGGATTGATCCTGGCCAAGCTGCTGGGGGCGGACCGGGAGGGCCACATCGAGAATCTGCTGGCGCGCGGGCAGCGCTCCATGCGTGAGGGATCCTTTTTTCCCGCTGCCGGCGAATTTGCCAGGCTCCTGGAGTTGAAACCGGATTCGGTGGTCGGGAAGCTGGAATTGGCTCGCACCATGATGTTGCTGAAGCGGCAGGAGGAAGCTGACCGGTTGTACCGGGAGGTGTTCGCCGGGCACCAGCGCTCCGGTGACGTGGACGCCGTGGTGGAGGTCGCCGCCGAGTGGCTGCGGCAATCCGGCCCGGAAAATCTGACCCCGGCCGAGCTGTCCCGCATTGCCCACTACCAGGAGTTGAGACTGGATGCCCGCGGCGCCCTGGAAACGTATCGGAAACTGCATGAGGCCCATCCCGATGACCCACTGGCGCAGCGCGCCCTGGTGCGCGTCGTGGTGTTGGCCGCCGGCCAGGCCCGTTCACCGGAGGTTGCCGACCAATACATCGGTCTGGCACGGGATAGCCTGCCTCCGGGCGCTTGGCGCGAGTTTCTCGAGCGGGAATTTACTCGACCAGAAAGTGTCCGTGCAGGGCCCTGATCACCTGGGGATCCTGGGGGCCGGGCAGGATCAGGTGCAGGGTCGACCCCTCGGCGCGGAACCGCGCCCCCGTTTGGCCCAGATCCTCCAGGCGCAGGGCCAGATCCCTCTGCACGGCGAGCCAGGTGTCCGGCCGCCCGCCGGCGAAACTGACCACCGTCAAATTCTCGCCCACCATCAGATCAGGGAATTCCGTCCGGACGTCTGCAGCGCTGCCGTTCCGGCTGTGCACCAGCGCTTCCCAGCGAAACTCGTCTCCGCTGTCGAGCCACTCGGCGACCAGGGCACAGGGATCGAGCAAGGTGAGCAGACGGTCCCGGGTATCGCGAAATCCGCCCGCGTCAGCGGTGCACAGCCGCATGCGCGCCACCGGGAAGGCCGAATGAACGGTCAAGGGCCGGTACCGCTCCCGACCGGGTGTGGGGGAGATGGATCCCGACGGCGCCCTGGCGGGTTTCTCACCGACCCTGGTGCCGGGGTCGGCATGGAAGCTGGACCGGACCACCAGGGGGACACCCCGGGCGGCCGCGTATTCCACCGCCCGCACGTGCACCACGCCGCAACCGCTGGAGGCGATGTCCTGCATCTGGACCCAGTCCAGGTGCTCGTGACGTTCGGCCTCGGGTACGAGGGTCGGGTCCGCGGTCATGACGCCGTCCACATCCTTGAGGATCTCGCAGCGCACCGCGCCGAGGGCGGCCGCCAGGGCGACGGCCGTCGTGTCGCTCCCGCCGCGTCCGAGGGTGGTGATCTCGCGGTCACGGCTGACACCCTGGAAGCCGGCCACCACCACGGTGAGCCCTCGGTCCAGGGCCTCGCGAACCCGGTCGCCCTTGACCTCCAGAATCCTCGCGTCGGTGTGGCTGCCGTCGGTGATGATTCCGCATTGGCTTCCGGTGAAACTGATGGCCGGGCACCCCTCGCGGTCCAGGGCCATGGACAGCAGGCTCATGGTGATGCGCTCGCCGACCGACAGGAGCATGTCCAGTTCCCGGCGGGGAGGATTGGGGTTGGTCCTGCGAGCCATGGTTGCGAGTTCGTCCGTGGTGCTTCCCATGGCGCTGACCACCACGACCATGCTGTAGCCTTCTTCGCGGGCCAACCTGACGTCCCGGGCCACTTCCAGGAGGCGCTCGGTCGTGGACAGGCTGGACCCCCCGTACTTGCGCACGAGGATGCGGTTGGCGGCGGGTTCGCTCAAGCGGCGGCCTTTCGATTGAGGGCGGGTCAGGCGGGAGAATAGCGCAAGGCCTTGGTACACTCAAGGCCGCGCCGTGTTCCCCGGGGGACCAGGAGCGCCAAACCCGGCCGGCCGGGGGATTAGAAGTTGCCGGGACAGGCCGAACCTGCTAGTTTTGAACTACCTCCCCCTCTGGCGGAATACATTGATATTAAATGAATTACAAAACTTCGCAGACCAGGCGGGGATGGGGATTAGCTCACGGGGATCTGCGGCGGGGCCCGAGTTGCGCCGACATGTCCTGGAATTCGGCCCCACGGGGTTGAGCGATCGGGATTTGCTGGCCCTGGTCCTGGGCGGCGGCGGGCGACAATGTCCCTGGCTCGTTGCCGATCGGTTGCTGGCTCACAGCGGCGACCTCGCAGGTCTGGCCGGCCTGCATCCCGCGGTCATGGTCCGCACCCCGGGCATGGGCACGGGACGAGCCGCACGCTTGTTGTCGGCCCTGGAACTGGGCGCTCGGTCCCTGTGCGCGGGTACCCGGCACCGCCTGCGCGTGCGGAGGCCGGAGGACCTGCATCCGTTGCTGAGGTCACGGTTTCGCGGTCTTGACAGGGAGCGGTTCCTGGCCCTTTATCTCGACACCAGACACCGTGTGCTGGCAGTTGAGACGGTTTCGGTGGGGACGTTGAACGTTTCGGTGGTTCACCCGCGCGAGGTGTTCAAATTGGCCGTGGCCCTGTCCGCTGCGGCCGTGATCGTGGCGCATAACCACCCCTCCGGCTGTGCGGAGCCCAGCGCCGAGGATCTGGAATTGACGGCCCGCCTCGATCGGTGCGGGCAATTGCTGGGAATCTCCCTGCTGGACCACCTGGTCGCCGGGGCGGGAGAGATCGTCAGCATCAGGGAAATCGGTTGGCCGGTCGACCCGGCCACCTAGAGCGGAATCTGCGCGAGGAAGGATGCCTCTACATGTTCAAGAGATTGCAGGGGTTTTTGAACAACGACATTGCCATCGACCTGGGGACCGCCAACACCTTGGTCTACATCAAGGGCAAGGGTATCGTCCTGAACCAGCCCTCGGTGGTAGCGCTGGAGCGGGCGACCAACAAGGTGTACGCGGTGGGGGCGGACGCCAAGGCCATGCTCGGCAAAACCCCCGACCGCATCGTGGCGATCCGGCCCATGAAGGACGGCGTGATCGCCGACTTCGAGGTCACCGAGTACATGCTGCGCGAATTCATCAAGATGGCGCAGAAGAAGAAGCACTTCATCGCGCCGCGGATCGTGGTCTGCGTGCCTTCGGGGATCACCGAAGTCGAGAAACGGGCGGTACGCGACAGCGCCAAGCACGCCGGTGCCCGTGAGGTCTTCCTGGTCGCCGAACCCATGGCCGCCGCGATCGGCGTGGGGCTTCCGGTGGACCAGCCCAGCGGCAACATGATCATCGACATCGGCGGCGGCACCACCGAGATTGCCGTCATCGCCCTCAACGGTATCGTATGCGACACGTCCATCCGCGTCGGCGGCGACGAACTGGACGAGGCCATCATCAACTACATCAAGAAGAACCATAACCTGCTCATCGGTGACCAGACCGCCGAGAACATCAAGAAGACCATCGGGTCCGCGCACAAGTCTGGCGAGGAGCGGGAGATGGAGGTCAAGGGTCTGTATCAGGTGTCGGGCGTGCCCAAGACCCTGAAGATTTCCTCCCTGGAGATCCGCGAGGCGTTGCAGGAACCCATCCAGGCCATTTGCGACGCCTTGAAGCAGTCGCTGGAGCAGACCCCGCCCGAGCTCGCCGCCGATATCAAGGACCGCGGCATCGTTCTGACCGGAGGCGGCGCCCTGCTCAAGGGGTTGCCGGAGCTGCTGCGCGAGCAGACCGATCTGCCCATCAACCTCATGGACGATCCCTTGTTCTGCGTGGTGCTGGGTACCGGAAGGATCCTCGACGATTTCGAAAAATATCGTCCCGTCATCATGAGCGGAAGCCGCACCTGAGCCCATGCGAGGCGGATCATCCGGCATGTCACAACGCGGGGAACTTGCCGTGCTGGTTCTTTGCTGTGTCACGTCCATCGTGCTGGTGCTTCTTCCCGATCCGACACAGATCAGGGTTGCCGATCATCTCGGCCGGGTCTTGACCGCGCCCTACTGGAGCGCCCGCAATTTCCTGGACGACATGTTTTTTTTGCGGCGTGAGAACATGCGGTTGCACCGGGAACTGTTCAGCCTCGACCTGGAACGATCCCACCTCGACATGTTGCGGGGAGATGCCGAAAGAGCCGGGGTCGGTGTCCCCGTTGACGGGGGTGGATTCCCTGCCCCCTGTCGGGTGACCATGCGCCGTCGTGGCCGTTTCACCACCATGGTGCGGATCACCAGTGACACGCCCCTGAACTGGCGACCGTGGTTGCCGGTGGTCAACCGCCAAGGGATGCTCGGCCGGGTGCTGACCGTTGTCAGTCCCACCGCTGCCTGGGTGGAACTGATGTCCTCGCCGGATTTCGCCCTGGGAGTTGAATTTCGCCGCACCGGCCTGCTCGGTGTTCTCGTTCCCCGGGAGGACCGTTACCTGGTGGGCATGGTGGGGCGGGACGAGGATGTCCGGGTCGGGGACGAGGTCGTCACCTCCGGGGTCGTCGAGGTGAAGGATAACCCTGAGGGTTTGCGCCGCGGGGCGGAAGCTCCGCGCGGAATCCTGGTGGGGAAGGTGCGGGCGGTGGCGGTGCCCAATGACCAGGTCTTCAAGCGGATCGAGATCGAGCCCGCCGCTTCGTGCAACCGGAACGAGACCGTTTTCGTCATCCTGCCGGTGCAGCCGGGAGGTCGCCCATGAGGGTCTTCCTGCGCATCAACCTGTTCTGGATCTTGACGGCGTTTCTGGGCGATGTGGTGGTGGGCCCCCTGATGAGTATCGCCGGCATTGCACCGGACTTTCCCCTCATCGCCCTGGTTTTCCTGGCCCTGGCTGCAGGTTCGTATCCCGCCACGGTGGCTGGGTTTTTGATAGGGCTGATCGCAGATCTGACGAACCCCGCCCTGTTGGGTGTCCAGGCCCTGCTCGACTCCTGCCTGGGCTTCGGGCTGGGCCGGCTGCGCCGCCGGTTGGCCTACGGCATGCCCCTGGTTGAGGCCATGGTGGTCGCCCTCGCGGTTCTGGCCCACGACCTGGTCTACCTGCTGGTAGCCAGTGGCGGTGGTGGCGATTCGTTTCCGCTCCGGTTTATCACCCGCTCGCTGCCCACGGCCATCTATTCCGGTCTGCTCTCCATCCCCGTGCTGCGCCTGGCTGTCGGGCTCGGCTTGCTTTACCGGGAGGATTGAGATGCCTGGCGGTGACCGTGAATTTCGCAGGCAGATGTTTCAAGCCGTCGTGGTGCTGCTCTTTCTGGTGCTGGCCGGTGACCTGTTCTGGATGACGGGACCCGGCAACCGCCACTATCGCGACCTGGCCCTGGAAAACCGGCAGGTGCGGTTCCGGGTGACGGCGCCCCGCGGCCAGATCCTCGACCGCTCCGGGATCCTGCTGGCGGACAACACCTTCATCGCCGACATCACCCTATCGCGCCGCGATTTCGTGGCCGGGCGGTGCGATTCCACCTTGGCCCGTATGGGGCGCTGGTGCGGCCTGGATACCGCTCTGGTGGGGTCACGTTTACGCGAAGGGATGGCCGAGGGCCTGGGCCGCCTGGTCCTGGTGGGCAATGCCGACATGGCCCAGGTGGTGGCCGTAGAGGAACGCCGGCGCGATCTGCCCGGCGTGTTGGTGGAGACCCGACCGCGCCGCCGTTACCTGGAAGGGGAGTTGTTCTCCCACCTGATCGGCTACGTGGGACAGATCAGGGACGAGGAACTGACCGATGCCGACCCCGGCATCGGCTATCGCAGCGGCGATATGGTCGGGCGTCAGGGTATCGAAAGAGCTTTTGAACCCCGCCTGCGCGGACGCGCCGGCATCAAGCTGGAGGAAGTCAACGCGGCGGGGCACCGCGTGGGTCGCAAGCCGGTCTGGCTGGAGGAGGTCCAACCGGGAGGCGATGTCTGTTTGACCCTCGACGTGCGGTTGCAAAGGGCCATGTCCGATGCTCTGGGCGGACGGGTCGGCTGCGGCGTGGTTCTGTCCTGCCGCACCGGTGAGATTCTGGCGGCCTGCAGCAGTCCCACCTTCGATCCCAATTTGATGACCGTGCCGATCAGCCGCGAGGACTGGCAGCAACTCAGTGGTGACCTTCGCAAGCCTTTTTTCAACCGGGTGCTGCAGGCCACCTATCCTCCGGGGTCACTCTACAAACCGATCGTTTCCCTGGCCGGGCTCAAGGCCCAGGTCGTGGGACGGGACACATGGCTGGAGCCCTGCCTGGGAGGCTGGCAGCTGGGCAACCGCTTTTTCCGCTGCTGGAAGCCTTCCGGTCACGGGGCGATCGACCATCGCGGGGCCATGGTTCACTCCTGCGATACCTTCTTCTATCAGCTTGGTCTCAAGCTGGATATCGACACCCTCGCTGCCGCTGCGCGATCCTTCGGCCTGGGGCATACCATGTCGGGGATTTTCGTCGAGGAAGCCGCCGGTCTGATTCCGGATCACCAGTGGTATGACGAACACTACGGCAAGGGCCGCTGGTCCCGCGGGGTTCTCCTGAACAACGCCATCGGGCAGGGGGAGGTTTTGGTGACGCCCCTGCAGATGGCCGTGGTCACCGGGCGCTTGGCCGTCGGTCGCGACCTGCCGTCTCCGACCTTTGTGGCGGGGCAGGAAAAAGCCGTGACCCTGCCCGCCCTGGACTTCGCCTCCGCCGATCTGGCGTGGATGCGCACCGCGTTGCATGACGTAGTGACCGAGGGGACGGGCCATGCCGCCGACCTGGGCGATGTGACCGTGGCAGGGAAGACCGGCACGGCCCAGAACTCCCACGGCGAGGACCACGCATGGTTCATGTGCTTCGCCCCGGTCGAGGCACCGGAAATCGCTTTGGCGATCATCATGGAGAATGCCGGGCACGGCGGCAGCGAGGCTGCTCCCGTGGCTCGGGCCTGGCTCGAGGCCTATTTCTACGGTCCGGCGCGAGCGGATATCCTGGCTCCCCGGGACCGGGATCGGGAGGGGGCTTCGTGATCCCCGCCTCGCGCATCATCCCGCCGGGGGACCGCTGGATCGCGCTGTGCTGGGCGATGCTTTGCCTGTGCAGCCTCGCGATCCTGTGGTCGGTCACCGAACCCATCCGCGGCGCCTATCTGGTCCAGGAAGCAGGTGTGGTGAAGTCCGTTTTCTACCGCCAGGTGGTCTGGGTTCTGCTGGGCTGGGCGGCCATGCTGGTTGCTTCCCGTATCCGGTTGCGGACCCTGGAGAACATCAGCATGCCGGCGATGCTGGGCATGCTGACCCTCCTGTTGGTTCTGCTGGTGCTGGGCACCAAGATCAGCGGTTCCCGCCGCTGGTTGATGCTCGGCCCGATCCGCATGCAGCCGGCGGAGTTTGCCAAGATCACCTTCATTCTGGCCACCGCCCATCTGTTGTCCGACAACCCCGAGCAGGGACCTCGACCGCTGACGGTGATCACAACCCTCGGCCTGATGTTGGTCCACATGGTCCTGATCATGCGTGAGCCGGACCTGGGGACGAGCCTGGTCTTCCTGGCCGTCTGGGTGGGGATGGTCTTCTGGTACGGCATTCCGGGCATCCTGCTGATTGGTGCGGGCAGCGCCGTGGTCAGTGCGGTCATCATGTTCATCAGCGAGTCCGTTCTCGGGCGCCAGCCGTGGCCCTGGGGGATCTACCTGTTGCTGCTCATCGGCGTCCTCGCCCTGGTGCCCCTGGCCATACCCGCGCGGATTTCCCTGCTCGTGCTCAATGTCGCCTCCGGTCTGGGCATCCCTTTCCTGTGGGACAAGCTGCGGGGCTACCAGCAGGAAAGGATCCTGACCTTCTTCGACCCCATGCGCGACCAGTTCGGCACCGGTTACCAGGCGATCCAATCCAAGGTGGCCATCGGCTCCGGGGGGCTGCTGGGCAAGCACTACCTGCAGGGCACCCAGAAGGGGCTGGCCTTCCTACCCGAGCGCCACACCGATTTCATCTTCTCGGTGGTGGGCGAGGAACTGGGCCTGATCGGCTGCCTGTTCCTGCTGGCCCTGTTCCTGGTGATCATCCTGCGGGGTCTGGAAACGGCGGTGTCCGCCCGGCAGCCTTTCTGGGGCTTTGTTGCCGTGGGCATCGTTTCTTACTTCACTTTCCATGTCGTGGTGAACGTCGCCATCACCATCGGGTTGATGCCGGTGACGGGCCTGCCCCTGCCCGGACTCAGTTACGGTGGCAGCAACCTGTTGACCAGCAGCCTGCTGGTCGGGGTTCTGCTCAATATCAGTTCACGCAGTTTCGACGTCTGACGGAAGGACCGCCTCCATGCATCCGGAAATCCTGGGCCTGATCAAGAGCTATGGGCTGATGTTGGCCCTCAGCTTCGCCTTGGGCCTGTTGCTCAGCATCCGCCGGGGCCGGCCATACGGGTTGTCTGCCGACACCATCATGGATCTCGTCTTCGGGGTGCTGGTTTCCAGCATCGTCGGTGTGCGGCTGTTCTTCGTGCTGACCCACCTGTCGGAATTCAGCGGTGAAGGTGATCCCTGGTACCACGCCTTCTTCATCTGGGACGGCGGTTTGACCCTTTACGGCGGGATCCTGCTGGCGATGGCGACGGTCTGGATCATGGCTCGGCGCCGGGGCATCCCCTTCCTGGTGATCGCGGATATCTTTTCCCCGGGCGTGATCCTGGGCATCGGCATCACGAGGATCGGATGTTTCCTGGGGGGTTGCTGTTTCGGCAAGCCCACAGGGTATGCCTGCGGTGTGCACTTCCCGCTCGGTTCGCCGCCCGTGGACACCTTCGGGCCTCTGGCCGTCTATCCGACCCAGCTGTTCAGCTCCGGGGGAGGATTCCTGATCTTCGGCCTGCTGCTCCTCGCCGAAAGATGGCACCAGCGCCGGGGCGCGACCTTCGCCCTGTTCATGATCCTCTACGGGGTGCAGCGGTTCACCGTGGACTTCTTTCGCTACTACACCAGCGATCAGATGATCTCGGGTCTGACCAACAACCAATGGATCAGCGTGGGGCTGGTGGTGGCCGGTTTGCTGGTCCTGGTGCTGACGCCGCGCACCGGAAAGTCGGATCATGTCGGATGACCTGCTTCGTTTTGCCCAGGGGGAGTTGACGCGGGCGGGCCGACCCTGGAAGCCTGGACGCCCCTTCCTGGTCGTGGTCGGTGATCCCGTCGGCCATTCGCTCAGCCCCGTGATCCACGGAGCGGCCCTGGCGGACCGGGGTCTGGGACACGAGTATCTCGCCCTTGAGGTGGGGCCGGATGACTTCGCGGCCCTGCAGGCATCACCTCAGGCCGACCATCTGATGGGGTTCAATGTGACGTCGCCCCTGAAGGAGATCGCTGCGCGGCTTTGCGGCAGGCTGACCCCCACGGCTGCCCGACTCGGGGTGGTCAACACGGTGCGCCGGGAGCCGGATGGGAGCTGGTTGGGCCACAACACCGACAGTGGCGGCCTGTTGATGGTCCTGAGTGCGGCCAGGGGAGAGTCGGCTCCTGCGACGACTACCGCGGTGCTCGGCACCGGAGGCGCCGCGCGGGCCGCGGTGGACGCCCTGGATCGCTGGGGTGCGCCGTTGGTGACGCTTTTCTACCACACCGAACCTTCCCGCAAGGCGTTCGCCGACTGGCTGCAGACGGCGGGGTATTCCGTTCCGGTGAAGTTGGCCCCCCTGGCGACGGCGTCGGAAGACCCGGCAGGAATCTGGATCAACGCCCTCGACCGTGCCGTGGCCGTCACCCCTCTGTTGCCGGTAGCCGCGCCCAGTGAGGGGACCTTGTTGATCGACCTCCGCTACGGCTCTGACCTCCAGGCGGAAAGTTATCCCTTGGGGTTCCAGGTGATCGATGGGAAACCGCTGTTGGTGATGCAGGGCGGCCTGTCGTTTGCCTGGTGGTTCGGCCCTCCCGTGCCGTGGCTGGCCATGCGCGCAGCCTTGGTCGATTGACCTCTGCTTTTTCCGTCTCCCGGACTGGCGGCAGGACTTGGACAACCCTCTGACCTGGCTTGGCGGTGGGCTCCTCGAACTTTTCTTCCCGGAACATTGCGTCTGGTGCGGCGCTTTGCGCGGCGAGAAACCCTGGATGCGTGTCCCCGGCGCCCTGCCGGGATTGCGGCCATACGACCGGCCCCATACTTGCGAGTCCTGCGCCCGCGGCTTGTCACTGCCAGGGACCGTGGGAGGGGACCTGCCGTCGGGATTGCCCGCATGGGGAGGGCTCGCCACGACCGGAGACCTGGTGTCCGTCGTGGGCGACTGGAAATATCACGGTTTGCGCGGACTCGTCTGGGCGCTGGCGCTTCCATTGCTCCGGGCGACCCGTGAGCGTGCCCGCAAAGGGCGAGGCCCGCTGGTGCTGGTCCCGGTCCCCCTTCATCCCGGACGACGTCGTCGGCGCGGATTCAACCAGGCCGAACTTCTGGCCCAGCTGGTTGGGCGAGCGGCGGATATGCCGGTGCGTCCGGATCTGTTGCGGCGTCATTTCAACACCGGGCAGCAGGCCAAGATCTCCCACGAGGCGCAGCGACGTTCAAATGTGCGCGGAGCCTTCACGGCGAGTCCTGGCGCCGCCGGAGTGCGCAACATCTGGCTGGTGGATGACCTGGTGACTTCGGGGGCCACGGCTGAGGCTGCGGCTGCAGGTTTGCGTGCCGGCGGCGCCGAAGTGGCCGGAATCCTGGGTGTGGGCCTGGCTCCCCGACTGATCAGGGAGAGGTCGGGGCCGGTTGACATGGTGGCGGAGCGAACCTAAACTTCGCCTGTCCCCGGCCGGGCGCGCCTTTGCCGCCTCCTGTTCGCTTCCTTTGAACCCCTGGTGGTCGACATGTCCAAGAAGCTGAGCATCTCCGACTGGAATCCCGCCGGCGCCAAGGTGCTGGTGCGCGTGGATTTCAACGTGCCTCTCGACGGGGAGCGCAACATCACCGATGAGACCCGGATCACCGCGGCGTTGCCGACCATCCGGTACCTGACGGGCAAGGGAGCCAAGGTCATTCTCATGAGCCATCTGGGTCGGCCCAAGGGCAAAACCGATCCCGCCCTGTCGCTGCGTCCGGTAGCCGATCGTCTGGCCGAATTGCTCGAAGTCCCGGTGAAGTTCGCCCAGGATACGGTTGGTCCCGACGCCAGGCGTCTGGCGGAAGGATTGGTCGGCGGTGAAGTCCTCCTGTTGGAAAACCTGCGCTACAACCCCGGTGAGACCGCCAACGATCCCGCTTTCGCCGGAGCTCTGGCCGGCCTGGGGGAGTTCTTCGTCAACGACGCTTTCGGAACCGCCCACCGTGCCCATGCCTCAACCGTTGGCGTACCCCAGGCCCTGGGCGGCGGCCGCGCCGGATTTCTGATGGAGATGGAATTGGCGCACCTCGGCGGAATGCTTGCCGAACCCGAGCGTCCCTTCGTGGCGATCCTCGGCGGGGCCAAGGTTTCCGGCAAGGTGGACGTTATCCTGAACCTGCTGGACCGGGTCGACACGCTCTTGCTGGGCGGGGGGATGATCTTCACCTTCTTCAGGATGATGGGACTCAACATCGGGAGCAGCCTGCTTGACGTGGACAGCTCCGATGTGGTGCGGGAAATCCTGGCCAAGGCCCGCACCGCGCAGGCCGAACTCATCCTCCCCGAGGACTGCCTCGTGGCGGACGAGTTCGCCGCCGACGCGAAGACCGAGGAAGTGCTGGTTACGGATATTCCCGCCGATTGGATGGGGCTGGATATCGGGTCACGCAGCAGGGAGCGTTTCAGCGAGGTGATCTCCACGGCACGCTCCATTTTCTGGAACGGTCCCATGGGGGTCTTCGAACTGCCGCCCTTCGCGGGAGGGACTCGCGCCGTCGGCATGGCGGTGGCCGAGGCGACCTCTGCGGGAGCCACGAGCGTCGTCGGGGGAGGCGACAGCGTTGCCGCAGTGAACCACCTGGGCTTGGCCGAAAGAATTTCCCACATCTCCACCGGCGGCGGCGCGTCCCTGGAATTTATGGCCGGCCGGACTCTTCCCGGGGTGGAGGCCCTGAGCCCTGCCGAGGGGTTTGACAGGTGAGGGAGCGGGTGTTAAATTCCCCGTCCTTTCCGGGCCCGGGTCCGGTCCGGATGTTGTTGTGTGTTCACTGGTTTCAGGAGCCGTCCCATGTTGCATGTTTTTCTCGTCGTCCTGCATATCCTGATCTGTTTCGCTCTTACGACCGTTGTCCTGCTGCAAGCCAGCAAGGGTGGCGGCTTGGCCGGGGCCTTTGGGGGTGCCGGCGGCGCCCCGCAGCAGTTGCTGGGCAGCCGCGGCATGACGACGCTCCTGCACAAGGCGACCATCTACCTGGCTGTGGGATTCTTCATGACGAGTTTCCTGTTGTTCATGACGGAGGGTTCGGGCGGCGGGAAGACCAGCAGTGTGGTCGGTGAAGCGGCGCAGAAGGGACAACTGAATCTTCCGGTCCAGGAGAATCCCTTGCCTGCCGACGCTCCCGCCAACGATGCCGGCAGCCAACCGACCGGTGGTCAGCAGTCGACCGACGACCAGGGCGGAGGCGGCCAGTAGTTACGGGCCCGGGTGGTGGAATTGGTAGACACGCTATCTTGAGGGGGTAGTGGCCACAAGCCGTGCGGGTTCGAATCCCGCCCCGGGCACCAAGTCGAAAAGAGAACTCGCGTCTGCGGGTTCTCTTTTTTTGGTCCCACGCCTGTTGAGGAATTTGAACAACAGGCCAATGTTTTTTGTTGACAGTTATTTCAAGCCGCCGAAATAATGAGCGTGCTTTGACTGGCTTCTTTGCGCCAGATGGAAGCATCGTCCGAGACAGGAGGTCTCGCCTCGGCCCCAAGGGTGCGTGGGTCAGGTGGACGCAGGAACTCTTAAACAAGTGAGGTCCAGTATGGAGGAGAGAAAAGCACTGATGGCGGCTGGTGCTACCAAGAAGAAGGCGGCAAAGAAAAAGGTCGCAAAGAAAAAGGTCGCGAAGAAAAAGGTAGCGAAGAAGAAGGTGGCCAAGAAGAAGGTCGCCAAGAAGAAGGTCGCCAAGAAGAAGGTCGCCAAGAAGAAGGTCGCCAAGAAGAAGGTTGCCAAGAAGAAGGTCGCCAAGAAGAAGGTGGCCAAGAAGAAGGTCGCCAAGAAGAAGGTGGCCAAGAAGAAGGTGGCCAAGAAGAAGGTGGCCAAGAAGAAGGTCGCCAAGAAACCGGCTGCCAAGAAGACGGTGGCCAAGAAGAAGTAACGACCATTGGGCCATTCTGGCCTGGTGGAACAGAAAAACCGCCGGAGTCATGACCTCCGGCGGTTTTTTCTATCCAGGGGGGATGGGCCTAACGGCTTGCCAGGTCGGCCTCGTGCGCTGCGCGCACCGGGGCGGGCAGCACATCCAGGAACCAGTTGAGCCCCAAGGTCAGGTTGGTGTAGCCGACCATGTTGGCATAGCCGAGCTCGTCGACCTCGAAGGCGAACTCTGTGACCTCCGCGCGGGCGAACAGGTCGAGGTTCTTGGTCAGGTGAGCGGACAGGGCCAAATTGCCCTTCAGGTAGAGTGCGGTCTTGTCGGCGAGGTAGGAATAGCGATTGATGATGCCGCCCAGACCGAAGCCGAGATGGGGAGTCAGTCCCAGGAATTTGGCGGAGTTCGCATCATACATGGCGTCGAGGCCGCCCATGTAGACCTTAAACCCATCGTCTTCTTCTACGGTCACGCGGCTGGGCAGGAATTTGGTCCCCGCCTCGCCGTCCTTGTCGTAGAGCATGGTGGTGACGGCCGTGCCGGAGGAATACGACCCGACGATGTCGAGGTGGAACTGGTCGGCAATGTAGATGCCGATGCGTGCGCCGAAGACCTGGCCGGACTTGATCTCCTTGCGGGGCGCGTTGAAATTCGGCCGGTCAGGGAAATTGTTGTCCAGGGGAGGATAGAGAATGATTCCGTCCTCGACGCGCAGGTTGTCCACCAGGATTCCGCTGCCGTCCGGGTTGTAGGCGAAGAGTGGATCCTTGCCGTCCTGGGTCACGGTGCGGTCTTTGATGGGCGGGCTGTCCAGATAGGTCCCCCCGGAATATTTCCCTCCGAAAAATTCCAGACGGTAGGCCTTGACCGCATAGTCCCCGTAGTCGCCCAGCACAGGGGGCAGGGGAGGGGCGGTGGTGTCTGCCGGAGCGGCGGCATCCTGGGCCCAGGCCGGGCAGGCAGCCAGCAGCAGAAGGGGCAGACAAAACCGAATTCGGTTCGGGATCAGCATCAATTCACCTCAACCGGCGAGCGCTCCCGCCCAGCGGGGCGCAATAACCGGAACACTGGTAAGCGTGGGGCGGACAACACATTCGACGGGAGTGGCCGGAGGACCGAATCCACAACCTGGATAACGGTAATGGAATCGCTGTTTGCTGTCCAGAACTTTCCCCCTTGTGGCCCCTGGGGCCGTGTTGACAGGCTCTTTCCCGCCTATTACCATTCATCTTCGCTGTTTACGGCGCCGTAAGCGGCCCCGGAATCCCTTCAATCGATCGCGGGAGGATGTGCGTTGAAGACCTATCCCATGGAAAAGATCCGCAATATCGCCCTGGTCGGCCCTCACGGTGTGGGCAAGACCAGTCTCGCCGACGCCATGATGCATGTGACCGGAGCGGTCGGGCGCAAAGGGTCGGTTGATGACGGGAGCAGCGTATTCGATTATCTGGAGGAAGAAGTCGAGCGCAAGCAGACCCTTTCGGCAAGCCTGGCCTGGACGGAATTCGACGGCAACAAGATCAACATCATCGACACGCCGGGCGTGGACGACTTCCGCGGCGATACCATATCCGCCATGCGGGTGGTCGAGGGCCTCCTTTTCGTGGTCAAGGCCGACGGCGGCTTTGAAGTGGCCTCGGAAAACCTGTGGAACCGCGTCCGCCGCACGCACCTGCCGACCTTCATCGTGGTCAACCGTTTGAGCAAGGATCAAGCGAACTGGCGCGAAACCCTCAACGGTTTGAAGGACCGCGTCGGCGGCTCCGCTCCGTTGCAATTGCCGATCGGGGTGGGCGAGGAATTCAAGGGAGTCATCGATCTGATCGCCATGAAGGCTTTCCGTTTCGACGGTCAAGCGGCCATCGAGATGGAGATTCCCGCGGACATGAGCGACGCCGTCGAGGAAGCCCGCGAGATGTTGACCGACGCGGCCGCCAACGCCGACGATGTATTGACCGAGAAATTCCTCGAAGAACTGACTCTGTCCGATGAGGACATCATCGCCGGGCTGAAGAAGGGGACCATGGAGGGTACGGTCTTCCCCATCTTCTTTACCGATGCGGTGAGCGAAGCCGGCGTGACCTCCCTGCTGCGTTCGGTCGCGAACCTGGTGCCTTCTCCGGCTTCGTTGCTGGGACGGGAAATCCAGGGCCACGAGCCGGGCGAGGACACGGAAGCCGCTTTCACCCCCGGAGAATCCGAACCGGTGGTGGCCCTCGCCTTCAAGCGTCAATATGAGGCTCAGGGCGGCGACGTGACCTGGCTGCGGGTTTTCAGCGGCAGTTTCAAGGCCGGCGACACCCTGGAGTGCAGCGACGGCCGGAATTCCGAGCGGATGGGTCAACTGAGCGTGACGGTGGGACGGACGCGGGATAAGATCGATATCGCATCCTGCGGCGACATCATCCTGGCCGCCAAACTCAAGAACACCCAGACGGGCACGACCCTGGCCTCGGGGACCGCCTTCGCCTTCGCGCCTTTCGACTACTCCGTTCCCACCAGCGCCGACGCGATCAACCCGGTGACCAGCGGGGATGAGGACAAGATGGCTGCGGGCCTCAACAAGATCCGGGAGGAGGACCCCACCTTCCAGCTGATCCACCAACCGCACCTGTCCCAGACCCTGCTGGCTACGCAGGGGGAGATTCACACCAATTTCATTCTGGATAAGCTAAAGAAGCAGACCGGGGTCGAGGTCGAGCGTCACCGGCCGCGGATCAACTTCAAGGAGACCATCCGGGGTACGGCCGAAAAGCAGGGCCGTCACAAGAAGCAGACCGGAGGCCGGGGCCAGTTCGGTGACGTCCATCTGCGCATGGAGCCCATGCCGCGTGGCGAGGGATTCGAGTTCGTCGACGGAATCGTCGGCGGCGTGGTGCCCAACAAGTTCATCCCCGCGGTGGAAAAGGGCGCCCGCGAAACCCTGCTCGATGGGCTGGTCGCCGGGTATGAAATGGTTGACGTCAAGGTGACCTTGTTCTTCGGCTCCTATCACAACGTCGACTCCAGCGAGGCGGCGTTCAAGGCCGCGACCCGCAAGGCCCTCAAGGCCGCGGTGACGGAGGAGGCCGCGCAGTTGCGACCGGTGATCCTGGAACCCATCATGAAGGTCAACATCGTGGTGCCCCAGGCCTACATGGGCGATGTGATGGGAGACATCTCCACGCGGCGCGGCGCCATCCAGGGCAGCGACGCCGAAGGCTCCTACCAGGTGGTCACCGCGAACATCCCCGAAGACGAGTTGTACCAGTACGCGACCTCCCTGCGCTCGGTGACCCAGGGAACGGGAACCTTCACCATGGAATTCTCTCACTACGCCGAAGTGCCCGGTGATGTCCAGAAGCGTCTGGTCGAGGAATATTCCAAGACCCAGACTGCCGAAGACTAGGGGAGGGTCGCCATGTCCGGACATTCCAAATGGGCCAACATCAAGCACCGCAAGGGCGCTCAGGACGCCAAGCGGGCCAAGGTCTTCACCCGGTTGATCCGGGAGCTGACCATCGCAGCCCGTGAAGGCGGGGGCGATCCGGAATCCAACTCGCGGCTGCGGTCGGCCATCACCACCGCGCGTGGTTCCAACATGTCCAACGACACCATCGAAAAGGCCATCAAGCGCGGCACCGGCGAGGGCGGAGGCGTGGTCTTCGAGGAAGTGAACTACGAGGGCTACGGTCCCGGCGGGGTGGCGATTCTGGTCGAGTGCCAGACCGACAACAAGAACCGGACCACCGCCGAGGTGCGGCACGCCTTCACCAAGTTCAACGGGAACCTGGGGGCCAACGGTTGCGTCAGCTACATCTTCGACCGCAAGGGCGTGATCAGGCTCGACGGCGAGCGTTGCGACCTGGAGGCCGTCATGGAGGCGGCCATCGAGGCCGGAGCCGAGGATGTCGGGGACGAGGAGGGGGCCATCGTGGTGACCACCGCCATGGAGGACCTCAACAATGTGGGGAAAGCCCTTACCGATGCGGGCCTGCCCCTGCTGTCGGCCGAGTTGAACTACCTCCCCAACACCAGCGTGCAGGTCGAACGCAAGGACGCGCTGTCGCTCATGAAGCTCATCAACCTCATGGACGACCTCGACGACGTGTCCAACGTCTCCGCCAATTTCGACATGGACGACGATTTGATGGCCGAGATCGAGGAGCAGCTGGGTTGATGACGACGCGGACGGCAGACCGATTGCCGACCGCGCTGCCATGATCATCCTGGGCGTCGATCCGGGTTCCCACGCGACCGGCTACGGTGTGATCGAAACCGGGCCGGTCGCGCGCATGATCGCCGGCGGCGTGATCCGCCCCACCAAGGGTCTGGACCTCTCCGAACGCCTGCTCGCCATCCACGACGGGATGCAGTCCGTGATCCGCGCTCATGGTCCCGAAATCATGGTCATCGAAGATCTCTTCAACGCCAAGAATGCCCGCAGTTCCCTGGTGCTGGGCCACGCGCGCGGGGTCCTGGTGCTGGCGGGCGCCGAAGCCGGCCTGGCCATCGTCTCGTACGCGCCGCGGGAGATCAAGCAGGCCCTGACCGGCAGCGGCGCGGCGGCCAAGCAGCAGGTCCGGTTCATGGTGATGCGCCTTTTGGGCTTGCAGGAAGAGCCTTCGCTGGACCAAAGTGATGCCTTGGCGGCCGCCCTGGCCTACATGGGGCGGCGCGGACGGGCCGCCCCCGCGTGACCTCGAGGGGAGAAACGGGATTTCACCATGATCGCCATCCTCGAAGGAACCCTGATCGACCCCGGACCCCATGCCGTGGTCATGGTGGGCGGTTTGGGCCTGCAGGTCCAGGTGTCGGGCCTCGCGGCCGAGACCCTGCCCCGCGTCGGCGAGTCGGTGAGGCTGTGGACCCACCTGTCGGTGCGGGAGGACGCGTGGTCCCTGTATGGTTTCCCCGATCCCGGCGAGCGGGAGATGTTCCGGCTGCTGATTTCGGTGTCGGGGATCGGTCCCAAGGTGGCCATGGGGATGCTGTCCCGCGCGACGGCCGCGGCCATCGCCGGCCACCTGGCCGCCGGTGACGAAAGAGCCCTGGCGGCCCTTCCGGGCATCGGCAAGAAGAGTGCTGCGCGCCTGGTCGTCGAACTGGGCCGGCGGGTTCCGACGCTGTCGACCGATGGTGCAGGCGGCGTCATGGCGAGCGGTGGCCCCCTCTACGAGGCCGTGGCCGTGCTGGGGGCCATGGGCCTGCCGGCGACGGCCGCCGAGAACGCCCTGCGGCGGGCCCGAGAGCAGGATGCCGAGTTGGAAACGGACCTGGAACGCTGGGTGAAGGCCGCCCTGCGTCACATCTGACGGGATAATCATGGCAAACGACGAGCGACTGACCGATCCGTCCGAGACCCGCGATGACCAGGTGAGTGACCCTTCGCTGCGTCCGCGCACCCTGGACGAGTTCATTGGTCAGGAGGAGCTCAAGGCCAACCTGAAGGTGTTCATCACCGCGGCCCGTCAGCGCGGCGAGGTGCTCGACCACGTCCTGTTGCACGGCCCTCCGGGCCTGGGCAAGACGACCCTGGCCCAGATCCTGGCTGCGGAAATGGGACTGGAGATCCGCTTGACCAGCGGTCCCGCCTTCACCAGCCCGGCCGAACTGATCGCGCTGCTGAGCGAACAGGGTGATCGGCGCGCCATCTTCGTGGACGAGATCCATCGTTTGAGCCGGGTGCTCGAGGAACACCTGTACCCCGCGATGGAGGACTGGCGCATCGAGCTGATCATCGACAAGGGTCCCAACGCGCGGCACTTCAACCTGCAGCTTGAGCCCTTCACCCTTCTGGGTGCGACCACCCGGGCCGGCCTGATCACCTCGGCGCTGCGGAGCCGTTTCGGCATCGTCTGCCACCTGGATTTCTATCCGCCCTCCGACCTGGCGATCATCGTCACCCGCAGCGCGGGAATTTTGGGCATCGCCATCGACGAGGAGGGCGCCCTGGAAATCGCCCGCCGCAGCCGGGGCACTCCGCGCGCGGCCAACCGGTTGCTGCGCCGGGTCCGGGATTTCGCCCAGGTCGCCGGCAACCCGATGGTGACGCGGGAGGTCGCCGATTCGGGGCTGGCCCGTCTGGGCGTCGACAAGCTGGGGCTGGAGAACCTGGACCGGCGTTACCTGCGCCTGATCATGGAGCACTTCGCGGGCGGCCCCGTCGGGATCCAGAACCTTGCCGTTTCCCTGGGCGAGGAACTCGACACCATCGAGGACGTCGTCGAACCGTTCCTGATCCAGGCGGGCTTGCTCAAACGCACTCCTCGCGGTCGGGAAGTCACGCCGCGGGCCTGGGGCCACCTGGGACTGGAACCGCCCGCGACAGCCGGGCCGGAGCCGCTGCTGTGAATTCCGTCCCCGAGGATACGCGGGCGGCGGACTTCCTGTTCGACCTTCCCCCCGAATTGATCGCCCAATCGCCGTCCGCGCAGCGCTCCCAGTCGCGCCTGTTGGCCGTGGGACCCGATGGCTCCGTGCGGGATGAGCACCCTTTCTCGGCGCTTCCGGACTTGCTGCAGCGGGGTGATCTTGTGGTGCTGAACGATAGCCGGGTGCTGCCGGCGCGCCTGGAAACCCGGCGTCCCGATACGGGCGGCCGGGTGGAAATCCTGCTCATCGAACCGGGGTCCGGACCGAATCGCTGGCTGGCCATGGCGCGGCCGGCCCGACGCCTGCGCACGGGAGTTGTCCTGGAAATCCTGGGAGCCCCGGACGCGGAAGCCGGCCTGGAACCCACCGGCGACTTCCTGACGGTGGTGGAAAACCACGGGACGGGCGAGGTCACGGTGGAAGGGTCGGTGGACCCGGCCGTCCTGGCCTCGCGCCGAGGGGTGATGCCCCTGCCGCCATACATCCGTCGGGACTATGGGTCGGCGGCCGACCGTGAACGCATGCGGCGCGACCGCACGCGCTACCAGACGGTATTTGCCACGGCCGGTTTTGACGACGGGGCCTCGGTCGCCGCTCCCACCGCCGGTCTGCATTTCGATGCGGCCGTCCTGGAATCGCTGGCCGCACACGGCGTCGCCGTGGAGCGCCTGCGGCTGCATGTGGGCCCGGGTACGTTCCGTCCCCCCGACGAGAACCAGATCCGCAGTCGGCGCCTGCATGCCGAGCGGTTTTTTCTTTCCGCGGATCTGTGGCGGAAACTTGCCGATACCCGCGCAGCGGGCGGACGGATCATCGCGGTGGGCACCACGTCCTTGAGGGTGTTGGAAACCGTTGCCCGGCTCGACCTCGAGCGCAACGATGCGGCGCAGCGGGAATTCCCGAACACGGGCGACCCGGTGTTCAGCGGGTCGGCTTGGCGCCGCGGCGAGGGGTGGGAGGTCGCCGGCACGACCCGGCTGTTCCTCATGCCGCCTGAGAAGGTCGCCGCGGTGGACGGTCTGCTCACGAATTTTCATCTGCCCGGCTCGTCCCTGCTGATGTTGCTGGCGGCCTTCCTGCAACCGGGGGACTGGCGGCCGATCTATCGCGAGGCCGTGACCCGCCGGCTCGGTTTCTACAGCTACGGGGACTGCATGTTGAGTCTCAAGCGGGAAAGGAAGGGGCCATGATGGGCGACCTGGGCCTGGCGACCCCGTTCTCCTTCCAGGTGGAGGGCCGGTGCTCCGGAACTTCCGCGCGACTGGGTCGGCTGCAGTGCGGCCACGGCGAGATCCGCACGCCGGTTTTCATGCCCGTGGGAACGGTCGGTTCGGTCAAGGCCGTCACTTTCGAACAGGTGTGGGATACCGGTGCCCGCTTGATCCTCGGCAACACCTATCACCTGTACCTGCGGCCGGGACACCGGCTGATCGAGGAGTTGGGCGGGCTGCACAAATTCGCAAGCTGGGAAGGAGCCCTCCTGACCGACAGCGCGGGTTTCCAGGTCTTCTCCCTGTCGGACCTCAACCGGATCACCGACGACGGCGTGGAGTTCCGCTCCCATCTGGACGGCAGCCGCCACTTCTTCAGCCCCGAGCTCAGCATGGAGATCCAACTGGCGCTGGGTTCGGACATCGTCATGGCCTTCGACCAGTGTGCCCCGTACGGCGCCGACGAAAAAGAGGTGGCCCGGGCGGTGGACCGCACCACCGATTGGTTGCGTCGCTGTCGCGAGGTCCTGCCGGGTCGCCTGACGCGCAATGGCTGGGAACGGGCCCTGTTCGGGATCATGCAGGGCGGGGTCTTCCCCGAATTGCGGCGGCGCAGCGCGGAGATGATCACCGAGCTGGATCTGCCGGGCTACGCCATCGGCGGGCTCTCGGTGGGCGAGCCGTCCGAGGCCCTGTACGAGGTCACCGCTCTGGCGGCGCAGCTGCTGCCGGATGACCGCCCCCGTTACCTCATGGGGGTGGGTTTTCCCGACGACATCCTGGAGGCGGTGACCGCCGGGGTCGACATGTTCGATTGCGTGTTGCCCACCCGCATGGCGCGCACGGGTACCGTGCTGACCCGCGACGGGCGGCTGGTGGTCAAGAACCTGGCCTATGCTGCGGACACCGCGCCCCTGGATGCCGGATGCGGCTGCCCGGTGTGCCGGCGCCACAGCCGGGCGTACATCCGCCATCTCTTTCAGGCCCGCGAGATGCTGGGGCCCACCCTGGCCACCATCCACAATTTGCATTTCTACCAGGAATTGATGGCCGGAATCCGGGAGGCCATCGCCGAGGACCGTTTCGCCGCCTTCGCCGACCGGGCGATCTCCCGCTGGCGGGAAGGGGAAAGGGTCCGCATCGACCAGAACGGCCGGTCGCGGAGTTGACCACGCCGCATCCAGGCACCATGTTTCGGGTGGGCGTAATGACCCGCAAACCCGGGACCGATGCCGGTCTCTTTTCGTAACAAGGAGCCGACCATGAACGTCTTGTCCCTGCTCGCCATGGCCTCGCCCCAAGGAGGGGAATCGGGCAGTTCCAACCCCATCTTCACCTTCATCCCCATCATCCTGATCTTCCTGGTGTTCTGGTTCATGATCATCCGGCCCCAGAAGAAGCAGCAGGAGCAGCGCAAGAGCATGATCGAGGCCCTCAAACGTGGCGATCACATCATCACCAACGGGGGGCTCTACGCGACCGTCAAGGACGTCAAGAGCGACCACGTGGTTGCGACCATCTCCGAAGGGGTCAAGGTCCAGATCAGCAAGTCCGCCATCGGCGGCGTCCACGCCGGGGAGGAATGATTTGACGGGGCCCCGTCCCGTGTTGCGGTACGGGAACCCCGTCCTGCGTGCGGTGTGCGTGCCCGCCGATCCGGGTTCCCCTGCGGTGGTCGACGTCCTGACCGCCTTGTGGTCGGCCCTGGACGCCGAAGATGGAGTCGGGCTGGCCGCGCCGCAGATCGGGGTCCGGCAACGGATCCTGGTGGTGCGCACCTCCCCGGGACGGGGCAAGGCCGTGCGGCTGGAGATGGTCAACCCCCGCCTCAAGGGCTCGTTCGGGCCGCAGATGGTTTTCGAGGAAGGGTGCCTGTCCTTTCCCGGACTCTACCTTCCGGTGATTCGGCCCGTCGGGGTGGAAGTGGAATTCTTCGACCGCGACGGGAAACCGCGGACCTTGCGCGACCGGGACCTGATGGCCAGGATCGTTCAGCACGAGATGGACCATCTGGACGGCGGACTCTTTATCGACCGGGTTCCCCGCTGGCGGCGGTTCCTGTCCCTGCCGCGTCTGATGGGTATTCGCTTGAGCAGACTGGTGAAACGGGAGGCGGTGGAACGATGAAGACCGTGTTCATGGGATCGCCCGACTTTGCGGTGCCTGCTCTCGAAGGCCTGGTCGAGGCCCGCTTCACCATTCCCCTGGTGGTGACGCAACCCGATCGACCGGCCGGCCGCGGTCGCAAACTGCTGCCCACGGCGGTCAAGACCGCCGCCGCCGCACACAACCTGCCGGTGATGGAGTTCGGACCCGGCAGCCGCGCCGCCGTAACCCGTGCGGTGCTGGATACCGAACCGGACGCCGTGGTGGTGGTCGCCTTCGGCCACATCCTGCGCGAACCCCTGCTTTCGACCCCGCCGTTGGGTTGCATCAACGTCCACGCGAGCCTGTTGCCGCGCTGGCGCGGCGTCTCGCCCGTCCAGTATTCCATCCTGCACGGGGATTCCTGGTCCGGGGTGACCATCATGCGCATGGATGCCGGCGTGGACACCGGCCCGCTCCTGTCCCAGCGTGCGGTGCCCATCGGTCCCGAGGATACCGCCGGGGAACTCCTGGACAACCTGGCTGGGCAGGGCGCCGATCTTCTCATCCACACCCTGCGCCGGTTGGCCAACGGGTCTCTGGAACCCCGGCCTCAGGACGATGAGGGGGCCGTGTACGCGCCCAAGCTGACCCGTACCCTGTCGGCCATCCGCTGGGACCGCGACGTGGTGACGGTCCACAACCAGATCCGCGCCCTGAACCCCTGGCCCGGGGCGACCACCTACCTGGGGGAGCAGGTGCTCAAGATCACCGGCGCCCGCCCCCTGTCCTACCGGGCCGGCGGCAAGCCGCCCGGCGCCATCCTGGAATGTGCCGAGGCGAAGGTGGCGGTGGCCTGTGGCGAGGGGATCCTGGAGCTGACCGGCCTGCAGGCCCCCGGCCGCAAAGCCTTGCCCGTCGAGGAGTTTCTGCGGGGCTTCCCGTTGTCGGCGGGAATGCTGCTGCGCTCATGAAGATCGATCCGGTACGCCGGCTGGCCTGGTCCGTTCTGGTGACGGTGAGCGAAGGGGGAGACCTGGACGCCGAACTCGAAGCGGCCCAGGCATCTCTTGTCGTACCGCGGGATCGCGCCTTCCTGGCGAGCCTGGTGCGCGGCACCATCCAATGGCAAGCCCGCTACGACCACCTGATCGGCCTTTTTTCCCGCCGCGAATCCCCACACGATCCCCGCGTCCTGAACCTGTTGCGGATGGGCCTGCACCAGATGCTGGCCATGGACGGGGTGCCCGACTTTGCCGCCATCGATCAGACCGTCGCGGTGGCCAGGGCCGTGGGGGAGACCCGCCGTTCGGGATTCGTCAACGGGGTGTTGCGCAATCTCCAGCGTCGGCTGACCCCGCAAGGGGGCGACGCACCGGGAGGCCCCGACCGGATCGAGGAGATGTTCTCGTCCCTGGCCTCGGATCCTGCCGGTTGGGTGAGCGCCTGGTACTCCCATCCCCGCTGGCTGGTCGAGGATTGGCTCCGCCGCTTTGGCCGGGCCGCCACCGAGGACTTGTGCGCCTTCAACAACCGGCCGGTGCCTCTGGATTTTTGCGTCCTTCCGGGTGAGGACCCCGAGACCGTCACCGCCTCGTTGGCCGTTGACGGCTCCCGTGAAGTGGAACAGGTGGCCGCGGGCACGTTGCGTGTTTCTCCCCGACCCGGAAGAGGAACGATCCGGCAGTTGCTGGACGAGCACCCCCGTCTGATCGTCCAGGACGCCACGGTGCAGGATGCCACCCGTTGGCTGGCGTCCGGATTGGACGATCTGCCTGACTCCCCATGGGTTCTGGACATGTGTGCGGCACCCGGGGGAAAGTCGGTTCATCTGGCCGCGCTCCTGGCGCCCGGACGAAACCTGCTGGCCATGGAACCCGATGACCGGCGGATGCAGTTGCTGAGGGGGACGGTGACGAGGGTGGGGCCGCTGCCCCTGGTGCGCGGTGACGGATTGCGACCTCCCTTGGCTCCCGGTTCGTGCGCCGCCGTGCTGCTGGACGGGCCCTGTAGCGGGACCGGCGTGCTGCGGCGGCACCCGGAGGCGCGCTGGCGCCTCCAACCGGCGCTGGTGCGGACCAAGGCCCGCTTGCTGGGCGATTTGGCCCGGCGGGCGGTGGAATTGCTGGCCCCCGGCGGCGTCCTGCTGTACGCTACGTGTTCCCTGCAGGAAGAGGAAAACCAGGCGGTTGTGGATGGTTTGCTCCGGGTTGTCCCCGGACTGGAGACCGTCGCGGACGAGGATGGCGCCTGGCAAAAGGTCTGGTTGCCTCCGGAGGCCCCGGGAGACGGGTTCTTTGCGGCAAGGCTGCGCCGAAAACGGGAGACTCACGCGTGAAACTGTGGAAATTCATCCTGCTGCTGGGCGTGATTGCCGCCGTCGGTGGAGCGGCGGTCGTGGCCGTGAATTTTCTGGTGTTGCCGTCGATGGTTCACAGCCATCAGGTGGTGACCATGCCCGATCTGAGGGGTGTATCCCTGGAAGAGGCACGGGAAAAGGCGGCGACCCTGGATCTGGTCCTCGAGGTTTCCCGCAAGAGGCCCCACCCGACCCTGCCGGAGGGGGCGGTTCTCGACCAGGTTCCCGGACCTCATGAGAAGGTGCGGGGTGGGCGGACCGTGCGGGTGGTCCTCAGTACCGGCCATGCGACCGGGGCCCTGCCTGAAGTGGTGGGTTTGACGCCCCGCCAGGCCGAAGCGACCCTCCAGCGGGAGAACTACCGGCTCGGCCGCAGCGTCCGTATGCCCCGGCGAGGCATCACCCAGCCCGTGGTAGCCTACCAGAACCCGCAGGCCGGGTTGGAACTGGCCACCGGCCGCAGCGTGGAACTGGTCATCGCCGAGCCCGAGGCCCCGCTGCGCTTGCGCATGCCGGACCTGACGGGGTTGCCTCTTTTCCAGGCTCGCCAGATGATCACTGCAGCGGGTTTCGTGGTCGGTCCAGTGGAATACCGGCGTTCCGGACAGGTGGCACCCAATCACATCGTGAGCCAGAAGCCCGCCGCCGGGTCCCAGGTGGGAAAGGGGGATCGACTTGTCCTGGTTGTCGCGACCCGTTGAGGGCGGCGCCCTGGTGGCGCCATCCCTGCTGTCGGCGGACTTTGCCGCCTTGGACCGGGAAATCACCCGCATGGCCATTTCCGGGGCCGATCTGCTGCATCTCGACGTCATGGACGGCCACTTCGTGCCCAACCTGACCTTCGGGCCCCTGGTGGTCGGAGCCGTGCGGCGCTTGACCGACCTGCCTCTGGATGTCCACCTCATGCTGACGGATCCGGACCGATACGTGAAGCAGTTCGTGCAGGCCGGCGCCGATGCGGTGACCATTCACGTCGAATGCAATGCGGATCTTTCTGCCACCCTGGACCAGATCGGCGATCTGGGGGTTCGGCGGGGAATGAGCCTCAACCCTCCGACTTCCCTGGGGGACGTGTTGCCCTATCTGGATCGGGTCGACCTGGTGCTGGTCATGACGGTCATGCCGGGTTTCGGGGGCCAGGCTTTCGATCCGGTGGGGCTGGACAAGATCCGCGCCCTGGTCGCCGCGCGCGACGCCGGGCAGGGGGATTTCCTCATTTCCGTCGACGGTGGCATCAACGACGAGACCGGCCGGGTGTGTCGGGAAGCCGGAGCCGATATCCTGGTGTCCGGAAGCTGGCTTTTTCGCCAGGTTGATCCCGCCGCCGGGGTGGGACAGCTGAGGGGTTAAACCCCTTCTTTCTTGCCAAATCGGTCCAGGATTGTTAATTTCCTCTTTCGCGGACGACCAGGGATGGGCGTCGCCCCGGTTCATTCCGGATGCGCGCCCGTTTTGCTTGTTGGGAACTCTCTGGTACGCAGCAACTTGGATGCGAGGCGTGGCTGAGGCCCCAAGAGGCCGGCGAGCGCCCCGTTGTGTCGTGGTGTTCCGAAGTTCGAGAAAGCGGGACCATGTTCCAGGATCTGACCCGGCGCCTGGACCGGACGCTGAAAAAGCTTGCCGGTCAGGACCAGCTCACCGAGGACAACGTCAAGGAGGCTCTGCGCGAAGTGCGCATGGCCCTCCTGGAGGCCGATGTCCATTACGGTGTGGCCAAGAAGCTGGTGGCGGCCATCCGGGAAAAGGCCCTGGGCACCGAGGTCATGGGCAGCATCAGCCCGTCCCAGCAAGTGGTCAAGATCGTCAATGACGAGCTGACGACCCTGCTGGGGGGGCAGGCCTCCGAACTGAATCTGAAACCGGGAGCGGGCAAGCACAAGGACATGGCCACGGTCATGGTCATGGGGCTGCAGGGCTCCGGCAAGACGACCTTCTGCGGCAAGCTGGCCCTGCGCCTGAAGAAGGAGGGCCGCAGCCCCATGCTGGTGGCGGCGGACATCTATCGTCCTGCGGCCATCGACCAGCTGCACATCATCGGCGCGCAGGTCGGCGTGCCGGTGCACAGCGATCGCGAGCGCAAGAACGCCGCCCAGATCGTCAAGCTGGGGCAGCGGCGGGCCCGCGACAACAAGTGCGACATCCTGATCGTGGATACGGCGGGACGGCTGCATATCGACGACGTGCTCATGGACGAGCTCGAGGCCATCGACAAGATCGTGCCCATGGACGAGAAGCTCCTGGTGCTGGACGCCATGACCGGCCAGGAGGCCGTGAACATCGCGGTGACTTTCGCCGAGCGGCTCGACTTCGACGGCGCGGTGCTGACCAAGCTGGACGGGGACGCGCGGGGCGGCGCCGCACTGAGCGTGCTGGAAGTCACCGGCCGGCCCGTCAAGCTGGTGGGTGTGGGCGAGAAGATGGAGGATCTGGAGGTCTTCCACCCCGACCGCATGGCCAGCCGGATCCTGGGCATGGGCGACGTCCTGACCCTGATCGAGCAGGCCGAAGAGAAAATGGATCTGGACCAGGCCGAGCACCTGGCCACCCGGTTCGCCGCCGGCGAATTCACCCTGGAGGATTTTCAGGGGCAGATCCGCCAGATGCAGAAGATGGGCCCGCTCAAGGGCGTGCTCAAGATGCTGCCCGGCATGAACAGCGATATGCTGGACAAGGCCAAGGTGGACGACAACCAGTTCGTCCGCGTCGAGGCCATCATCAATTCGATGACGATCGCCGAACGGCGACGACCCGACATCATCAACGGGTCCCGCCGCAAGCGCATCGCCAGAGGAAGCGGGACCACGGTCTCGCAGGTCAACAAACTGCTCAAGCAGTACCGCGACATGCGGCGGATGATGCGACAGATCAATTCCGCCGGCGGCCTGCAGGAGTTCGGCCAGAAGGTTCTCGGCCAACGTTGACCGCCGCGGGACATCGTTCCGTGTTCATGTACGCTGCGGGCGTGGTGCCCGGAGCGAAACCACAAAAGTGGAGGTGTGGCGTGCCCGCAACAATTCGTCTGACCCGCATGGGACGCAAGAAGCGTCCGTTCTACCGCCTCGTTGTTCTCGACAGCCGCAAGCGCCGCGACGGCGCCTACCTGGCCAATCTCGGCTACTACAATCCTTTCCGCGACCCGTTCGAGATCGAGCTGCATGACGATGAGATCATCAGCTGGATGCAGAAGGGCGCCACCATCAGCGAAACCGCTCGCAGCCTCCTGAAAGGCGAAGGCATCCTCTACAAGTACTCGCTGATCCAGCAGGGCATGGCTCCGGAAGAAGTCGAGAGCAAGGTCGCCACCTGGCGCGATCAGGCCGAGAGCAACCGCCAGAAGAGGCTGGATGCCGCCGACGCCCGTAAGGCCGACGCCGAGCGCAAGGCCGCCGAGGAAGCCCGGGTGCAGGCCGAAGCCGAGGCCGAGGCCGCCGCTGAAGCCAAGGCCGCCGAAGCAAAGGCCGCTGCCGAAGAAAAGGCCGCTGAAGAAGCGAAGGCCGCTGAAGAAGCGAAGGTTGCTGAAGAAGCGAAGGTTGCTGAAGAAGCCGCCGCCGCCGAGGCTACCGAAGATGTTGCCGAAGAAGCTGCCGCCGAGGAGCCCGTCGCCGAGCCTGCCGCTGAAGAAGAAGCGGCCGACGCTCCGGCTGAAGACAAGGACGGCTCGGCGTGAGCGCCCCGGAGAACAGCCAGCCGACCGGCGACGAGCTGAAGGAAGTTTTGGCCCAGGCTGCGGCTGAGGAATTGACCATCGGTCAGGAACGCGTGGTGGAGCTGTTGTCCTACATCACGGTGAACCTGGTCGACCATCCCGAAGACGTGGTTCTGGACATCCTGCGCCAGGACGGACGGGACGTATACCGCGTCAAGGTGCATCCCGACGACCTGGGACGGATCATCGGCAAGGGCGGGCAGACCGCCCGCGCCCTGCGGACCGTTTTGCAGGCGGTCAGCGCCCGGACGGACCAGCGCCTGGGCCTGGAGATCGTGGAATAGCATGAACTCCGCGACGCCGCAGGATGGTTTCGTGGCCATGGCCGAAGTTGTGAAGGCCGTGGGCCTCAAGGGTGAGTTGAAACTCTACACCTTGTTGGACTTCCACGCACCCATCCTGGATTCGGAATATGCGGTTTGGGAAGACGGCACACCTCTTGCGGCGGCCGGACACCGGCCCGCCGGGAATTGCGAAGTCGTGCGCTTGGCCGGTTGTTCCAGCCGCGACCAGGCCGATGGATTGATCGGACGTCGCGTGGGTTTCCTGCGTGCCGACTATGCGAAGGCCGATTTCCCCCGCCCGGACGCCGGGTTGCCGTTCCGTTGGCTGGGGCGGCCCCTGGTGACCGCCGCAGGGCAGACGGTCGGGGAAGTCGACGAGGTGCGCTGGACCGGCGGCCAGTACCTGCTGGTGCTGAAGTCCGGTTCCGGAGAGGTCCTGATCCCGGCGGTGGCTCCGATCCTGGCGTTCGACCCCGGTCTCGAGGGCGAGTTGGTGATCGATCCTCCGGTGGGGTTGCTCGATGTCCAAGGCGGTTGAGCGGCCGGTGATCCGCATCCTGACCCTGTTCCCGGACATGGTCAGGACCGTACTGGAGACCAGTATCCCCGGTCGGGCCGAACGCCAAGGCCAGGTGGATTACCAGGTGGTGGACATCCGAGATTTCGCGGTGGACAAGCACCGCACCGTGGACGACACGGCATACGGGGGCGGAGCGGGCATGATCATGATGGCCCCACCGATCGTGGAAGCCGTGGAATCCTGCCGCGTCAGTGAGCAGGCGGAAGTCGTGTTGACGACGCCCCAGGGCGAGACCTTCGACGAGGTGCGGACCCTGGAACTGGTGGACAAGTTGCAGCAGACGGGTGAACTCATCCTGATCTGCGGCCACTACAAGGGCATCGACGAGCGGGCGCGGGACCTGGTCGTCACGCGGGAAATCTCCATCGGGGACTATGTCCTGTCCGGGGGAGAGTTGCCCGCCCTGGTCATCGCCGATGCGCTGGTCAGACGAATCGAGGGCGTGCTGCATAACAGCGATTCGGCGGCCAACGACAGTTTCACGGCCGACCGGGACGGCGGCCTGGATTGCGCCTGGTACACCAAGCCCGAGGAGTACCGGGGCCTGAACGTGCCGCAGGTGCTGCTTTCGGGCCACCACGCGAACATCGCCCGGTGGCGCCGGGAGGATGCCGCCGCAAGAACACGGGAGCGACGCCCGGATCTGGTGGTAACCCGCCAGGAGCGACGCAACGATGAGGAATGATCCCCGAATGGGGATCAGGATGAAATAGCAGAAGCGGCGTCCGGATCCCCAGTCAGGGAACGGGGCCGGAAGCCATTCAGGAGGACGCAATGAACATCGTGGAAAAAATGCGGGCCACGGGCCTGCGGGAAGACCTTCCGGATTTCAACATCGGCGATACGATCAATGTCGCCGTGCGGATCCAGGAAGGAGCCAAGACCCGGATCCAGAACTTCATCGGCGCCGTGATCGCGCGTCAGGGCACGGGCCTGGAAGCCAGTGTTACCGTGCGCAAGATCAGCGGCGGCGTAGCCGTGGAACGCATCTTCCCCGTGGAGAGCCCCAACGTGGACTCCATCACCGTGAAGAAGCGGGGCCGCATTCGCCGGGCCAAGCTTTACTACCTGCGCGGCCGTACCGGTCGTAAGGCTCGGATCCGCGAAGTCCGCCGGTAGGTCTTGGCCGGCCGGCACCAGGCGTTGTTCGCTCATGACCGGGAGTGCTCCCGGGATGGGGAACTCGTCCTCGCCGGCGTGGACGAGGCGGGGCGCGGGGCATGGGCCGGACCCGTGGTCGCCGCCGCCGTGGTGTTGCCGCCTGCCTGGGAACTGCCCGGTCTCGACGACAGCAAGCGGCTGACTCCCGCGCGACGTGAGGAACTTCTGCATCTCATCCTGGCAAGCGCCCCATCCTGGGGCGCTTGTGCTGTTTCTGCCCGGCGTATCGAGAAGGTGAACATCCTCCAGGCGACCCTCGAAGCCATGTCGCGTTCGGTGGCCCGCCTGCGGCCCGCACCCGGCCTGGTCCTGGTGGACGGCAACCGGGCTCCCGATTTGTCGGCACCCTGCACGACCCTGGTCGGCGGGGATCACCGCAGCGCCTGCATCGCGGCGGCCTCCATCGTGGCGAAAGTGTTGCGTGACCGCATCATGGTCGCCTGGGACCGGCACTATCCGGGCTATGGATTCGCCGGCCACAAGGGATACGGCGCCGCTGGGCACCGACAGGCCCTGGAAGTATTGGGTCCGTGCCTCTTGCACCGGATGACCTACCAACCCCTGGTTCGGCTGGATCAGGGAAACCTCTTCGACTGACATCTCCCCGGAACGCTCCTTGCCTGGGGACGGCGAACCCCTCCCAGCAGGAGCGTGTCATGTCCCTGTCTTCGGAACGCGGACAGCGGGGCGAGGATATCGCCCGGATTTACCTGGAAGATTGCGGTTTCCAGTGCCTGGCCCGACGCTACCGTCTGCCGGGGGGAGAGATCGACCTGGTCATGCGCGGGCCGGATCTGCTGGTCTTCGTGGAGGTCAAGGTGGCGGGTCCCGGGACGCAGGCTGGGCCGATTTGTCGGGTGGACGGTCGCAAAATGGCGCTCCTGCGGGCCATGGCCCGCAGGTACATGGACCGTGAAGGTCGGCCGCAGGGGGTCTGGTTGCGGTTCGACGTCGTCGGCATCAGCTTGTTGGGACCGGGTCGGGGGTTGGTTCTGGATCACCACGCCGGGGTGGGCTGAGCCAGGGTATTGCGGGGGCGGACCGGGTTCCGTACCATCATGTGGTCCGCAACCGGCGACCTGTTGCCGGGCCTCCCGGCAAACCCCACCAGGTGTTCCGGACGCTTGCGGGCCGTGCCACGGTCACGCGGATACCTCGGGAAGGTGTCCCCGTTCGGCGGCGGATCGGTCCGGAGGAGTCGCCCGGAATTCGCGCCACAGGGGAAATGCATGTCCCGTTTCCGCACAGCCAACGTTCGCACCGCGGCCATCTGTCGTTCAGCGACGGTTTCGGCCCCTCGCGCCAACGAAGGTTGTCGGTGCCGTGCCTCAGGCATCATCGGGTTTGCCCTTACCCTGCTGTTGATGTCCGGGGCCTTGCCGGTGACCGTGGTTTCCTTCTCCCTGATCGCTCCCTTTTCCGTTGCTCCGGCTTCCGCTGCCGGTGCTCCGCAGAACGTCACGTCCGAAACCGCCCTTCTGAGCTGGCGGCAGGGGGCAATGTCGTGGGCGGACCTGCGCCGGCTCGCGGTCGGTGAGGCCCCCACCGCCGGAGCCCTGGCCGCCGAACTGCCCCCTGCGCCCGCCGTGGCTCCGTCCAGCGGGATCTGGTCGGCGGGAGGCCTGCGGGTCCTGCACCTGGGGTCGGGATCGCAGGTGCGTCGCGTGGCGAGCCAGAAGACTGCGGCCGGCCATGTGAGGCTTCTCCACGACCTGGATCTCGGGTCCGGCGTCCAGGCGCTCGCCGTCGATGCGGCGGGATTGGGGCTGTTGATGGACGCGAACCTGGAGGGGCACCTCCTGCTCGACCGCTGCGGGCGACCGGCGCTGGACGTGAGCCGTGCCCAGGTAGGGGCCGAGGTGCTCGAAAAGGCCCCCTGGAACCTGGGTGTCGACTGGTCCGGAACCATCGCCGTGCTGGATTCCGGGTGTGACACCGCCCATGGAGATCTGGGTGATCCTCCCGACGACGACAACGACGGACCACCGCCCGCCGTCGGCGACGTCACCGACTGGTATTCCGCCGACTTGGGCTGGTCCCTTTCCCAGGGCTACAAGGTCGTGGGTTGGCATGACGTGACGGACGATTTCCCCCTGGCTGCAGGTCCCTGGGATTACCACTACCACGGCACAGCCTTGGCGTCGGTGGCAGCCGGCAGCGGCAGCGTCAATCCCGCTTACCGCGGCATCGCCCCGGCGGCGCGTCTGACGGTGGTCAAATTCTACGATTTCGACGGTTTGTGGCGGACCTGGGCGGGGGATTTCCTTGCCGCCTGTGCCTGGACCCTGGACAACGCTGCCCAGTATCGCGTGCGGACCATATTGTGCGCGGTCAACTGGGACGAGGACCTGGGAATCTCGGCGGCCATGGACGCCTTCCTGGCCGCGGGCCTCCTGCCGGTGGGGGCCATGGGCAACCAGGGTAACGACCCGGCCGGCCCGGGATACCCGGCCCGCCTGCCCCAGGTGCTGACGGTGGGCGCCTGCAACGATGCGGTGGCGGTGGCGGCCTACTCGGGCCGTGGCACGGCCACCGTGGCCAAGCCCGATCTGCTGGCGCCGGGGGGGGGGCTGTTGGCGTCGCGGGGGCGGATTACTGCGGCCGACAACGAACCCGACGATTCCTTCAGCGGCCGGGTGGGGACAAGCCTGGCGGCGGCCCACGCAGCCGGCGCCGTCTTCACTCTGGGCGAGGCCCTGCGGCATGCCGGGCTGGTGTTGCCGGCGGCGGCGCCATCGGCCGCCTCCTTGCGAGGCGTGATGTTGTTGACGGCTGATCCGGTGACCTTGGCCGAGACCACCGAGGGTTCGGGGGTCGTGGCCATGTCCGTCCCCACGCAGCCCGACACGGTCCAGGGCTGGGGACGATTGCGTTTGGATGCGGCGGTGGAAGCCCTGCGCCTGCCCTTGTCGACCGGAGAGACCCAATACGATACCCTGGGGGCGGATATTCCCGTCTGCGCCCGCAGGTTGATCACCGTGCCGGGAGGATCCTACCGGTTGGAAGCGGTGCCTGCGGCCGGGCTCGACGTGCGCGTCGAAGCGGCAGAACCCATGGCGCTGGGACTGGATACCACCGGGACGGCGGTTCTGCGGGCGGACTTCGCGGGTTCGGGACAGCGGGAGACCCTCGACCTGGTCGGCCCCGCCGGCGGCTGGATGTCCGTGGCGGTAAAGGCCCTGCAGGGCCAGGGGCGGGTGGTGATCTCCCTGATCGCAACCGATACCCCCGCTTCACCGGGGGTGGTGTTCTCCTTGCCCGGTGCCCTGTCCGGCGATCCCAACCTCGCCGATCTCGACGGCGATGGTGACCCCTCCTTGATCCTTCCGTCCCGGGTGGGGGTGGACCAGAGCGCCCGCGCCCTCAATGTGACCGATTTGGCGGGCAACGCCAGGCCCGGTTGGCCGGTTTTCGTTTTTCCCGACGCTTCCAGTCAAGGAGGTTTGGGTCGTCCCTTGGCCTGGGACCTTGACGGGGTGCCGGGTGACGAGATCGTGGTCGCCTCCCAATTCGGTTCCGTTTATTTCTTCAGCCGCGCCGGATCCGTGCAGGAGGTCCCGTGGACGGTGAACTTGCCCCTGCAGGGGCCCGTGGGGATGCTGGCCGCCGACGGCATGCCGCTGGTGGCGGTCGCCGCCCAGAGCGGGGAGGTCCGCATCTGGGAGGACGGACCCGTCCTGAGGGCTTCCCGCAGTCTGGGGCATTCCCATCCCCTTGCCCCGGCTGCCGGGGTATTCGCGGGACAGACCGGCGAGGCCTTGGTGCTGGCCTGCCGGGACGGTTTCATCACGGTTCTGGACCAGTCCCTGAAGGACCTGCCCGGCTGGCCCAAATTCCTGGCCCACAACCTGACCCTGCCACCGGTCCTGTTGGATCGTGACGGGGACCACTTCCACGAGATCGCCGTCCCGGTCTGGGCCGGTTTGGGCGACGACCTGGTGGTGCGCCTATTTCACGCCGATGGGACACCGGCCCCGGGAGACAGCACGGTGCTGGCCCCTCCCGCGGGTGGCCAGTGGCTGAGCCTTTCCTCCGCCAGTGTCGGTGGGGCCTATTCCGCCGACGGGTTGTCCCTCGATCTGGTGGGGCTGATGGACAACGGGTTGGCGGGAGAGTCCGCAGCTTGGGCGTTCGGTCTCGTGCGGCTCACCGCTTCCGGTCAGGCTCAGGGCGAGATCTGGCCCGGATTTTCCGTGGCCGCCATCGCGGACCAGTCGCGGCTGACCCTTGACGCCTCCCTGGTGGCCACCCCGCTGGCCTATGGCCCGGATCCCGGCGGCGAAGTCGGAACTTTGGCCATGGCCCATTTTCGCTGGCAGGATCTACTTTACGGATTCGCCAGCCTGCCCGGAGGGGGAACCCAATGGCTCCAAGGCGGCGCGTCCGGGGTGAGCCTGGCTGCTCGGGAACCCGCGGACATGGGTGGCGTGGGAGCGGGAGAGGTCATGGGGCTCGGAGCCATGCTGGTCCGCCGAGACAACCAATACCTGCGGGTGGGGGTGCGGAATGAAAAGGTTTGCCTTCTCCCTCTGTCGGGAATGGGCCCGGCCTTTCCCGCCTGGATGAGTTCACGTGCCGACGGTCGCAACACTGCGGCCGCCGCTCTCTCGACCGGAGCGTCCGGTGTCGCCGTGGGCGTGACCGGCCCGCAGGGACTGCGGGCTTTCCCCAACCCCTCGTCGGGGCGGATCTTCCTGGCTCCGTCGGGCGCAGATCCGGCAGGACGGGCTCTGCTGGAGGTGTTCGATCTGCGGGGCAGGCGTCTGGTGCGGCGGGGAGTGGACGCCAATCAGGGCAATTGGTTGTGGGACGGCCGCAACGCCGCGGGGCGTCCCTTGCCTGCGGGGGTCTATCTGGCGGCCGTGCAGCAGGGAGGCAAACGGGCCGTGACCCGAATCACCCTGACCCGTTGAGCGCTCAAACTTACCCTCCCCAGTCGGCGATTCCCGTGTTAGTTTTCTGCCCATGAGCACCCACGATCGACCCACGCCCCATTCCAGCTATTGGCGCCACCTCGACCGGGCTTTCGAGCGGTTGGACGCCGGGGATTTCGCGGTCGCAGAGGGTGAATTCTTCTGTGCGGTCCAGCAACGCGAGGCCTCTCCGGGCCGGGTCTTTCTGACCGAGAAACTCGGGGATCGCTTGCGACGAATGCTGCATCGCCGTGACCCCCAGGAGGCGGTTGCGGAATCCCAGGGGCGATGGGAGCGCAGCAGCGAACAATTCAAGACCCAATTCCTGAGTCGGGCCGATGAGGTCGTGCGCGAAGGGTTGCGCCAGGCGGGCCTGCGCCCCGAGGATGAGGCCGAGGCCAATCAACCCCGGTTCGAAAGTGCCTTGTTTCTGGCTGCCCGCAGCCGGCTTTTTCCCGCCGAGCCCCGCTCTTCCGTGCCTTTGCTCAAGGGTCTGATGCGAACCGCTTGCCGGACCGGGCGGCCATTTCCCCATCACCTCGTCCGCCACGATCTTCCCCTGACCGAAGAAGAGCGGCTGTGGCTGGCGGCCAAGGGCGGGGACATGCTCGATGCCTTCATCGAGCAGGAAAACCTCGTGCCCGGATCCATCGAAGCCCAGGAGTGGGCGCGAGCCATCCTCCAGATCCTGCGGCGCGAATACTTCGGTTCCTCCGACCGGCTCGAAAGCGAGCGCAGCTGGCTGGAAGCGGTCAGCGCCGACCGCCTCTTGCAGCAGCCCGGTCCCTGTGTCGCCCTCTACCGGCAATTCCTGTCCCACGCAATCCAGCCGGGGCCCCGCATGGACGAGGCTCGCCTGAGAATCCTGGAGATCCTGGCCAACGTGGACGGTCTTCATTTGCCTGTTCCCCGCTACCGGGAAGCTCTGGCGGAACTGGGTGCGGACTTCGCCCCGGCCGACCAGTCCATGGCCTTGCGCCGGCGTCAGGCCGCCGAATGCATCGGGCATCGTCAGCCGGGATTGGCCGACGATCCGCGGGAGGCCTTGGGTTGGGCGAGCGTCGGCCTGGAGTCCGACGGTTCGGTGGGCGTCGTTTTCTGGTGGGATGACCAGCCGCGGGACTTCGCGACCTGGCGGCCGGGCCAGGATGCGGCGGATCTCGACGATCTGTTGGCCGGCTGCGGCGAACGCATCGTGGCCTTGTCACCCGATGTGGCCCGTGTGATCGGGGAGCAATGGGACCATGTCTGCGGTCCGGTCGGGACCCTGGGCCTGGCGACGGCGGTTCTGGAGTCCCGCCTGCCGACCGCGAATCCGGAGCCCGAGGTCTTGCTGCCCTTGGCTCTGGCCGAAATCGGTTCCTGGCGTCGCGGTTGGTCCCGCTCGGTGGGGCACCCCCTCCTGGAGCCGCCTACCGGCACGCCGAACTGGGCGGGATGGTCCCAGCGGAGCGGCCACGGAGCCCTGCTGGGCGGCCTGCTGGTGCTCGCCATGCGCTCCCACCTGGAACATTCCGACCCGTCGCTGCGGGCAGGCATCCGGGAGCTGGGGCGCCGCGGCGACGCCGCCTCCTGGTTCCTGTACGAACTCGTGGTCCTCGATCGGCCCGCGGTCCTGGCTCTGGACGACACGTTTGCGCCCTGGACCCTGCCGCTGCTGTGGACGCGTCCCGGGCCCTGGCCGCGTCGGGAGGGCGGCGGGATTTCCACCGCTCTGCCGGCGTATGATCTGCAGCCCGATCTGGCCCGTCACGATCTGGCCATCGTGAGCACCGGCGCCCCGGCGGCCGTGATGAAGGCGTGGGGGGAAAGCGGTGCGCGATGGCGGGTTGTCTGGGACCGCTCCGACCGGAGGTCGGCCCTGGAATCCCTGGCGCCCGACGTGCTGGGCCCGTCCACCCTGGTGCCGCCCGAGGGGCGCGTGCATGATCTGAAGGCGGCCCTGGCCCTGCTGGCCCGGCTGATCGACGGGACCCGCGCAGGGGACCCGGAAATCGAGGGCCTGCTGGGCTTGTTCCACTGGGTGCGGTTGATCGAAACCCACAATGGGGATCTTGATGATTTTTCTGAGATAAGAGGCAGAAGCGTTGGGGAAATTGAGCTTTATGACGTTTATCGAGCGGAAATTTCCGGCCTGTCCCAACAAGCCATCGAAGAACCCGGGCAGGACGGCTGGGCGGCTCAATACCGCCAACGAGCCCGCAAATCCGGCTGGATCGGCGGGTCTTGGCGCCTGTTGAACCGGGAGGTTCGGGTCCTTGACGCGCGCTGGGGTGTTTTCGACGGCAGTGACGCTTCGTGGGTCTTCGTGGATAGCGCCGCAGTCCATGATCGCCTGCTGGACGGCGGGGAAGGCGAGGTTCTGAACCTGCACGGCGTCCTGATGTCGCGCGGCCACCGGCATCTCTCCTTGGTGCTCGGGGCAGCCTGGCTGCCGGAAATCCTCGGTCGCTACCTCTGTCACCTGTTGTTGCCGTACGGTCGGGCTTACCGCCTGACGCTTCAGGATCGCAGCCTGCCCGTCCTAAAATTGGCGGATCGGGGACTGCGTCCGGATTCCCGTCTTCAACGGGGGCAGGCGCTTGCCGCCCAGGTGCTTTGGCTGCGGCAACAAGCCGGCGGGGCGGGTCTCACCGTGCTGCTACCGGAGGAGGACCTGCTGGCCGGATTCTGGCGCGCGGTCGCCCAGGGCTCCTTGCCCGGCCTGACGGTTGCGGCTCGCTTTGCCGACCGGGACGAGGTGCTGGCAAGCGTCACTGGGGCGGGGGACAGGCCCAGTCTGGTGTTGCCCGCGTTGCCGTGCTGTCCGGGCTCGGCGCATGCGGGTGATGACGAGGATGGTTGCCTGTGGATGCGGCGAGACGAACGCCGGCTCGACGCCATGGTCAACGGCTTGGCCCGCTCGTCCTTGGCCCTGGCCGGACTCCTGGCCGGACCCTGGCGCGAGGTGATCGTGCTGGACGTGCGCTGGTGGCACCTGCTCTGGGGGGGCGGGCCCTGGGGGGAGGAGAGTCCCTGGGATCGTGGGTCCTGGTCCTTCAGCGCGGCCTGCCGACTTGCCGGCGCCATCGATGCCCACCCCTTGCAGCTGCCGGAGACGGCCTCCGGACGTCCCGGCAAGGCCAACCCGGCTGCAGCCGTCGACAGCTGGCTGGCCGAGCACGGCCATGCTCTGGCGGTGCCGCCCGGCGGTACCGGCGCCGGGACTCTGGTGGGGAGAAGAATCGTGCTGGAGATCGGGCCCGGAACCGGCGGCTGGCAAGCGGATGCCGAACGCATCGAGATCTCCCGGGAGCAGGGCCAGCTGGACGCCTGGATGCTGATGGTCGCCGCAGATTGCGATCCGCGGTGGCGTGGGATCGTGGACCGGGATTCCGCACCCGGATTCAGTGTTCCCGGGCCCGGGGATCTGCGCCACCCCCCCGCCGCCCTGGTCTGGGTGAAACCGGATCAGCTGGACGCCCGTCCCCTCCAGGATTTGCTGACCCGGATGCCCCCGGCCGTCGTGCACCTGTTGGATTTTTCGTCCTGGTTGCCCGACCCCGATCAGGAACACCACCGGGAAGCGGTCGCCCTGCGCGACATTCTGGGGAGCGAGAGCCGCATCGTGCTGCACGCGGAGCGGATCGCCGGACCGTGGTCCGGATTCCTCGCCGAAACGTCGCCCGAGCGGTTCGTGGCCGGGGATCCCGGGCGGCCGGGAGAACCAAACCATGCGTCGGCCGCCAGCACCGAAATTGTGCCACGGGGAAGTGTGCCCCCGGGCACTCTGCGCCCGCGTGTGCAGCGACTGCTGGAGGGCTTGCGGCCCGGCTTGATCCAGGAACGCGGAAGCGACACGGAGTCGGGGCGTCTGGTCTCGACCCACGAACTGTGTTCGCTGCGCTGGCTGGCCTGGAGGTCCGGGCTGGAAGAGATGCCCATGGCGATGACCGTCAGGACCCTGCGCTGGGCCTTGTCCGTGCAGGGCATCCCCTTGCCTGCCGATGGCGTGTCGGGAGGCCGGGATGGCGCGGCTCCGCCGACCGGAGTCAGGGAAAGAGGACACGCGGTCCTCGTGGAAAACCGCTTCGCCGTGCTGGAGCACCGGCTCGACGAGGTGGACAGGGCCCTGGAAGTTTTGCTTCCCTTGTGGCTGCAGGGGCTGGGACCCCGCATGCGGCGGTGGATCCGCCTGAATGAACCCCCGGCCGAGGTTCCCGCTGCCGACCTGGTGTTTATCGACACCCTTCTGGGCCTGGACGGCCAAGAACCCGGCCTGGTTTATCTCGCACCGGACGGGGCGTTCCACTCCCACCGGCGCCTGGTGGGTTGCGACCGCGACCCCGGGGACATCCTGGCGGGATTGCAGCGCAAGCTGCAGCGATTGCGTTTGCAGCTGGGGGAAATGCTGGATGCGGCCGTGGAGACCCCGGAAGGATTCCTGGTCGAGACAGGCCTGCACGCTCCGAGCGAAGCCGAACAGAAATTCCTGGCCCTGGGCGCGGCCCTGGGATTGTGGCGCTGGCTGGGACCGTCCGGCGCCAGGGCGCTGTCCCTGGTGGATCTGCTGGCACTATCGGATATCTCGGCCAAGCCCGAGGCCGCCGCCGCCTGGCGGTTGTGTGGCCGATTGCTCGAGCCGGCTTCGCAAGAGCGCCGGGTTTCGGATGACCGGGAGAGTGCCCCCGAACCCGGGGCCTCGCCTCTGCGTGGCCTGCGCCGCCTATGGCGGGGACCGGACCGGGGCCGCAGGGAACTGGACCGCGGTTCGGCCGCGGTATCCCGTGCCCTTGCCCAGGAAGGTCCGGGCCTGCTGGTCCTCAAGGGAACGGCGGGCAGCGCGCGTCACGCCATGCTGGCGAGGGCCCTGGCTGAGGCCGCGGCGGCCGGGCCTTTCGCGCCGGACGTCCGGGTATTCTGCCCCGATGCCGCCATCGCCGCCCATGTCGCCGGGGAGTTCCTGCGCTTTGCTCCGGATGTGGATTTGGCCCTGGAAGTGCCCCGGTCCGGCGCGGTGTTCCCGCACCACCCCGGGGCGCTGCCGGCTTCCCCGCACGCGGTGGTGGTGCTGTGCGAGGCTCAGCGGTTTCCCTCCGACCTGCGATACCGGATTTCCCAGCTCGGCCGGGACTGCCGTCTCCTCTTGACGGTGGACCCGTGGGACAGTGAGGAATCCTGGGAAAGCCTCTTCTTGACGACACCCCATCCCAACCAGGTTCTGACCTGCACGTCCCAGCAGAGGGTTGCCGACCGGGTTTGGTCCCGGATCAGGACGCTGACGCCCCAGTTGCAGGAGCTTCCCGCCGGTGGCGGGGGGGGGCGACCGGGTATCCTAACCGCCGATTATGCGGCGAACCTCGATCAGTGCCTGGGCCGGCTTTTCGCAACGCCGGAATTCAACGGACCGAACACTTTGTTGCGGGTGATTGCCGGGGTGAGCAGCGACCTGGAATATCTCGGCGGTGCTCTGGTCGGCCGGGGATGGACGGTGGTGGACGAAGCGAAGCTGGAACCCTGGTTGCTTCCCGGGCCGCGGGAGTGGTTGGCCTTGCTGTTCGCTCTGGACAGTGACGGGACCGATGCCCTGGCCTTGCGACTGCTGCCCGCAGCCTCATCGACGGAGGATGTGCAGAGTTGGTGTCACCAGGTCGGGTCGGAGATTCTGGAGGGAAACCTGGCTGATTGCTGGACACGGCTCCGCCCGGAGGCCGTCTGGCAGGATGTCCTGGCCCACGACCCTCATCGCGCCCGTATGGCGGAGTTGCTCGCCGCCTATGGTGACATGGCCTGCCGGGATTTCCTCGTCGAGCCCCTGGCTGCAGCGGCTCGGCGACTGATGATCCACACCCTCGCAGATGGCGCCCCGGACGAGGCTCGACCCACCGCGCTGCTGGCCAAGGCGGACCATCGGCCCGGGTTGTGGACCGAAGCGGCCATGGATCTGTGCCAGGGGAGCGAGCATCCCCTCCGCCATTACCGGCATTGGAGCCGGGTGGAGACGGGCCTGCTCATCCTCTTCAAGGAAAGGTCACCCCTGCCCGGCGGGGGAGGGTGACCCCTCATCGGCGGGGCACGATGAGTCCTGATCCGGCTTGTTCGCTTGGGAACGAGGGATTAAGTTTCGGACACCGGCGGAGGACCCGCTGCACGCCCGGAATCTGCACAGGAGGACTTCATGGATCTGCCCTTCGAACCCTATCGCATCAAGGTCGTTGAAAGGATTCACCGTGTCAGTCCCCAGGAGCGCGCGCGACTGCTGGAAGAGGCCGGCTACAACGTCTTCAAGATTCCCTCCGCAGCCATCTACGTCGACCTGCTGACCGACAGCGGAACCAGCGCCATGAGCGACCGCCAGTGGGCTGCGATGATGACCGGGGACGAGGCCTATGCCCAGAGCCGTTCCTTCGTCGAGTTTGAAGAGGTCGTCCGGGGAATCTTCGGCTATCGCCATGTGATCCCCACGCACCAGGGCCGGGCCGCGGAGGGCCTTCTGTTTGCGACCCAGGTTAAGCCCGGCCAGGTCGTTCCCAGCAACATCCATTTCGACACCACCCGCGCCAACGTGGAACACGTCGGCGGAATCGCCCTGGACTGTGTGGCGGACGAGGGCCTGGACCCGAAACTGGAAGCACCATTCAAGGGTGACATGTCCCTGGCCAAGCTCAAGGCCGCTTTCGAAAAGTACGGTGCCGAGCGCATCCCGCTGGTGATGTTGACCATCACGAACAACAGCGGTGGTGGACAGCCGGTTTCCCTGGCCAACATCCGCGAGGTCTCCGCCTTCTGTTGCGAGATGGGCGTGCCCTTGATTTTCGACGCGTGCCGTTTCGCGGAAAACGCCTGGTTCATCCAGCAGCGCGAGGCCGGATACGCCGACAAGTCCATCGACGAGATCTGTGCCGAGGTGTTCGCCTGCGGAGACGGTTGCACCATGAGCGCGAAGAAGGATGCCCTGGTCAACATCGGCGGTTTCGTGTGCCTGAACGACGATCAGTGGGCTCTGGAGTTGACCAACCTTTTGATCCTGCGCGAAGGATTCCCCACCTACGGAGGGCTGGCCGGACGCGATCTGGCCGCCATCGCCCAGGGGCTCCGTGAGGTGATGGACCCGGAGTACCTGGCCTATCGCATCGGCCAGGTCGCCCGGCTCGGCAGGCACCTCGACGAATTGGAGGTGCCGTACCTGCATCCGGCCGGAGGGCACGCCATCTACCTGGATGCCCGCGCCGCACTGCCGCACATTCCCCAGGAGCAGTTTCCGGCCCAGGTCTTCACCGCCGCCCTTTATCTGGAAGGCGGGGTTCGGGCCGTGGAAATCGGCAGCCTGATGTTCGATCATCTGGATCCGGACACCGGCGCGGTGGTGCATCCCGCCCTCGAGTTGGTGCGATTGGCCGTCCCGCGACGGGTCTACACGCACACCCAACTGGATTACGTGGCCGAGATCTGTGCCCGGGTGATGCGCAACGGTCCCCGGTTGCGCGGCCTGGAAATCACCTACGCACCGCCGGCCCTCCGGCATTTCACGGCGACCCTGCGTCCCGTCGCAGGCGGTCCCTTCTGACCGGGGAGGATGAGTGACGACGAACCCGGAAGGCAACCTCCGCGTGATCGGGCTCTCCGATCCTCTGGCGAGGAAGGTCGCGGAGGTGGGCGAGACCGCCTTGGCGGCGGTGGGGGGACTCCTGGCATCGGTGGGGTTGACCATTTGCGTCGATGATCAGGGCGTCGTCTCTGCGCCGTGGCTGGGGTACGGTGACCCCGATGCCACGGGTGACCGGGGGTTGGTTCTCTATTGCAGCCGCGAGACGTTCTTCGCATCCAATCCGCGAGGCCTTCCCGTAGGGTTGGCCCCCGAAATCTGGGAGCAGCGTTCGGCCCCTCGCGACCCGGCGCCGCCGTCGCCCCAGGATTTTTCTCCCGTGCCTTCCGCCTGTTTCCTGCACCACCATTTCCTTTTCGCGGAGGATTTCCTCACGCGGACCATCGACCCGGCCATCGTGCCTCCTGCGTTGCTGGAAGGCTTCCAGGAAGCCTGGGCGGTGACGGTGGACGGGCGCCTGGATTCCCGGGGGCTGCCCTGCTTTTCGCGGGCCGAACGACGAGGTCTTTTTTCCCGAACCTTCGCCGCGGCCGGGGTTCTTTTGCCCTCCCATTGGGGGATTTTCGGCAGCCTTTGGGAGGGGGGGCTGCGCACCCAGGACCAGGTCCTCGGAGCGGTCCGGCTCCTCCCGGGACTTTGATCTTCGCTGGTTGCCGCTGCGCATCGGGGGTGGGGTCCCGCCCGGGGCAAGGTCGAATTCCGTGGAGCGCCACGATCTGGTAGGCGCCACTTGCATTTTTCCGGTTGATGCCCCACCTTCATGGGGCTGAATAAGCATTGGTTGACGATGCCCGTGTCGCACGCCTAGGATCCGATTTCCGGCTTGCGACGGGATGAATTCCTTGCATCCCACCGGCAAGGATTAATGAAGACCCTCAGGGAGGTTGGTTCATGTTCGGTGTTCTTTCGGCGCGTCGCGGTTTGTCTGCCCTTCTGTTGGCCCTGGCAGCGATGACCCTTATCGGATTGGTCGGATGCGGGGAGAAGGAAGAGGTCGATCCCTATGTCTACAGCTCCCTTCGCCGGATCGTCCAGGGAGATACGCTGAGTGTTAATTTCCTCTTTGAGATGGAAGCTCCCGAGTTCGAATACGTGCGCGGTGACGTCGCCATGATTCGGGACGGCAACCTCATGGAATTCCTGGTCGCCAAGAATCTGGAAAACACCTACCAGAATCTCGCCGGCACGATGTTGGGCGTGCAGAAAGCCTTTACGCCCCAGCCGACCCACCTGGTGCTCAAACGCATCAAGCGCAATGGCGTCATCGAGGCCGACAGTCTGGCTACACCCGTAGGGTATGCGCTGCCCAAGCTGCTCCGTTCCGGCCAGGTTGACCTGGAAACTCCCGGCGCGCCTTTGCCGGAGCTGGGGTATTTGGCCAGTTCCATCAACGAAGCCCGGTCGACCTATCTGCCGGAGAACGAGGGTGACGACCTGCGCGCCATCCAGACCGGCATCTCCGATTTCGTCTACGTGCCCAAGCACAACCTGTCCGAGGCAGCGGCAGCCAACCCCGGGCCGAACGATTTCGCCTGGTACGCGGTATTCCCCAACGCCTCCCTGCAGATCGTCAATCTGGACAAGGGCGCCGACTGGATGCTGAACCTGATGAAGGACCAGGGATACCCCCTGGTGGGTTCCTTCTCCGTCGTCTCGTTGAACGACAAGTATTCCGAACGCAAGATCGAACACCCGGGCCTTGGCCACGTGGTGGGCACGATGCAGATCAACTGGATGAAGTTCGCCAACAGCTTCGTGCAGGGTACTCCCTGACCGGTTGACTCGACGGGACAAGAAAAAAGCGGAGCCCGCGGGCTCCGCTTTTTTCGTTATAACCGGGGCAGGTTCAGACCAATGCTTCCATCAACCTCGAGTCACGCAGCACGGCCCTGGCCGAGATCTTCGTGTTCTTTTCCAGGGTGGAGGTCTTGATCTTGTTGGCCACCAGGCCCACCATTAACCCGTGTTGCCCGTCCAGCAGCAGCTGCGTGGCGTGGTGCCCCAGCCGCGAGGCGAGGATCCGGTCGTAGCCCGAAGGTGAACCGCCGCGCTGGATGTGGCCCAGGACCACCATTCGCACGCCCCGCTGGATCCGTTCCTTGATCTCGAAGGTCACGTAGGAAGCCTTCCCCGCGCCCTCGGCCACGATGATGATGGCGTGCTGCTTGCCGCGGTCGTAGCCCTGGGTGATGCGGCGCGCGAGGTCGTCGAGATTGTAGGGGATCTCCGGGAGCAAGACTTCTTCGGCCCCGGTGGCGATGGCGACCTGGGCCGCCAGCAGGCCGTACTCGCGTCCCATGACCTCGATGACGAAGATGCGGCCGTGGCTGGTGGCCGTGTCCCTCACCTTGTCCACCGCATCGATGGCGATGTTCAGGGCCGTGTCGAAGCCGATGGAGACGTCCGTTCCGGGAATGTCGTTGTCGATGGTGGCGGGAATGCCGATGACCGGCAGTCCGAATTTCGCCTCCAGTTTCTGCGCGCCGCGAAAGCTCCCGTCCCCGCCGATGATGATCATGCCGTCCAGCTTCATCCTTTTCAGGGTCTGCGCCACCGGCTTGGTGCCTTCGGGGGTTGCGAACTCCGGATACCGGAAGGTGCGCAGGATTGTGCCGCCCCGAGATATGATGCCGCTGACCGAAAACGGGGTGAGGGTTCCGAATGTCCCTTCGGCCAACCCCCGCCAGCCCTTTTCGATCCCGATCACTTCCACGCCCTGTTGACTCGCCGTCCGCACCACGGCGCGCAGGGCGGGATTCATGCCGGCCGCATCCCCGCCGCCGGTCAGGACACCGATCCTTTTCATGTCGAACCTCCAGGAGAATCGTCGTTGGTGTCAGCCGCGTCGGCTGGGGAATCGTTGCCGGTGGCAAGATGACGTTGTTGCCAGCGTCGGATCTTGGCGAGGCGTTCGCTCAGTTCGGCCTCGAAGCCCCTTGGGCCGGGGCGGTAGAATTCGGTTCCGGCCAGGTTGTCCGGCAGGCAAGTCATGGCGGTGATGCCCGCCGTGGTGTCGTGGGCATAGACGTAACCCTTGCCGTAGCCGACCTGCTTCATCAGGGCGGTGGGAGCGTTGCGCAGCTGGGCCGGCACGGGCGGGTTGCCTCCCCGGGCCACCTCGCCGGCCACGGCCTTGTGGGCCGTGTAGAGGGCGTTGCTCTTGGGGCTGAGGGCAAGGTAGACCACCGCCTGGGCCAGGGCGAGGTCTCCTTCGGGGCGTCCCAGGAAATGAGCGGCATCGCGGGCCGCCACCGCCTGTACCAGGGCTTGGGGGTCGGCCAGGCCCACGTCCTCGCTCGCAAATCTGACCAAACGCCGAGCGATGTAAAGGGGGTCCTCGCCACCTTCGAGCATCCGGCCCAACCAGTAGAGGCCGGCCTGGGTGTCGCTGTTGCGCAGACTCTTGTGCAGGGCGCTGATGATGTTGAAGTGTTCCTCCCCGGCCTTGTCGTAGCGCGGCGCCCGGGCGGCGATGATCTTCTCGACGTCCTGGACATCCAGCACGGCCGTCGATCCGGTTCCCGGGGGGGAGTCGGCCACCATGGCCACGGTTTCGAGCAGGCCGAGGGCGTGGCGGGCGTCGCCCTCGCTCATGGCCGCCAGGACCGCCAGGGCATCCGGCGTCAACTCCAGCCTGCCGTTCAAGCCTTGGGGTGCGGCCAGGGCCCGGCGCAGCAACTGCTCGACGGCGGGGGTGTCCAGGGGCTTGAGGATGAACAGCCGGGTTCGGGAAATCAGGGCGCTGTTGATCTCGAAGGAAGGGTTCTCGGTGGTGGCCCCGATGAGGATGACGTCGCCGCGTTCCACCCAGGGCAGGAGGGCGTCCTGCTGGGCCTTGTTGAAACGGTGGATCTCATCCAGGAACAGGATGGTCCGTCGCCCGGCTGCGCGTTTGAGCTTGGCGGCTTCGGCCATGACGGCCTTGAGTTCGCGTGAGCCCACCGATACGGCGCTGAATTCCATGAAGGTGGCGTCGGCATGGTGGGCCACCAGCCGGGCCAGCGTGGTCTTCCCGCAGCCCGGGGGGCCCCACAGCAGCAGGGACGGGAGCACGCCGCCGCTGATGAGGGCGCGCAGGGGACCATGGGGTCCGATGATCTCCTCCTGCCCGACAACGTCCTGCAGGCAGGACGGCCGCATGCGGTCGGCCAGGGGAGAGTCCGGCCCGGCAGATGCACCGGACATGCGGTCCGCCGAATCCGGCTCGGGTTGGGGCTGGAAGAGGTCTCTTGGCATGGGGGCATTCTAACGGGATTTCGCTCATGTGCAAGCGCCGGGAACGAACCGATAAGGCGGGTTGACGCCGCTGTGGCTTCGGATCTAACCTTGAGTCCATATTGCGATTCCGGAAAGAGGGAGTAGACATGGCACGTGCGATCTTGATTGTCCTGGACGGCATGGGAGTGGGGGGAGCCCCGGATGCCGCCGACTACGGGGACACCGGCAGCGACACCCTCGGCAACATGGCCCGCAGGGTGGGCGGAGTCCGTGCACCCAACCTGCAGGCGCTCGGCCTGGGGAACATCCATCCCATCGAGGGTGTCCCGGCGGTGGTAACGCCGCGGGCCTGGCACGGTCGGCTGCAGGAAATCTCCGCAGGCAAGGACTCGACCACCGGCCACTGGGAACTCATGGGCCTGGTCACGGACCAGCCCTTCCCCACCTATCCCGACGGTTTCCCCGACGAGGTGCTCGAGGAGTTTTCCCGTCTGACCGGTTATGGGGTCATCGGCAACAAGGCCGCCAGCGGCACGGCGATCATCCAGGAACTGGGAGACGAGCACCTGCGATCGGGAAAGCTCATCGTCTATACGTCGGCCGACAGCGTCTTCCAGATCGCCGCGCACGACAAGGTCTGCCCGCTGGAGGAACTGTACCGGGTGTGTGAAATCGCCCGGGGGATGCTGCAGCCGCCGCACCAGGTCAGCCGGGTCATCGCCCGGCCCTTCACGGGTGATCCCGGGGCCTACGAACGCACGCCCTACCGGCACGACTATTCGGTCGTGCCCCCGCCGGGTCTGCTGCTTCCGGTGCTGCAGGAAAAGGGAATCCCCGTGCGGTCCATCGGCAAGATCCGCGACCTCTACGCCGGGCAGGGGATCACCGATTCCCACCCCTCGCGCAACAACGCCGAAGGCATGGCCATGCTGGACAATCTCATGGCCGACCCCGCCGGGCAGCAGGAACTCATCCTGCTCAACCTGGTCGACTTCGACATGCTGTGGGGGCATCGCAACGATCCGGCCGGCATGCAGCGGGGCCTGGAGGAATTCGACGTGTGGCTCGGGGGCTTCCTGGACCGCTTTGCGGACGACGATCTTCTGGTCATGACCGCCGACCACGGAAACGATCCCACGACGCCCAGCACCGACCACTCCCGGGAGCAGGTGCCGCTGCTCGTGTTGGCCCCCGCCCACGGTCCGGGCGGCGACCTGGGGGTGCGGATGGGCTTCATGGACGTCGCCGCCACCTTTGCCGATTTCCTGGGCGCGCCGGCGCCGCGCAAAGGCACCAGCTTCTGGCCCTGCATCACGCGAAAGGATCCTTCGTGAACGACCGCTACGACGACCTGGTGCGCGCCGCCTGCGAGGCGCGGCTGCACAGCTATTGCCCCTATTCCCGGTTCCGGGTCGGCGCCGCTCTGCTGTCCAGCAGCGGCAAGGTCTACCGGGGCACCAACGTGGAAAACGCCAGTTTCGGCCTGTCGATCTGCGCCGAGCGGGCCGCCGTATTCCAGGCGGTTTCCGCGGGAGAACGGGAATTCACCGCCATCGCCGTGTGTGCCGACGGTGAGACGCCCACCCCGCCCTGCGGCGCCTGCCGCCAGGTCCTGCTGGAATTCGGGCCGGACATGGTCCTGCTCATGGCCGGATCCCGGGGAGTCGACGGGCAGGTCAAACGCTTCACCGTATCCGAGCTGGTACCGGAGGCCTTTTCGGCCTTCACGCCGGGCTCCGACGCGGAGGTGCAGGGGTGAACATCCTGGAGATCATCGAAGCCAAGAAGCGGGGAAGTGAACTCAGCCCCGAGCAGATCGGCTGGGTGGTGCGGAGCTTCACCGACGACGCCATTCCGGAATATCAGATGGCCGCGTTCCTGATGGCCATCTGGTTTCAGGGCATGACGGAGTCCGAGACGTCCGAATTGACCGGAGCCATGTTGCGTTCGGGGGAACATCTGGACACTTCCGGGCTGGGTGGGCCGAGCGCCGACAAGCATTCCACCGGAGGGGTGGGCGACAAGGTGAGCCTGTTGCTGGCCCCGCTCGCAGCGGCTTGCGGCCTGCGGGTGCCCATGCTCTCGGGGCGCGGACTGGGCCATACCGGCGGGACCCTTGACAAGCTGGAGGCCATTCCCGGCTACCGCATCCACATGGACAACGCCGAATTCCTGGCCATCACCGCCCGGCAGGGCTGCGCCATCATCGGCCAGAGCGATTCCATCGCGCCGGCGGACGGGCGGATCTACGCCTTGCGCGACGTGACCGCGACGGTGGATTGCGTGCCCTTGATCACCGCTTCGATCATGTCGAAGAAGTTGGCGGCCGGGCCTGCGACCATCGTCATCGATCTGAAGTGCGGATCCGGGGCCTTCATGCGCAACCTGGATCAGGCGCGGAGCCTGGCGTCCGCCCTGATGGCCGTGGGCCAGGCCTACGGCCGGCGTATGGCCGTCCTCTTTTCGGACATGGATCAGCCACTGGGGGTGGCGGTGGGGCATGCCAACGAGACGCTGGAGGCCCTGCGCGCATTGCGGCCGGATGGGAGACTGCAGGCACCGGCCGACCTCGTGACCCTGACCGAGGAACTGGTGGCGGAAATGGTCCGGGTGGCGGGATTGGCCTCGACCGGCGAGGAGGCCCTCGCCGTGGTGCGGCAGGCCTGGGAATCCGGGGCGGCCTGGGAGAGGGCCCTGGCGTGGGTCGCCGCCCAGGCGGGACGCCTGGATCCTGACCGGGATGATCTGGGGCTGGAAATCGCCCCCTTGGCCTATGAACTCACCGCACCGGCCGACGGCTGGGTGGCGGGCATGGACTGCCGCGAAGTGGGACTCGCGCTGGCGGACATGGGTGCCGCCCGCAAGAGGGTGGAGGACCCACTGGATCTGACCAGCGGCATGGATTTTCTGGTGAGCATCGGGGACAAGGTCGCCAAGGGCGACGTCCTGGCCCGCATCTTCTGTCCCCGCCGCGACCAGGCCGAAACCGCCGCTCAACGCATCTTGCGGACCCTGGAATTCAGCGAGGCTGCCGTTCCGGCGCGGGAATTGATCCTCGACCGTATGTTCTGAGGTGCAGGGTGAAACGCGGCGACGAGACGCATCGGAGGCTCTGGAGCCGAGGCTGAGTCTCGTCGCCGCGTTTCACCCTCACCTCAGAACCCATCAGTATCGAAGACGGGGTTCCCGTTGTCCCCTGTGCCGCGCAGGTTGCAGACTTCCCGGGGTTCATGCCCGGGCAAGAAAACCTCTTCGGCCGTGGAATCACACTGGCTGGTGGCGAGTTTTCCCGAACGCAGACAGACCATCTTGACGGCGATGCCCGGGGGGCGGACGAAAGGTTCGTCCCCTTTTTCGTCGGCGATTTTTCCCATGAACCCAGCCCAGATCGGTAAGGCCATGCGGGCGCCGGTGGCCCCCCTGCCCATGGGCAGGTCCTGGTCGAAGCCGACCCATACTCCGCCGCAAAAACTGGGAGTGAAGCCGCAAAACCAGGCGTTGGTGCTTTCGTTGGTGGTGCCGGTCTTGCCGGCGCCGGTCTTGGTGAATCCCCGCCACTTGGCGCCCTTGCCGGTACCCTCATCCAGGGTGGTGTGGAGCAGGTCCGTCATCATGTAGGCCTCGCCGGGGTCGATGGCCTCCCGTTGGTGGATCTGGTTCTGGAACAGGATGTCCCCGGTCGCCGATTCCACCCGTTCGATCAGATGCTGATCAACGTAGACCCCATGGTTGGCAAATGCACTGTAGGCCCCCACGACCTCCTTCAGGGTCACCTCGCCGGCGCCGAGAAAGAGCGCCGGAACACGGGGGAGATCCGTGGTGAATCCCAGCCGCTTCACGTTTTCCAGCATCGGCGCGAGACCGAAATCCTGGTAGAGCTTGGCGGTCGGCGTGTTGATCGAATGGCTCAGGGCGTAGCGCAGCGTCACGGGCCCCTGGAAGTGACCGCTGAAGTTCCGGGGCCGCCACAGGCTGACCCCGGTGTCCAGGACGAAAGGCGTGTCCATGAGGATGGAACACGGGGTATATCCCTGCTGCAGGGCCGTCAGGTAGACGAACGGCTTGAAGATGGAGCCGGGTTGGCGCAGGGCCTGGGTGGCCATGTTCCAGCGACTGTCGTTGAAGGACCGGCCACCGGCCATGCCCAGGATGGCCCCGGTGCGCACGTCCTCCAGCAGGGCCGCTCCTTGCAGGTAATCCACCTTTTCCGGGCGTTGACCCGTGGCAGCCAGGCTGTCGTAAATCGCCCGGGTCATGGGATAGTCCCGGGCCTTTTCCTCGGTCGCCAGGTGATTCTCGAGCGCTTCTTCCATCCAGATCTGATAGCTGGGCTGAAGGGTCGTCCACACCCGCAGCCCCTCCCTGTAGAGCTTGTCCGCACCGTAGTCCTGCTCCAGTTGCTTGCGGACTTCCTCGATGAAGAAGGCCGCAAATCCGGCATCCTGGTCGCTGGCCAGGGAGCCGTCCACCGGCTGGACATCGGTGGTGCCGATGGCCTCCGCTTCCGGTCTGCTCAGGTACCCCCCCTTGATCATGCTTTCCAGCACGATTCCCCGCCGCCGGTACGCCGCGTCGAGATGCTTGAAGGGGGAATAGTGCTCGGGCATCTGGATCATGCCCGCAATCATGGTGCACGCGGGCGGGCCGAGGTCCCAGATGTCCTTGCCGAAAAACGTGTGGGCTGCGGCCTGGACTCCGTACGCTCCCTTGCCCAGATAGATCTGGTTGAGGTACATGGCCAGGATCTCGTCCTTGGTGTAGATCCGCTCGATCTGCAGAGCCAGGATCATTTCCTTGAGCTTGCGCGACACGGTCTTTTCCTGGGTCAGGAAGAGGTTGCGGGCCAGCTGCTGGGTCAAGGTGCTGGCGCCCGGGCTGTGGCTCGAAGTGAGATTGATCAGGACCACCTGGACCAGGCGGCGCATGTCGAGTCCGTAGTGCTGGCGGAAGCGTCGGTCTTCGGTGGCGATAACGGCATTCTGCAGGACGGGAGGGATCCGGTTCAGGGGCACCAGGGTGCGGTTCTCCGTGTAGAACTCGCGCAGGGTATCGCCGTTGGCGGCAAAGATGATGGTCTTGACCGAGGGCTCGATGGCCTGGAGCGCTCCCAGGGAGGGCAGGTCCCGGCTCAATCGATCCAGCGCGATGAGACTGCCGGGCAAGGCGAGGACGACCGTCGCGGCGAGGGCCCACAACAGGCCCACCGCCAAGCGGCGGGGGATGGCCAGATCCAGAAACCGTTTCATGTTGCCTCCCTGCGGCAGGATTCCGATCCGCAGAAGTTAACCGCCGGCGCGAATTTTTCCAACCCCGGGCTGGAATTTTGGTTTCGCCCGGCGCATAGGGCGGGGAGTTTTCCGTCGTTCATGGTTGCCCAGCAGTGTCGCGGCAAAGCGGTCGACCCTTCCCGAAACGATCGCCGCGAATATCGCTGGTGTTTAAACATCGATTCGGCAGTGATTTTCCTTGATTTGAAAAAAAACCGAAAAAAACGCCGTTTCCCTTTGACTTCCCGCCGAGGGGCTCTTAGATTGCCTCGCCGTTGCCTTGGGTGCGCTCGGATGGCACTTCGGCGGCGCAACTCGTAGCCGGATGGAGCCCTTGGAGTTCCGAATTCCGGTGAGGTCAAAAAAACGTCAAAAACTTGTTGACATTTCTTTTGGCTGAGAGTAAGTTACCTCCCCCCGCAAGGGGACCGGCGGCAAAGACTGTTCGGTTGAGGATCTTTGACAACAGAATAGCGTGCGATGGCCCGAATGCAATTTCGAGTCGACCGGCCTTTGGTCTGGATCTTCGGATCCGGTCTGGAAGCTGGAAGACGTTTAATTTGCGAGAAAACAGGAAGATTCCTGTTGTTGTTTTTTGACAACGGAGAGTTTGATCCTGGCTCAGAACGAACACTGGCGGCGTGGATTAGGCATGCAAGTCGAACGAGAACGTTTCCTTCGGGAAATTAGTACAGTGGCGAACGGGTGAGTAACGCGTGGGAAACCTGCCCTTTAATGGGGGATAACAGTTCTAACGAGCTGCTAATACCGCATACGACCTTTTGATCGCATGATCGAAAGGTGAAAGGTGGCCTCTCTTTGAAGCTGCCGTTGAAGGATGGTCCCGCGTCCCATTAGCTTGTTGGTGGGGTAATGGCCTACCAAGGCGACGATGGGTAGCCGACCTGAGAGGGTGACCGGCCACACTGGGACTGAGATACGGCCCAGACTCCTACGGGAGGCAGCAGTCGAGAAGCTTCCGCAATGGGGGAAACCCTGACGGAGCGACGCCGCGTGAGTGAAGAAGGCCCTATGGGTTGTAAAACTCTGTCAGATTGGGAAGAAAATTCTTCGGTTAATACCCGAGGAACTTGACGGTACCATCAGAGGAAGCACCGGCTAACTCCGTGCCAGCAGCCGCGGTAATACGGAGGGTGCAAGCGTTGTTCGGATTCACTGGGTATAAAGGGTGCGCAGGCGGCCCGATAAGTCAGAGGTGAAATATGACGGCTTAACCGTCAAACTGCCTCTGAAACTGTCAGGCTTGAGTCCGGGAGAGGTAGGTGGAATTCCAGGTGTAGCGGTGAAATGCGTAAATATCTGGAGGAACACCGGTGGCGAAGGCGGCCTACTGGCCCGGAACTGACGCTCAGGCACGAAAGCATGGGGAGCGAACGGGATTAGATACCCCGGTAGTCCATGCCGTAAACGATGGGTACTAGGTGTTGGGGGAGTCTACCCCCTCAGTGCCGCAGCTAATGCATTAAGTACCCCACCTGGGGAGTACGATCGCAAGGTTGAAACTCAAAGGAATTGACGGGGGCCCGCACAAGCGGTGGAGCATGTGGTTTAATTCGATGCAACGCGAAGAACCTTACCTAGGCTTGACATGCAGGGGACAGGTGTAGAAATACATCCTTCTTCGGACCCCTGTACAGGTGCTGCATGGCTGTCGTCAGCTCGTGTCGTGAAATGTTGGGTTAAGTCCCGCAACGAGCGCAACCCCTGTCTTCAGTTGCCATCAGGTAATGCTGGGGACTCTGGAGAGACTGCCGGTGATAAACCGGAGGAAGGTGGGGACGACGTCAAGTCAGCATGGCCCTTACGCCTAGGGCTACACACGTGCTACAATGGTCGGTACAATGGGCAGCAATACTGCGAAGTGGAGCGAATCCCAAAAAGCTGGCCTCAGTTCGGATTGCAGTCTGCAACTCGACTGCATGAAGTTGGAATCGCTAGTAATCGCGTATCAGAACGACGCGGTGAATACGTTCCCGGGCCTTGTACACACCGCCCGTCAAGTCAACCGAGTTGGTTGCACCCCAAGTCGCTGAGCTAACCCGTAAGGGAAGCAGGTGCCCAAGGTGTGATTAGCGAGGGGGACTAAGTCGTAACAAGGTAGCCGTATCGGAAGGTGCGGCTGGATCACCTCCTTTCTAAGGAGCAGACACCCCGGCCTAGCCGGAGTGTCGACGGTAGATGAAATTGCTCTAGGCCTCGCACGCTATTCTCTTGCCAGGGGTCCGGACTGCGCTGTCCGGACGCCGGTTTGTTGGGCCTATAGCTCAGTTGGTTAGAGCGCACGCCTGATAAGCGTGAGGTCGGAAGTTCAAGTCTTCCTAGGCCCACCAGTTATCAGGCACGCTGGGGATATAGCTCAGTTGGGAGAGCGCCGGCTTTGCAAGCCGGAGGCCGCCGGTTCGAACCCGGCTATCTCCACCAACTTGTGGCCCGATGATTTGGTTCGATCTGTTCTTTGACAACTGAATATGGAGAGTAGCACAATGAGATACACTCACATTGCCTTTGGTTAAGCTACAAAGGGCGTATGGTGGATGCCTTGGAGTCGTCGAGCGATGAAGGACGTGGTAAGCTGCGATAAGCCTCGGGGAGTTGCAAACAAGCGTTGATCCGGGGACTTCCGAATGGGGAAACCCACTGCGGGTAAACCTGCAGTATCCTGGCCTGAATCCATAGGGTCAGCGAAGCGTACGAGGGGAATTGAAACATCTTAGTACCCTCAGGAACAGAAAATAACAATGATTTCCTAAGTAGCGGCGAGCGAACGGGAATCAGCCTAAACCGATTGCGTGTTAAAGCTGGCGGGCGTTGCGTAGTCGGGGTTGCGGGACTCGTCTGGAAGAACCGTCATTCTTCCAAGGAGTTACAAAGTTGATTTATAGCTGAGCGGTCTGGAAAGTCCGGCCATAGAGGGTGATAGCCCCGTAAGCGAAATGAATCAACCTCCTGATGATGTTCCCAAGTACCGCGGGACACGAGAAATCTTGTGGGAATCTAGCAGGACCATCTGCTAAGGCTAAATATCCGACGACTACCGATAGTGCACGAGTACCGTGAGGGAAAGGTGAAAAGTACCCCTGACGGGGAGTGAAATAGTACCTGAAACCATGCGCCTACAAGCAGTCGGAGGGTCTTCGGACCTGACGGCGTGCCTTTTGCATAATGAGCCGGTGAGTTATCGTATGCAGCAAGGTTAAGTGTCGTAGGCACGGAGCCGTAGCGAAAGCGAGTCTGAATAGGGCGTGGAGTTGCATGCGGTAGACCCGAAGCTGAGTGATCTTGCCATGGCCAGGAGGAAGCGTCAGTAACATGACGTGGAAGTCCGAACCAGGGTCGGTTGAAAACGGCTTGGATGAGCTGTGGCAAGGGGTGAAAGGCCAATCAAACTCAGTGATAGCTGGTTCTCCCCGAAATAGTTTTAGGACTAGCCTCGTGTGATGTTTGACGGAGGTAGAGCACTGAATGGGTTAGGGGCCCCACAAGGTTTACCGACCCCAATCAAACTCCGAATGCCGTTATAATTAACACGGGAGTCAGGCTATGGGTGATAAGATCCATGGCCGAGAGGGAAAGAGCCCAGACCAACAGCTAAGGTCCCCAAATTTGGACTAAGTGGTGGAAGGATGTCGAATCGCCCAGACAGCTAGGAGGTTGGCTTAGAAGCAGCCATCCTTTAAAGAAAGCGTAATAGCTCACTAGTTAAGTGATTTGGCGCCGAAAATAATCGGGACTCAAGTCCAGTACCGAAGCTTTGGATTTGCGCACTTGATGCGCATCTGGTAGGGGAGCATTCCGTAGGTGGTTGAAGTTGTTCCGCGAGGAATGGTGGACACATCGGAAGGGCTTATGTCGGCATGAGTAGCGATAATGCAGGTGAGAAACCTGCACACCGAAAACCTAAGGTTTCCTGAGGAAGGCTAATCCGCTCAGGGTAAGTCGGCCCCTAAGTCGAGGCCGAAAGGCGTAGACGATGGGAATCCGGTTAAAATTCCGGAACCTGATCGATTTCGTTTGTACGATGGGGTGACGCAGAAGTGAAAGCAGAGCCAGCTGATGGATGCTGGTCCAAGCAGGTAGGCGTGGAACTTTGGTAAATCCGGGTTCCTAATACGCCGAGACGTGATGGAGGAACGACCCTTCGGGGGAGCCAATTCTGCCTAATCAGGCTGCCAAGAAAAACCTCTAAGGAGAGATCAGTCAGACCGTACCGTAAACCGACACAGGTAGGTGAGGAGAGTATCCTAAGGTGCTCGAGAGAACTCTGGTGAAGGAACTCGGCAAAATCGCCCCGTAACTTCGGGAGAAGGGGCGCCATAAGTAGGTGAAGCGACTCGCTCGTGGAGCCAAAAGTGGCCGCAGTGAAAAGGCGTTGGCGACTGTTTACTAAAAACACAGGTCTCTGCGAAATCGCAAGATGACGTATAGGGACTGACACCTGCCCGGTGCCGATCTGTTAAGAGGAGGGGTTAGCTTCGGCGAAGCTCTGAATCGAAGCCTCGGTAAACGGCGGCCGTAACTATAACGGTCCTAAGGTAGCGAAATTCCTTGTCGGGTAAGTTCCGACCTGCACGAATGGTGTAACGATCGACGCACTGTCTCCACCAGGGACTCGGCGAAATTGAATTGGCGGTGAAAATGCCGCCTACCCGCGACTAGACGGAAAGACCCCGTGCACCTTTACTGCAGCTTCACATTGGGTCTAGGCATTACTTGTGTAGGATAGCTGGGAGGCTGTGAAGCGGGCACGCTAGTGTTCGTGGAGCCGACCTTGAAATACCAGCCTGGTCATGTTTGGATTCTAACCCCGTTCCGTTATCCGGGCGGGGGACAGTGTGTGGTGGGTAGTTTGACTGGGGCGGTCGCCTCCTAAAAGGTAACGGAGGCGCGCAAAGGTTACCTCAGCGTGTTTGGCAATCACGCGTCGAGTGCAAAGGCAAAAGGTAGCTTGACTGCGAGACCTACAAGTCGAGCAGGAACGAAAGTTGGTCTTAGTGATCCGGCGGTCCCGTATGGAAGGGCCGTTGCTCAACGGATAAAAGGTACGCCGGGGATAACAGGCTTATCTCCCCCAAGAGTCCACATCGACGGGGAGGTTTGGCACCTCGATGTCGGCTCATCACATCCTGGGGCTGGAGAAGGTCCCAAGGGTTTGGCTGTTCGCCAATTAAAGTGGTACGCGAGCTGGGTTTAGAACGTCGTGAGACAGTTCGGTCCCTATCTGTCGTGGGCGTAGGAGTTTTGAGGGAACCTGTCCCTAGTACGAGAGGACCGGGATGGACGTACCTCTAGTGTGCCAGTTGTCTCGCCAGAGGCATGGCTGGGTAGCTATGTACGGCAGGGATAAACGCTGAAAGCATATAAGCGTGAAGCCCCTCCCAAGATAAGAACTCCCGGGCGCAAGCCCCTGAAGGCTCGAGGAAGACGACCTCGTTGATAGGCCACAGGTGTAAGCACAGTGATGTGTTCAGCCGAGTGGTACTAATAAGCCGTGCGGCTTAATCATCTCCTTTTCTTGGAAAAGGAGCGGGTATGTCAGTGAATCTCGCTACTCTCCATATTCAGTTGTCTCAGGACAACTATTTTTCGGCGGCGATAGCACGCGGGAACCACCTGTTCCCATTCCGAACACAGCAGTGAAACTGCGTTGCGCCGATGGTACTGCAGGGTTGCCCTTGTGGGAGAGTAGGTCACCGCCGGATTATCGAAAGCCCCCGACACATGTCGGGGGCTTTTTTTTTGGGTGTGCCCCGTCCGCGATCTATTTTGGGGGAGCATTACCAACATCGCGAAAGGAAGCGCACCATGGATCTGGATGGAATCAGGGCCTACCTCGGTCGGATCTTCCGTGAACAAAGACAGGGCGACGAAATTGTTCGCCTCAATGAACCGGAAGTGTTCGGACTCTTGCAATTGGCCGGCCTGGAAACCGCCCCCGCCGCCTTCCTCCCTCCCGCCGCGGAACAATCAGCCCGCACCGCCTGGGCCGACCAGGCCCAGCAGTTGGCCTCCGCATCGGGAGGCCGGCTCCTGCTCAAGGTCACCGGGCGGCGCATCCTCCATAAGACCGAACTGGGCGGAGTGAAGATCCTCGACGCCGAGGTTACGGAGAATCGAAAAACCCTGCTCGCCGCCGCGGATTCCCTGGCCGAGGCGGTTGCCGGCCAGGGGGCGGACGCGGATGTGGAAGGGATTCTGGCCGAGGGCTTTGTCCCCCACACGGCCAACCGTCCCGGGCAGGAGGTCTTGTTGTCCTTGCGGCGTGATCCGGCCTTCGGTCCGGTGGTGGTGATCGGTCTGGGGGGAACTCTTACCGAGTGGTACGGGAAAGGCTGCCGAGGCGAGAGCACCCTGATTTTTCCGGCAGCCGGTTTGACCGAAGATGAAGTATCGCGGGCCTTGGGCGCCCATCCCCTTCTGCGGATCCTGTGCGGCCCATCGCGACTCTATGACCAGGCTCCCGTGGAAGTCGGGACGTTGGCGTCGGCCGTGTGCGCCTTGGCTGCCGTCGGTCGCAGCCTCGAGGAAGACCAGAACGCAGAGTGGCGGTTGGCGGAAATCGAGATCAATCCGGCCGTGGCATCTTCCGGTCGGTTGGTGGCTCTGGACGGAGTGGGTGCCCTGACGACGGCGACGGCAGCGGCAGCCGGCCGGCCTCTCGCCAGGATTGCCAATTTGCTGCAACCTCGCAGCGCCGTGGTGCTCGGGGTCAGCGCACGGGGAGACAACCCGGGCCGGATCATCCTGGACAACCTGTGTCGGTCCCAGGGAATCCCGAAGGATCGCCTCGCGGTCGTGCACGCGCGGGAACAGGAGATTGCCGGCGTTCCCTGTTGCCGGGACGTGGCCTCGTTGCCCGGGAAGTTCGATCTGGCCGTGGTGGCGATTCCCGCCGAAGGGGCTCTGGAGGCCATATCCGATCTGGTGACCCACAACAAGGCTGAATCCATCATCTTGATCCCCGGTGGGTTTGCCGAGGCCGGCCGCCAGGATTTGGCCGGCGAGATCGAACGCACCCTGGACGAGTCTCACCGCTGCGGTGACGGAGGTCCGGTGCTGGTCGGGGGAAATTGCCTGGGTATCGTTTCGCGGGACAACTACAACACCTTCTTCCTGCCGTCCTACAAATTGCCGTTCCATCCCGGGTTGGGGGAGAACCTCGCGGTGATCAGCCAATCGGGCGCCTACCTGGTGACTTTCGCCAGCAACTACGATGGGTTGATCTCTCCTCGCGCCAGCATCAGCTACGGCAACCAGATGGATTTGACGGTATCGGACTTCCTGGCCCACTTCCTGGAGGTTCCCGAAGTCCAGGTCATGGCCTGTTACGTGGAGGGTTTCCGGCCCGACGACGGCGCGCGCTTTCTGGAACTGGCGTGCCGGGCACGGGATGCCGGCAAGCGGGTCATCGTCTTCAAGGCCGGGCGAACCGCCCTGGGGGCCCAGGCCGCAGCCAGCCACACCGCATCCCTGGCCGGGGATTACGCGGTGGCGCGCGCCTGCCTCGAAAGCGCCGGGGTGACGGTGGCCGACAGCCTGAACCACTTCGAGGACCTGATCATGACCTTCACGTTGCTGGCCGGCAAGGCGGTGACCGGGCGCAGGACGGGTATCATCAGCAACGCCGGTTTTGAATGTTCAACGGTCATGGATCAGCTGGACGGCCTCGAACTTTCCCGCTTCGATGAAGGGACCCAGAATCTGCTGGACGAGATCCTGCCGGGTTTCGCCCACCGGACCAATCCCATCGACTGCACGCCCATGACCGCGACTGACGCTTTTGCGGCGGCCTGCGGGGCGATCCTGGATTGCGCGACGGTCGACGCCGCGATTCTGGCCTCGGTTCCGGTCACCCCGTCCCTGAACAACCTGCCGCGCGCCACGGCGGGGCAGCACGGCGAGGACCTGGAAGACCCCGCTTCGCAACCGCGGCAAATGATTGACAGAATCGATGGTTCCGCTAAACCTGCGGTAGTGGTGGTCGATTCCGGTAGTATCTACGATCCCATGTGCCGGATGCTCCTGGCGGCCGGCATTCCCGTGTTCCGTAAGATCGACCGGGCCGCGCGGGCCCTGTCCGCATTCTGCGCCGTTGCAGTGAGGTAATCATGAAGAAGTTCTGGATCATTTTCTCCGTCCTGGTGCTCGTGATCGCTGGCGGGATGTTCGCCGTATGGAAGACCGTTTCCGGTTTGGAAGGGGCCGCGAGTCATGTGGATGGCGGGGTGCTGGTCTGGCAGGCCGGCGGCGCCGTGGTCGAAGAGCGGGACGACAGTTTCATCGGCCGGATACGCGGCGGCGATGAACCCCTGATGACCGAGTTGCTGCTGGCCCTCAAGCGGGCCGAGAGCGACGAGCGAATCAAGGGCCTGGCCCTGGATCTGCAGGGATTCGAGGTGGATTGGGCCAAGCTGGAGGAGCTTCAGGCGGCGGTGCGGGAATTCGAGGCATCCGGCAAGCCCGTCGTGGCCTACCTGGATGCGGGAATGACTCGGGACTACGCCCTGGCGGCCCAGGCCGACCGGGTGGTCCTGTCCCCGGAGGCCAACATCATGGTGCTGGGCGTCGTGGCCGAGCTCGATTTCATGAAGGAGACGCTGGGCAAGCTCGGCATGAAGGCGGACTTCATCCATGTCGGGGCCTACAAGAGCGCTCCCGAGCGCATGACGCGGGACAGCGCCTCGGAGGCCAACCGGGAGATGATCGCGGCCATCGTCGACGACCGCTATGCGGCGCTGGTGGACATGGTGTCGCAGGGCAGGGGTGTGGACACCCCCGAGGCCGCCGCCTGGATCGACCAGGGCATGTTCGACGCCGAGGGCGCGGTGACGGCGGGCCTGGCCGATACCCTGCAGTATTGGGACGACATGCTGGATGCCGAGTTCCCCGACCAGCCGGTGACCTATCTTTCCGACTACATCCTGGAGCACCCGCACGCCCGCAAGGATTCTCCCGAGGTGGCGCTGGTCCACATCACCGGCATCATCATGCCGGGCGAGAGCAAGTTCGACAATTTCCAGGGCAAGGTGGCCGGCAGTGAAACCGTCGTCGAACAGCTGCAGGCCGTCGAAGACGACGACGATATCCGGGCCCTCGTGCTGCGGGTCGACAGTCCCGGCGGCAGCGCCCTGGCCAGCGACCTGATCTGGGAAGCCATCCAGCGGGTCAAGGCGCGCAAGCCGGTGATCGTTTCCATGAGCGGCATGGCCGCCAGCGGGGGCTACTACGTGTCCTGTGCGGCCGATTCGATCTTCGCCGACCCGGGGACCCTGACCGGTTCCATCGGTGTCTATGCCGGCAAGCTCGATCGCAGCGACATGTACGGCAAGGTGGGTGTGAACCGAGAGTTCATCACCCGCGGCCGCAACGCCTTGTTCTTCAGCGACGAGGGCGGTTTTTCCGACAACCAGCGGGAGATCTTCTCCGGCCAGCTTTCCCGTTTCTATGAGCGTTTCCTGGCCAAGGTTGCCGAGGGGCGCCACCGCACGCGGGACGAGATCCATGCCGTGGCCCAGGGCCGGGTTTGGACGGGAAACCAGGGGCTCGAGCACGGCCTGGTCGATCGTCTGGGCGGGCTGCAGGATGCCTTGGGTGCCGCACGCGCCAGCATCGGGTTGGGTCCGGACGAGCACATCGCCCTGGTGACCTACGGCAAGCAATTGACCTGGATGGAAAGAATGGTCCTGAAATCCCTGCACGGGCAGGCGAGGGTGGAGGCCGGTCGGCTGCTGTCCCGGGCGACGACGTCACCGGAGGCCGCATCCCTGGCGCCATGGCTGGAGCTTCTGGATCTGCCGGCCGGCGAGGTCCTGGCCACCGCGGCGCTTCTGGATGGACGGCCGGTGGCCCTGATGCCGTACGTCATTCGCTGGCGCTGAGGACCCGGTAGTCCTTCAAATCCAGACCCACCGGAAGGTCGCGCAGCAGTTGCGCGGCCTTTCTTTCGTCCTGCGACGGCTCCTTAACCAGGGGTGGCGCCGCTCCCCACAGGCAATGTTCCCGGTCCGTGCTGTGTCCCCACAGCAACAGCGTGTGGGCCAGTTCGTGGACCATGCCCCGGATGACGTAGGTCGTATCCCGCGACGTCCGGTAATTGTCGCCCACGCGGATGTTCATGCGGACCGGATTCCCGTGCACGTCCTGGCGGGTCAGCTGGGCCTGCAGCGGCGGTCTGAGTCGGGAATCCCGGTAGTGGAGGAGGCGCACGCCCCAGGTGGCGGATTCGTCGACGACGAACCAGGGGTCGCGGGTTCCGGAGTTCCAGATGGCAACCGCCCGGCGCAGGCAGGCAGACAGGTCGACCTCGCCGCTGACCTCCTGCCCGCAGCGGACCGGGATGGGCCCGGGCTGCCAGTGCCGGACGACCTGGTCGAAATAGCCCGTGGTCAGGTGGCGCGCGAAGTCGAGCAGGTTGGCGTAATCGGAGGAATCGGTCAGGATCCTGAGGATGGGTTCGGGGCTGGCCTTGGCGTCGACCACCTCACAGGTAAAGCCGTGCCAGAGGCTGGAGTCCCGGGGAATAAACCGGATTCTCGCCGGAAGGGTCGGCGCCGGGGTCAGAGTCCAGCGGAGAGGTCTGCGGCGGTTGTATCGTTTGTCCGCCGGTAGCCAACGCACCCAAGCCGTGCCCCCTGCGGGTGCGTGGCCGGAGCTGTCGGGGTCCGCCACCTGCCAGCGCCACGCGTGGTCTGAGGCGAACAGGGATTCCCGGCCTTTCCAGGCGATCGTGGCCGCGCGGAGGATAAGTTGATCTTTGATCAGGCCCTGAGGAGCGTCCACTTCCCGGCATCCCGGCCAGCAGAGGAGGCAGGCCAGCGCCAGCAGGGCCTGGGCGGTATGGGCATGTCGGATTCGGCAGTGGGGCACGGCAAGGGGAAACCTGACCGGGAGAATGGAAGCATCGCATAGCGCGTGCCATTGCTGAGGAGCTTCGTCCGGGGGGTATCGCGCCTTGTGCGAGCGGGGTGGCCAAAACGAAGGAGCCCCGGGTTGTCACCCGGGGCTCCTCACGTCAACGGCTGTGGACCAGGGTCAGCTCTGTTTCTGCTTCATGCTGTCCTGCATCCAGCCTTTGGCCAGGATCAACGCCACGGGGCTGATCATGGCGATGAGGGCATAGATGAGCCACATGGGTTCGCTGTGGGTGGCCAGCCCGGTATCGGGATTGGGCAGGTACTTGGCCACGAAGAAGCCCGAGTAGAGCCCGGTGACCATCTTGGTCAGGAACCAGGGGAACTGCCCGATGCCCATGTAGGCGCCGGTCTTGCCTTCGGGAGCGATCTCGGAGATCCATTGCAGGAAACGCGGCTGCCACATGGCTTCCCCGACGGACATCAGCAACACATAGGTCAAGAAGAGCCAAAGATTGGGCCCCAGGGTCAACAGGAAGGTCGGCAGGGCCATGACCAGGGTCCCAATGATCATCATTTTGTAGATGTTCGCCCGGGCGGTCAGGCCCGCCACGATGGGGGCCAGGAAGAAGATGATGATGGGGTTCAGGTTGCCGAAGAACTCGAAGTACTGGCTGACGATTCCCCCGCGGAAGGCCCGATCGAGGTAGTACGGCAGGGTCAACCAGTTGTGGGCGAACAGGGTCTGCACCGGGATCAGGACGAAGATGAAGAACGTGAAGCGCGCGTCCCGGAAGGGATGGTCGGGGCGATGGCGCAGGAACTCCCACACCGTCAGGATGGCCAGGACACCCGCAACGGCAAAACCCCAGCCGAAGATGCCGGAAACGTCGGCCGCAGCCCGCGAATAGATACCGGCCGCCAGGGAGGCGAGGGTCAGAAGCACCAGAACGCTGAACAGGAGGTTGTTGATCGCCGCGGCGGCGAGGGCCGGAACACCCCCGGATTTCTCGACAATGTTGCCGTCCGCGTCCTTGGTCGCCTGGGCTTTGCTCTCGGCCGCGACGCGGGCGACCGCCGCGGCGTCGGTGCTGCGGGTCAGGATGACCAGGGTCACCAGGAGGGAGAGCGCCATCAGGCCGGCGTAGGTCCAGAAAACGGCGGTCAGGCCGTTGGGGGGAAAGGTATCGGTGAACCGATGCCGCACGAAGGGGGAAACGAAACCGGAAAAGAAGGCGCCCAGATTCATCAGACCGTAGATGACCGCGTATCCCATGGCTGCGGTCTGGGGGTTGGTGTAGCGCTTGACCCCCGCGTAGGCGGCGGGTTGGTAGAGCCCGTACGCAACCACCATGATCAACAGACCGGCGCACATGGTGAAGAACATGGGGGAGGTGAGGCCGTGGCCGAGGGGCAGGGTCCCCGAAAGGGCGATAAGGACTCGCCCGACCAGGAACATGATGAAGGCCAGGGTCAAGGCCTTGCGCACTCCGATGCGATCGCTCACCCCGCCCAAAAAGAGCATGGCGAAGGTGATGCCGCCGGTCACGACCGAATACACCCAGCCGGCCTGGGGGTCGGTCAACTGCACGTTCTCCGAGCAGTACTTGCCCAAAATGGTCAGAATACCGAAATAGACCAGCCCCTCCAGCACGTAGGGGATATTGACGCCCCACAGGGCCTTGGGGGCTTTGACGAAGGCGACCAGGGTCTGTCCCAACTCGCGAAACGAGTCGCGGACCACCTCACCGGCCGATTTCCGTTCGGCATGATTGTCAGCCATGAATGGGGGCATTCCTCTCGCTGGGGTCAAAAAACAAGCGCAACTGTAATACTCCCGGCGCTCCGAGCGCAAGCGGCATTGGGCGTCCGGTCAGGCCAGGGAGGCCTCCAGCCTGGCCCGAATTTCCTGCCGCGCGGCGGCGGCGGCGCCGACGCACCCGGATTGGGCGGCGCGGGCGCGCCCGAGGGTTTCGTCCGCAAAACCCGGAGCGGCGCTCTGGTCGAGGTCAGCCAGCGCGGCCAGGTTGATCAGAACGTTGTCGAAGGCGCCCTCGGCTCCGGCGACGGCCATCAGCACGGCCACGCCGGCGTCGCTGAGGCTGTTGGCGTTGCCGATCTCGGCCATGCGGTCGGCCATGGCCACCAGGCGCGGGGTCTGCTCCAGGACACCCAGCGGGATGCGCGTGGCTTCGCGGGTGGCCTCGGCGATGGCCAGGTCCCGCTCCTGGGCCTGCGGGGGGTTGCCCTTGGGCAGACGGAAACTGGCCATGACCTGGTTGAAGGCCGCGGTGTCCCGGTCCATGGCCGCCAGGAAGGCGTCCTTCAGTTCCTGGGCCTCCTCGGCCAGGGCGATGACCTCGTCCCGGACGGCGGAATAGGCCTTTTTCCCTGCGGTCAGGTTGCCGACCATGGCCACCAGGGCCGCGGCCTGGGCGCAACTGAAGGCCGCCACCGTGCCTCCGCCCGGTGCCGGAGAGTCACTGGAGAGTTCATCGACGAACTCACGTCCGGTCATGGAGACCAGGGGGCCGTCGGTCAGGCCGGCGCGGTACTCGATGACCTTGTCGGCCGGGTCGAAGGGACCAAGATCAGTCAGGCCCAGACTCTGGATGGCCGTTTCGATGATCATCCGCCGGGGGATACCGGCGCCCTGTCCGGCCTCCCTCAGGAAATGCCGGCCGGCGGCCAGCAGGTCGTTTTCCGGGATCAAACCCACCAATTCGCTGCCGGTCACGCGAACTCCCCGGTCGGCGGCGCTGCGGCGGCAGGCCTCGAAGGCCTGGTGGGGCTTGGTCACGGCGGTGTTGACGAGGTTCATGGAAACCTGGGCCCGGTCGTATTCCGGGATGACCCAACCCACGGCCTTGCAGGCTTCCAGCTGGTAGGGGCCGGGCACGAGTACGGGTTTGCCCGCGGCGTCACGCACGATTTCGCCTTCCTGATCCCTCTGGGCGCGGCCGGCCTCCTTGACGTCCAGGGCGATCTGAGAAGCGATGCTCTTGTCGCGGGTGTTCAGATTGACGTTGTATGCCACCAGGAAGCCGCGGGCGGCCACGTTGGTCGCGCCCGTGCGGGCGGTGTGCTCGTTCCAGGCGTTGGGCCCGAAATCGGGTTCCCACTCGGGGGTGCCCAGCTTGTTGGGCAGCGCTTCATATTCACCCTGTCGGACGTGGGCCAGGTTCTTCCGCTCCGGGCGGGAGGCGGCTTCTTCGTAGAGGTAGACCGGAATCTCGAGTTCCTCGCCGATCCGGCGCCCCACCGCCCGGGCGATATCCGCGCACTCGGCCATGGTCACGCCCCGAATCGGCACGAAGGGGCACACATCGGTGGCCCCGTGGCGGGGATGTGCGCCGCTGTGGCTGCTCATGTCGATGAGTGATGCGGCCTTGGCCACGACGCGGAATGCGGCTTCCGCCACCGCAGCCGGCGTACCGATGAACGTGATGACGGTGCGGTTGGTGTCCGCGCCGGGATCCACATCCAGCAGGTGGGCGCCTGCGGTCCGCTCGACTTCGGCGGTCACCGCGGCGATGATCCCCTCATCGCGGCCTTCGCTGATATTGGGTACGCACTCGACGAGCTTTTCCATTTTGTTGCTCTCCTGAACAAACGTGGAATATAATCCGGATTATCGCCCATTCGGTCAGAAGGTAATCCCTGAGCGAAGTGAGATCCAGCCTCGACATCCTCTTGAAACCAATTTGCATCAGTTTTTGATCGTCCATTGCAACCTGGGTCCGGGAAGTCTATATTATCCGGAGCAGCGGGTGATGGCACTGGAAATGGGCGCCATCCCCGTGTTTTCGCCTGCGGGCTACAATCCGGCAAGATTATCCAAATGAGGTGAATGGGAATGTACACCCCAAACCCCAACGACCGCGTCGCCATTTTTATCGATGGTGAGAACATCCACTACAGTGCCAAGCATCTGAATATGCGGCTGGATTACCTGAAATTATGCAGGAAGTTGACCGCAGGGAGGCGGCTGATTCGCTCATACTTCTATACCGCCGTCGGCAATCAATCGGAAGGGAAAATCGATTTCATCAATTTTCTCAAACTCAACGGTTTTACGGTGGTGACCAAGGAGATCAAATCCTTCAGCGACGCCGACGGGGGAGCGCGCAGCGTGCGCGGGAGCCTGGACATGGAGCTGGCCATCGGGGTGCTGGAAATGACTCCAAGCCTCGATACCGTGATCCTCTGCACCGGTGACGGCGATTTCCGGGGTCTGGTCGAGGCCGTCGCCCGTCGCGGCGTGCACGTGGAAGTCTGCGCCCTGCGGGAAATGACCAGCACCGACCTGATCGCCGCTGCGGACAGTTACACCGACCTGGCCACCCTGAAAGAGGACATCTTCCTGGCAGCTCCGCCGCCCCGCGAGCCCAGGGAGGATCTGCCTCCCGTCGAAGACGACATCGACGCCTTCAACATCAAGGACACCAGTTTCGACTTCTGACGGGTCCGAAATTCGAGTTGATGGCACGGGGACGCAGCTGCATCCCCGTATTTTATGGACCCCGGCCGGCTGACATGGCCTCGTGGTAGGCCTGCATCAGAGTTCGGGTCATCGGCCCCGGGCTCCCGTCCGCAACCGGCCGGCGGTCTATGCTGACCACCGGGAGGATCTCGCGGACGCTGCTGGCGCAGAACACCTCGTCCGCCTCGGCCAGGTCACGGCGATAGAGGTTGCCGGTCTGGGTTGCGAACCCTGCCTTGTCCGCCAGCTCGAGGACGCGGCCCCGGGTCAGCCCGGGGAGGAATCCGCCGCGGGCCGCAGGTGTGCAAAGCTCGCCCTTGCGGACCAGGAAGAGGTTGCTGACCGCCCCTTCCAGGAGTCGACCGCGGGACGTCGTCAACAGGGCTTCCTGGCATCCGGTGCGCGCGGCCTGGCGCAAAGCCAGGACGGTGGTCAGGCCATTGAGGGTCTTGAGTTCGGGAAAGTGGGAGCGGGCGTAGGCGGGGCCCAGGACCATCGCCGAGATCCCCTCCTTTTGCCAACCGGCGATGTGTTCCCCCACCGGCACCAGGGTGGCCAGGATGGTCGGAAGCAGGCGCTCCAGATTCCGCAAGGGAAGCGCCTCGGCCGGGTCGCCACCGCGGCTGACGGTTATGCGCAGGCGTCCGTCCTCTTCGCTCAAGCCATTGCGGCGGATGAGCTGGGTGCCGATCTCCAGCAGGGTCGGGAAATCCAGGTCCAGAGGAATCTCGAGGGCGTGGGCGTGGGCCGTCAGGCGGCGCCAGTGGGGTTCCAGGTCGACCGCCCGGCCCCGGTAGGTGCGCAGAGTGGTGTACACCCCGTCCCCGTAGAGGAACCCGCCGTCGAAGGCCGGAATGCGGGCTTCGGCGGCGGGTAGGAATCGACCGTTGAGATAGACTTGCATGGGGGACCCTTTCCCGCCGGCCACCGGCCGAGCCGGGTCAGGATCCCACAGACAAAGCGGGAGCGCAAGCCGAGGTCAGTCGCCCAGGAAAGCGGGCAGCAGGGTCTCGATGCGCTGCAGCTCCTGCTTGACTTCCTCGTCGCCGGGGTCGACAGCCAGCAGGGCCAGAGCCTGGTCCCTGGCCGTAGACAGATCCACCGCCGACCGGTTCAACAACAACCCCAGCAGACGGCGCCGGATGCGATACTCGTTGGCATGGGTCAGGGAATCCTGGCAGAGATCGATGGCCCGGCCGGAATCGCCGGCGGCTTCTTCCAGGTCACACAGGTTGAGCAAAGCCCCGACGTGGTCGGGCGCCAGGGCCAGCGCCGATTCGAGGTGGGAGCGGGCACGGTCGACCGCGCCCGTCAGATAGGCGGTGACTCCCAGGTTCATCAGGATTTCCGGGTCGTTGGGCTGATGGTGCAGCGCGGTCTCGAAATCCAAGGTCGCCGCCGCGAAATTCTCCTGCTTGGCTCGCATCAGCCCCCGGTTGAAATGCACGTTGGGGTTGTTCGGCAACAGGCCCAGGACGTGATTGAAACACGCCTCAGCCTCCGCGGTGCGGCCCAGGGCGGCGTAGAGCGCGCCCAGATTGTTGTGGCCTTCGGGTCGGTCCGGAAAACGCGAAACCACCGACTGGAAATGACCCAGGGCTTCCTCCAGGTTTCCTTCATGCAGCGCGGATGTGCCCTGGGCGACAAGCGCGGCCAGGTTTCCGTCCGGGGTCGAGGCCGATTGGCTATTCTGATGGTTGTGGTGCGGCATATTCGCTTCCTCTCCGGGATGGGTCTCGTCATTTCTCCTTTGCCCAGCGGCAAGTCATGTGCCTGAGGGGGCAGGGGATGACGACCTTTCCGAATTCCGGCGGAATTTATTTAATGCGTTTTTGGACAGCCATTTACCCTGTAACAGCCGCGGAGCAGGGGACACGGCAAGAATGGGCGCATCCGGGAGCGGCAAAAAGATGGCCGCTGTGGTCCCTGATTTCTGGGCACTCCCAGTGCGATGTTGACACTGTCAATCTCTCTGTTATTTTTGCAACAAGAACCACCACGGCCTTCCCGAGCGAGGGCCGTGATCATCTTGGTGAGCACAATTCCCGGGAGTTGGAATGTTCGAACGCTTCATTCCCGTCTTGCTGGTCCTGGGTGTCGCCGGGGCGTTCTCCGGAGTGTTCCTGGCCATCAGTTTCCTGTTGGGACCGCGACGCCCCGACGCACTGAAGGACTCCACCTACGAGTGTGGCATACCGGCCCGCGGGTCCATCCAGATCCGTTTCTTCGTGCGCTTTTTCCTCGTCGCCCTGTTCTTCCTGCTGTTCGACCTGGAGGCCGTGTTCCTCTATCCCTGGGTCGTGCTCTACAAGGGCCTGCTGGCGTCCGGCGCCGGGGGATTCGCCTTGACCGAGATGGGGGTTTTCCTCCTCGTGCTCCTGACCGGTTTCCTCTACGTCTGGAAGAAAGGCGGTCTGGAATGGCAGTAGATCTGGAACAGCCGAGCAACTTCATCACCACGAGGCTGCGCCAAGCGGTCAACTGGGGACGCAAGTACAGCCTGTGGCCCCTGCCCTTCGGGGTGGCCTGCTGCGCCATCGAATTCATGAGCACCGTATCGAGCTACAACGACATCAGCCGGTTCGGTGCGGAACTGGTGCGCTTCTCACCGCGGCAGAGCGACCTGATGATCATCGCCGGGACCATCAGCTACAAGCAGGCCCCGGTCCTCAAGACCATCTACGCCCAGATGGCCGAGCCCAAGTGGGTCATCGCCATGGGCGTCTGCGCCAGCAGCGGCGGCTTCTACAACAACTACAGCACGCTGCAGGGCGCCGATCACGTCATCCCCGTGGACATGTACGTCGCGGGCTGTCCGCCCACGCCGGAGAATCTGTTGCATTCGCTGGTGCTCATCCAGGAGCAGGTGGAGAAGGAGGGGCTGGTCCCCTCGACCGTGCGCCACCCCGACCGGGTCGGCGCCTGAGTTCCCGAAGCGTACACCCGGGCGCGTCCCGGAACCTGCAACCGTACGGGCGGATACCGGCCCGCGACGGGAGGACGGAAAGAGCATGAGTCAACAGCTTGTCGAGCGACTGCAGCGGGAATTCGGGGATCGGATCCTCGCCGCCACCGGTATGCACGGCGACGAATCCGTCACCGTCAGCCGCCAGGACCTGCCCCTGGTATTGGCGCACTTGCGCGACCAGGAGGGCTGTGAACAGCTTTCCGATATCGTCGGCGTCGATCATCCCGAGCGTGCCGCACGATTCGAGGTCGTGTATCTGCTGCGGTCCTACAGCAAGCGACACCGGATCCAGGTGTCGGTGGATGCGCCCGAGGACGAACCCGTGCCCACCGCATGCGGCCTGTACCGCAGCGCCAACTGGCACGAGCGCGAAGTCTACGACCTGTTCGGGATCCCCTTTTCCGGGCATCCCGACCTGCGCCGGATCCTGTGCCACCACCAGTTCGAGGGCCACGCCCTGCGCAAGGACTACCCCATCGAGCAGGGGCAGGAGTGCACCCGCCCGGAGAACCTCTTCTCGGACGAGGACATCGCCCATGCCGCCCGCCGCGCCAATGAGATGTCCAGCAGCCCCGGCGCGGTGGTGGATGAATTGCACCCCTCGGACCTGCTGACGATCAACCTCGGCCCCAGCCACCCGGCCACCCACGGCGCTCTGCGCGCGGAGTGTCTGCTGGACGGGGAAACCATCTTGGACGCGCGCACCGAGATCGGGTACATCCACCGCTGCTTCGAGAAGGAGGCGGAGGATCACACCTGGGCCCAGGTCATGCCCTACACCGATCGCCTCAACTACTGCTCCGCGATGCTGAACAACTCCATCTACGCCATGGCCGTGGAGAAGATGTTCGGGGTGGAGGCGACTCCGCGCGCCCAGGCCATCCGCGTGATCGTCAGCGAGTTGAGCCGCATCATCGACCACCTGGTCTGCGTGTGCACGAACCTGGTGGATCTGGGCGCCCTGACCAACTACTGGTACCTCTACAACGTGCGCGAGAGCATCTACCAGAGTCTGGAAAAACTCTGCGGTTCCCGCCTGACCACGAACTACGCCCGCATCGGCGGCATGAGCCACGACCTGTACGACGGATTCGAGGATGAGATCCGGGTCAAGCTGCAGGAACTCGAACAGGGCGTGACGGACGTCACCAAACTGGTGGCGCGCAACCGCATCTTCCTGGACCGCACCGTCGGCGTGGGCGCCATCAGCACCGCCGACGCCCTCAACTGGGGTTACACGGGACCCTGCCTGCGGGCCACGGGGCTGGCCTGGGACCTGCGCAAGGAAGCTCCCTATTCGGGCTACGATCAGTACGAATTCGACATCCCCACCGGGACCAACGGGGATACCCAGGACCGGATCATGGTGCGGATGGCGGAGATGGTGCAGAGCCGTCGCATCATCGAGCAGGTGCTGCAGAAGATTCCAGGCGGTCCGGTCGACCTCGACGACCCCCGTATGGTCCTGCCGCCCAAGGCACAGGTCTACGGGAGCATCGAAGGGGTCATGAACCAGTTCAAGTTGATCTTCGAGGGGATCCAGGTGCCGGCCGGCCGCGGCTACGGGTTCGGCGAGGGCGCCAACGGGGAACTGGGTTTCTACTGCATTTCCGACGGTACGGGTCATCCCTACCGCATGAAGGTCAGGCCGCCGTGCTTCCCGATCTTCTCGTCCTTTACGAGCCTGGTCCAGGGCCGGATGCTACCGGACGCCATCGCGACCCTGGGCAGCCTGAACATCATCGCCGGCGAACTGGACCGCTGACCGGGTCCCAACGAGGAAGGTTGCATGCCGATGAACAAGCCGGTAAGCGCAGACCAGAACCCGCAACCCAGCGCCGCGGTGGCGGCGCAGATCGACGCGCTGGTCGCCCGCTACCCCAATCCCGCCAGCGCCCTGATGCCCTCCATCTGGGCCATCATGGATGAGCTGGGTTTCGTGTCCCCCGCCGGGGTGGATCTTCTGACCCAGAAGCTGGAGGTGACGCGGGCGCGGGTGCAGGAGGTCCTGACCTTCTACACGATGTTCCGCTCCGAGCCCCAGGCGCAGTACGTGCTGCAGGTGTGCCACAACATCAGCTGCCACATCATGGGTGCGCGGACCCTGATCGCCCACCTGGAGAAACGTCTGGGCATCCGCCTGGGGGAGACGACGCCGGACGGCAAGTTCGCCCTCGAAGGCGTCGAGTGCCTCGGTGCGTGCGGCATGGGCCCGTGCCTGCAACTCGGCAAGCACCTCTACGAACACCTGACCTGCGACCGGGTCGACGAGCTCCTGGAAAGTCTGCGCCGCGGCGAAGTGCCCCGGGCCGACACCGAGCGGGAACTGGAGGCATAAGGTGAAGGAATACAACATCCTGACCTCGCGTTTCGGCCGTTCCGACGGGCACAAGCTCGCGGTCTACGAGCAGGAAGGCGGCTATCAGGCCCTGCGCCGGGTGCTGGGGCAGGGCGATCCCGCAGCCGTGCGCGAAACGGTCAAGGAGGCCGGACTGCGGGGCCGAGGTGGCGCCGGGTTTCCCACGGGAGTCAAGTGGGGCTTCGTGCCCCAGGGCGCCGAGGAGGTCTACTTCTTCGTCAACGCCGACGAGAGCGAGCCGGGCACCTTCAAGGACCGCCTGCTGCTGGACTACGATCCCCACCAGACCCTCGAAGGCACGATCATCAGCTGTTTCGCGGTGCAGGCCAAACTGGCGTTCATCTACATCCGGGGGGAGTTCGGCTGGCTGATCGACCGGGTCCAGGCCGCCGTGGATGAAGCGTACGCCGCGGGCTACCTCGGCAAGAATATCCTGGGCAGCGGATTCGACCTCGAGGTCATCGTGCACAAGGGCGCCGGAGCCTACATCTGCGGCGAGGAGACCGGCCTGATCAATTCGGTGGAAGGACGCAAGGGCCAGCCCAGCATCAAGCCCCCCTTCCCGGCCGTGGCCGGTTTTCTCGGCAAGCCGACCATCGTGAACAATGTGGAGTCGGTGGCGAGCGTGCCCTGGATCATCAACAACGGGCCGCAGGCCTACCGCGCCGTCGGCACCGAGAAATCCCCCGGCACCAAGCTCTTTTCCGTGAGCGGGCCGGTCAAGAAACCGGGCGTCTATGAGATCCCCCTGGGGTTGCCGTTCCGCGAGTTCTTCAACGACTGGCTCGGGGGCATGGTCGAGGGCGAGCAGCTCAAGGCCGTGATCGTGGGCGGGAGTTCGGTGCCCGTGCTGCCGGCGGCCGAGGTGATGAACGTCAACCTGGACTACGAGTCCCTGCAGCAGGCCGGCACCATGCTGGGCTCCGGCGGCATGATCGTCATTCCCGAGAGCTGCGACATGGTGGAGTTGATCCAGGTCCTGATGCATTTCTACTACGACGAATCGTGCGGGCAGTGCACCCCCTGCCGCGAAGGCACCGGTTGGCTGCACCGCATCGTCAAGAAGTTGCGCCGGGGCGAAGGCACGGCCGAGGATCTCGACCTTCTGGCGTATGTCTGCAACGGCATGGCGGGGCTGACGATCTGCCCCTTGGCGGATGCCGCCGTGATGCCCATGCGTAGCTTCCTCGGCAAGTTCCGCCCCGAATTCGAGGCCCTCATCCGGGAAACCGCCGTCGCCGGGCCCCAGACCCGCTGGCCGCGCGGCGAGCAGGAGTGACGCAATGGCCAAGCTGACCATCGACGACCAGGAATTCGAGTTCCCCGACGGGACGAGCCTGTTCGATGCCTGCCGCGAGGCGCGGGGTGAGGCCCTGCCGCATTTCTGCTACCACCCGGACCTGCCGGTGGCCGGCGTCTGCCGGCTTTGCCAGGTGGAAGTGGAAGGCATGCCCAAGCTGACCATCGCCTGCAACACCGGCGTGCGCGACGGCATGGTCGTGCGGACCCGCAGCGAGAAGGTGACTCAGGCGGTCCAGCAGATCCTGGAAATGCACCTGATCAACCACCCGGTGGACTGCCCCATCTGCGACCAGGCCGGCGAGTGCGGGCTGCAGGACCAGTACATGGATTTCGGCCTCTACGAATCCAAGGTGGAGATGGCGGCGAAGGTCAACAAGCGCAAGGTCAAGGTCATCGGACCGCAGGTCATCCTGGACCAGGAACGCTGCGTGCTGTGCAGCCGCTGCGTGCGCTTCTGTCAGGAGGTCACGGGCACCGGCGAGCTGGGCATCTTCAATCGCGGGGACCGGGCCGAACTCGACGTGGCTCCCGGCGTGGAGCTGGACAACAACTACAGCCTGAACACGGTGGACATCTGTCCCGTCGGGGCGTTGACCAGTAGGGATTTCCGCTTCGCCAAACGGGTATGGATGCTCAAGAGCGCCCGCGGTGTCTGCCCCGGTTGCGCCACCGGATGCAACGTGCGCATCGATCACGAAGGGGGAAGGGTTTTCCGTCTCAAGCCCCTGCGCAACCCGCAGGTCAACGGCTCCTGGATGTGCGATCGCGGGCGCATGACCTACAAGGCCGTGCACGACGAGCGCCGTTTGCTCCAACCCGTGCGGGACGGCAAGGACCTGACCTGGGCCGAGGCCTCCGGCGCATTGGCCGGGATGCTCCAGGGACGCTCACCGGCCCTGGTGGTCATCGGCCCCCACGCCAGCCTTGAAGAGATGTACCTGGCGCGGGATCTGGCTGACCCTGCGGCCGTGGTCTCGGGTCCGCACGACCTGGATCGCGGCAGCGGCGACGACATCCTGCTGGATGGCGACCGTTCACCCAACCGCAAGGGGTTGGCCTCCTTGGGGATCACGGAGCTGGGCGCTGCGGACCTGGCTGCACGGGTCGGCGCGGCCGGCGGGCCGGTTCTGGTGCTGGGCGGAGACCCCGGGCGCGACAAAACCGTGGCGGGGGCCTTGGCGCAATGCGCGAACCTGATTGCCATCGCCACCCACGACGGCCCCACCGTCCAGGCGGCCGCCCTGGCCCTGCCCGGTGCCGCGTGGGCCGAGAAGGCCGGCACTTTCGTCAATCGGCAAGGCCGTTGGCAGGGCTTCGCCCAGGCCGTGGCCAGACCGGGCGCCGTGCGCGACGTGTGGCGGATCCTGGCTGAGATTCAGGCCCTGGCCCACGACGGGTCCGGACCGCAAAGCCTGCGCGCCGTGCGGCAGGATCTTGTCACTTCCGTCCTGAGCGAAGGGGAACTGGACATGGATCGGATGCCCGAACAGGGTTACGTGCCCGGCGGGGGTGAACAATGACCATCGTCTATGAAGCGCTGGCCAAGATCGGCTTCATGTTCGCCCTTATCATGGGCATGGTGGTGGTCCTGATCTGGATGGAACGCAAGGGTGCGGCCTACATCCAGGACCGCACCGGTCCCAACCGGGCCGCCATTCTGGGCGTGCGCCTGGCCGGCCTGGTCCATCCCGTCGCCGACGTGTTCAAGCTCCTGTTCAAGGAGGACGTCACCCCGACCAACCGGCACCGCGCCCTCTACAACCTGGCGCCGTGGCTCGTGATGACCGTTGCGCTGAGTACCTATGCGGTCATTCCGTTCGGCGACTTCCTGACCGTGGCCGGTCGGCGAATTCCCCTGGTGGTGGCCGATCTGGACGTGGGGATGCTCTACATCCTGGCCGTGGCCAGCCTGGGGACCTACGGGGTGGTCCTGGCCGGCTGGGCCGCCAACAACAAGTTCACCTTCCTGGGGGGACTGCGGGCGACCGCCCAGATGATCAGTTACGAGATCAACATGGGGTTGGCCCTGCTGGGGCTCATGCTCGTCTTCGGCAGCCTGCGCGTCACCGACATCACCGCGGGGCAGGGCGCCCTGTTGTGGGGCTTCATTCCCATGTGGGGCGTCGTCGTCCAGCCGCTGGGTTTCCTGCTCTTCATCACGACGGTTTACGCCGAGACCAACCGCAACCCCTTTGATCTGCCGGAGGGCGAGTCCGAGATCGTGGCCGGGTATCACCTGGAATACAGCTCGATGAAGTTCGCCCTTTTCTTCATGGCCGAGTACGCGCACATGGTGATCGGTGCGGCGCTCATCTCCACGCTGTATTTCGGCGGCTATCAGGTTCCCTGGCTGCCGCGACCGGCCCTCGAGTCCCATGCGGGGTTGCTGTTGACCGGAACCCTGATCTTCACCCTGGTGATGTCCCTGCTCATCGCCTTTGCCTTTCTGCGACGGGCAAGCCGCGAGCGCGGGAAGTTCCAGGACGCCCGGGATCGGGAACCGGGCCTGGGAGCGGGGCTGTGGCTGATCATCGGCCTGGCGGCCGCCGCCGGATTGACGCGCCAGCCCTGGGCCGTGGGATCGGCCGGTGCCGAGGTCTTCGCCTCGTTGGCCCAGGTGGGCGTCTTCCTGTTCAAACTCGTCTTTTTCGCCTGGCTGTTCATCTGGGTCCGTTGGACCCTGCCGCGATTCCGTTACGATCAGCTCATGAATCTGGGGTGGAAGGTCATGTTGCCGTTGGGCGTGGCCAACCTCCTGGTCACCGCCTTGGTCATGGCCGTCGTCTAGGATAGGGAGCGCTATGAGTTTCGAAGGATTGCCCATCGGTACCGCAGCCAAGAAGCGGAGTTTCCGGGAGAAACTCTACTTTCCGGAGATTCTCCGCGGCCTGGGCGTAACCATCCGTCACCTGCTGCACAACATCCTGCATACCGCCGATATGCCGACCATGCAGTACCCGGAGGAGAAGCGGGTCTACAGCGACCGTTTCCGTGGTCGCCATCGTCTGATGAAGCGCGAGGACGGTTCGCCGCGCTGCGTGGCCTGCCAGATGTGTTCGACCGCGTGCCCGGCCGACTGCATCGACATCGTGGCCGCCGAGCATCCGGACCCGAGTATCGAGAAGTATCCGGCTACTTTCGATATCGACCTGTTGCGCTGCGTGTACTGCGGCCTCTGCGAGGAGGCCTGCCCCTGCGACGCCATCCGCATGGACACGGGGATCTACGAGATCGCCGCCGACAAGCGCAGCAGTTTCCTGGTGGACAAGGAATTCCTGCTGAACAACACCACCGACGGGACCCTGTAGCCCGTCGGCCGAAAGGCTGGTCATGGAAGGTTTGCTGTTCTGGTTCTGCGGGTCGTTGCTGCTGCTGGGCGGGGTGATGATGGTCGTGCAGCGCAGCGCGGTGGTGTCGGCCCTGTGGCTGGTCTTCGCGTTCCTGTCGGCCGCCGGGATTTTCGCCGTGCTGGGCGGGACCTTCCTGGCCGTCATGCAGGTGCTCGTCTACGCCGGGGCGATCATGGTGCTGTTCCTGTTCGTGATCATGATGCTGCAGGGGCCGGTCATGGACGGTGAACGTCGGCTCATGCACCCGGCGCTTTGGCCGCTGATCGCGGCGCCGCCCGCGGCCGTGCTGATCATGCTCGCCGGTTTCCTGCGCGGTGACCGGATGGTGGGATTCGCCGGGGCGCCCGCACCGGGATTCGGTTCCGTGGTCCAGGTTGCGACCCTGCTGCTGGGGCGCTACCTGCTGGCCTTCGAGCTCATTTCCATCATCCTGCTGGTGGCCCTCATCGGCGCACTGGCCGTGGGTCGTGGGGAAAGGAAACTGCCGTGGAAATAACCCTGACCCACTACCTCGTGCTGGCGGGGCTGGTTTTCCTGACCGGTATGGTCGGGTTCGTCGTTCGTCGCAACGCCCTGGTCATGCTGATGTGCATCGAATTGATGCTCTGCGCCGTGAACATCGTTTTCGCGGCCTTCTCGCGCCTGCACGGTGATGCCGGCGGGCACGTCTTCGTGCTGATGAACTTCGCCGTGGCCGCATCCGAAGCGGCCATCGGTCTGGCGATCCTGGTGGAGATCTACCGCCGTCGCCGCACCGTCAACGTCGATGACCTGAAGACCCTGATGGAGTAGAACCGTGCAGAGTGAAATCCTATTGCGCTGGATCGTGCTGGTGCCCCTGCTGGGGGCGGTGGTGAACGGTCTTCTGAACAGGCGTCTCGCCAAGCGGGTCTCCGGGTTCATCGCCTGCGCCGCCATCGGCGTGAGCTTCGGGCTGTCGGTCGTCGTCTTCCTGCGCCTGACGGGCATGGATGCCGAGGCCCGGGTGGTGAACGACATCCTGGGTACCTGGCTGCAGATCGGCGGATTCCATGTGGACATCGGCTTCGCCATGGATCCCCTCAGCGCGGTCATGGCCCTGGTGGTGACCGGCGTGGGCTTCCTGATCCACATCTACTCCCTGGGCTACATGGCCCACGACGACGGCTTCCAGAGGTACTTCGCCTATCTGAACCTGTTCGTCTTCGCCATGATGACCCTGGTGCTCGGCGAGAACCTGGTCATGCTCTTCGTGGGCTGGGAAGGGGTGGGACTCTGTTCGTACCTGCTGATCGGTTTCTGGTTCAACGACCAGGCCAACGCCTCGGCGGGCAAGAAGGCCTTCATCGTCAATCGGATCGGCGATTTCGGTTTCCTGATCGGCCTGTTCCTCATCGGCGCGAACCTGCTCCCGCACCTGGCGCCGGGGGAGGGCGTGTTCAGCTTCGCCATCCTGCAGCACCACGCCCACCTGCTGGCTCCGGCGGCCACCGGTATCTGCCTGTTGTTGTTCCTCGGTGCGACGGGCAAGTCGGCGCAGATCCCCCTCTACATCTGGCTGCCCGATGCCATGGCCGGCCCGACTCCCGTCAGCGCCCTGATCCACGCCGCCACCATGGTGACCGCCGGCGTGTACATGATCGCGCGCCTGAATTTCCTGTTCGTGCTTTCGCCCACCGCCATGGCCGTGGTCGCCGCCGTGGGGGCGGTGACGGCGATCTTCGCCGCGACCATCGCCTTGACCCAGAACGACATCAAGAAGGTCCTGGCCTATTCCACCGTCAGCCAGCTCGGCTACATGATGTTGGCCTGCGGCGTGGGGGCCTTCACCGTGGGAATCTTCCACCTGATGACCCACGCGTTCTTCAAGGCCCTGCTCTTTCTCGGTTCCGGGTCGGTGATCCACGCCATGAGCAACGAGCAGGATATGCGCGTCATGGGCGGGCTGCGCAGCAAGCTGCCCGTCACCTACGCCACCTTCATGACCGCCACCCTGGCCATCGCCGGCGTGTTTCCGCTGGCGGGATTCTTCAGCAAGGACGAGATCCTGTGGAAGGCCTGGGAAAGCGGCAACACCGTGTTGTGGGCCATCGGTTTCCTTGCCGCCGGATTGACCGCGTTCTACATGATGCGCCTGGTTGTCCTGACCTTCTTCGGCGAGAATCGCGCCAGCAGCGAGGTGCGCAGCCACATCCACGAATCACCCGCGACCATGACCGGGCCCCTGGTGATCCTGGCGGTCTTGTCGGTGGTCGGTGGCTGGATCGGCTGGCCCCACTTCATGGGTGGGGGCGCCTGGTTCGAAAACTGGCTCGCGCCCGTCTTCGCGGTGGGGGAACACGGCGTGGCCGCCCACGGCGCCGTCGCGCATCATGCCGCCGACAGCACCATGGAATGGACCCTGGCCGTGGTCTCGGTGCTCTGGGCCGTGCTGGGCCTGATCCTGGGCTGGTTCGTCTACTACCGACGTGCGGCAATCGCCGACTCGTTCCGCAAGGCCGGCGGTGGTTTCGTCTATCGCGTGCTGTTGAACAAGTACTACGTCGACGAGGCCTACGACGCGGCGTTCATCCGGCCGGGCTACCGTTTCAGCCGGCAGGTGTTGTGGAAGAGCGTGGACGCGGGCCTGATCGACGGCCTGCTGGTCAACGGGAGCGCCCTGGTGGTCTACCTGCTCGGGTCGGTTTTGCGCCTGTTCCAGAATGGAATGATCCGGTTCTACGCCTGGACGTTCACCATCGGGGTGGCCGTCTTTGTACTCTATCTCAGTTTCTCCAGCTAGGAGGACCCGGTTTTGGCTATGATTACCGACCACATCCTGACCTGGGTCACGTTCGTGCCTCTGCTGGGAGCGGTGGCGCTGTGGCTGTTCGGGCGCAGGGAAGGCCCGGCCCGCATATTCGCCCTGGCGGTATCCCTGGTGGACTTCGTCCTGTCCCTGCACCTGTGGTTCCATTTCGACGCCGCCCGCGGAGACGACCAGTTCGTCGAACGCGTGGCCTGGATCGGCAACGGTCAGGTCAGCTATCACCTGGGTTGCGACGGCATCAGCCTGGTTCTCGCCCTGCTGACCACCTTCCTGGGGCCCTTGATCATCCTGTCCACCTGGAAGGCCATCACCAGCCGCGTGCGGGAATTCCTGGCCTTCTTCCTGTTGCTGCAGACTGCCATGCTGGGCACGTTTCTGGCCCGGGACATGCTGCTGTTCTACGTCTTCTGGGAAGCGATGCTGATCCCCATGTACTTCATCATCGGGATCTGGGGTGGGCAGCGGCGCATCTACGCGGCGGTGAAGTTCTTCATCTTCACCATGGTCGGTTCGGTGTTCATGCTCGTGGGCATCCTGTACCTCTTCTTCCAGTCCGGCAGCATGGAGCTGACGTCTTTCCTGAACCTGAACCTGGAACACAACGCGCAGCTGTGGCTCTTTGCCGCCTTCTTCCTGGCCTTCGCCATCAAGGTGCCGGTCTTTCCCCTGCACACCTGGCTGCCCGACGCCCACGTCGAGGCCCCGACCGCGGGCTCGGTGGTGCTGGCCGGTGTCCTGCTCAAGATGGGGACCTACGGCATGCTGCGCTTCGCCATGCCGCTGTTTCCCCAGGGTGTGGCCTACTTCGCTCCTGCGGTCAGCATCCTGGCCGTCATCGGCATCATCTACGGAGCCCTGGTCGCCCTGGTGCAGCCGGACATCAAGAAGCTCGTGGCCTACTCTTCGGTCAGCCACCTGGGTTTCGTCGTGCTGGGCCTTTTCTCCCTGAACTCCCTGGGCGTGGCCGGCGGGGTCTTCCAGATGCTGGCCCACGGCCTGAGCACGGGGGCCCTGTTCCTCCTGGTGGGCGTGATCTATGAGCGGAGGCATACCCGGGAGATCTCCGAGTTCGGCGGTCTGGCCCACGTCATGCCGTTGTATGCGACGTTTTTCATGATCGCCACCCTGGCGAGCATCGGCCTGCCGGGGTTGGCCGGTTTCGTGGGCGAGTTCACCATCCTGCTGGGAACCTTCACCAGCGAATTCCTGCCGGCGGCGCGGGTCATGGCGATCCTGGCCGCCACGGGCGTGGTCCTGGGCGCCTTCTTCATGCTGTGGATGGTGCAGCGCGTTTTCTTCGGCCGGCTGGCCAACGACGCCAACAAGAACCTGCCTGACCTGTCCTGGCGCGAGGTGGTGGTCCTGGTGCCCCTGCTGGTTTTCATGTTCGTGCTCGGCGTCCATCCCGGCCTGGTCCTGGACAAGGTCGATTTGAGTATCCAAAAGGTCCTGGCCCCCCTGGAGGCCCAGTTGGTGCCCCATAGCCCGGCCGGTCATGCGGCCATCCCCGGCGGCGGGGAAGAGGGTGCCCCTGCCATTCTCCTGGTGAATTCAGATGCGGAGGATCTGCGATGAATGACCTTGCCATTCCCGACTTTGGCCGGGAGATCGCTGCCCTGCTGCCGTTTTTGATCGTCGCCGGCGGCGGACTGCTGGTGATGGTGACCGACGCCCTGGTCAAGACCCTGCGCAAGGACCACTTGTCCTATCTGGTCCTGCTGGTCCTGCTCAGCGTGATCGTGGTTCAGACCACCAGCGGAACTCCGGAAGGGCCGGTCCTGAACGGCTTGCTCCTGCTCGGCAATTTTTCCCGGTTCTTCACCTACCTGTTCGTGGTCATCGGTGTGCTGACCACCATCTTCGCCACCGGCATCTTCGATCGCGACGGCAATTATCGCCCCGAGTTCTACCCCCTCTTGTTGTTCGCAATCCTGGGTATGATGGTGCTGGCGGCGGCCAACGACCTGCTCACGGTCTACCTGGGGCTGGAGACCATGAGCCTGGCCACCTATGTCCTGGCGGGGGGAGTGCGCGGCAACGCGCCCAGCAGCGAGGCCGGTTTCAAGTACCTGATGCTGGGCGGCTTCAGTTCCGCCTTCTTCCTCATGGGTGTGGCCTTCGTCTACGGCGCCTGCGGAGGGACGGGGTTCGACCAGATCGCGGCCGCGCTGCATTCCGGAAGCGCCCCCATGCCTTTCCTGACCCTGGGCACGGGCCTGATGCTGGTCGGCTTCGGGTTCAAGGTCGCCATGGTTCCGTTCCACATGTGGACCCCGGATGTCTATGACGGCGCTCCCGCCTATGTCACCGGCTTCATGGCGACCGCCATCAAGGCCGCCGGGTTCGCCATCCTGCTGCGGTTCGTCCTGCTGACCGAGCCCATGCTGGCCTTCGCCTGGTACCCGGTGCTGACGGTGCTGGCGGTCCTGACCATGAGCCTGGGCAACATCGTGGCCCTGGTGCAGGGCAACATCAAACGCATGCTGGCCTGGTCGAGCATCGCCCACGCCGGATACCTGCTGCTGGGCATCGTCGCCATCCTGGCTCCCGCCCTCGGCGGACCCGAGATGATGGCCCGCGCCAAGGGCATCGTGGAGGAGGGGGGAGCGGCGCTGCTGTTCTACCTCGTCGGGTACGCACTGATGAATCTGGCCGCCTTCGGGATCATCAACGTGATGGGGACCGAGCCCGGTGTGGACGGGGACCAGATCAGCCGTTACGCCGGACTGAGCCGGCGCCAACCGGTTGCCGCCGCGACCCTGGCGGTGGCCATGCTCTCGCTGGCGGGAATTCCGCCCATGGTCGGTTTCATGGCCAAGTTCTACATCTTCAGTGTGGTGGTGAAAGCCGGCCTCATTCCTCTGGCCATCATCGGCGTGATCAATTCCCTGATCTCGGTCTACTATTACCTGCGGGTCATCGTGGTGATGTACATGCATGACACGGCGGAGGATTCCTACCAGGGAACCGAATGGGTCTCGGTGGCGGCTGCTGGCCTGCTGGCGTTTTTGATCATCTATCTCGGCGTGATGCCGGAGGCTTTCCACCGGGGGGCCGAAATCGTGTTCCGCCAGATCAGTTTCTAGGACGGACGACCAATGGCGATTACCACCGTCAACCCCGCCACGGGACAAGAGCTGCAGACCTATGCGCTCCAGTCGGCGGGCGAGGTGCAGGCGGTCGTGGATCGTTCCCGGGCGGCCTTTTCCCGCTGGCGGGACGTGGCTTGCGGTGAACGGGCGCAATTGTTGAAGCCCCTGGCCGAAAGACTTCGCCTCGGCGCCGATCGGCATGCGCGACTGATGGTCACGGAGATGGGTAAGCCCCTCACCGAGGCCCTGGCCGAGGTGGAAAAGTGCGCCTGGCTGTGCGATTTCTACGCCGAGCGCGCGCCCGGCTGGTTGGCCGACAGGACGGTGCAGGCGGACGGCCTGGAGCACCGGGTCATCTTCCAGCCCCTGGGCATCGTGCTTTCCATCATGCCCTGGAATTATCCCTACTGGCAGGCCCTGCGCTTTGCCGTTCCCACCCTGACCGCCGGCAACACCAGCATCCTCAAACACGCCAGCAACGTGACCGGATGCGGGTTGGCCCTCGCCGAACTCTTCGCTGAGGCCCGCTTTCCCGAACACGTCTTCCAGAGCCTGGTTGCCGACTACCAGGGAGTGCAGTCCGTGCTGGAACGTCCCGAGGTCCGGGGCGTGTCCCTGACGGGCTCCACCCGGGTCGGTGTCCAGGTGGCGCAAATGGCGGCCACCGGTCTGAAGAAGGTCGTGCTGGAACTCGGCGGCAGCGACCCCTTCGTGGTGCTGGAGGACGCCGACCTGGACCAGGCCGTGCAGGGGGCGGTGACCGGGCGCATGCTCTGCACCGGCCAGAGCTGCATCGCCGCCAAGCGCTTCATCGTGGCGAGACCGCTGGCCGCGGAATTCGCCGAGCGCATGGCCACGGCCATGGCGGCGCTGAAGGTCGGAGACCCGCTGGACGAGGGCACCCGGGTGGGGGCCATCGCCAACTCCGCCGAATTGGCGCGGCTGGCTGAATTCGTGGCCGATGCGGTGAAGCTCGGCGCCCGCCTTCTGACGGGGGGTAGCCGGATCGACCGTCCCGGCAGCTTCTTTGCGCCCACGGTCCTGGCGGACGTATCCCCCCAGATGCGGGTCTTTCGGGAGGAAGTCTTCGGTCCGATCGCACCGGTGGTGGCCTTCGACAACGAAGCCGAAGCGGTGGCCTTGGCCAACGCGACGCAGTTCGGTCTGGGCGGCAGTGTGTGGACCCGGGACCTGGAGCGCGGTGAGGTGGTCGCCCGTCGCCTGGAGTGCGGGACGGCTTTCGTCAACTCCATCGTCAAATCCGACCCGCGGATGCCTTTCGGGGGCGTCAAGATGAGCGGCCTGGGCCGGGAGTTGGGCCGCTATGGCCTCATGGAATTTGTGAATATCAAGGGTCTAAATATCTATTCCGCAGATAGTTGACGATCAGCGGAATGCGCTTTGCCCCGTGATGCCCGCGCCCACGATGAGGGTGTGGATGTCGTGGGTTCCCTCGTAGGTTCTCACGGATTCCAGGTTGGCCATGTGACGGCCGGGGGAGAACTCGTCGGTGATCCCGGCTGCGCCCAGGATATCCCTGGCCGTGCGCGCGCAATCGAGCGCCATGTCCACGTTGTTGCGCTTGGCGAGGGAGACCAGGGGGGTCTCGTTGACCCCGCGGTCCTTCAGGCGGCCAAGTTGCAGGGTCAGAGCCTGGGCCTTGGTGATCTCGGTGAGCATGGTCACCAGCTTGGCCTGGACCAGCTGGAAGCCGGTCAACGGCCGGTCGAATTGATGCCGCTGGCCCGCATAGCGCAGGGCGGTGTCGTAGCAGTCGCACGCCGCTCCCACTGCGCCCCACGCGATTCCGTACCGGGCCTCGTTGAGGCAGGACAAGGGGGCCTTCAGGCCGCGGGCTCCGGGCAGGCGACATGATTCGGGCAGCCGGACTTCGTCGAATACCAGTTCCCCGGTGTCGCTGGCGCGGAGGCTCCATTTCCCCTTGATGGGGGCGGTGGTGAATCCGGGAGTTCCCTTCTCGATCAGGAAACCCGACACGCCTTCGGGGCCCCGGGCCCAGACCACGGCCACGTCGGCCAGGTCGGCGTTGGTGATCCAGAGCTTGCCGCCGTGCAGGATCCAACCGCCGCCGTCGGGCACCGCCGTGGTGGCCATGCCGCCGGGATCGGATCCGTGGTCCGCCTCGGTCAGCCCGAAACAACCGATCTTCTTGCCCGCCGCCAGCTCCGGTAGCCAGCGCTGTTTCTGCTCCTCGCTGCCGAAGGTGGCGATGGGCCACATCACCAGGCTGCCTTGCACCGAAACGAAGCTGCGCAGACCGCTGTCGCCCCGCTCGAGTTCCCTGCAGATCAGACCATACATGGTATGGCTGAGGCCCGGGCAATCGGGCCCCTGCACCGAAGCCCCGAGCAGACCCAGGGCCCCGAGGCGGGGGATCAAATCGGTGGGGAAGGTCCCGGCTAGGAAGTGTTCGCGGACCAGGGGCAGGAATTCGCGGTCGACGAAAGCGCGCACCACGTCCCGGACCGAGCGTTCCTCGTCCGAGAGGGTTTCGTCCAGGCGGTAGAAGTCGATTCCGGCGCAGGCAGCCAAGTCAGATCTGCTCCACGGAGACCACTTCGGGCACCTTGGACTTCAGACGGGCTTCGATACCCTGCTTGAGAGTCATGGTGCTCATGGGGCAGCTGCCGCAGGCGCCGGTCAGACGCAAGATGACCACCCCGTCGTTGAAGTCGATGAATTCGACATCCCCGCCGTCGTTCTGCAAGGCGGGCCGGATCTCGTCCAGGACCGCCATAATCTTGTCCTTCATGAACATCCTTTCGATTTCCCCAAGCGTTGCAACCTGCCTACAACTTAAAGTGAGCCGGGGTGTTGTCAACAGGAATGCCGTTGTCCAGGTCAGCATGGTGCCCTAATATCTCCAACCGGTGGATGAATACGGAACCAATGGAGGCCGACCTTGCCGGAAACGACTTTGCCAAGCGATCGGGACGCCCTGCGGGACCTCGCCCTCGAAGCGGGGACCGTCCTGGGGGACGACTTGTCGGGAGCTCTTGCGGTGGCCGGCAAGGCCGGCACCGAATTCGTGACCGAGGCCGACCGGCGCAGCGAAGAATTGGTCCTCAGCGGGCTGGCCCGGCTGTTTCCCGGGGAGCCGGTGGTGGCCGAGGAATCCGGAAGCCATCCCGGCCACGGCGACCGCACCTGGTATGTCGACCCTCTCGACGGGACCACCAACTACGCCCACGGTTACCCCTTCTACTGCGTCTCCATCGGCGCGCAGGACGCGCAAGGCCTGGCCCTGGCCGCGGTCTGCGCGCCCGCCCTTGGCGAGTGCTATCTGGCCGCCCGCGGCTACGGGGCCCAGTTGATGTCCCTGCGCACGGGAAAGGTTCGCGACTTGCCCGTGCGGCAGGGGGTGCCGCTGGATGCCGCGTTGCTGGCCACCGGCTTTCCCTACGTGCGTGACGAACTCGTTTCCCGCAACACGGACCTGGTGCGGGCCTTGCTGCAGGCGCCCTGCCACGGAGTCCGCCGGGCCGGCAGCGCCGCCCTGGATCTTTGTCACGTGGCCGCGGGCCGTCTGGACGGTTACTGGGAGTTTCGTTTGCGGCCCTGGGACTGCGCAGCGGGGACCCTGGTGGCGCGCGAATGCGGCGTCACCGTCACCCGGGTTTCGGGGGAAAGCGAGGAATTGCCCCATGCGGATATCCTGGCCGCGCCGGGCGAACTGCACGCCGCCATGCTGACGGTGATCGGCGGAAGGAGCGACCCGTGCGGATGATCGGTCGCGACGATTCCTTGCGCCGGCGCCTTGTCGCTCCGTTGATCCTTCTGCTCGCCCTCGCCGGAGGGGCCTTGGCTGCGGGGACGGGGGCCCCGGAAGCGTCGGCCAGGGTGTCCGCCGGAAGCTGGTGGTCGGTGTTGCCCCCGGTGCTGGCGATCGGTCTGGCTCTGTGGACCCGTCAGGTCATCGTGGCCCTGGTGCTCGGGGTTTGGACGGGGGTCTTGCTGCTGACGGGCAGCCCCTTCACCGCGACCCTGAGAATGGGGGACACGTACTTCGTGCGCGCGCTGGCTGACCCGGACCACGCTTCCATCGTCCTGTTCTCAACCATCCTGGGCGGAATGGTGGGGGTGTTGTCGCGAAGTGGAGCCACCGCGGGTATCGTCCACGGTCTGCGGCGCACGGTGACCGGAAGACGCGGCGGGCAGGCGTCCACGGCGGCCATGGGGACGGTGATCTTCTTCGACGACTACGCCAACACCTTGCTGGTGGGCTCGACCATGCGCCCGCTCACCGACGGCCTGCGCATATCCCGGGAGAAGCTGGCCTGGCTGGTGGACAGCACGGCGGCCCCGGTCACTTCGGTGGCGGTGGTCTCCACCTGGATCGGTTTCGAGGTGGGTCTGATCCAGGACGCCATGGCCCGCCTCGGAGACGGGGGAGCGGCCTACACCTTTTTCCTGCGCACCATTCCCTTCAGTTTCTATCCCCTGTTGACCCTGTTCTTCGTCTACCTGGTCAGCTTGACCGGCCGGGATTTCGGCCCCATGGCGCGCGCGGAGCAGCGGGCATGGCGCACGGGCCAGTTGTGGGCGCCCGGAGCCAAGCCGGCCAGCGATCTTCCGGGCGTCGAGACCGGTCCCGAAGGAACCGAGCCGGGACGGGGGCAGGCCCACCCGTTGCTGGCCGGATTGCCCATCCTGGCAGTGATCCTGACCACGGCGCTGGGTCTCTACTTCGGCGGCCTCGACGCGGCGCGGCAGGCGGGACTCGCCAACCCGGGCCTGCGCGAGATCCTCAATCATGCCGACAGTTTCAAGGTCCTGATGTGGGCCTCGGTGGCCGGGGCGGCCCTGGCCGTGATCCTGGTCTCCGGCTCCCGTCGCCTGACCCTGGGGCAGACCATGGAGGGGTTCAGCGAAGGCTGCCGGGCCATGCTCATCGCCGTGACGATCCTGGTCCTGGCCTGGTCCCTGGGTGCGGTCTGCTCGGAGCTGGATACGGCCGGGTTCCTGGTCCAGGCCGCCACGGGACTGCTGTCGGCGAGGCTGCTGCCCAGCGTGGTCTTCCTGCTGGCCGCCGCCGTCAGTTTCGCCACGGGAACGAGCTGGGGGACCATGGCCATTCTCATGCCCCTGGTTTATCCCCTGGGCCGTGAACTTCCCGCCCAGGCGGGTTACACACCCGAGGTGGTTTCGGTCATCCATCTGGCGGCCGTGCGTGCGGTCATGGCCGGAGCCGTTTTCGGCGACCACTGCTCGCCCATTTCCGACACGACCATCATGTCCTCCCTCGCCTCGGGATCCGACCACGTGGATCATGTCCGGACCCAGCTTCCCTACGCCCTGACGGTGGCCGCAGTCGCGGTGGTGTGCGGGTATCTGCCCGCCGGATTCGGCCTGTCGCCTTGGCTTTCCCTGGCGGTCGGGGCCATGGTCCTGATGGGGATCCTGTGGCGGGTGGGGTGGACACCCGGACACACCGAGGAGGTCGAAGCGTGAGGGGCCTGGTTACCCTGACCACCGATTTCGGACAACGGGATCCCTGGGTGGCCCAGGTGCGTGGAGTGCTGGCCTCGGTGTGGTCGCGTTATCCGGATTTTGTGGGATCAGCCGTCGATCTGGGGCACGACCTGCCTCCGCACGATGTTGCCGCGGCGGCGTGGTTCTTTTGCCGGGCCAGCGCGACCTGGCCCGCCGGCACCGTTCACCTGGCGGTGGTCGATCCCGGAGTGGGCACCCTGCGCCCTGCCGTGGCCTGTGCGAGCGCCGGGTCGTTCTATGTGGGGCCGGGAAACGGGCTGCTGGAATTTCTCACCGCGCGAGACGATCTGCGGGTCGTCATTCTTGACCGTCCGTTATACCAAGGGCATCCACTCACCGGGGAGATCTCGACCACGTTCCATGGGCGGGATGTGTTCGCCCCGGCGGCCGCCCATCTTGCAGCCGGTGTCCCGTTGGAGCAGGTGGGGCGACCCGCAGGCAGGGATGACCTGGGTCGAATGCCCGCCGAAGCCCGCTCGGAAGCTCCGTGCATCGTCTGGATCGACCGCTTCGGCAATGCGATCAGCGATCTGGATCAAGACAGCGCGGACGGCCGCCGTGCCCAAGCCACCGGCCGGATTTCCCTGGAAGGAAAAGTCATTTCCGGCCCCGTGCTCACCTACGGGGAATCCGCGGGAGAAACCCCGTTCTGGTACTGGGGCAGCGGCGGCACCCTGGAGATCGGCGTGCGCTCCCGAAGCGCGGCGGAACTGCTGGGCTTGCGACGGGGTCTGGTCCTGGAGGTTCCGAAGTCATAAATTAATTCCTGATGCCAACCCCAAACCCATGGGAGTACCCATGTCCGAAATGAACCGATCCTCTCGATCCCGTCGACGGCCCTGGCTGCTGGCGGCGGTGGTCGCAGCCGGGCTGTTGCTGGTCGGTTGCGGCGGGACCAAGATCGAATTCCACTACCCCGACGAGCAGATCGACTTCAGTCAGGGGGTATGGCGCACCCCGACTCTCTACATCGACAAGGTGACGGATATGCGGTCGCCCGAGCAGCGCGAAGGCAGCGGACATTTCTTTACCATCACCTACCCCAAACAGGACGCGTGGGCCCAACCGGTGACCGAGGTCTACGGATTGGCTCTGGCGCAGGATCTGGACCAGACCCAGCTCGTCGATCTCGTGGCATTCCCGGGGCAGGCGGAATTCGTCCTGTCGGTGGATCTGCTCTCCCTCGGCGCGACCCTGAAGCGCACGCCGGCCAGTTTTCTGGTGCCCGGTCTCATGGGAGCGGGGCTGGGGGCTGCTCTCGGCGAGGATGCATCGGGCCGCATCGGTCGGGCCCTGGTGTTGGGATTCCTGGCCACCGCAGCCATTCCCATGCCCACCCAGCATCACGCCGAAGCCGAAGTGCGGATGACCCTGCGTGACGCCGCCGGTGACATCGTCTGGCAGGAAACGTGTTTCGGGGAATACGAGGGAAAGAAGGCCATGTCGGCCACCGCCCGCGAGGATCAGGAACTGGTTGACCGCTTCCTGAGCCGCGCCGTCAAGCGCGCCAACGGGTGTCTGCTGGGGCAGCTGCGACAGGCCCTGCAAATTTACGAAATCCAGCACCCGCCGGCCGACGGCTCATAGGAGTTCGGCGGCCAGGCTGGCCAGTTCGCTCCGTTCGCTCCGGGCCAGGGTGATGTGCCCGTGGATCGGTTGACCCTTGAACCGCTCCGCCACGTAGACCAGACCGTTGGACGATGCGTCCAGATAGGGGTTGTCGATCTGGTAGGCGTCTCCGGTCAGGACCACCTTGGCCCCCTCACCGGCGCGGCTGACCACCGTCTTGACCTCGTGCGGGGTCAGGTTCTGGGCCTCGTCGATGATGATGAAGAGCTTGGGCAGGCTGCGTCCGCGGATGTAGGTCACGGCCTCCACCTCGACCACTCCCGTATCGAACAGGTACTGCACCTTGTCGAAGCTCTGCTCGAGCTTGGGATCCACCAGGAACTGCAGGTTGTCCGAGACGGGTTCCATCCAGCTGCTCAGCTTCTCTTCCTTGCTGCCGGGCAGATAGCCGATGTCCCGGCCCAGGGGCATGATCGGTCGCGAGACCATGATCCGGCGGAACTTCTTCTCCTCGGCCACCAGCTGCAATCCCACCGCCAGGGCGAGCAGGGTCTTGCCCGTGCCGGCCTGACCGAGCATGGTCACCAGCTGCACCTCGTCGCGCAGCAGGAGTTCCAGGGCGAATTGTTGCTGGAGGTTGCGGGCGCTCAGACCCCAGGGACGGCTGTCGCCGTATTTCAGTGGTTCGATGATTCCGGTGGCGGCGTTGTAGATGCCGCGGGCGGTGTGCTTGGGGTTGTCGGTTGCCTTGAGCAGGATGCCCTCGTTGGGCCGCAACTCGGCGTCGATGGCCACGGTCTCGCCCTGATAGAAGGCGTCGACCGCCGCGGCCGTGACCTCGTGTTCGCTCCAGCCCTGGTACAGTTCGTCGAGGTTGACCTTGGTGTTGAGGAAGTCCTCGGCGTGGATACCCAGGGCGTCGGCCTTCACGCGGGCGTTGATATCCTTGGTCACGAAGGTGACGTTCGCCCCGCCGTCCGACAGGGCGCACGCGGCGGCCAGGATGCGGTTGTCCGCCGCCCCGAGATTCATCCCCTCGGGCAGGTACTTCAGGAAGTTGTGGACCAGGATGTAGAGTCGTCCGCCTCGGGGCAATTCGACCCCCTGGCTCAGGGGCCGGCCGTCACGGAGTCCGTCGATGGTGCGGATGACGCGGCGCGCGTTGCGGCCTTTCTCGTCGTTCTCACGCTTGAAGCGGTCCAGCTCCTCCAGGACGTCCACCGTCAGCACGACGTTGTTTTCACCGAAAGCCGCCAGGCTGTCCGCGTCGTGCAGCAGGACGTTGGTGTCGATCAGGAATATGCGGCCGGTGATGGTGGGCAAGGGTTGGGACGAGGGCGAAGGGACGCGGTTGGTCGCATCTGCCATGGTTTCCTCCCTGATGAGACCCAGAGGCTGAGCGGGAATCCTTTCCCCGGCCATCCTACTGCAGATCATCGGCCTTGTCGTCCCTTGTCTGTAGGGGTAAATTGGTCCGTGCATCGAGGGAAGGAGCCCCAAGTTGAGCCTGCCGTCCGCCCGCATCCTGCATCTGGTCATGTTCCTGGCCTCCCTGGGGGCCTCCGTCCAGGGCGCCGAAACCGAGCTTGCCTGGCCTCTGGATCTGCCGACCCGCTTCCTGACCAGCGGCTTCATGGAATACCGTCCCGGCCGATACCACGCCGGCCTGGATCTGAAGACCCGCGGCGAGACCGGCTTCGTGGTGCGCGCGGTCGCGAACGGGAGCATCGTCCGCGTGCGCGCCACCGCCCGGGCCTACGGGCGGGCCGTCTACCTGCAAACCCCTTCGGGCCGGACCTATGTCTACGCCCATCTCTCGCGCTTCAACGACACCCTGCGCGCCCGCATCGACCAGGCCCGTTCCCGCTCCGGCCGCTACCGCACGGAGTTGTATTTCCAGCCCGGCGAGATTCCCGTTGAGCGGGGAGAGGCGCTGGCGCTGACGGGGCAGAGCGGCACCGCCGGACCCCATCTGCACTTCGAGGTCCGGGACCCCGACCAGCATCCGCTGAATCCCCAGATCGAGGGCTTCGCTCTGCCCGATACCTTCGCGCCCGTGATCTCCTCCCTGCATGCGGTGCCCATGTCCCCGACGGCGACGGTGGGGGGAATCCGGGGAATCATGACCACGGGCGAGCCCGGGGGAGGGTCCCTTCCTGACACCTTGCCGCCACTGGCCGTCTCCGGCCCGGTGGCCTTCACGGCCCGGGTGGTCGAATACGTCGACATTCGCGGCTATCGCCTCGAGCCCGAGACCCTCACGGTGGCGCTGGACGGACAGGAGGTCTATCGAGCCGCTAATTCGTCGTTCGCTTTCGACCAGGGCAACCGTTCGCGGCTGGAGTGGTTCGACGGTTTCGCCCCTCGCGAACGCTGGCTCCACCGCCGACCTGCGGTGGACGTGCCCGGGCGGTCCGGCGCAGTCTGGCCCCTGGGTCCCGACGGCGCGGGCCTGTCCCCGGGCCGGCACGAACTGGTGGTGCGGGCGGTGGATCACGCCGGCAACGTCGCCCGGGTGGTGGTTCCCTTGCTGGTGACCGGATCGAGCCCCGCCCCGCAGGGCTGGCGACCGGACAGCCTTCAGGTCCCGCCTGCGATGCCGGAGGGCGACCTGGCCGGGTGCCGCTTGAATCCGTTCTTCGCCACCGGGATCGAGACCGCCGGCTGGACCCCGACGACTCTGGATCCGCTGCGGAACGATCCCGTCCTCGAAGCGATCGTCCTGTGGTCCAAGGCGGTGGAACTTCCGGCTGCGGCCCGGACCCAGGCCGAATTCCAGAATCTGGATCCGATCGGGCCGGCGGGATTCTATCTGGCCACCGACTGGCCGCTGGAATCAGCGGTGCCGGTCGAGATTCCCGGCTCGGTCGGGGCCGAGATCCCGGATATGGCCCAGGTCTTTCGCTGGAATGGTCGACGTTGGTCGGCGGTGGGCGACCTGCTGGCTGCGGAATCCGGACAGTGGGGTTTCCAGCTGACATCCCCGGGGTTGTACTCCGTATGCCGGGACACGGTGCCCCCGCGGCCGGTCCTACCCAACGGACCCGATGGGGGGATCGCAATCGGTCCGGGGACCCTTGCGGCCGTCCCGGGCATCACCCCGCCACGCTGGGAGATTTTTCCGGTGGAGATCGTCGAGCAGGGCACGGGGATCGATCCGGCCTCCATCCGGGCGACCCTGGACGGAAAACCGCTGGTGGTTGAACCCGATCTGCCGCGCAGCCGAATTCTGGCGGAGTTGCCTGCGTCCACGCAGCCGGGTCCCCATGTTCTGACCCTGGAATTGGCCGATTGGGGCGGGCTGGCGGCCGCTTGCCGCATCCCGGTCCACTGCCGCCCCTGATCCCGGTTGTGCCGGAGACCCCGTGCTGTTATCCTGGGTCCACGGCACCATGCAACAGTCACCCAACCCGGATGATTCAGGCTGTCTCTCTGCGGAGAGCCGCCCGGGATCGCTCGGGCCAAAGCATCCGGAACCGCCTCCATGTCCGTCAAGACCCTGCCCGAAAAGTTCGTGCATCTGCACAACCATTCGCACTATTCCCTGCTGGACGGGGCGATGAAGTGCGAGGACATGGCCCAGCGCGCCGCCGACGACGGCCAGCACGCCCTGGCCCTGACCGACCACGGCAACATGTTCGGGGCGGTCGATTTTTACCTGCAGTGCACCAAGCGTGGCGTCAAACCCATCCTGGGCATGGAGGCGTACGTCACCCGGGACCGCTTCGACCGCAACCCCGACAAGGTCCGCAACCGCAGCTTCCACATGGTTCTGTTGGCCCGCAACGCGACCGGTTACAACAACCTGGTCAAACTCTCCAGCAAGGGTTTTCTCGAAGGCTTCTACTACCGGCCCCGCATCGATCGCCGGCTGCTGGCCGAACACGCCGAGGGGATCATCGGCCTGACCGCCTGCATGAGCGGGGAACCCAACTGGCACCTGCGGCAGGGGAATGTGGCGGCCGCCGTCGAGGCCGCCGCGGCCTACCGCGATATCCTGGGCCGGGACAACTACTTCCTGGAGATCCAGAACCACGGTATCGAGGAGGAGGCCCAGATCCGCCGCCTGATGCCCGAGGTCGCCAGGGAAACCGGAGTGGGAATCATCGCCACCAACGATTGCCACTTCCTGGACCGTTCACACCACGAGGCCCACGACATCCTCATGGCGATCCAGACGGGCAAGACCCTCAACGATCCCAGCCGCTGGCGCAGCAACACCCCCGAGGTCTACTTCAAGTCCACGCAGGAAATGCTCGAGCTGTTCCAGGATTGGCCGGAGGCGGTGGAGAATACCCTGCGCGTGGCCGACATGGTGGATTTCAAGCTCGAGCTGGGCAAGCTCCTGCTGCCGGCCTTTCCCATTCCCGAACCGTTCACCGGTCCGGACGACTACCTGGCCCACCTGGCTCAGGAGGGGCTGCACCGCCGCTACGGAACCATCACCGACGAACTGAACGAACGACTGCAGTACGAGCTGGGCATCATCCGGCAGACGGGTTACGCCGGGTACTTCCTGATCGTCTGGGACTTCATCGATGCCGCGCGAAGGATGGATATTCCCGTTGGCCCCGGGCGCGGGTCGGCCGCCGGCAGCCTGGTTTGCTACTGCATGGGCATCACCGACATCGATCCCATCCGTCACCAGTTGCTCTTCGAACGCTTCCTGAATCCCGACCGCATTTCCATGCCCGATATCGACGTGGACTTCTGCTTCGAGAAGCGGGGGCAGATCATCGAATACGTGGCCCAGAAATACGGGCGGGAAAACGTTTCGCAGATCATCACCTTCGGGACCATGGCCGCCCGGGCGGTGCTCAAGGACGTGGCCAGGGTCCTGGAGTTCAGCTTCAGCGAGAGCGACCGCATCAGCAAGCTGGTCCCCGAGGAAGTGGGCATCACCCTGCGCAAGGCCCTGGACGAGGCGCCGGGGCTGAAGGAAGTCGGCAAGGAATCCGAGCTGCACGCCAAGCTGATGCGCAACGCCCTGGTCCTGGAGGGGCTGAACCGCAACACCGGCATCCACGCCGCCGGCGTGCTGATCACGCCCAGCCCCCTGATCGAGCACGCCCCGCTGTACAAGTCGAGCAAGGGTGACATCACCGTCCAGTTCGACATGAAGATGAGCGAGACCCTGGGCCTGTTGAAGATGGACTTCCTGGGTCTGCGCACCCTGACGGTCATCGACAAGGCCCTGCACCTGATCGCCGAGACCACCGGCCGTCGCCTGACCGCTCCGGAAATTCCCACCGACGATGCGGCCACCTTCCAGCTGCTGCAGGAGGGGCGCACGGTGGGCATCTTCCAGCTCGAGAGCAGCGGCATGCAGGAGCTGGTGCGCAAGTTGGCGCCCACGTGCTGGGACGACATCACCGCCATCTGTGCCCTGTATCGTCCCGGTCCGCTGGGCGCGGACATGGACAAGGTCTATGTCGAATGCAAGCACGGGCGCAGGAAGGTGGAGTACAAGGATCCCGTGCTCGAGCCCCTGCTGCGGGACACCTACGGGGTGATCCTGTATCAGGAGCAGGTCATGCAGATCGCCTCGACCATGGGTGGGTTCACCATGGCGGAAGCCGATACCCTGCGCAAGGCCATGGGCAAGAAGAACAAGAAGATGATGGGCGAATTGAAGGTCAAGTTCATGACCGGGGCCAAGGGCAAGGGGTTTGCCGAAAAGGTCGCCCGCGAGGTCTACGAGGAGATGGAGTTCTTCGCGCAGTACGGCTTCAACAAGAGCCACAGCGCGGCCTACGCCCTGCTCTCCATCCAGACCGCCTGGCTCAAGGCGCATCATCCGGCCGAGTTCATGGCCGCGACCATGACCTCGGAGATGCGCAAGGCCGAGCGCGTCACCCAGCTCATCGACGAGGTCAAGGCCCTGGACCTGAAGATCTGCCCGCCGGACATCAACCGGCCCCGCGCCGAATTCACCGTGCGCGACGGCGACGTGGTCTTCGGGCTGGGAGCGATCAAGGGCGTGGGCAGCTCGGCCATCGAGGCCGTCGGTCAGGCCCATTCCGCCCTGGGGCGGGATTTCACCGACCTGTTCGACCTGGTGGCGAACGTGGACCTGCAGAAGGTCAACCGCAAGGTCCTGGAAGGCCTGATCCATGCCGGGGCCATGGACGCTTTGCCGGGCCACCGTCGCCGTTTGCTGCTGAACCTGGATCGCGCCCTGGCCTACGGGCAGAAGTCTTCCCGCGACCGGGCCCAGGGGCAGGCTTCCCTGTTCGGCGGGGGGGAGGCGGCCGCCTCGTTGACACCCTCGTTGCTGGAAGCCGAGCCCTTCGACCCTCTGGTGCGACTGAGCCTCGAGCGGCGGGCTGTGGGTTTCTTCCTCTCGGGCCATCCCTTCCAGGAGTATCGCGAACTGCTGGATTCCCTGGAGGCCGTGACCACCACCGGCGCCCACCAGCGCAGCGAAGGGGCCTGGGTGGATCTCGTCGGGGTGATCACCTCGCACACCAAGCATCGCGACCGCCACAAACGGGTCTATGCCCGCGCCCATTTCGAAGACAAGAGCGGGGTGATCGGCCTGGTGGTCTACTCCCGGCTTTACGAGCAGGCACGGCAGCTGGTGGAAAGCGATTCGGTCCTGGTCGTCGGAGGCCGCATCCAGGTGCGCAGCGACGGCACCCGGGAGGTCGTCGTCGACCGCCTGACCCGCATCGACGAGGTGCTCGGCTGCTGGGTCCGCGAGTGTTGCATCGATCTGGATCTGACCGACTGCGGGTCCGCCGGTGTGGAGGAACTGGGACGGTTGCTCGAGGAATACGGTGAGCCGTGCCCCCTGCGTCCCCTTGTCGTGGCGGCTGAGGAAGCGGATGGCTCGCCCGCAACCCCGGTCCCTGAATCCGACCCGGATGGGCTGGGCGATCCCGATCTTCCGCCGGATGTGACCGCCCTGGCCCAGACGGTTCCATTGGTGGTCCAGGTCGAACGGGAGGGCAAGACCTGGTTGTTGCGCTCCGGAGCCCGGAGCCTGGCCTTGACGCTGGATAGCCTGCGCAGGCTGCGCGGTGTGCCGGGTGCGCAGCGGATCCGGATGCGGGTGGCGCTGCCGGTTGCCCCGGAAGGTCCGCGGAGGTTTTCCGGCCGGGCTTGACAGCGCCGAGCGTGGGTGCCAACCTCATGTCTTGCTCCGGACTGCTCAGCCGGCCTGCACGTCGCGGCCGGACCCGATCAACCGTTGTGAGGTCGACGATGGACTGGAAGAAAAAGGGTGTGTGGCTGGACTTCGAGATGCCCTTGGTGGAGCTCGAGGAGCAGATCCATGCCCTCCAGGAATCCGCTTCCATGCGCGGCATGGATGTCGCCGAGGAAGTGCAGAAGCTGCGGGACAAGGCCAGCAAGCTGGGCAAGGAGATCTTTTCCCGCCTGGAGCCTTGGCAGCGGGTGCAGTTGGCCCGTCACCCCCGCCGGCCGACCGCCCTGGACTACATCCAGAACATGTGTTCCGAATTCACCGAACTGCATGGGGATCGCATGTTCCGCGAGGACGAGGCCATCGTCGGCGGAATGGCGAAGCTGGGGGAGCGCCCCGTGATGATCATCGGCCACCAGAAGGGCCGGGACACCAAGAGCAACATCCGGCGCAACTTCGGCATGGCCCACCCCGAGGGCTACCGCAAAGCCCTGCGTTTGATGGAGATGGCGGCACGCTTCCAGCGACCCGTGGTGACCCTGATCGACACCCCGGGCGCCTATCCCGGCGTGGGGGCCGAAGAGCGGGGCCAGGCCGAAGCCATCGCCCGGAATCTGCGCGAAATGGCCTCCCTGCCCGTTCCCATCCTCTGTGTCGTGACCGGGGAGGGGGGCAGCGGCGGAGCCCTGGCCCTCGGCGTGGGCGACCGCATCTTCATGCTGGAGAACAGCATCTACTCGGTGATCAGCCCGGAGGGTTGCGCCGCCATCCTGTGGCGGGATCCGGCCAAGAGCAAGGAAGCGGCCAAGAACATGAAGCTGACCGCGGCCGACGCGCTCCAGTTCGGGGCCATCGACGCCATCCTGCCCGAACCGGTGGGTGGAGCGCATCGGGACCACAAGGCGATGGCCCTGGAGATCCGGGTCACCCTGTTGGACCATCTGGCTCGTTTGGACGGGCTGGACGCCGATGAACTGCGTGACCAGAGAATGCGGAAATTCCTCAACATGGGGGTTTTCGAAGAAACCGGGCGCAAATAGCTTGACCGAGTCTGCGGGTTTTGGTAGAATACGTATTGCCAGCCTTTCCGACAATCCGCTCAATCGCCTGCCCGGCCCGGGCTCCCCTGGGGAGCGGGCCTGTTTTTTTCTATACCCCATAGCGCATTACGCTGTTTGCAGGTCGGCTCCCTCATACTATGATGAGGCTGTAAGTCCCCTGAAACACGTTGCAAGGAGAGATTGAGCATGCTCGACGCCAAGCTCCTGGAAATCCTGGCCTGCCCCGCCTGTCGGGGCCCCGTTACCCCGGACGACAACCACCAGTGGCTGTATTGCAGCGCCTGCAGTTTGCGCTATCGGGTCCAGGACGATATCCCCATCATGCTGGTGGATGAAGCCGAGAAGTGCGAACCGCAGCGCCCAGCCCCCGGGGAGTCGAGCTGATGTGTCTGTTTACCCATTTTGCGGCCGGCGCCTTGGCCGGCGGATTGACCGGACAGCCCCTCCTGGGTGCCTTGGCCGGGATCGCTTCGCATGCCTTGCTGGACATGCTGCCCCACTATGACCACCCCGATTGGCGGGTGGAAATCGCCGGAGGCGGGC
>PFVX01000035.1:0-106375 GCA_002790835.1 bacterium CG_4_9_14_3_um_filter_65_15 | reverse complement strand
TCCTGCTGTTGATGCCGTTCGCGACCCTGCCGGCTGTTCTGGGTGGTTTGGGGGGCATGCTGCCGGATCTGGAAAACCTGTTCCAGAAGCTGGGGCTGTATTCGCGGCGGCGCTTCGTCTTTCCCACCCACACCGGGTTGCTGCCCCACGGCCGCCGACTGGCGCCCGCGAGCCTGGGCTGGCAGGCCGCCATTTTCGTCGGGTGTTTCCTGGCCCTCGGATGGGTGCAAGGTCCGCCGGCCGCCCAAGCCGCGGAGCCGGCGCAGGAAACCGTGGTTCTGGGCCGATCGGTGGTCACGGTATTGCAGACCGGCCCCGACCGAACCGTGGTGCAACTGCGGATTCCCCTGTTGCGGGAACCGACCGACTGGCAGACGGTGACTGCCGACCAGATCCAGTGGGGGGATCCCTTGACCGGGAACGACCGGGCTCCTGCCCAGGAGCGCTTTGGGCCGCCGCAGTTGCGCTATCCCCTGGCTGTGCCCACCACCCGGAGCCCTACGCTGCGGGTCACCAATATTTCCTGGTGGAAGGAACCGGCTCAGGGTGCCAACACCGCGCTTCCCGTCCGCGTGACGGATCCGGGCATCTTCCGCTCCGTTCCGCTGACCCAACTCCTGGTCGAGCCGGGCCTGGGGGGCGGGGTCCTGTCCTCGATGACCGTGGAGATCAGCCACCCGCGTCGGGGTTCCTATACCGAGGCCCTGGACCTGGGAAAGGCCGCCTCGAGGGATCAGGCTCCCCCGGTGGCCGTCAAAAGCCTGCTCAATGCGGGCCTGTGGCGGGATTTGAGCCAGGGCGCCGCTCGCCAGGCCCGGGTGGCCGCCAAGGCGCAACCGGCCGAAACGGAATTGTTCGGCCTGACCAGTCATTGGTTGCGGCTGGACGTGCGGGCCGACGGTCCGGTGCGGGTCACCGGAGCCCAGCTCAGCAACATGGGCCTGGCCACCACCGATGTGGACCCGGCGAAGCTGCGCCTTTTTCGCGGCGGGAGTTTCGCCGTCGATGTGGACCCCACCCTGCCGGATGCCGACCAGGCCGACCGGATCGGTTTGAACGAAGTGGCCATCGAGGTCCGCGACGGCGGGGACCAGGAATGGAACCTGGACGACGAATTGCGCTTTTTCGCCGTGGGCCCCGACGCCTGGCGGGATCGCTTCGACCCCGCCGCCGAGCGGCTTGATTTCGTCAACCATCCCTATGCCGACCACGCGACCTATTGGTTGAGCTGGGAGAACGAAGCCACCGCGTCGCCCTTGCCCGGTCAGCCGCGGCGGATGTCCGTTTCCGCCGCCACCCCCGTCGGCGATCCCGAGGTCACCACCGGGCGGGTGCGCCTGCATCGGGAAAAGCAACTCCTGGATACGGGGGGGCTGTTCGTCGACAACTGGGCCTGGGACAGCTTCGTCTACAGTTCCCGTCAGGATACCTTCACCCTGCATCATCCGGTGGCCGGTTCGAGCGCACGCTTCGTGGTGGACGTCCGGGGCAACTACTATTCCCTCTCCAACAGTTACCCTTTCCGGGCCGAATGTTGGTTGAACGGGGACAGCGGTGACAAGACCGTACTGGATTTCACCTCCCGCGATCAGGTCAAGCCCGACAGCGTGCGGGTGCGTGTCGTGGGTGCCTCCACCACGCTGGTCGCCGGTCTGAACACCCTGACCTTCGCCAACGGCTCCGTCGAAACGAACGTCCCCAAGCAATCCATGTCCCTGGACAGTTTCGACATCAGCTATCTGACCGATCTGATCCTCGCAGCGGGAGACGGCCCGGTGTCGGTTCTCTACAACGCCGCCGAGGAGACCCTGCCCGGTTCTGCCTTTACCGTGCGGTTGGGTGTTCCCGGCGGGGCCGATGTGGTCGCCTGGGACGTGAGCGATCCTGCAGCTCCACGGATCCTGACCGGGGTTCGCGATTCCCTGGATCCGGAAATCCACCGCTTCGGGTATTCCCTTGCCGACGCCGACGATCATGAACTGGTTTTCCTGCGCAACGCCGGTTTCGGTGCCGTCACTTCGGGTTCCCGGGCCACGCCCATCAACCTGAGGTCGCAGCCGACGGACTATGACTACCTCGTGATCTACCCGTCCCCATTCGCCTTGGCCGCCACGTCCCTGGCCGGGTACCGCTCCTCCGCCATCAGGGGAGTGGAATCACCCGCAGCCACCGCGGTCCTGGACCAGGACATCTACGACAATTTCTCCGGTGGCCAGAAGGACCCCCTGGCCATCCGCAACTACCTGCGGTTCGTTTACGAGCAAAGCGGGCACCGCCTGCGCTACGTCTGTTTCGTGGGCAACGCCAGTCGGGACTACCGCAACTACCTGGGCCAACCGCAGGATGTTGGGCTGTGGGATTTCCTGCCCACGGTGATCCGGACGGTTTTCCCGAGCTACCCCACGACCGGCAGTTCGGCCACCCCCTTCGCCTCCGATGACGGCTTGGTCGCCTTCGACGAACCGGTCGTCGGCACTTTGGATTATCCCGATCTGGCCTGCGGGCGGCTGCCTGCCACGACCGCCGGGGATGCCCTGGACATTGTGAGCCGGATCATCGGTTACGACGGGAATCCGGAGGCCGGCCCCTGGCGCAACCGGGTCACCTTCGCGGCGGATGACGCCGACCGCCCCGATTTCGAGGGCTACCCGCTCACCCAGGAAACGTATCACACGCGGGAGGCCGAGGTTCTGACCGAGCTGTTCCTGCCCGCGAGCCTCGACGTGCAGAAGATCTACGGAGTGACCTATTCCTTCCCGTCGCCTTCCTCCAACGTCAAGCCCCAGATGCGCAACGACATCAACGCGGCGCTCAACGAGGGGACGACCATCTTTCATTACATCGGTCACGGCGCGGAGGACAACCTGGCTGATGAACAGGTGTTCCAGTCGCGGGACATTCCCAACCTGCTCAACGGAATGAGACGCGCGGTATTCGTCGCCTTCAGTTGCGACGTGGGGGTGTACGACAGCCCGGGCCGGCTGTCCATGGCCGAACAGTTCCTGGCCAGCTCTTCCGGAGGTGCCATCGCCTGCATCACCGCCAGTCAGGTCAGCTATGGAACATTGAACGACGACCTTTCCGAGGCCTTCTACGCGGAACTGTTTTTCGACCGGATGGTCGACCCCGAGCGGACCCTGGGGATGGCTCTGGTGGCCGCCAAGGCCGACATGACCAACGACGGCAGTATCCGCAACTCCCAGCACTTCAGCATCATGGGGGATCCGGCCTTGAGTTTCCCTCAACCTGCCGACGTTTTGGAATTCGGCTCCGGCAGCCCGGATTCCCTGCAGACAGGTTTACGGCAGAAGGTGGTGATGGCCCTCGACGGTGAGAATCCGCCCCAAGCCGGCGAGTCCTACAATATCCGCATCGAGGATTCCACCATTGACCAGGTCTATCCCGTGTATCAGCGGTATACCAACCCGGACCCGCCGCCGGCCCCGCACTACATCTACGTGCCGGTCACCCGCACCTACCGCAAGCGTGGCTCGGCCGTGTTCCGGGGCACCGGTGTTGTGGAGGGCGGGGCCCTGGAGATCGCCTTCATCAACCCGGTCCAGTTCCATTACGGTGATGAAGCGCGCATCCGGATCATCGTGGACGGAACGAACGGGGAGCGGGCCGGGGTCATGCGCTTGTCCGCGGCCCGTGGCAGCGGCGGCACGGGGAATGACCTGGCCGGGCCCAACATCGATCTGGCCTTCGAGGACGGACGCTACCGGGTCCGGGCCGGTTCGCCCCTGACGGCGGCATTGACCGACAGCAGCGGCATCGCGATCCTCGGGACCAGTCCCGGAAACAGCCTGCTTTTGGAATTCGACGACTCCGGTTTCATGACCGATGTGACCGGCCATTTCGTCTTCTCGCCCAACAGTTTCACCACCGGCAGCCTGGCCTTTCCCTTGCCGGGGGATCTTGATCTGGGTGGCCACACCGCCGCCCTGCACGCCAGCGACGCGCTGGGCAACGTGGGCAGCGACACGCTCAGCTTCCAGGTCATCCCCGAAGGGGTGCGGGGGTTGGAGAATGTGACGGTTTTCCCTAATCCCACACCCGGTCCTTGCCGACTCCTAGTGGATCTGAGCGATCCGATGGCGGTTCAATGGGAGATCTATACCCTGGCGGGGCGGCGCATTCGCACCCTTCGCCGGGATTTCGCCAGCGCCGGCCCGGTGATCCTGGCCTGGGACGGGCGGGACGATCGCGGCGACGAAATCGCCAACGGAACCTATCTTTTCGTGCTGCGGGGGCTGACCGCCTCCGCCGATGAACGGGAAATCACCAAGACGGGCAAACTCGTCATGATGAGGTGATCCCCGAGGCTCCCCCATGGAGCATCACCCTAGTGGAGGTAAGACAACGATGAAGAGGAAATTGATGGTGGCCGTTCTGGCCGCAATGCTGGTTGCCGGTTTTGCCGGTAGCGCTCTGGCTTCGGGAGCGGGTGCCATCAACCTGGTGTTCCCCATCGGCGCGCGCTACGCGGCCATGGGTGAAGCGGGTACGGCCCTGTCCCAGGACGCCACGGCCATGTGGTGGAATCTGGGCGGCTTCGCCTTCATGCCCTTGCGGGAAAAGGACCATGACCTTCATATCATGCAGTCGCCCCTGGCCGAAGGCCTGGCGGACGATATCGCCCTGTACTGGGTCGGCTACGGCCAGCCCATGGGCGAGACGGGAGCCCTGGGCTTCTACCTGAACTACCTGGATATGGGAAGCCAGGAGGCCACGGGCGAGGACCAGACCAGCAAGGGGACCTTCTCCTCGTACGCCTGGGCCTTCGGGGCCAACTACGCCGTGCGGTTGTCCGGCACTGTCGGGGTGGGCCTGGGCGTGAAGTACTTCCGTGACAAGCTCACCGAGGACAACATCCTGCAGGACACCCTGGGCAGTGGATCCGGTAGCGGAAGCGGCGACAGCTTCGGCGTGGACTTCGGAGTGCACATGAAGGTTCCCTCGCTGCGCTCCAATCTCGGCGTGGCCGTGGCCAACCTGGGGCCCGGCATCCAGCACGTCAACGCAGCCCAGAAGGATCCCATGCCGCGGAAGATCACCTTCGGCGTGGCTTCCAGCCTGTACCGCAGCGAATACATGGGCCTGCTGGTGGTGGCCGATTACCTGGTGCCTCTGTACAAGTTCAAGGACGACTCGTGGGGCTTCGGTTTCGCCACCGAGGAAAAGGAATACGGAGCCGGGATCGAGTGGAACTACCTGCGTTCGCTCTTCATGCGCTTCGGTTACAAGAGTGCGGATTACGGCGACATCAACGCTTCGACCTTCGGTTTCGGTGTGGATCTCACCCGCTGGGTCGGACAGGCCATCACTTTCGATTTCGCCAAGGTGCCTCAGGCCAAAGGTTTGGACGACGTCAAGCGCCTGTCCTTTGCTTATCGTTTCTAGTCAATTCAAGTCCGACCGACCCCTGGGACAAGGAGTCCTGTCTTGACACACCGACCCGATCCCGGATCCCGGCTGCCCCTGTCCCGGGGCAGCCTGCTCCTTTTGATATTCTGGCTGCTGGTGGGATCTTCCGCCTGGGCGGCCGACCAGGCCCCCTACGGACGCATTCCCGTCCGGCGGTACGACCCACAGGCTTGGGCGCGCAGCGCCGGGCCCGATGCCGTCGCCCGGCGGCAGGAAAACGCCAAGGAGATCAACAGGCGCTGGATGGCCGTCCACGAGTTGCTCGGCGCGCGACAGATGTCGGCCAAGAGCCAGGCTTTGTTGCGGTCCCGGGGGTTGGGGACGGCCTTGAGGATCGGGGGAGGGAACAAGGCCGCGACGGATTTCCAGGACACGCTGCATGTGCTCCTGGTGCGGGTCTCCTTCGCGACCAACCGCGATTCCAATCTGACGACCATCGCACCCGGCGGCGATTTCATGCTCGACCCCCTTGCCGATCCCGGAGTGCTGGAGATCGATCCGCCGCCGCACGACAAGGCCTTCTACGAGGCTCACCTCAAGGGACTGTCGGAGTACTATCGCTACCAGTCCGGTGGCCGCCTGCACATCGACGGCAGGGTTCTGCCGGAGGATCCCGAGGATAGCTATCAGGTGAGCGATGTGGCCGACTATGGTCCCGGCTCGGATGGCTTCTGGACCTACGAGGGGCTCGAAGGCCTGGTGCGCGACATGATCCAGACCACCGACGCGGGCACCCAGGCCGACGGCTCGGTGAACCTCGCCGACTTCGACGACGACAACCCCTTCACCTACATCATCTTCGTGCACGCCGGCAGCGATTGGCAAAGCGACATCAACGGCGATTCACCCAACGACATCCCGACATTCTTCGTCAACCTGGGTGACCCCGAACCTCTTTCCAGCATCGATAGCGGCACCGGAGCGGTCGGGCAACTCACCGAGTGCTCCATCATCCCGGAGACGACCAACCAGGACGGGGACGCCGGCAGCATCGCCGCGGCGTTCTACCACGAATTCGGGCATGCGCTGGGGTTGCCGGACGTGTACAACACCGACTACATGACGCCCAACGCCGGCATCTGGGATCTCATGGATTCCGGCACCAACCTGGCCGTGGCCATTTCCGCTATCGCCGATGAGGGCGACACCGTGACCGTGGTCGCCACCGGAGCGGTGCCCCCTTCCCTGGGTGCCTGGGACAAATGGTTCCTGGGCTGGCTCGAGATGGGTGAGGTTCAGGGCGAGAACCGGAACTACAATCTGCCCGCGGTCCAGGTGCCGCGGGAACAGTATTACTTGTACAACGGATCGAGCGGGATCTTCAACCTGCGGGACCACCAGGGTCTGAGGGCCGGATCCTCGCTTCGGGAGTGGTTCCTGCTGGAAAATCGCTGGGTACCCAGCGGTCCGAATGAGACACCTTACGTCAACCTTTCCTTCGAACGGGATGAGCCCACCGGGGTCATCCAGTACCTCGCCGGACAGTTGCCGGGTGGGGCGTGGCAAAATTCCGGGCTCTACGACTATTTCATGCCGGCGGGCGGCGTCCTGGTCTGGCACGTCAACAATGACCGCATCGAAGCGGGCCTGGCCACCAACACCATCAACACCGGTGGTGACGGCTTGCGCCTGGTGGAAGCCGACGGGATCCAGGATATCGGCATCCTCAACGCCTACACCCTGGGGTGGTACGGCACCGTTTATGATCCCTTCGGGGGGTATGATTTCACCGGCGCCACCACCGGTTTCACATCGCTCCATCCCGAGGGTTTTCCTTCCAGCCGTTGCGTGGATCGCTCCTGGTCCGGTTTCTATATGGATGGCGTTGCCCCCCTGGCCACGAACAGGCCGTCGGTGATGACATTCCACGGCGGGATCGCCGACGCCCAGGAGGGATTCCCCTGGACGCTTTCGCCGCTCGATGTGGCCTTGCCCCAGGCCATCGCTCCGTTTTCCCTGACCCCCGTGGTCCTGGCCGACGGCAGCAGCATCCTGGTTTTCGGCACCCGGCCCCAGCAGGGGGAGGGAGCCGGGCCGAACCATCTGATGGCGCTGAATCTTTCCGGTTTTCCGAAATGGCCGGGGATGGATCCGGCCGGTTCCGTGGCCACCCTGCCCGGCGACCTGGCCGGTCCACCGCTTGCCATCTCCCGGACCCCGGGAGAGAGCGGAATCCTGTGGTCGACCACAGGCGGGACCGTGGGGCTGACCATTCTGGGCACCGGGGCCGAAACGGTCTGGCAGCGGGATCTGGACGTGGGACTCAGCCAGGCCGCCGTGGTGGTGGATGACGAGGCAGGCGGGCAGGCGATCCTGGTTCCCGCGGTCTCCGGTGAGGTGATCGTCCTGGATCCGGCCGACGGGGATTCGCGTCAGGCACCGCTGTCGGGAAATCTGGGCGCGCTGGTTGGGCCATGCACCGTGAGCCCACAGGGAAACGGCATCGTCGTTCCCTTGGCTGAAGGATGGTTCCAGATCGAATTCGCCCAGGGCACCGGTGGCGTGATCCATACCGATGGCTATCCGGCGGGCGATCCCTCCGGGCTGGTGCGCACGGCATGGTTCCAGGCGGGTGCCGAAGAGGAATTGTTCTTGTTCGACGACATCGCCGAACTCGGAGCCTGGCAGAGCAGCGCAGGCGAATGGGCGCCGCATGATCCTCTCGCCTTTTCGGGCACCGTAATCGGAGATCCGGCCGTGGCGGACCTGGACGGTGACGGCCGCAACGACATGATCCTGGTCACACCCGAGAGGATCCACGCCTTCTCGGGTTCCGGTGCCGCGCTCCAGGGGTGGCCGGTCCTTTTGCGCGACCTTTTTCCCCTGCCCGACAGCACGCGGTTTGCCGGGCCGGTTGTGGTGGCCGACGGCACGGGCGACGGCGTCAACGAGATCTACGCGCCGACCGCGGGTGGTCACCTCATGGCCCTGGATGCCCGGGGCAAACTGCTGGCGGGTTACCCCGTGCGGTGGGGAGATGATTCCGGATCGGGCTGCGCATTGGGCCAGGGCTACACCGCCGACCGCGAACGGATCCTGTGGCTGGTGAGCGAAGGCGGATATGCCGGACCACCCCTGGAACGCAATCTCGCCAATGGACGCATCACCGGTTTCAAACTCGCGGCCGCCGCCCCGGCCCTGCGCACGAGCGAGTGGCTGGGAGCCGGAGGCGGAGCGGCCCGCAAGGGTCCGGACGGCACGCCCACGTCCCTGGGGGCCCAAGCCCCGGCTGCGGATCAGATCGATAGGGCCGTGCTCTATCCCAACCCGCTGGGAGATTCTCCCCTGACGGTCCGTTTCTCCAGTGCGGATCAGACACCGGCGGACTTCTGGGTGCACAACCTGGAGGGGGAGATCGTCTTCCACGTTGCGATCGAAGCAGACGCCGACGTGGTCAACGAACACCAGGTGGATCTGCCGAATTTGGCCAGTGGCCTCTATGTCTGTCGCTTGCAATTCAGTTCATCATCAGGCCGGACCCTGCGCACCATGACCCTTGCGGTCGAGCGTTGAGCGGCCCTGGACGGATAGGAAAGGATAACGGCATGAAGAAAAGAATGATCATGGCCTCCCTGCTCGGCGGACTTCTGGCCTCGCTTGGATCCCCGGCTCTGGCTTCTGGTGAGCGGAGTGACCCAGCGGTCGGCGTCTCGGGCGCCAATTGGCTTCTCGACCGGCCGGCGCGGGAGGACCGCGCCCTGATGGGTTTCGCCTCCGCCCAAACGGAAATCGGCAGCGCCGCCCCGCAGTCGGTGAAGTTCTCCGAAGAGGGCGGACCCAGCGACGGCAACAAGGCGTTGCACATTCTTTCCTCTTTCGTGATGCCCGGAAGCGGGGAGGCCATGCTGGGCTACAAACGGGGTTACGTGATGATGGCCGCCGACATCTTTGCCTGGACCCAGGTGGTCAAGTACGGCAACGACGGCGACGATCTGAAACAGGAGTTCTTCGACTACGCCGACGAGCACTGGAGCCTCTACAAACTGGTTGGCGCCTACAGCGGTGCGCCCAATGAAGGTTACACCTACGACCCCAATGTGATGGAGAACGACCAGGGCGTTCCCCTGGGCCAAGCCTATATGGAGATCACGACCATCAATGATGTCGGAGACATCGGCGACTTGAATCTCTATGTCAGCAAGGAAGCGGATGAGTGGGAGTACTACGAAAACCTCGGCAAGTGGGACCAGTTCGTGTTCGGCTGGGACGATTTCACCAATCCCTACGACACTGTGGCCACCGGTGGCTACGTGCCCACGGGCACCCTGGACGACGTGCGGCAGCCCTTCACCTCCGAGCACCGGGAAACCTACCGGGTCATGCGCGGGAAATCGGACGACGCCTACGCCAAGCAGGACAACTGGCTGCTGGTGAACATCGGCCTCCGCGTTTTCAGCGTGGTCCAGACGGCTTACCTGGAAGGGTTCCTGGGCGGGGAATCCCACGGTCCCCTCGCGGTGTCGGGCCACGAAGTCAGCTTCCGCGCCCAGCCCGCAGGCTGGGGGCGCGGTGTGATGGCGGCGGCGGTGAGTTTCTGATGGCGGCCAATCGAAGCGGGAGGCAAGACGTGAAGCGGAACCAGCAGCGGAAGACGGCTCGGTGGGGCATGCCGGGATTCCTGTTGGTCGGCTTGGTCCTGGCCAATCTGGTCCTGGCCGGCAATGCCTGGGCCCAAGATGGCGACACCGAGGCGTCTTTCCGGCCGTCCTCGAGCCATTGGCGCGGATTGCTGCACGGGGGCGCCCCGTCCGCCTGGACGCAGATCGGCGGGCAGGGAATCTCCACCACGAATGAATTCGGTGGCGCCGCCGTTGAGAAAGAGGACGGCGGCCCCTCGAATCTGGGCGAGAAGTTCAAGGCCGGCCTGTTGTCCGCGATTCTGCCGGGTGCCGGTCAGTATTACAATGGCCAGCATCAGAAGGCCTACATCATGGGCGGCGTCGAAGTCGCCGTGTGGACGGCCTATTTCGTGTTCGACACCAAGGGCGACAACCGGTTGGAGAATTCCCGGGACTTCGCCGGCATTTACGCGGGCACCTCCGGAAGCCATGACGAAACCTACTGGGCGAACGTCAACCTCTTCATGGACAGCGACGCCTATAACGAAGACCGCCTCCGTGAGGCCCGGGCGACCCAGGAAGCCGTGACGGGACTGGTTGGCCCGGAAGACGCCTGGCAGTGGGCCAACACGGACCGCCTGCTGGGCTACCGGCTCATGCGCGCGGATGCCGCCCGCGCCTACGACCGCCGCGACTTCACCATCCTGTTCGCGGTCCTGAACCGCGCGGTGTCCGTCTACGATGCGGTCAAGAGCGCCGGTGGGGACGACCCCTTGCTGGGCACCGAGGTCCTGGGCATGAACGTGCGCATGGAGGTGAATCCCCTCTGGTCGAAACCGACCGCCCGCTGCGTGGTCTCGCGGGGATTTTGATGCCCGGCCGCCGGGTGGCCCGGTTGTTGGTGTTGATCGGCGGTGTGGCCTTGGCCACCGGCTGCGGCGGGGGATACGGCAACGGACCTGCTGTCCGGGACGCCAACTTGCACCAAGGTGCTTCCGGTACCGCCCCCAGCGGCCGCGCAAACCGCGTCATCGGTCTGGAATTCGTGCAGGCCTACGAGAACCTTCCTTCTGCGCCCTACTTTCCCCTCACCGGCCTGGCCGGTTGCGCCTTCAGCCCCGACGGCACCCTGATCATCTGCGACCAGAAGCAGGGCAAGGTCCACGGGCTGGATCCCATGCTGCATACCTGGTTCGAATTCGAACTGCCCATGGCCCGGCCGTACGCGCCCCTGGACGCCCTGGTCGACGGTTTCAAGGTTCTGGTTCTGGATCCGGGCGGCGGCCGGGTCTACCGCTTCGACCTGGGTGGCGCCCTGCTGGACGTCCTGGTGGACATCGACCAGCTTGATCCCGGCTATCCTCCCCAGACGACGGCATTCGCCATGGACCAGGATGGCCGTATGCTGGTGACGGACGTGGGCCGACAGCAGGTGCTGCTCCTGGACTCCTTCCTCAACCTGACGCTGCGGTTGGGTGACCCAGGCAGCCTGGGCGACCAGTTCCTGGATCCCATGGGCCTGGTATTTCGTGCCGACGGCAGTTTCCTGGTGAGTGACCAGGGCAATCGCAGGCTGGCTCTGTATGGGCGCCTGGGTTTCTACGAACAGGCCGTGGGGGGCGTGTTCGACCCGGACAACCGCTTCGTCGCGCCCGCCGGCCTGGATCGCGACCGCTTCGGCAACGTCTTCGTGGCTGATCCCGGGTCCGGGCGCATCCATGTCCTGGATCCGGGGCTGCGGTTGCTCCTGTCCGCAGGACCCGATTTCTCCCTTCAGGGCGCGCCCCTGGCCCCGGTGGATGTCGCGGTCGGACCGGGGGACCAGCTCGCTGTGAGCGACCCGGCCCGAGGCGCCGTGCTGATCTACCGCATCCTCTACCAGTAGCCGTGTTTCCCGGTACGGGCAGGCTCGTCGTGATGTGGGCTCTGGCGGTCACCTTGTGGCCCGGGTTCTGCCTCGGAGCGCCCACCGGCGCATCCGCAGACCTATTGCGGGTGGAGGTGGAGTTCCATGACCTGCCGGCCGGGGACGAACCCCTGGTTCTGGCGCACGGTTTCATCGATCCGGGTTCCCTGCGCGTGGCCTTGGGCGATTCCCTCCTCATCGACGGCCGTGATGTCAGACTGCGGGGCCGCTCCGGGGTGCTGGTCCCGCTCAAGCCCTGGCGACAGCTCATCTCCACCGCGGAGGGGAAATCCAATCCACCCCTGCTGGTGGTGGCCTATCGTTTCCGCCCGGTGGCGGTTCCGGCCCGTCTGGATCTGCGCCCGGTGGGAGCGGGTCCCGGGCAGCAGGAGAAGATGCAGGATGTCCCGGATAAGGTTATGGCCACCGGATCGACCGGGCAACTCGATGTGCGCGGCAGCAAGACGATCCAGGTCTCCTCGGGCAGCCGCAGGGACATGGTGGTGGACCAGAACCTCCGCCTGGACATCAGCGGTCACCTGACACCCGACATCTCCGTGCGCGCCTTCCTTTCGGACGACAACCTGCCCGTGGTGCCCGAGGGCAATACCCAACAATTGCGGGATATCGACAAGGTCCTGGTACAGCTCCAGGGCCGGGGATGGAACGCAACCCTGGGCGATTTCGTGGCCCGCCGTCCCGGTACCGTGTATGGCGGCTACCGCCGCAAACTCCAGGGCGTGACCTTCGCCGGCCGCAATGGACAGCTCAGTTTCGACGTTCTAGCGGGATCGCCCCGGGGGCGATATCGGACCTTGCAGATCAAAGGAGAGGAATCCAACCAGGGTCCCTACTTCCTGGGCGGCGGGGACGGGTCGGGGAACCTGTTCATCGTGGCCGGATCGGAGCGGGTGTCCCTGGACGGGATCTCTCTGGTCCGGGGGTCGGATCGGGACTACGTCATCGATTACGTGCGCGGTTCGGTCACCTTCACGTATCACAAACTGATCACCGCCGAATCGTCCATCGTGGTGGAATTCGAGGAGGGTGAGGGGCCGTACGGAAGGACCGTCACCGGCGCGGGCGCCGGGCTGGATTTCACGGTGCCCGGGCTGGTCGCAGACGGGGAATTCCGGGTCCGGATGATCAGCGAGAAAGACGACCCCGGCAGGCTGCGCACCGGAACGCTGGGCCCGGAGGACGAAGCCACCCTGGCTTCGGCGGGGGACGACGCGTCCCTGGCGATTGCTCCGGGCGCGGTGGCCGTGCCCGACAGCAATGGGACCTACAATCTGGTGGAAGACGCAGGCGGCACCCACTACGTGGCCGCCCCCGCATCCGGAGCCTGGGACGTCAGTTTCTACTACGTCGGCATCGGCCTGGGGGATTATGACCTCGCCACCCTCGACGCCACCGGGGCCCGTCTGTTCGTTTATCGGGGAGAAGGATTGGGGACCTACCGGGTGGGCCGCCCCCTGGACCTGCCGGTGTCCCATTCCATGATGAGCATGACCGCCGCCGTGGGCGACACGGCGGAATCCCACCTGCAGGCGGAGTGGGACGTCTCCCAGCAGGATCTCAATCGGCTTTCCCAGCTGGACGACGGCGACGACCAGGGGCACGCCTTGCGTCTCGCGGCGGCATTCGCGCCACGGGAATTGCGCCTGGCGGGGCGGAGCCTGGGACGTGTCCACGCAGCCGGCAGCATCGACGACCTGGACGCCACCTTCCGACCCTTCGAACTGGTCCGCGACGTTTTCTCCTACCGGCGCTGGGGGCTGGAGGAACGGGCGCGCCGGGTGGGTTTCCTGCAGGAGGCCGACAGGCAAACCGTCTTGCGTGGCGGATGGGAGGCCGGATCGGCGAAACGTCAGGTCAAGGTGGGGCTCTCCCGGAACGGGCTCGACCATGGGGGCGACCTGACGGCTTCCTTGACCTCCTGGACCGGATCCTGGCGCTGGGGCGGGTTCGCGGGAACTCATCTGTGGAACGAGGCCACGGCCGCCGACCGGATCGATCCCCTGGACATCGCGAGCACCTTGCGCCGCCACGAAGTGAGCTGGCGCGTGGCCTGGCTGCGGCCCTCGATCAACTACGGCTTCCAGCGCTGGCGTGACGCCGCCCACACCGGGTCCGGCTCGGCGGGATTCAGGCAGGAGCAATACGGTGTGGGGCTGGTGGGCGACACCGGGCGCGCCCTGACCTGGAACGTCGCCTTCCAGCGGGACCTCGCCGACTCCCTGCAGACCGGGACCTGGGGCCGGCAGCGCGACGGGCGCACGACCCGGTTGAATCTGACCACGGGGCAGGTCGGTGGCATGCGCCTGGTGGGTGAGGGGACCCTGCGGCGCATCCGGGCTCCGGGCAAAGCCGAACAGACCACGCGACTGGCCCGTACCACCGTGGCGGGAAAGTGGGATCGTACGGGCACGGATTTTACCCTCGGTTATCGGGTCGACAACAGTCGGACCGAGGTTCTCGACCGGCAGATCGTCTTCGTGGGTGACCGGCAGGGAGATTACGACCAGGACGGGCGCTTTCTGGGCCTCGACCTGGGCGCCTACGACGTGGTTTTGGCCGGGACCGATAGCCTGGTTGCGACAACCGCCGTGCGTGCCGACCTCAACTGGCGCCAGGAATTCGTATTCCTGGGCCGGGAGCGCTGGTTCGGCGCCTGGTCGGTACAGACCCTCGCCTCGGTGGAAGGGCGCAGCACCACCGACGACGTGGGCAGCTTGTTGCGGCTGGACCCCGGTCTGGTCTTGCGTGACAGCAGCACGGTGCTCGGCGACGTGTCGGTGACCGAGGAAATGACCCTGTTGAAAAACCACCCCGGGGTGGATCTGCGGGGAAAATTCGAATTTCGCCAGACCCGGGATCGACAATTCGCTTCCCACCCCGAGGATCGCCTCCAGCGCACCTGGCAAGTGCGGGGGAGCGTGCGCACCGGACGCACAACGTCCTGGCAGGCCCGGTTCCTGGAAGGGAGCGAGAACCGCTCCAGCACCGAGGATCTCCTCAGCGCGCGGCGCAGCATCGCCGTGGGGACCAGGACCGCCGAATTGGGGTGGGTCTTCAGTCCGGGTCCGGAGCTGAGGCTGAATCTGCAGGGGGAGTATACCCAACGCAGTGACGCGGTGAGCGAGGTGGTCCAGAACGAATGGGCGGGGCATCCCACCGTGCGCAGCCGTCTGCACCGGGCCTGGACGCTCCAGGGAGATGTCCGGGCGGGAAACGTCTCCAGCCGGGAACCCCCGGGTGCGGTGCGGCCCTGGTTTTTCCCGACCCAGGGAGTCAAGGTGGACGTTTCCATGCGACTGGCCTGGGAGCCGACGCGATTCCTGACGGTCGCCGCCAACTGGTTCGCCCGCAAGGAAGGAGAAAGGAGGTGGCAGCATGATTTCCGGCTGGAATCCACGGCCCGCTTCTAGGCGCTGTGACCTGCTGATCCTCCTGGCTCTCTTGGTGTGGGGAAGCTCTGCGGTGGGCAAGACACCGCTCCGGAAATCACCGGTGGTGGTCCCGGGCGTTCAAGCTGCGGCCTGTCCCGACTGCGGGGCCTGGTTCGCAGCGGATAATCAGTGGTCGCGGCAGCAGGTTCCCACGGTGCTGGACGGCATGGATGTATCCGGTTTGGCCGAGGCCGCTCCGGACAGCTTTCTCACGCGCACGGAATTTTTGGCCCGACTCCTGCGGACCCGGACGGGAAACAACGCACCAGAACCCCCGGTCCGCTCCCTCGCCGCCAGGCTCCGCGATCGCTGGCTGGAGCGGGGGTACCTGGAAGCCCAGGTGACATTCCGGACCGGGAAAGAGAGTGGTCCGGATACCCTGGTGGTGAATCCGGGCCCAGAGTGGACCCTGGCGGATTTCGAAATTGAGGGGCCTGATTTTCCCGGTCGCGACGAACTCCTGCAAAAACTCCTGCCTCCTCGGGGCAAGCGTTTCGCTCCCGAGGGGATCCGGGTGGGAGCCGGCGGGATTCTCGCTGCGCTGGGTGAATCGGGATACCCCTTCCCGCGATGGGTCACGCGAGGCATCGATCTGGATCCGCAGGCTCACACGGTTCTGGTCAACGCCAGCTTGCTGCCGGGGCGGCCGGCGGTCATCGGGCCGGTGACCAGCAGCCTGGAATCCGGCCCCGGGAAATCCTTCCTGGTGCGGACCTCGGGATTGCGGCGGGGAGACCCGGTCCGCAGTTCCGCTTTGGATCTGGCTGTCCAGCGCTTGCAGGCCCGGGACCTCTACGCCGAGGTCGGACGGCCGCGGATCTATTTGACATCCTCGCCGGACACGGTGGGGATCCACTTCCCCGTGGTGCCGCGGCGAAAAGTCAACCGGGTGCAGGCGGTGCTCGGGGTGAGTCGCAGCAGCACGTCCGGCCCGAGTCGCATCAGCGGACAGGTGGATCTGGATCTTCCCAACATGGCGGGCACCGGACGGGGACTCCAGGCCGGCTGGCGCGATGACGGCGCGGGCATGTCCCGCATCGGCTTCCAATACCGGGAACCGCTGGTCCTGGGCTCCCCCCTGGATATGCAGGCCGGCCTGGGCAGCGAGATCCGCAAGGGGGTCTACACGCGGTTCGAAGCGGATGGCGCGTGGGAACTGCCGGTGGTGGCCTTATGGGGTTTGGGTCTGGAACTCGGGTGGGACCGTTCCACGTACCCGACCGGTACCCTGGAGCGCACCTCCCGGTCACGGGCGGGGGGATTCCTGCTGCACAAGCGGGGCAACCGCGACCTGAGCGGATGGTCGGGTCGGTTCGGGATCACCAGCGCCTGGGGCAGCGACCTGAGTCGGATCGATCAGGGTGACGCCACGAGCGTGGCCCGGCTGGGTACCTCCACCACCGTCCGGATCTACAGCATGGATTTCGCGGGAGAATTACGCCTGGGGGCGGCTCTCGGCCTAGCCGGTCGCATTTCCTATCGTGAGCAGACCGGAGGAAGGGAGGTTGTCCCTCTGGGCGAACAGTTCTGGTTCGGGGGGGCCAACACCCTGCGCGGCTACAACGAACGGGAGTTTCACGGCAGCCGCGCGGCATGGGGTGGCGTGGAACTGCGTGTGGGGAGTGTCCGCAGCTCGCGGGTTTACACTTTCTGGGACCTGGGATATTTTGAGTTCCGCAGCGAGGACCCGACATCACCGGGAGATACGTTCGGCTCGCGAGGGTATCCCCGCGGCTATGGACTGGGATTGCTGGCCCGCACCCGGGGCGGGGATCTTTCCCTGGCCGTCGGCTTTCCGGGCACCGTGGATTTCGACCTCGCCAAGCTTCACGTCACGCTTCTGGAATCCTTTTGAGCAAGGGCTGCCCGGCAACGGGGGCCGGAAACCGGGCGGACCATGACCGACGAAAGCATCCGCGTGGAAATCGATCACCTCAGGCGGGAGATCGAAAGGCACAACGATCTCTACTACAAGCACGCTTCGCCGGTCATCAGCGACCAGGAATACGACGCCCTGGAGCGCCGCTTGCGGGCCCTGGAAGCGGAGTATCCCGAACTGGCCGCCGCAGACAGTCCCACCGTCTGTGTGGGGGCGGACTCCGACAGCCGTTTCCCCTCTCGACCCCATAGTCACCCCATGCTCAGCCTGGCCAACAGCTACGATCCCCTGGAGGTCACCGCCTTCGTCAAGCGGCTCAGGCGGGACCTGGGCCGGGAGGATCTGGTCTTTACCGTCGAGCCGAAGATCGATGGGGTGGCCCTGGCGGTGCGGTACCGGGATGGCTTGCTGACCACGGCCCTGACCCGGGGCGACGGCCGCAGCGGGGATGACGTCAGCGACAACGCCCGGACCATCACGGAACTGCCGGCCCGACTGGATGATTCCTGGCCCGGCGTATTTCCCGGGGAAGCCCCGCGCTCTTTCGAGGTGCGGGGCGAGGCGTACCTGCGTTTGACCCGTTTCGGCCAGCTCAATCGCATGCGCGCGGCCGAAGGTCTCGAGCCGATGGCCAATCCGCGAAACGCGACCGCGGGCACCTTGAAGACCCTGGATTCCCGTGAGGTTGCCCGCAGGGGCTTGTCGGTTTTCTGCTACCAGCTGTTTTCCCTGGAACCGGAAGATGCACCCGACCTGTCGAGCCACCAGGTGGAGATGGAAGTCATCAGGTCTCTCGGCCTGCCCACAAACCCGTTCCTGCGCACCGCGACCGATCCCGAGGAAATCATGGCCCGCCTGGATGAACTGGCCGTGCTGCGCCAGGGCCTGGATTACCAGATCGACGGGGCCGTCATCAAGCTGGACGACCGCGCCCAGCAGGTGAGCCTGGGTGCGACGGCGAAGTCTCCCCGTTGGGGTTTGGCCTTCAAGTTCCCCGCCGCCGAGGCCGTGACCCGCTTGCTGGACATCACCGTGCAGGTGGGGCGCACCGGGGTCATCACCCCGGTGGCCGAGTTGGAACCGGTGGGTCTGGCCGGCTCCACCGTTTCGCGGGCCACCTTGCACAACTGGGACGAGATGGCCCGCAAGGACATCCGCATCGGGGATACCGTGGTGGTCGTCAAGGGTGGGGACATCATCCCCAAGATCCTGCGGGTGCTGACCGACCGGCGGGAGGGGGGGGAATACGCCCTGGATCAACCCGTAGACTGTCCGGTGTGCGGCACGCCTGTGCAGTCGGACCCCGAACAGGTGGCCGTGCGGTGCGTCAATCCCCTCTGTCCAGCCGTGCTGGCCGGGCGACTGCGTCATTTTGCGGGCCGCGATGCCGCCGATATCGACGGCCTGGGGGGCAAGTGGGTGGACTCATTCCTGGAATTGGGGCTCATCGTGACTCCGGATGACCTGTTCAACCTGGAGCGCGACCAGTTGGCGGTCCTGCCCGGCTGGGGAGAAAAGTCCGCTGACCGGCTGATGACCGGCCTGGCGCGAGCCAAGAGTCGACCCTGGTCGGCCCGGATCTTTTCTCTGGGCATTCCTCAGGTGGGGGTCACCACCGCCAGGACTTTGGCCGGGCGGTTCGACAGCATCGACGCCCTCTGTGGGGCTACGGCCGAGGACCTTGCCGATTTGCCGGATATTGGGCCCATCGTGGCTGCATCCATCGTCGAGTTTCTGTCCCACGCCTCCACATCAGAATTCATAAATAACCTTAAGAAAAGCGGATTTCTTCTTGAAAAAGAGGAGATTGAAGAAGTTGATGATGGCGGTCTTTCCGGGCCCATGGCGGGAAAGACGGTTGTCCTCACCGGCACCCTGGATAACCTGACCCGTGACCAGGCCAAGGCGTTGATCCGCGCCGCCGGCGGCAAGGTTGCCGGCAGTGTGAGCGGCCGAACCGACTATGTGGTGGCCGGAGGCAAGGCGGGCAGCAAGCTGGAAAAGGCCCTGCAATGGGGGGTCGAAGTGCTGGATGAGTCCGGTTTTCTGGCCCTGGTCCAACCCGGGGACGGCAACCATGGCAACGATTGAAAGCCGCCTGATCCTGCTTGTGCGCTGGGACCGACCCGGGCGCCCCCTTTATCTGGGTCTGGATCTGGGGGGCGGTGAGGCCGTTCATGAACTTCCCTCACCGGAGCAGCCCGGCCGGGATTTGGCCGGAGCGATGTTGACCGGTGACGACGTTCCCTTGGGGCGCCATGCCGCCGCTGGCGGCCTGCTGATCCCGCAGGAAGTCTTCTGGTCGTTTGCTGACCCCCTTGAGGTCGGAAACCATATCCATGAACATTTCGTGGACCGGCACGAGGCCGAAACCTACCTGCGTCATCAGCGGCGCCGCTTCGAGGTGCAACTGCGGTGGTGGCGGGAGAAGGTCGGGCCCGAGGCAAGCGCCCTGCGCCAGTTGCTGGACGGTTGGCGGCTGGACCTGATTCCTCTGCTGGACCTGCTGGATCGGTTGGCAAACGGATTACCCGCCGCCGAGCCGGCTCCTGAACCACCGGAACCGATGGAACTCCCCGATCCCTTGCCGGCGGTTGACCCCGATGCGGTGGCGGCGTGGCTGTCGTCCGCTTCGGGTCTGGGCAGGGTATACGGGCCGGGGTTCGCCCCGCGGCGTGAGCAGGCCGACATGGGTCGGGAAGTCGCCGCGGCCCTGGCACAGGCCCATCCCCTGCTGATCGAGGCCGGCACCGGGGTGGGCAAGACCTTGGCCTACCTGGTTCCCCTGCTGGCCGTCATCGCCGGGAGCGAGACCCGCGGCGTCATCTCCACCCACACGCGCGCCCTGCAGAGCCAGATCCTCGCCCAGGACCTGCCCCGCCTGCAGGGTCTGTTGCCGGAGGTTCGCTGGGCTCTCCTGATGGGGCGGCGCAACTACCTCTGCCTCCGGCAGCGTCGGTCCTTTCTCACGCGTCCCGTGGAAAGCCTGGAGGATGCTCTGAAAACCGCGGCTTTGCGGTTGTGGCTGCGGGCCACCCGGCACGGTTTACGGGAGGAGTTGTCCGCCCATCCGCTGTTGAAGGGCGAACTGCGCCACCTGTTCGACGCGATGGACCCCTGCCTGCCCGGCGATTGCTACGAGGGCCACGATTGTTTCGTCCAGGAGGCCCGCAGGCAGGCGCGCGCCGCCGACCTGCTGGTGGTGAACCATTCCCTGCTGATGCACGATCTCTCCCTGGAACGGACCATCCTGGGAGAGTACCGCTACCTCGTGGTGGACGAAGCCCACCGGCTTCCCCAGGTCGCCCTCGATTCCCATTCCCTGGGTTGTGGCCGTTGGCGTCTGGGGGAAATCGGGGACCTGCTCGGCGGTTGGGGTTCCGCCGGGGGGATGCCGCCCCGTCTGGCCATGCTGGCGCAAGGGTTGCAGGGGTCCGGTACTGCCGAGCGGAAAATCGCCGCACCGGCGGAGGACTTCGGCAGGCTGGTCAGCGAATGTCGGCCCCTGTTCCGGAAGTGGTGGACCGCGCTGGGGGACGATCTGGCACCCCTGTTCAGCGAGGCCGGCGGCATCCCCGGTCGTGTGCGGATCAGGGACAAGGCCTCGGCATTCTCCGCAGCGCTGCCCGCCGCCGACCGCCTGCTGGAAAAACTGGCCGAAGCCGCCCTGGCCGGATCGCGCTTTGCCGCCGTGGCGGGGGAACTGGAGGAGTCGCCGGCCCATCTGATGGATGATCTGGCCCGGGCAGGCCAGGCTTGCCAGTTGCTGGAGCGGTTGCAGCGGGACATCATCTTCCTGCTGCGGGACCCCGACGACCGGTGGGTCACCTGGGCCGAACCCTCAACGCGTGCAGGGCTGCACGCCCTGGGCGCGACCCTCATCGCCGCCGGGGAATTGTTGCGGGACTACTGGCTGGGCTCGCAGCTGAACCCGGTCATGACCAGCGCCACCCTGGCCGTCGGCGAGGATTTCACCCACATGCTGGGCGAACTGGGGCTGACCCGTCGGCGGCCCCAGGCCGTGAGTCGCACCAGTCCCTCGCCTTTCGATTTTCACCGCCAGATGCTGGTCCTGACTCCGGCCCATTTCCTGGGGCCCGAATCGGCCGGTTTCGGACGGGCCGTGGGGGATGTCCTGGCTGCCTTGGTTGGGGATACTGGGCGCAAGACCATGGGTTTGTTCACCTCCTACCGCCATTTGTCCGAGGCCGCCTCGGTGCTCGAGGCGGCGGGACTTCCCTTTCCCGGTACACCTTCCTTAGACGGGCGTCCCGTGCTGCTGCAGCAGACCTCCGGCGCTTCCGCAGCTGCCCTGGCCGCCGATTTCCGCCGCAGGCGCAGAGCGGTTCTGCTGGGCACTTCCTCGTTCTGGGAAGGGATGGATTTCCCGGGCGACGACCTCGAGATCCTGGTGGTGGCCAAGCTGCCCTTCCAGGTGCCCAGCGACCCCTGGGTCCAGGCCCGTTGCGACCACGTCGCCGCTCGCGGGGAAAACCCGTTCCTGGATTTCATGGTTCAGGACGCGGTGCTCAGGCTCAAACAGGGGTGCGGTCGCCTGATCCGCAGACCGGGGGACAAGGGTGTGGTAATCATCCTGGACAATCGTTTGCACACCAAGAACTACGGCTCTACCTTTCTGGCGAGCCTGCCGGTCTTGCCGCGCAGCTTCGGTGATCAGCAGGAGATGCTGGCCCGGATCCGGGAGTTCTTCCTGGTCGGCGCACAGCCTGGCGAAAACCCTGGAGAGTGACCCATGGTCGGTGCCCCCCGACTTCACCCGGATCTGGCCACCGGGATAATCCGTCCGGATTTTGCGGTGGAGAATATCGGGCAGCTCCTCACCCTGGATCACGGTGACACCGTGGGGGTGAGCGGGCCCCTGCGGGGCGCCGATCTGGATCGGAGCGAAACCGTCGCCGACGGCATGCTGGTCTGCGCCGCCGGGCGGATCGTGGCCACGGGAAGCCGGCCCGGGTTGCTGGCTGCCATGGCCCAGGCGGGCGTTGATCAATCGGGCATGGGGCGGCAGGACGTGGGCGGTGCCGCCGTCATTCCCGCCTTTGTCGATCCCCATACCCACCTCGTATTCGGCCGCACCCGGCAGGACGAGTACGAACGGCGGATCCGGGGTGAAAGCTATCTCGAGATCGCCGCCGCGGGCGGAGGCATCATGGCTTCGGTGGGCGATCTGCGCAAACGCAGCGAAGACGAACTGGTGGCTGCGGGGACCACGCGGATGCGGGAGATGATGGCCCACGGCACCGCGACGGTGGAGATCAAGAGCGGGTACGGGCTGGAGCCTGCTGCGGAGTTGAAGATTTTGCGCGCCGCCGGGCGGATCGCTTCGAACACCGGAGTGCGGCTGGTGCGCACCTGCCTGGCCGCGCATGAGATTCCCCCGGAGTATCGGGACCGCAGGGAGGACTACCTTTCGCTGATCTGCGATACGATCCTGCCCGAAGTCGCCGGGGCCGGTTTGGCCGAGCGGGCCGATGTTTTCTGCGAACCCTCCGTGTTCAACCTGGATGAGAGCCGCCGCATCCTGGTCCGGGCCCGGGAGCTCGGCATGGCCCTGACGGTGCACGCGGACGAACTGGAGCCATTCGGCGGTGCGGCCCTGGCTGCATCCCTGGGGGCGGGTTCCGCCGACCATCTGATCATGATCGACCCTTCGGGCATCACCGCCCTGGCGGCTTCCGGAACCGTCGCGGTCCTGCTGCCCGGCACGGTTTTCAGCCTGGGATTGCGGACGTACGCTCCGGCCCGGGACATGATCGCGGCCGGATGCGCGGTGGCGCTGGCGACCGACTTCAATCCCGGCAGCTGTCCCATCCTGTCGATGCCTCTGGTCATGTCCATTGCCTGCACCCAGATGCGCATGACACCCGCCGAAAGCCTGGCCGCGGCCACCCTCAACGCCGCCTGGGCCCTCGGACTGCAAAACGAGACCGGATCCCTGACTCCGGGCAAAAGCGCTGATTTCGTGGTTCTCGACGGAGACGACTACCGTCTGGTTCCCTATCATGCCGGGCACAATCCCGCCGCAGCCGTTTTTTTGCGCGGTCGTCGGATTTAGTCCTCAACTTCCTGACTTCCGGGACGATCACTTAGCCAGTATTGCCGGTCCCGGCCACGTGCCGAGCAGCCGGAGCCGGGGAACCTACCATCAGTAGGGAGCTGTCTCTTGTCCAAGTTGAGTCAACTCAAGCAGGATGCCTACAAGGCGGGCAAGGAACGGGACTGGGAACGGGCCATTTCCGTTTACGAACAGATTCTTGAGATTGAGAAAAAGAACCCGACTCCGGTCAATGAGTTGGGCGATATCTGGTTGAAGGCCGGAGACACCGGCCGCGCCGTCCGCCACTTTCTGAGCGCCGCATCCCTTTATCGCAAAAACGGCCTGACCCACAACGCCGTGGCGATCTACAAGAAGATCCTTCGTTACGACTCCGACAACGTCAACGCCCACTGGTACCTTGCCGAATCGCGGGCCGGCCAGGGGTTGAAGGCCGAGGGGAGCGAGCATGTGCTGGCCTTCTTGGCCGCCAGCAGTGCGGTGTCCGGCGAGTTGAAGGAGATATTCAGCAAACGGTGCGTGACCCTGCTGGACCTCTATCACGACGACGGCGAGATTCTGGACAAGCTGGTCCAGGTATTCCGCATGTGGAATATGTCCCTGGAAACGGCCCGGGCGGAAGTCCTGCTTTGCTGCCAGACCTATGCCGAAGACAAGACGGGGGCCGAAGTTGCCATCGAGTCCGTGGTCACCCGGGAAAGCTCCGTGGTCAACTACCCGGAATACGTTCGCTGGCGTCAACTGGTGGATCCCAACTTTACGCCCGATCGACCGGTCGCAGAAGGGGTCTTTGCCGATTTCGGTGCGGTGGAATTGACTGACGATGCACCCGCAGCCCACTTCGGTGAAGCCTCACCCACGGCCACCGTTGAGTTCGACGAGGTCGCTGGGCCGGCGTCGGAAATCAGTTTTGCCGACCTGTCATATGACAATCCCCATATCCCGGCCGCGGATAATGAGACCAGCTTCGAGGGCCTGAATGCGAAAATCACCGCGGACAACGAGGATGAGTCGGACAAGTCCCCGTCGCTGAATATCGATCCCCTCGCCCTGGAAAAAGACGAGGACGGCTGTATCAGCATCGATACCGGCGGCGGCCTGGATGAAGTCCTGGCCTCGGCTGTCGACGACGCGTCCCAAGACACAGCGACCGTGGCTCCGGAGGGAAAAATCAATCTGCTGGAGCAGATCCTGGCCGAAGACGACGGCGATTTGCTGGGCATGGCGAACGATCAGCTGGAAACCATCACCGAGGAGATCGGCACCCAGGTGGGTGGGGATCAGGACACCGCGGACCGCCAATACGAAATGGGTCTGGTCTATCTGGAGATGGGCATGGCCGACAAGGCCCTGGCTTCGTTTCAGGCGGCTGTTTCCGATCCCGAATTTGCCCCCCGTGCCTACGAGATGTGGGCCATGACCCTCGAACGGGCCAACCGCCAGGACGAGGCGCGCCAGGTTCTCGAGGATGCCAGCCACGACGATATCGTCAGCGCGAAAGGTCGCCTGGGGATCCTCTACTATCTGGCCAAGCTCCAGGAAAAGGAAAAGCTGCTGGACGCGGCAGCCGCCAGCTATGACCGCATTCTGGCCGAAGATCCGGAGTTCATGGACGTGGTGGCCCGAAGGGCTGTCCTGACCCCGGCCAGAGTTTGACCCACCAGGATTCCGCTTCCGCGAGTCGGGCCGGTCTGGAGCGGGCCGGCCTTCTCGCGCTACCCAACTTCGGGGTCGTGAGTTAAGATTCCCCGATGATTCACTCTCAAGCCAATTCGGATCGACGGCCTGGCGCCGTCCGCGTAGCGGTCCTGCTGGGGATGTTCACCGGTACGGCCACCGGTGTGGGTTACCTGCTGGCGGGTATTCCCAACCTCGAACTCATGAGTCTGGTCGTGGCCCTGGCGGGCGTCGTGCTCGGTGTCCGCGCCGGCGCCCTGGGCGGGGCCCTGGCTGCGGCGCTTTATTCGCTGGGCTCTCCCTATGGATTGCCGGTGGTGTGGTTGTTGGCGGCCCAGATGCTGGGTTTTGCGGGGATGGGAATTCTGGGCGGGATCTGGCGTACTCTCAGCCGCGTGCACGGCGATACAGGATGGCGCTCGCATTTGGCCGCCCTGGTTCTCGCCCTGGTCGGCACCGCCTGGTACGAGGCCGTCACCACCTGCGCCGTCCTGTTGGGCTTTGGCCTCGAACCCTTGGTCGTTCTGACCGGAGCAATACCGTTTGCCATGATTCACCTGGGTACCAACCTCGCCATTTTCGCCGCCTTGTTCCCGCCCCTGGCCCGACGACTGCGGCATCTCGGTCCCTCGGGACTGACCGGAAGGAATCGTCTGGCGGGGTTGGCCCTGCTGGCGACCCTGGCTGTGGCCCGTCCGGCGATCGTGGACGCCCAGGAACCGGCGGCCGCCGACAGTGTGCGAGTTGTCGCTCCCGTGACCAGGGGAGTGAACGGCTGGCAACGCGGCCTGTGGCAGCCCTTCTCGCAATCCCTCCTTGAACGTCTGGCCTGGCGGGGCAATCTCGTGCCCCTATCCGATGGTGGTCTCGGGGCCGCCATCCGCATTCTGGGAGAGGTGTCGACCTCGCCCCAACCGTTGTTCACCCGCGACGGGCTCCCCCTGGGCACCGGACACATTCTCGCCGACGATCCGGCTCTGGTGTGCATCGCGGGCATGGACCTGGAGGCAACGGCATTCGGGCAGGATGGTTGGGGCGGGACGGGCGGACGGATGGACCTGCACCGTCATGACCCTCTGCCCGGCGACGGTTTCTCCTCCTACGAGGGCACCAAGGGGCGCCATGAAACCTACGGCAGATTGGTGCAGATCCTCACGCCGCGGGCTCCCTGGCGTTTCGGTTTCGAGTTCCAGGAAAACCTGGACAAGGAGGGCTACAACTACACGGATCGTCCGGCCGACGTTTTCGACCCCGTTCTCGACACCGACTTCCCCGGGCACGCCCGGGTGCGTCAAAGCCATGCCCGTCTGACCCGCACCCTGGCCGACGGTGGCAGCCTCGACGTCGACTATGACTTCGGCCGCAAGACCAAGGATCTGCTGCCCGTCCTGGGAGAGGATCACCAGGAGATGTGGGCCAGTGGTCTAGCGGCCGACATGCAGGCGCGCACCGGACCGGTGGGCGTGCGCGCGGCGCTGTTCTGGCGCAACCGGGATGTCTATTTCGATCCGGTGGCGGTGTCGGCCGACACCAGCGGGCGTTTGTTGAACACCGGGCTGGAGGGCCTGCTCCTGGAGTTCAGTCTGCTGGGACCCCGGGGGCAATCGCTGCCTGCTCCGGTGGCGATCTCTGCACCGGATTCCTTGGGGGATGCCTTTGCCGATTCCTTGGCCGATTCCCTTGCCCCGGCGCTTTCCGATTCCCTGGATCAAACAAAGGCGAACCCTCCGCCCGCTGCCGGCGCCCCTTCCGGCGAAGCGGGGCCGCGCACCCGTTTGTCCATTTCGTTGACCAGCTGGACCCTGGACGACTCGGGACCGGATTCGGCGTGGGCCGGGCCGGCGGCGGGTCCGGTGCATCTGGATGGACAGGATGCTCGACTGGTCCTGGAGTCGGGGCACCGGATCGCGGGGCTTGCGGTGCAGGGGCATGGTGGTGGCCTGTGGAACAACCGTCTGGGTTGGGACGGGACCTGGGGCGCCGAGTTGTCGGGGCAATGGGGTGCGCGTTGGGGACTCTTCTGGGAAAAGGGAGGCCGGGCCCCTCGCAGTGACGAATGGGGGACGGTTCTGCGCCACAACGTCGACGATCGGGAACTGATCCTGGAACCCAACCCCGACCTCAAACGGGAACGGACCCGCCGTATGGGCGGGAAAATGACCGGCTCGATGCTGGGCATCGATCTTGCCATGGACGGGTCCGTCGGCCGCATCGACGACGGCATCGCCTGGCAACCGGACACCGCCGACCCGCAGAGGGGTCGGTGGGTCAACGGGGCGGGGCTGGATTATCGACGGGTAACCGCCGGGGTTGGCCACGAAGGGCGATTCCTGGGCTGGGGACGCATCCGCTACGAGGGCACATGGCAGGATTACACCCTCAACGGTCTGCCGCCGGCTTCGCTGGCTCCCGAGAAATTCGGGCGCCTGACCCTCATGTGGGAAAACCATTTCTTTGCCGAGGACGGCATCCTCGAACTGGCCCTGATCCGGACCCACGTGGGAGCCATGGCCGACCCCTGGGACCCCGAACGCACGGCCGTCTTGCCGGCGCGCACGCTCACCGATCTGATCGTGGGTTTCCGGCTGGTGGGGGCGGACATCTCCCTGGCCTTCCGGAACCTGACGGGGGAGCGGTACCGCCTGACGACGGGCGCCTGGGGGCCGGGTCCGGAAACGGTGATGAGGTTGGCCTGGCGGTTCACCCGCTGAAGATGCGTCCGGCGGCGGTTCTGCCCTGGCGTCCGGCGGCGGGTCTGGCGCTGGTGTTCCTGTTCCTGGCTCTGGGCCACGTTGTCCGCGACCGCTGGCTGCTCGATACCGACGGACAGTGGCGCGAGGCGCTGGAAACCCTGCCCTGGGAAACGGAACTTGCTGACTCCCTCCAGGCGGAGCCACCGCCCCGTTTGTCCGTGCCGCTGTCCATCAACACGGCCCCTGCCGAGAGCTTGATCCTCCTGCCGCGAGTGGGTCCGGTCCTGGCCGGGCGCATCGTTTCCGCCCGCCGGGAAGGGTCGATTTTTCACAATGCCGCGGAATTGACCTCCGTCAAGGGCATCGGCCCCCGGCTGGCTGCCCGTCTGGATACCCTTTTATCCTACAGGATCCCTCACAAAGCCGATTCTTGAACATCGGCCGCCGACTCCTCCCATTTTCCGGTTAAAGTCCGTGCATTTACGTCCGATCACTCCAGGGAGTGAAGGTTTCGGGCGGTGTGAACCGCCGGGCTTCCGATGTGGTTTCTCCGCGGAAGAGGATGTCAGCTTGGTGTATGCGCAAGACTTGGCGGGTGACCGATGATAACGACCAAGAACAAGGTTGCCGCGAAACTCCTGTCCAGCGGTCTCCTCAATGAGGAGGGCCTGCAGAAGGCCCAGGAGATCCAGAAAAAACAGGGTGGTTCGCTGGGGCAAGCCCTGATCAGGGCGGGCCTGGTGGACGAGAATGCCCTGACCAACTGCATGGGAGAAGTGTACAACCTTCCGGTCCTGGATCTCGATACGAACCAGGTGGAATTGGAGTGCATCGATCTCGTGCCCGGCGACGTGGCCCGCAAGTTCCAGGTGCTTCCGGTTACCCGGCGGGGCCGGATCCTGACCGTGGCCATGGCCAACCCGAGCAACATTTTCGCGATCGACGATATCAAGTTCATCACCGGTCTGGACGTGCAGGCTGCGGTGGTGGGCGAGCTGGCCATCAAGAAGGCCATCGACAAGTACTATGCGACCGCCGATTCCCTTTCCGAAATCATGGAGGGCATCGAGGCGGATATCGAGGTCGTCGAGGACGAGGAAGACGACGACATCACCGGGCAGGAGGGCCAGAACGCCCCGGTGGTCAAGCTGGTCAACACCCTGCTGGCCGAAGCGGTGAAGATGGGGGCCAGCGATATCCACATCGAGCCCTACGAGCGCAACATGCGCGTCCGCTACCGGGTGGACGGCATCCTGCAGGAGGTCATGGAACCTCCCATCAAACTCAAGAACGCCATCATCAGCCGGCTCAAGATCATGTCCGAACTGGACATTGCAGAACGCCGGATCCCCCAGGACGGGCGCATCAAATTGAAGATCGGCGCCAAGAAGATCGACCTCCGCGTTTCCACCTTGCCCTGTATCTACGGGGAAAAAGTCGTGATGCGTATTCTCGACAAGGGAAACCTCAACCTCGACTTGGCCGACTTCAACATGGAAGAGAAGGCCATCAAGGACATCTATCACGCCATCGCCCAGCCGTTTGGCATGGTCCTGGTTACCGGACCCACGGGATCGGGTAAGACGACGACCCTGTATTCGTGTCTGTCGAAGCTGAACAACCCGGACCTGAACATCATGACGGCGGAGGATCCGGTCGAGTACAACATCGACGGCATCAACCAGGTCCAGGTGCGCGAGGAGGTCGGGCTGACCTTCGCCGCCGCCTTGAAGGCGTTCCTGCGGCAGGATCCGAACATCGTCATGGTGGGTGAGATCCGGGACCTGGAGACCGGCGGCATCGCCACCAAGGCCGCCCTGACCGGTCATCTGGTCCTGTCGACCCTGCACACCAACGACGCGCCCAGCACCATCAACCGGATGATGGACATGGGCATCGAGCCCTTCCTGGTGGCATCGTCCACCCTCCTGATCATGGCCCAGCGCCTGGTGCGTCGGATCTGTTCGGGATGCAAGGAGGAAGTCCAGCTTCCTCCCGAGGCTTTGCGGGACATCGGGCTCGAACCGGGGACCCCGGTCTTCGCGGGCAAGGGCTGCAACAAGTGCGGCGGGACGGGCTACTCCGGTCGCCAGGGACTGTACGAAGTCATGCCGATCACATCCGGCCTGCGGGATATGATCCTGGACCGGGCATCGACGAGCGAGATCCGGAACCTGGCCGTGCAGCAGGGCATGCTGACCCTGCGCGACGACGGCCTGGTCAAGATCCGCAAAGGCATCACCACGATTGAAGAAGTGCTGCGGGAAACCGCGGTCGCAGACTAGAAACAGAGGGGGCACAAAGTGGCCGGAATGAGGGAATTGCTCGAGGATATGGTCAGCCGGGGCGCCAGTGATCTGCACATCGCCGCGGGTCTTCCGCCGCAGTACCGGATCGACGGGAACATCGTTTCGACCGACCTGCCGATGCTGACGGGGGACGAGACCATGCGTCTGGCCTACAGCATCCTCAACGAGGAGCAGAAGAAACGCTTCGAGACGGCCAAGGAACTCGACCTGTCCTTCGGGGTCCAGGGGGTCAGCCGTTTCCGGGCCAACGTGTTCCTGCAGCGGGGTGTCGTCTCCATGGCCATCCGCCAGATCCCCTACAAGATCCACACCTTCGAAGAGCTGGGTCTGCCCCCGGTGTGCCGCATGCTGATCCAGAAGATGCACGGTCTTGTCCTGGTGACGGGCCCGACCGGTAGCGGCAAGTCCACGACGCTGGCCACCATGGTCGACACCATCAACACCACGCGCAAGGGACACATCATCACCATCGAGGATCCCATCGAATTCGTGCACCAGCACAAGGGCTGCATCATCAACCAGCGCGAGGTCAACAGCGACACGCACAGCTTTCCCGAAGCGCTGAAGTACGTGTTGCGTCAGGACCCCGACGTCATTCTCATCGGCGAGATGCGTGACCGTGAGACCATCGCCTCGGCCCTGACCATCGCCGAGACCGGCCACCTGGCCCTGGCGACCCTGCACACCAACAGCACCTTCGAATCCATCAACCGGATCATCGACGTCTTCCCGTCCGCGCAGCAAAGCCAGGTCCGGTCCCAGCTTTCGTTCTGCCTGAACGGCGTCATCACGCAGCAGCTTCTGCCCAAGGCGCGCGGAGGCGGTCGAGCCATGACCCTGGAGGTCATGGTGTGCACGCCGGCCATCAAGGCCATGATCCGGGACAACAAGACGCACCAGATCTACGGACACATGCAGGCCGGCCAGAAGCACGGCATGCAGACCATGAACCAGTCCCTCTATCAGGCCGTGGTGAACAAGTGGGTATCCCTGGAGACGGCGTTATCCCGTAGTTCGGACGTTCAGGAACTCGAACAGATGCTCGGCCAGCCGGCCGGGGTGTAACCCGAAGCAGCGGAGGAATCCCGTGAGCGCAACGACTTACCTCTGGAAAGGCCGGACCAGCAAGGGCGAGACCCTTTCCGGCGAATACGCATGCGATGACCGGCGGGACGTGGGGGAATACCTGCGCAAGCGCCGCATCGTGATCACCTCCATCAAGAAGAAGCCCCGGGAGATCGAAATCGGTTTCCTCAAGAAGCAGGGCGTGGGGGTGAAGGACCTCTCGGTCTTCACGCGGCAGTTCGCGACCATGGTCAACGCCGGTCTTCCGCTTGTCCAGTGCCTGGATGTGCTGGGGCGGCAGCTGGACAAGCCGCACTTCAAGAAGGTGGTCCAGACGGTGACAAGCGACGTCGAAGGCGGTTCGACCCTTGCCGAGGCCCTGGAGAAGCATCCCAAGATCTTCTCGGACCTCTTCGTGAACATGATCGCCGCCGGCGAGGCCGGTGGTATCCTGGACGTGATCCTGGGCCGCCTGGCCGTGTTCCTGGAAAAGGCGGACGCCCTGCAGCGCAAGGTCAAGGGGGCCATGACCTACCCCACCATCGTGCTGACGGTGGCCGGCGGTGCCTGCATCTTCATGCTCATGTTCGTCATCCCGGTGTTCGCCAAGATGTTCTCGGACTTCGGCGGCGTACTTCCGGCTCCGACCCGCATCGTCATGAACCTGTCCGATTTCCTGAAGGCCTATTGGTGGGCCCTGGGCGGCGGCGCGGCGATCCTGACCTTCATCTTCAAGCGCTACCGTGCCACGGTGAATGGCAAGATGGTTACCGACCGGTTGGCCCTGCGCATTCCGATTCTCGGCACGGTTCTGCGCAAGTCCGCGGTGGCCCGGTTCACCCGGACCCTGGGAACCCTGATCGGGTCGGGTGTGCCCATCCTCCAGGGGCTGGAAATCACCGCCAAGACGGCCGGCAACGCCGTGATCCAGAAGGCCATCCAGGATACCGCCGTCAGCATCAGCCAGGGTGACACCATCGCCCTGCCCCTGAAGGAGAGCGGAGTGTTTCCGCCCATGGTGGTCCAGATGATCAGCATCGGCGAGCAGACCGGCGCGCTGGACGAGATGTTGTCCAAGATCGCAGACTTCTATGACGACGAGGTGGATTCCGCCGTGGAGGCTTTGACCGCAGCCATCGAACCCATCATGATCGTGGTGATGGGCACCATGGTCGGCGGGATGCTCGTGGCCATGTACCTGCCCATGTTCAAGATGTCCAGCGTGGTCGGGGGATGACCTTGTCGCCGGAAGCGGAAGTCAGGTCCGAACCGGAAACCGACTTCGCAACCGGTGACCCCAACCTTGCCCTCCTGCGCCAGCGGATGGCGTTGACGGGAGTGCTGGCCCTGGTCACCACGGGGATGGTGTTCACCGACCCGCTGCGGGTGGTCGTTCCCGGCGCCGTGTCGGCCCTGGGGCTCGGCGCCACATCGCTGGCCGCGTGTTGGGCGGGGGCACTGGTGCCCTTGAACCGCCGGCTGCTGCTGATCATGCAACTGGCCGTCGACGTCCTCGTCATCGGGCTGCTGGTGAATTTCACCGGCGGCCCGTTCTCGATCCTGCCCCTCGCTTTTTGCGTGCCGATCCTGCTGGGAGCCTATTACCACGGCCCGCGGGCTTCCATGGCGTTGGCCGGGCTCGCGGCAATTTTCACCGGCGGCGGGCACTTCGGCCTCGCTCTGGGTTGGCTGCTGGCCGGACAGAGCGGATCCCTCGAGTATCTCCAGGGCTGGCCGGTCATGGTCACGGCCCTGCACATGTCCCTGTTCGTCATCGTGGGGCTGGTCAGCGGATCCCTGGCCGGTCGGCTCCTGCGGCAGCGAGGGCGCACGCGCCTGGGAGTCGACGCCCTGGCCCGATCCCGTTGCGAGGTGAACAACATCCTGGAGAACATCCGCAGCGGTCTGCTCACCGTGGACTCCGCCGGGTGCATCACCCGCCTGAACCCCGCGGCCGAAACCATCCTCGGGCTGGATGCCCGGAGGGTCCTGGGTCGTTCGCTGGAGGGGATCGCCCGCGGGGGGATGGAGGAGTTCGCCGCCCGCGTGCTCGCCGTGGCCAAGGGCGGGCAGCCCCTGGCCCGGGGTGAGCTCATCATCCAATGCGCGGGGGTCGAAAAACCCCTGGGCCTGAACGCAAACCCCCTGCGCAACGACCATGGTGTCCGGGACGGTGCGATCGTGATCTTCACGGACCTGACCCGGGAAAAGGCCATGACGGCCCGGATCCGCGAGGCCGACCGCATGGCTGCGGTCGGCGAAATGGCCGCCAGCATTGCCCACGAGATCCGCAATCCCCTGGCCAGCATCCGCGGGAGCGTGGAACTGCTGGCGGGCGAACTGGACCTGGAGGGAAACCTCGATCAGTTGCTCTCGCTCGTGCTGAAGGAAAGCGGCAGGGTCAACACCATCATCAACGATTTCCTGGCCTACTCGCGGATGCGCCCCACGTCGCTGCGGCGCTTTTCCGCGGAGGAATTTCTGGGTGAGGTGGAACTGCAGGCCATCCAGCACGTGGTCGCCAACGGCGGAAAAGTCGAGGTGGATTTTCGCTGCGAACCGGCCGACCTGGAGGTTCGGGCCGACCCGTCCCAGCTGACCCAGCTGGTGCTGAACCTGGTGATCAACGCCTGCGAGGCCATGGAATACGCGGGCAAGATCGAACTGACCCTGGCCAAGGGGTCTGATTCCTACCTGCTGGAGATCAGCGACACCGGGCCGGGCATTGACGCCGATATGGCCGAGGATCTCTACACGCCCTTCAAGACCACCAAGGAAAAGGGTACCGGATTGGGGCTGGCGATGGTGGCCCGCATCGCGGCCGCCCACGACGGCCAGGTTCGCGCCGAGAACCGCCCCGGCGGCGGCGCCTGCTTCAAGATCGACTGGCCGGCAACCTCCACCGCGGACGACCAGACCGTCGAGCCCGCAGACCTGTGCGTCTAGCCGCGAAAAATCACCATCGCGGGCCAAATCAGCGGTAAAGAACCCTCCTCCTGCGCCGATAGATCACCTGTCACAACCATGCTTTACCTCGCGTCAAGGAGCGCTTCATGGCCCAGGACAGGATTTTGGTCGTCGATGATGAAGAGTCCATGTGCCAGTACCTCTCCATTCTTCTGCAGAAGGAGGGTTACGACGTTCGCACGGCCGGGAGCGGCGACCAGGCCATGGAGCTGTTCAACGAGGATACCTACGACCTGGTCATGACCGATATCCAGATGCCCAAGATGAACGGCATCGAGCTGCTCAAGCGCATCAAGGCCTCCCGCGACAAATGCCCCGTCATCATTATGACCGCCTATGCCAGCGAGCAGTCGGCCATCGACGCGGTGAATCTGGGCGCGTTCTCGTATCTGCAGAAACACTGCAAGAACGACGACATCAAGATGGTGGTGCGCAACGCCCTGGAGCTGCGCCACGCGCGCAGCGAGAACCAGGAGCTCAAGCGTCAACTGACCACGCGCAAGATCCGCCGGCAGATCATCGGCAAGAGCCCCAGCATGCGTTCGGTTTTCAAGATGGTGGACAAGATCGCCTCCACCAAGGCCACCGTGCTGATCAACGGCGAAAGCGGGACGGGCAAGGAACTCATCGCCCAGTCCATTCACCAGCGCAGCGACCGCAGTTCCGGGCCCTTCGTGGCCATCAACTGCGGAGCCATTCCCGAGACCCTGCTGGAGAGCCAGTTGTTCGGTCACGTCAAGGGGTCGTTCACCGGCGCCGATCGCGACCACGACGGTTTCTGCCGGCAGGCCGAGGGCGGCACCATTTTCCTGGATGAGATCGGGGAAACGCCCATGTCCATCCAGGTCAAGCTCCTGCGCATGCTGCAGGAGCGGGAGATCTACCCGGTGGGCAGCAGCAGCCCCGTGAAGGTGGACGTGCGGGTCATCGCGGCCACGAACCGCGACCTGGAGGACGAAGTCGCCCAGGGGAATTTCCGGACCGACCTCTACTACCGGCTCAACGTCATCCCCCTGAGCCTGCCTTCCCTGCGCGACCGCTCCGACGACATTCCCCTGCTGGTGGATCACTTCCTCAAGGGCAGCCTGGGCGAAGCCTATACCGGGGGAGTCGGCAACTTCCTGGACGATTCCGCCCTGGAGATCCTGGCGGCCTACGAATGGCCCGGGAACGTGCGGGAACTCGAGAACGTCATCGAGCGGGCCGTGATCATCCGTGAGACCGACAAGATCACCGTGCAGGATCTGCCCGAGCACATCCGGGCCCTGGGACCGTCGGAGCAGTCCGCTTCGAACATCAAGGTCGGCGCCATGTCGACGCTGGAGGAACTGGAACGGGCCCACATCCTGGCCGTGCTCGAACGCACCGGCTGGGCACGGAAACAGACCTCCGAGATCCTGGGCATCAACGCCTCGACCCTCTATCGCAAACTCAAGAAGTACGGGGTGGCGGACGAGGACGAAATCGAACCGACGACCGAGGAAAACGAGCGGGAATCGGTTCCGGGTACCGAATTGCTGGAAGCCGTCGACCAGGTCATGCGGGAATCCCGCACCGAGCCGGTCGAAGTGGAGACCTGATCTCCCGATTTGCCCGGTCCGGGAAGATGTGACCGGGCGACATGCCCTCAATCGCAGGGTTGTGACGAGATCAGCAAGACGGGTTTTGAGAGAAATCGTTATTTGGCAACAAGTTGCAGATTTCGATTTCAAGGCCTGCGGGTGGCATGGGCATTGCTGACAAGGACACGCCACAGGCAGGTGGACAGGGAGGGACAGATCAGTCCATCCCGGATTCATGGTCCGCGGACCGTTGCAAGGAGGACAGGTAGTGTTGAATCGTAAGGGCTTTACTCTGATCGAGCTGATGATCGTTGTCGTGATCATCGGTATCCTGGCGGCCATCGCCATTCCCAACTTCATCAGCATGCAGGACCGGGCCAAGGAAGCCAAGGTCAAGGGCGGCGCTCACACGCTGCAGCTGGCTGCCGAGGACTTCGCGGTCCGCAACGACGGCATCTACTCCGACCTGGCTGCCGACGTCGGTGCCCTGCTGCCGCAGGATCCCGGCGGTGGCAACAACCTGCAGAACGCCTTTGACGGCACCTACACCGAGCCCACGTGGGCCGGCGCTGCCGCCGCTCAGGGCGACATCGGCATCGTGGCCATCGCCCAGGGCGGTGTGAACGTGGGTTACACGATCACCGGTTTCGGCAAGACGGCGAACGTCATTACCCTGACCAGCGGCCAGTAATTCCGGTCGCAAGTCACAGCGGGCGGAGCTGGCCAGGCCGGCTCCGCCTGTTTGCTTGAGAGGCAAGATGCGGCAGGTAATAACTCGATTGCGAACTGTGGTGCGAAAGCCGGATCGGGACGAACTCGTTCTGGCGACCGGTGTCATCACGCTTCTGCTGGCAATCACCTTGTTGTTGGGTCTGCCGTTCCTCAACCGGTTGGAGGCTCAGGGTCGCATGGCCACGGTCAAGGGAAACGCGGCCACGGTGCAGCTGGCGGTCGAAAGTTTCGCCCGGCAGCATCGGGGAGCTTACCCCGAATCGGTAGGGGACTTCCTGGCGTATCTCCCCCTAGGACAAGCGCCGGAGAACCCCCTGAGCGGCCGACCCGTGACCTTCACACCCAAGCCCGGAGATGTGACGTACACCCTGTTGACGGGTGGTCGCGGATACCGGATCCAAGCCTGGACCTATGGTCCGGGGGAGACCTGCCGCCAGGCCCTGGAATTGTCCGGAGGCTGTTGAGCGCACGTTGCATGGATATGGCAAAGAGGGAGATTGATCATGAACACTGCTAAAGGTTTTACTCTCATCGAACTCATGATCGTGGTGGTCATCATCGGGCTGCTGGCAGCCATGGCCTTGCCGAATTTTCTCTCCATGAAGGACCATGCCCACGAAGCGGGCACCAAGGAGAACGCTCACACCATCCAGCTGGTCACCGAGGATTTCGCCGTCCGCAACGACGGCATCTATTCCACCGCCGCCGCCGACCTGACCCCCTTGCTGCCGGGAGCGGGCATGCTCGTCAATTCCTTCACCAACCAAGCCACGGAGCCCCAATTCGGAGCGCCCGCCGCGGTTCCCGGCGAAGTGGGAGTCGAAACGGTTGGGATCGGGTATCGGATTACCGGTTTCGGACGATCCGCTACCGTCATCACCCTGAACAGCGGCGGCTAAGCCCCTTTTCCGCCTCTCATCTGGCACTACCGTTGCATAGCCTCCCTCTGGAAAGGCTTCAGGGCGCATTGGCGACCTGATTCAACCTCTGGACGAGGCAAGGTGACCAGTGACCATGCAGCAGGTGGTAAACATTCCCCCAAGAACAGCCCCCGACCCGAGGACCGAAACGCCCAAGGCGTTGGGAGGGTCCGAAGTCCAGCATACCCCTGCCGGGGTCCCGGCGCTGGAAGTCGTCGATCTGACCCGTGACTTCCGCAGCGGCTTTCGCCGGAAGCGGCAGCGCGGAATCGAGGGAATCTCGTTCTCCGTCCCGCCCGGAATCGTCTTCGCGCTGCTCGGTCACAACGGCGCGGGCAAGACCACGACCATCAACTGCATCCTCGATCTGGTCCATTCCGGTGGTGGCCGGGTGAGGATTTTCGGCCGCGAACATACCGAGCCATCGGCCCGGGCGGCGGTGGGCTACCTTCCCGAACGGCCGTATTTCTTCGAACATCTCAGCGGGCGCGAATTGCTGCGGTTCTCCGCGGGGCTCCTGCACATGGACCGGGCCCGTCAGGCCAAGGAAATCCCCGAGATCCTGGCGACGGTGGGTCTGGAGGAAGCCGCGGACCAGCGGTTGCGCAAGTATTCCAAGGGCATGCTGCAGCGCATCGGGTTGGGCCAGGCGCTGCTCGGCGACCCGGATCTGCTGATTCTCGACGAGCCCATGTCGGGACTCGACCCCGTCGGCCGGCGGCAGGTGCGTGAACTCCTGCAGGGGCTTCGCGACCGGGGCAAGACCATCATCTTCTCCTCCCACATCGTGCCGGACATCGAGATGCTGGCCGACGAGGTGGCCATTCTCAACCGGGGGCGCCTGGTGGCCCACCATCCCCTGGCCGACTTGAACCGCTCCACCCTCTACGAGGTCCAGGCGGTCATTCCCTCCAACCGGGAGCCGCAGGTCCTGGAAGGCTACACCCTCACCAGGCACGGCGGCGCCGTGCACATCCAGGCCGACGGCGTGGAGGAATTGAACGGTCTGCTGACCCTCGGCGCCGAGCGGCGCTGGAAGATCCTCGGCGTGGGCACCCGGCGATCGGGCCTGGAGGAACTTTTCATGCAGACCCGCGACCAAGGCGAGGCGAAATCATGATGGGCACCCTCACCACCCTGGCCTACGGCACGTTCCGGGAGACGGTCCGGGACCGTCTGTTCTATCTGGTCGGGATCTTCGGGTTCATCATGCTGGCGAGCACGGCCGTGCTGTCGCCGCTGACCATCGGGGCCCAGAGCAAGATCATGGTCGACGTGGGGCTCGCAGCCATGGCCGCCTTCGGTCTGCTGGTCGTGGTGCTGGTGGGCAGCAACATGATCCGCAAGGAAATGGACAAGGGCACCATCGTGACCATCCTGGCCCGGCCCGTCGGCCGCCGGCAATATCTCATCGGGAAATTCCTCGGTCTCAATCTCACCCTGGCGTGCATGCTGGCCCTGATGGGCGGACTCTTCTCTCTCGTCCTGCTGGTCGCGCCGGGGACCTTTTCGCCCGCCTATCTGGGCGCCATCTACATGGCCCTGCTGGAAATGGTGGTCATCAACGCCGTGGTGGTGCTGTTCAGCACCTGCGTTTCGGCGCCGCTGGCCGCGGTGGCGACCCTCGGGGTGTTCCTGATAGGCCACCTCAGCCAGTCCATCCGCGATTTCGGCGACATGCAAGGCACGCCGCTGCAGCAGAAGATCTTCGCCGGCCTCTATTACCTCGTGCCGAATCTCGAGGTGTTCAACATCCGCGGCGCGGTGGTCCACGGGGATCCCATCGCGCTCGCCCAGTTCGGGATCGCCACCGTTTATTGCCTGGGCTATGCGGCCCTCCTGGTGATCCTCGCGGGAGCGGTCTTCCGGGGCAAGGGGCTGCGATGACGACCCACTGGGACATGGGACGGGTGGGACGTTCGGTGGCGGCATTCTGCTGCCTGTTGATCGTCGTCGGCTCCCTGCTCAGCTATGAGGGGTTGCGCAGAAGCGAGAACGGGCAGGAGCACCTGTATTTCCCCTCGGGCCGCTTCCTGCGCGAGGCGACCGTCGGCTTTCGCGAAGCGGCGGCGGACTACCTCTGGTTCCGCTTCATCCAGTACTACGGAGCCTTCGAGAAGGGCGACAACGACCTGCGTTATTTCGACCTCTTGGTCGATGCGGTGGTCCGGCTGGATCCCAAATTCGTAGAGGCCTACCACTTCGCCTCCCTGGTCGCCTGGTCGAACCTGGGTAGCTTTCCCCATTCCATCGACCTGCTCAAACAGGGGATCCTCCACAACCCCGACGTGGCCAAGCTGCCCTTCCAGATCGGCTTCACCTACTACGTCTTCTACAAGGATTACCCGCGGGCTTCCTTCTGGTTCGAGACCGCGGCCAAATGCTCCGACAGCACCGACCGGGAGAAGCGCTTCGCGGCCTTTGCCCGCCACCGGGCCGGCGACGAACGCGTCTCCCTCGAACTTTGGAAGAACCTGCTGGAATCCACCGACAACCCCCAGATGATCGAGCTGTCCACAAAGATGATCGCCGAAATCTCGGCCAAGCTGCAGGCCCGGCCGCTCGTCGGACCGCAGGCCCCGGAGGTCTCGCCATGAAGTCCGTCTTCTGTGCCCAGATCCAGACCGCGACCCTGGGCGGATGGTGGTCGGCCTCTCTCTGGTTCGGCGCCTCGTTCCTGGGGGCGTGTCTGGGAAGTTTCGGCAACGTCCTGGTCTATCGCCTGCCGCGGAACATGTCCGTGGTTCGTCCCCGGTCGCATTGTCCGGGCTGCAACGCCGCGGTGGCGTGGTACGACAACATCCCTCTGGTCAGCTGGCTGCTGTTGCGCGGAATGTGCCGCAGTTGCCGGACCGCGATTCCGGTGCGGTATCCGCTCCTGGAGGCCGGCGGCGCCGCGTGCCTGGCTGCGGGACTGCTGCGATTCGGCTGGACCGTGCACGGGCTCGCAGCCGGTGTCCTGCTCCTGGTGCTGTTGATCATCGCGTTGATCGACTGGGAGCACATGATCATTCCCCACACCCTGACCGTGGCCGGGACGGTCGTGGGGATTGCGGCATCCCTGCAGGGCCCTCCCGGTCTGCGCGCATCCCTTCTGGGCCTGGTCTGTGGCGCCGGGGTGATCCTGGCGGTGGCCTACGGCTACAAGCTGGTGCGCGGCCGCATGGGCATGGGCGGGGGCGACGTCATGATGATGGGCATGCTGGGGACCTTCACGGGGCCCTGGGGCGTGCCGGCCGTGCTATTTGCGGGGGCCCTGCTGGGCACTCTCTATACGGTGCTGGGGGGGAGCAGGCGGGACGATGGTGTCGCGAAGCTTCCTTTCGGGACCTTCCTCGCCGTGGGCGGGGCCGTCATCCACTTCTACGGCCCGGAAATTCTTGCCTGGTACCTGAGCATTTTTTGAGCAGAACCGGCCGGGCACCCGTTGTGCGGCGAGGTCCCCCCCGTAAGGCGCTTCAGGCGATCGGATGTGCGCCGGGGAATTCGGACGCTGGGGAAGGTTTAGGGCTCAAGCCCCATTTCACGCGGCCGAAGAACATTGTGGCATACATGTTGCGGTTGTCCCCGAGGGCAACCACGGCTGCCGGGCCTATCCGGCAAATCGCACGAACAGCAAGGCAGGCTTGACATGTTCGGTTTTCTCAACAAGAAGCGGAAATCACTCATCGGCATGGACATCGGTTCCAATGTCGTCAAGTGCTTGCGTCTCGACCTGACCGGTCCACGCCCGACGCTGACGCACTTCGGCATGGCCGACTTGCCGCCCGAGGCCATCGTGGACGGGGAGATCATGGATCGGGAACTGGTGATCGAAGCCATCCGCGAAGCCGCGGATCGGGCCGATCTTCCCAACGATCCGGTCGCCAGCGCCGTGGCGGGGCGCGCGGTGATCGTCAAGAAGATCGTCATGGACAAGATGAGCGAGGATGACGCTCGTGAGGCCATCTACTGGGAGGCCGAACAACACGTCCCCTTCGATATCGACGACATCTCTCTGGACTTCCAGATCCTGCAGGACGACATCGGGGCCGACCAGATGGAGCTCCTGCTGGTGGCGGCCAAGAAGGACATGATTCTCGGCTACGCGGAGCTGATCCGCGACGCCGGCTTCAATCCCATGGTCATCGATGTCGCCTCGTTCGCCAACCAGAACGCCTGGGAGTACCTGCTACACCACGGACCGGCCTCCGACGACCTGGACGGCGAATTCGATGCGGACATGGACTCCGAATCCCGGGACGGGGACGACTCGGCCGAAGAAGCCCATGAGTCCTCCGAAACGGTGGCGCTGCTCGACGTGGGCGGCGGGGTGACCAACGTCCATATCATCAAGGAAGGGATCCCCCACTTCACGCGCGATCTGCCCCTGGGTGTGGCCAACTTCCTGGAGGAATTCCAGAAGCAGTTGGGCCTGACCTACGAGACGGCTCAGCGTGTGGCCCGGGGAGACATCGACGGCGTCGACGCGCAGCTCGTCACCGAGATCGTGCACGCGGTGGGGTCGGAGATCTACGACGGCCTGGAGCCGAGCCTTTCCTACATGAAGACTTCCGGCGAGAGCGACGGTTTCGACCGCATCGTTCTGAGCGGGGGCGGGGCGCACCTGCCCGGCCTGCTGGCGTTTCTCGCTGAACGCTACGGAGTGCCCTGCGAGGTTGCCGATCCTCTGCGGGCCCTGAATTTCGAGCCGGACCTGTTCGGCCCCGGTGAGGCCGAGGAGCTCGGTCCGTTGCTGACCGTCAGCGTTGGCCTGGCACTGAGAGAGGGGGTCTGAAGATGATCCGGATCAATCTTCTGCCGCGTGAGGAAATCGTTAAGCGACGCACCTTGCACTTTCCGCAGGTGGGGAATTTCGCTCCGCTGGTTCTGGTCGCGGTGGCCCTGGTCACCTGCGGCCTGGTTCACCAGCTTCAGGCGAAACACATAGGCAGCCTGGAGGTCACGGTCGCCGAGGAAGAAGCCGAGTCCCGGCGTCTGGCCCCGGAGATCGCCAAGATCAAGAGGCTGAACCAGCAGCGCAAGGATCTGAACGATCGCCTGGACGTCATCACCGAGCTGGACGCGGACCGTTACTTCCGTGTCCACCTCATGGACGAGTTGAACCGCAGCATGCCGGACAACTTGTGGTTGACCAATTTCGAGGAAAACGGGGACGGGAGCTACGCCATGGAGGGCGTGACCTTCTCCAACTTCCTGGTCAGCGACTTCTTGCAGAACGTCACCAACAGTCCCTGGTTCAGCAGCGTGAACCTGCTGATCGCCGAAAAGGGCGATATCGGGGACGTGAGGGTCATCAAGTTCAAGGCTCAGGCCCGGACCGCCCGGCCGGCAGCCGTCACCGGGCTGGAAGGCTAAGGAAGGACCGTCATGGATATCGATGTCAAGGATCCCAAACTTCTGCGCTGGGCCGGTTCCGTGCTCGTGGTGCTCGCGGTGGTGCCGATGTACTTCATGTCGGCGTCCTACCCCTTCACCTACAAGTCCGGACAGGCAAAGGTCGAAACTCTCGAGGCTCGGCATCAGAAACTGAGCCGGGATCTCGAGAAGGCTCGCCTGCTGGTGCGCAATCTGGACCGCGTGGAACAGGAATACAACACCCTGCACGAACAGTGGCAGGTGGCGCAGACCCTGTTGCCCGACGAGAACCAGATGCCCGAGTTGCTGCGCAAGGTGACGGCGGCCGGACAGCAGTCCGGGGTGGCCTTCACCCTCTTCAAGCCCCAGGTCCCCACGCCGAAGGGCTTCTACGCCGACAACCCCATCGAGGTCTCCATCGAGGGCGGGTACCACCAGACGGGCATCTTCCTGAGCCGCCTGGCCAACCTCAACCGGATCATCAACGTGTCGCGCGTGCACATGAAGGGCGTGGACAACCAGGACGAGAAGAATTTCATGGTCAAGGCCGACATGGTCCTGACCGCATACACGCTCAACCCGGGCCAGGCCGGAAACCCGGAACTGGAGGGCCACGGCGACGAGACCTTGGCCCAGGCCGGTAACGGGCAGAAGCCCGCCGGTCCCAACAGCACCGCAAGCGCGGGGAACTAGGGGTGAACCCAATGAAGAAATGTCTTTCCCATCCCGGCGTGAGCCTGCTGGTCCTGCTGACGATGATCCTGGCCGCGGCCGTCGCCCTGGCCGGTGACGACCCCGCAGTGGGGGATGCCGGCTCGGTTTCGCCTTCCCAGGAATCGCGGGACCGGATCAACGCCATCCGGGAGAACGAGTTCTTTTACCAGTCCTACGGTCGTCAGGATCCCTTCAAGGTCCTGGTGGCGGGGGAATACGAGCAGTCCCAGGCCGGTGAGCTGCTCGACGTGAACAGCGCCCATCTGGTGGGCGTGATGTGGGGTCAGGACGATCGCTTCGCCCTGGCCGAGAACGGTGACGGTTTCGGTTACATCCTGCGTGTGGGCGACCGCATCCAGAACGGACGTGTTGTCAGCATCCGCAAGAACTCACTTACTGCGCGGGTCACTTTGTACGGGATCACCAGCAAGGTGATACTCAAGCTGGAGAAATCGGAGGGTTGAACATGTTCGGACGGATCCGTTTGGTTTCGTATGCGGTGCTCGCCATGGTGGTCCTGGCCGGCGCCGGTGTGTGGGCTCAGGAGGCCGCCCCGGCGGTCTCGGGAACCCAGTATCATGGTGAGCCCATTTCTCTTGATGTTCAGGACGCGGAAATCAGCACGGTGTTGAGGTCTCTGGCGGGTTTCGCCGGGGTCAACATCGTGGCTTCCCCGCGGGTGGTCGGCAAGGTCACCGTGAAACTGGAAGACGTACCCTGGGAAGAGGCTTTGGCGGTGATCCTGCGTGCCCACAACTTCGATTTCATCGAGGAGAGCGGCATCTACCGGATCGACACCGCCGAGGACCTGCGCCAGGAGAAGCTGTCCACCGAGCGGTCCCGCAAGCAGGTTGAAGATCTCGCGGTTCTGCGTCTCGGACTGGTCAAGCTCCGCTATGCCAACGCCGAGGAGGTCAAGGACTCCCTGGAAAAGATGCTCAGTGATCGCGGCAACATCGATGTTGACGTGCGCACGAACAGCCTCCTGATCAACGACATTCAGGAGCGGGTGGACATCATCCAGGATATGGCCATCAAGCTGGACTCCAAGACTCCCCAGGTGGAGATCAACGCCCGGCTGGTTGACATCGACCAGAAGGCGACCAAGGAGCTGGGCATCAACTGGAGCCTCTCCAATTTCCAGAGCTCGGGGAACAACATCTACGGTGGCGGCACCATCTCCAACGAAATCCAGAATCCCTCCGGTGATCTGCGGATCGGGACGGTTCAGGATTGGGGCGACCTGATGGCTTCCATCCAGGCCCTGGAGAATGAAAACAAGGCCCACCTGATCAGCAACCCGGTGATCACCACCACGGACAATCGCGAAGCGAGCATCCTGGTGGGGCAGAAGATCCCGCTGATCGTTTCCGATCAGGCCGGCAACGCCATCACCCAGTTGACCACCATCGGCATCATGCTGAAGGTCACCCCGCACATCAACAACGAGAACCGGATCACCCTGGACATCCACAACGAGGTGAGTGATCTGTCCAGCCAGGCCACGGTGCAGGGCGGCGTGATCATCAACACCAGTGAGTCCGACACGAGGGTCCTGGTCGAGGACGGCCAGACGGCCATCATCGCCGGGCTGGTGCGCAAGGTCGAAAGCCGGCTCCACTCGGGTATTCCCGTGTTGCAGGATCTTCCGGTCCTGGGTGCCCTGTTCCGGCACAGCACCGATGCGAATGCCCGTCGCGAACTGATCGTTTTCGTGACCCCGCGCATCGTGACGGACCAATACATGAAACGACCCACCTTGACCGACCAGACCACGGGTACCTACTCCATGGGGGACGACGCGGCCGGTAAGTAAGCCGCTCAAAGGATCCGCCGACCTGGTCCCCGGGACATTGTGTCCCGGGGACCTTTGTATTAGCATGCAGCCATGTGGACGATATTCATCGGTTTCATGGGCAGCGGCAAAACGACCCTCGGCAATCGGCTGGGGGCCATCATGCACCGGCCGGTGGCCGACCTCGATCACCTGGTTTCCCTCCGGGGAAACAAGACCATCCCCGAAATCTTCCGTGAGGAAGGTGAGGCCGGGTTCCGCGACCGGGAGCTTGAAGCCCTCTTGGCCCTGCCCCCGCAGGACGACCTGATTCTTTCTTCCGGAGGCGGCATCGTGGAAATTCCCCGCGCGGCCTCCGCCCTGCGGGAGCGCGGTTCGGTCTTCTGGCTGGACTTGTCCTGGCGGGCTGCCTGGTCGAGATTGCGGGATACGGCCCCTGAACGGCCCCTGGTTGCCGACCTGGGAGAGGAAGGGTTGCGTGCCCTCTACATCCGGCGACGCCCCATGTACGCCGCCGCGGCGGATTTCCGGCTGCGCAGCGATCGCATGGACCCGGATCGCCTGGGACGGGCCGTCGTGACGGCCGCTCTGAGCCGGCAAGGCGCGGATATCCGGGCATGAGGGTCATTGCCGGGCAGTGGAAGGGGCGCCGCCTGCTGGGACCATCCGGCAAGGATGTCCGGCCCACGACTGATCGTGTCAAGGAGGCGATGTTCAATCTCCTCGCCCGCACCGTATCCGGCAGCATGGTCCTGGATGTTTGTTGCGGAAGCGGCGGCCTGGGGATCGAGGCCCTCAGCCGGGGAGCAGAGCACGCGGTGTTTATTGATGTTTCCCGCGCCTCGCTGGGTTTGACTCGCCGCAACCTGGAAAATTGCGGCGCCGACCGATCGCGCTGGACCCTGGTCAGCAGGGACGCGTTGACCTATCTCCAATCCGGAGTCATCTTGGGTGAGCAGGGACCTCTGCTGCTGCTCTGCGATCCGCCCTATGGTTCACCGGTGGCCGATGCGTGCCTGGGCCTGGGAGCGGAACTTTTGCGGCGAACGGGTTTCCGCGGGGCCGTGGTCGAGATGGGAGCCCGCGCAGGGGCTGTTGCCGCAGGGAACGCCCCCTGGGAATTTCGACGGTATGGCCGCACCCGACTGGCGATCCTGCGGCCAAAGGGGCAAGGAGTCACGCATGACTGATACGGTTCAGCCTCTGATCGCATATCCCGGATCCTTCGACCCTTTCACCGTGGGGCACCTGGACATCCTTCGCCGCGCTTGCGCCCTCTTCCCGCGTCTGGTCGTGCTGGTGGCGGCCGACGGCAAGGCCGGGCTTCTTCCGGCCGAGCGGCGTGTGGAGTTGATTCGCCGGGCTGTGACCGATCTGGAAAATGTCGAAACCCGGGTATTCCACGGGTTGCTGGTGGATGAGGTCCGGCGGTGCGGCGCCTCCGCGGTGGTCCGGGGTATCCGTTGTGCCGGTGATTACGAACACGAATGGGGGATGGCCGGGGTCAACGCCCTGCTGGACCACCAGGTGGAGTTTATCTACCTTCTGGCCCGGCCGGATCTCGCCGCCGTCAGCAGCACCCTGGTCCGGGACGTGATCCGTCACGGGGGAGCCCTGGAGAAGCTGGTGCCCCCGGTGATCGCTGCGGCGTTGCGGCGGGAATTCTCCTCAGACTGACATCCGGCCTCGAGCCGGTCAACCAAGGGCGACGGCCCGTCCGGAGTTCCATGTTTCTCGATACCGCCGAAATCAGCGTTGCCGCCGGCAAGGGGGGTGACGGCTGCGTCTCCACGCGGCGGGAAAAACACGTTCCCCGCGGCGGTCCCGACGGGGGAAACGGAGGCCGTGGAGGATCGGTGTGGTTCGAGGCCACCGACCAGATGACGACCTTGCAGGACTTCCGCTACCGGCGCAGCTATCAGGCCGGCAACGGGAGCGCCGGTTCCGGCCGGAAGTGCTCCGGACCCGATGGCGAAGACGTGGTCGTCAAGGTTCCCTGCGGAACCCTGGTGTACGAGGGTTCGGGCGATGTCTTGCTGGGCGACATGGTGGAGGTGGGGCAGATGCTCTGCGTTGCCGCCGGCGGCAGGGGCGGCAAGGGCAACTGGGTATTCCGCACCGCCCGCAACCAGACCCCCATGCATGCCCAGCCCGGTCGCGAGGGTCAATCCCGGCAGGTGCGGCTGGAGCTCAAGCTCCTCGCCGACATCGGCCTGGTCGGTGAACCCAACGCGGGCAAGAGCACCCTCCTGGCGGCCCTGACAGCGGCGCGGCCCAAGATCGCCGATTACCCGTTCACGACCCTGGTGCCCAACCTGGGCATCATCGATCTCGGGGATTACCAGAGCTGCACCCTGGCGGATATTCCCGGGCTGATCAGCGGGGCCAGCGAGGGCAAGGGTCTGGGCCACGACTTCCTGCGCCACGTCGAGCGCACGCGGGCACTGATCTTGCTGATCGATGCCGCCGAAGGGCGTTGTGTGGACACCCTGGAAGGATTGCATCGGGAATTGTGCGCGTACGGCAACCGGCTGGTTGACCTTCCCTTCGCGGTGGTCCTGAGCAAGTTCGACCTGATGCCTGCGGAGGATCACGCCGTGGTCTTGGCGGCCGTCAAACCCTGGTGCGATCGCCACGGCGCTCAGCGGCTTCTGGGTATATCCTCGGCCACCGGGGCCGGCTTGCCGGATCTCAGGCGGCTGCTCCTTCACCTGTACAGCCAGGGGTTTTCCTGACCGACCTCCCGGACGGGATCCTTTGCCGAATGTCCCTGATCGAACCACGCCGGTGCCTGCGGCCGACCGATGACTCGTGGCCCCTTCTGCTGCGGGAAATCCCCGACCCTCCCGAAGTCCTGGAAATCAGCGGCCGCCTCGAAGCCCTCGCGGCGCCCTGCGTTGCCATCGTGGGCACCCGCCGGGCCACCCACCGCGGCCTCGCCGTGGCCAGGGGCCTGGGTTTGCAGGCCGCCCTGCACGGTTGGACCGTGGTCTCGGGTTTCGCCCTGGGAATCGACGCGGCCGCACACTCCGGAGCGCTGGAAGGCGGGGGCGGCACGGTGGCCGTCATGGCCACCGGGATCGACCTGACCTATCCCCGGCGGCATGGTGACTTGCGGCGTCGGCTGGAACTGACGGGTTGCTGCCTCACCGAGCACCCTCCGGGTACACCCCCCTTGCGGCATCACTTTCCCCGGCGCAACCGTCTGATCGCCGGGCTGGTGCGGGGAGTGATCGTCGTCGAGGCTCCGGTGCGCAGCGGCGCCATGATCACCGCCCGGCTTGCCGCGGATTTCAACCGGGAGGTGATGGCGGTTCCGGGGCCCGTCGACCTTGAGACGAGCCGCGGCTGCCACCGTCTGCTCCGGGACGGTGCCGCCCTGATCGAGAGCTGGTCCGACGTGGTCGAAGCCTTGGGCGACGCACACCGGGAATCCGATCCCGCCAGGCTGCTCTCCTCGCCACCGGCCGGCAGTCCGGCCGGCTGGATCCTCGACAGGATTGATCTGGCGGGAGTCAGGCGGGACGAATTGCGCGGGCTCTGGCCGGGAACGGAGGAGACCTGGCAGCAAGGCCTGCTGGCTCTGGAAACGGCGGGCCTGATCCTGAGGTTGCCGGGGGGGAGGCTGGCCCGTAGACTTTGGTCCGCCTGAGGCGTCACTCGAATAGGAGAAAGCATGACCTCCCGACCTCGCCAGTGGTTCGACTATTGCTTGTTGTGTTCCTTGCTTCGACTGGCCAGGCCCATGCCGAGGACGCTGTTGCTGGCGTTGGGTCGTGGACTGGGCAGTTCGACCTGGCGGGTGTTCCGTTTCCGGCGGCAGGTGGTCCGCGAAAATCTGGGGCACGCCTTTGCCGATCTCGACGCCCGGCAACGCGACGCCCTGGCCCTGGCTTTCTACCGGAGCCTCGGCATGACCCTCATGGAATTCCTGGTTTTTCCGCGCCTGAGGCGGCGGGATTTCCTGGACCTGGTGGAGATGGAGGGCATCCGGCATCTTCATGCGGCCGCGGCCCTGGGGAAAGGCGCGCTGATCGTCACCGGGCACATGGGAAACTGGGAAATGCTCGGCGCCCGAGCCGCCGCGTCGGGTTACCAGGTGACCGCCGCCGCCAAGACCCAATCCAACGCCAGGGTCGATCGCATGCAGAACGGGATCCGGAGGCGGGCCGGAGTCGATATCCTCAAGACCGACTCGGGTGTCAAGGCCATGCTGAAGGCCCTGCGGCAGGGTCGCATGGTCGCCCTGGTTGCCGATCAGGACGCCGGGAGTGAGGGTTACTTCACGCCGTTTCTCGGCCGTCCGGCCTCGTTCTTCAAGGGTCCGGCCCTGTTCGCGTACCGGACCGGGGTCCCGATGTTGACGGTGTTCATCCATCGCCTCGACGATCGTCGCCACCGCGTGGTCATCGAGCCTGCGGTGCAGGTGGATCCCACCTGGGATGAAGACCAGGCCGTAGCCGCCCTGACCACCCACTTCGCCGCCCGTCTCGAGGCGGCGGTCCGCCGAAACCCCGAACAGTATTTCTGGGTCCACCGAAGGTGGAAAACCCAACCCCCGGACGAGGCGCCTGGATCCCCCGACTAATCGGTATGGAACCCGATGTTCTGGGCGGGGTTCGGCTGTCCGGCGAGCTTGATTTCCCCGTGGTTGGTTTCGAAGCGTTCGATATTGCCGGCCAGGGAGAGCTGCAGGGCCTTGGCCGCCTGCGGGGTCATGATGATCCGTGCGTGGACCTTGCTCTTGGGCAATCCGGGCACAAGGCGGGCGAAATCCAGAATGAATTCGGCTGGGCTGTGGGTGATGAGGGTCATGTTGGCGTAGATCCCCTCCGCTTCCTTCTCGCCCAGATCGAGTGTGATGCGCTGCTGCGGTGGCTTGCTGTTCATGGCCGCGACTCCTGTTCCCCGGGGCGCCGCGTTGACACCGCCGGGTACGAATGATAGTTTCCCGCGGCACCTACCGCTGGATTGTCACCTTTCGACAGGCAAGAATAGAACCATGGAACGGAATGACAAGCAGATCCTTGCCGAAATCGGCCGCATGCGCTTGGCCGTGGTCGGCGACAGCATGGTGGATCGGTTCCTCTGGGGAACGGTCGACCGCATCAGTCCCGAGGCACCGGTCCCGGTGGTGAGCATCCAGAAGGAGACGGTCAAGCTCGGCGGCGCCGCCAACGTGGCGGCGAACATCCGCGCCCTGGGCGCCCAGGCGGTCCTTTGCGGGGTTTGCGGACAGGATGAAGTGGCCGATCGCCTGGCCGGCCTGCTGGCCGAGGTGGGCATCGATCCGGCCACCATGACCCGCTGCGCCGACCGCCCCACCACCGTCAAGACCCGGATCATCGCCCACAGCCAGCAGGTTGTGCGCACCGACCATGAAGTGGTGCTCCCGGTAGCGGACGAGGTCGCGGCGGCGATCCTGGCCAGCCTGGATGAAGCCGGTCCCGTGGACGGCATCGTCCTGAGCGACTACGGCAAGGGCGCCCTGACCCAGACGGTCCTCGACGGCGTCATCGAGCGGGGACACCGCTGGCGGGTACCGGTGGTCGTCGATCCCAAGCAGGGGGATTTCTGTCAGTACAAGGGAGCGACCTCCCTGACGCCCAACCAGAAGGAAGCCGAGCAGGCCTGCACCCTCACCGTCACCGACGAGATCTCCCTGCGCCTGGCCGGGCGGACCCTTCTGGAACGGACCGAGGCCTCCGCCGTTCTGATCACCCGGGGGGAAAACGGCATGGCCCTCTTCGAGTCCGGAGACGTTGAACACCACCTGCCCACCCAGGCCACCCGGGTCTACGACGTCACCGGGGCCGGGGACACGGTCATTGCGGTCTACACCGCCGCCCTGGCGGCCGGAGCGGGATTCCTGGCCGCCGCATCCCTCGCAAACCATGCCGCAGGGTTGGCCGTCCGGGAAATCGGGACCGCAGCCGTATCGGCGGCCGACCTGTTGGCGGCGCTGGAAGCCGGAGGGCCGGCGTGAGCGCGGGGGAGGGCCGCAGTCCCCTGCTTGAGCGCGGGGATCTGGAGGACTGGGCGGCCTCGATCCACGCCCAGGGCCTGACCATCGCCTTCACGAACGGCTGCTTCGACCTGATCCACGCCGGTCATCTTTTCGGGTTGGATCTGGCCGCGGCCGCGGCCGATCGGGTGGTTGTCGCGCTCAACAGCGACGGTTCCGTACGCACTTTGAAGGGCCCCGGAAGGCCGATTATCGGAGAGCTTGACCGCGCCCGTCTCATTGCCGCCTTGCAACCGGTTTCCGCGGTCACTATTTTTGGCGAGCCTACACCGCTGGAGTGCATACTCCGGCTCCGCCCCGATGTACTCGTCAAGGGGTCCGAGTACCGTGAAGAAGATATTGTCGGGGCCCGGGAAGTCATTTCCTGGGGGGGGCGCGTTCTGCGTGTCCCCATGGTGGAAGGCTTGTCGACCTCGGAGATTATCCGCGCAATCCGCAGCCTGCCTTGATTGCGTAGGATATCCCGCCCCGCAACGGGGCAAGGAGATTTGTCATGAGTAAGATCAAGGTCATCATTCTGGGCGCCGCCGGGCGCGACTTCCACAACTTCAACTGTCGCTACCGCGGTAACGAGCAGTACGAGGTCGTCGCCTTCACCGCCACCCAGATTCCCGACATCGACGGACGCAAGTACCCGGCCGAACTCGCCGGCGACCTGTACCCAGCCGGTATCCCCATCGAGGACGAATCCCGGTTGCCCGAGCTCATCAACGAACTCGGCGCAGACCTCTGCGTCATGTCCTATAGCGACCGCTCCTACCCGCAGGTCATGTCCCTGGCCTCCATCGTCAACGCGGCCGGGGCCGACTTCGCCATGCTCGGCGAGCGCGACACCCAGATCAAGAGCACCAAGCCGGTCATCAGCGTGTGCGCCGTCCGGACCGGTTGCGGCAAGAGCCAGACCAGCCGCCGGATCTGCAAGATCCTGCGCGAGGCAGGCAAGAAGGTCGTGGCCATCCGCCACCCGATGCCCTACGGGGACCTGGTCGCTCAGCGCGTGCAGCGCTTCGCCGAGATCGGTGACCTGGCCAAGCACAAGTGCACCATCGAGGAGATGGAGGAGTACGAACCTCACATCGCCGCCGGCGGCGTGATCTACGCCGGGGTGGACTACGAGGCCATCCTGCGCGAGGCCGAGAAGGAAGCCGACATCATCCTGTGGGACGGCGGCAACAACGACACCCCGTTCTACAAGAGCGACCTGCACATCGTGGTCGCCGACCCCCATCGTCCCGGCGACGAGATCGGGTACTTCCCCAGCGAGACCAACGTGCGCCTGGCCGACGTCGTGATCATCAACAAGGTCGTGGAGGCCGAGTTCGAGAATATCGAGCAGGTGCGGGAGAACGTGCGCAACGTCAATCCCAACGCCGTGATCATCGACGGTGCCAGCCCGCTGACCATCACCGGAAACGTGGACCTGAAGGGCAAGAAGGTCCTGGTCGTCGAGGATGGCCCGACCCTGACCCACGGCAACATGACCTACGGCGCCGGCGTCGTCGCCGCGTTGCGGATGGGGGCCGAGGAACTCGTGGACCCGCGCCCCTGGGCGGTGGGCAAGTTGGCCGAGACCTTCGAGCTCTATCCCGAGATCGGCACCCTCCTGCCGGCCATGGGTTACGGGGCCGAGCAGGTGGCCGACCTCGAGAAGACCATCAACGCCGTCGAATGCGATGTGGTCGTCATCGGCACGCCCATCGACCTGACCCGCATCGTGAAGATCAAGAAACCGACCGTTCGCGTTCAGTACGAGCTGCAGGAGATCGGCGACCCCGATCTGCCCAGTCTGCTGGCCCGATTCCTGAGCTAGCGTTCACCGCCAGTGGCCCCGGACACGCTCGTCCGGGGCCGCCCCATTCCGTGGGAGGAAAATCGTGAATATCCATGAGTACCAGGCCAAGGAGATCTTCCGCAGCTTCGGCCTGCCCGTCCCCGGCGGCAAAGTCGCCACGAGTGTGGACGAGGCCGTGAAACTGGCGGAGGAACAGGGCCTGCCCGTGATGGTCAAGTCCCAGGTCCTCACCGGAGGCCGCGGGAAGGCCGGCGGTGTCAAGTTCTGCGAGGGCATGGATGATGTGCGCTCCAGCGCCGAGAAGATCCTCGGGCTCGACATCAAGGGTCACATCGTGCGCAAGGTCCTGGTTACCCCGGCGGTGGATATCGCTTCGGAGTATTACGTCGGGATGCTCATCGACCGCAATACCAAGCGGATCCTCCTGATGGCCAGCGCCGAAGGCGGAGTGGAGATCGAGCAGGTTGCCAAGGAGACCCCGGAGTTGATCTTCAAGCAGACCATCGATCCCCGTTTCGGGCTGCTGGACCATGAGGCTATGGGGATGGGGATGCGGCTTTGCCCCGACGATATCAAAAAGGCGCGGCAGCTGGCCTCGGCCATGCAGAAGCTTTACAAGGCGTTCGTGGAATCCGACGCGAGCCTGGCCGAGATCAACCCCTTCATCTTCACTCCCGAGGGCAAGGGGCACGCCATCGACGCCAAGGTCAACCTCGACGACAACGCCCTGTTCCGGCACCCCGGCTACGAGGCCTTGCGCGACCTGGACGCGGAGAATCCCGCGGAGCGAGCCGCCCGCGAGGCCGGTCTGAGTTTCGTCAAGCTCCAGGGCAACGTCGGCTGCCTGGTCAACGGCGCGGGCCTGGCCATGGCCACCATGGATCTGGTCAAGTACTACGGAGGCCAGCCGGCCAACTTCCTGGACATCGGTGGCAGTTCCAACCCCGAGAAGGTCGTCAACGCCCTGCAGATCATTCTCAGCGACCCCGAGGTCAAGGCGATCCTGTTCAATATTTTCGGCGGAATCACCCGTTGTGACGACGTGGCCCAGGGGATCATCACCGCCACCAAGTCCATGGATATTCCCGTACCCATCGTGGTGCGCCTGACCGGGACCAACGAAGAGGAAGGCCGGGCCATGTTGGCCAAGACCGACCTGATTCCCGCCGCGACCATGGACGAGGCCGTCCAGAAGGCCATCGAACTTGCCGGTTGAACTGGCCGCGCTGAGAGATTGACCTGGCGCGTGAGCGTCAACCAAGGAGTATGATCATGGCGATTTTCGTGGATGATGCGACCAAAGTGGTCGTGCAGGGAATCACGGGCCGGGACGGCGGCTTCCACTCCCGTGAAATGATGGCCTACGGGACCAAGGTGGTCGCCGGGGTCACGCCGGGACGCGGCGGACAGAAATTCGACGACAAGGTGCCGGTGTTCGACACCGTCGCCGAGGCGGTGCGGGAACAGGGCGCCAATACCTCCGTCATCTTCGTGCCGCCCTTCGGGGCCGCCGGAGCCATCTACGAGGCCGCCGATGCCGGATGCAAGCTCATTGTCTGCATCACCGAAGGCGTGCCCACCGTGGACATGGTCAAGGTCATGCCCTACCTGAAGGAGCGGGGTGTCCGCCTGATCGGCCCCAACTGCCCCGGCCTGCTGGCTCCCGGGATCGCCAAGCTGGGCATCCTGCCCACCAGCATCGTCAAGGAAGGCCCCGTGGGGCTGGTTTCCCGCAGCGGAACCCTGACCTACGAGGTGGTCTTCCAGTTGACCGCCGCCGGCCTGGGGCAGACCACCTGCCTGGGCATCGGCGGAGACCCCGTCATCGGGACCACCTTCATGGACGCCATCATGGCCTTCAACGAGGACCCGGCGACCGAGGCCTTCGTGATGATCGGCGAGATCGGCGGGGACGCCGAGGAGCAGGCGGCCGAATACATCAAGGCGCATGTGAACAAGCCCGTGGTCAGCTTCATCGCCGGCCAGACGGCGCCTCCGGGCAAGCGCATGGGCCATGCCGGGGCGATCGTCAGCGGCGGCAGCGGCACAGCGGCGGAGAAGAAGAAGGCCCTCGAGGCTGCGGGCATTCCCGTGGCCGATCGACCCATGGACATCGTACCCCGTTTGCAGGAGATCTGGCAGCGCTGACCGTCGGGTCCTGAACACATGGGAGCAGGGGCAAACGTCCCTGTTCCCGTTTATCGCTGAGAGAGGAAGATCGGACCATGCAGCAGACATATTTCATGATCAAGCCCGAGATCGTGGCCGCCAAAGAACAGAAGATCGGCGATATCCTGGCCATCGTGAACCGGGCCGGTTTTCGGATCACCCGGTTGGCCATGCGGACCATGCCCCGGGAACTGGTGGAGGATTTCTACGGGGAGCACCGTGGAAAACCCTTTTACGGCGAACTGGTGGAATACATCGCCGGTGGTCCCGTGGTGACCGTGCGGTTGGAGCGGGAGGGCGCCGTGGCGGCCCTGCGTGAACTGATCGGCGCGACCAACCCCCAAGATGCGGCCATCGGGACCATTCGCGACCTGTTCGGCGCTTCTTTGCAGAACAACGCCGTGCATGCCTCGGCCAACCCCGAGGACGCCGCCCGGGAACTGGCCCTGATCTTCGGTTAATGGAGTCCCCTGCCGGTGGCTTGACATGGGGTTGTGGGGTGATTAAGGTGTGGCGCTTGTATGAAGCTTGATCTGGACAGAATACCGCATGGCCGCTCGGAATTGGAGCTGTCCGGGGTTTTGGCCCTGGAATGGGGGGCTGACCGACCCGCAGCCGCGTTCGTGGAAGGCACCTTGGTCGTGGACAACCTGGAAGGCCGGGTGCTGGCTGAGGGCGAGGTCCATGCACACGGCGAAGCTGTGTGTACCCGCTGCCTGGGAAATTTTGATCTGGCCTGGCCCGTGAAAGTATCCTGCATGGTCCTGCGGGACACCGCCAGCGATGAGGGACGCGATGACTCCATGGTCATCAGTCAGCGCGGCGGCGAAGTGGACTTGCGCGAGGTTTTGCGGGAGAGCGCCATCTTGGCCTTTCCCCTGACCGTAAGTTGCGGACCGGAATGCCGCGGTCTTTGTGCCGGTTGCGGCAGGAACCTGAACGAAGAGGCCTGCGTGTGCGAGGCCGAAAATCACGACCCCCGCTGGGATGCCCTGCCCTGAACCGGGCCGGCTCCGAAAGCAGGAAGAGAGCAGAGAAACATGGCCGTTCCCAAGAGAAAAACCTCCCAGGCCCGCAAGGGAAAACGCAGGGCCAACTGGCGTCTGACTGCCCCCGATCCCAACAAGTGCCCCCACTGCGGAGGCCCGCGTCTGCCTCACCGGGTCTGCCGTGAGTGCGGATACTACGGGGAGCGCGAAGTCATGGTCGTGGAATCCTGATCTTTCCCCCAGGGGATGATCAGTGCACCACCGACCGCACCGAAAGGAGGTCGGATGAACCCGGACAACAGGCCCGTCATAGCCATCGACGCCATGGGAGGCGACCATGGCCCTCAGGTTATCGTGCCGGGGGTCATCGCGGCCCTGACGGCGGAATCTCCTTTCCGTGCGGCATTCTACGGTGACCGTCAAGCGGTGGAAGACGCCTTGGCGGAATGCGAGACCGACGGCCTGCCCATCTCGGTAAGCCATTGTTCCGAGGACATCGCCATGGATGAGTCCCCGGCGTCGGCGATCCGCCACCGCAAGGACAGCCCCATCGTGCGGGCCATGAGCGACCAGAAGGCGGGCAAGGTCATAGCTGTCGTTTCCGCCGGGTCGACCGGCGCGATGGTCGCCGCCAGCCTCCTCATCCTGGGTCGTCTCAAGGGAGTCGACCGTCCCGGCATCGCCACGCTTATTCCAACCCTTGCCGGCCGATCCCTCCTGCTCGATGCCGGAGCCAACCTCCAGTGTACCAGCGACCACCTGGTGACCTTCGCCGAAATGGGAAACATCTATGCCCGCGAGATCCTGGGCGTTCCCGTGCCCACGGTGGGCTTGCTCAACATCGGGGAAGAGTCCAGCAAGGGCACCGACGTTCTGGTGGAGACCCATGACCGGCTGGCCGCAACCGGACTGGAATTCATCGGCAATATCGAGGGCAACCAGGTTCTGCAGGGTGGGTGCGACGTCATGGTGACCGATGGGTTCACCGGGAACATCACCCTGAAACTCCTCGAAGGATTCGCCTTGTTCATGGCGCGTCTGGCCCGGTCGCCGCAGGTCCCGGACGCCTTGCGCGCCTCCCTGCCGCCCATTCTGGGCTACCTCCAGGAGAATTTTTCGTACGAAGTCTATGGGGGGGCCATGCTTCTTGGTGTCGATGGCATCAGCATCATCTCCCACGGACGCAGCAGTTCCTGGGCCATCACCAATGCCGTGAAAGTTGCTTGGCAACAGGTGGAAAAAGCCCTACCCTCGCGCCTTGTCTCACCCGGATCCTGATTTCGTGACCGAAAGGCGAAGATGAATACCGCACGCGTTCCCATGATGTTCCCCGGTCAGGCCTCCCAATTCGTGGGCATGGCTAGGGATCTGTCCGTCGACAGCGGCGCGGGAGGCCGATACCTGCAGGGAATCAACGACGCCCTGGGATTGGATCTCCTGGGAATCATGGAAAACGGTCCCGCCGAGGTCCTCACCGAAACCCGGAACGCCCAGCCGGCGATTCTGGCCCATTCGGTGGCCACCTTTCTGACCCTGCGCGAACGGGGCGTTGAGCCCGTTGCCGTCGCCGGACATTCCCTGGGGGAATACAGCGCGGCGGTGGCCTGCGGCGCCATGGATCCCTTCGACGCCCTGCGGGTTGTCCGTAAGCGCGGGGAACTCATGTTCGATTCCGGGAAGAGCCGCCCCGGCACCATGGCGGCGGTCATGGGGCTTGACGCCTCATGTGTGCGGGAGGTTTGCCTTCAAGTGGATGGTGAAGTTGTCCTGGCCAACCTGAACTCCCCCAATCAGATGGTGATTTCCGGATCCATCGAAGCGGTGCAGGCCGCCCAGGATGCCTTGCAGGAGGCAGGGGCTCGCCGGGTCATTCCCCTGAATGTCAGCGGTGCCTTTCATTCCCCCTTGTTGGCCGAAGCCGCGGAAGAGTTCAAGCGTTTCCTGGCTGATATCGAATTGCGGGATCCCCAGGTGCCCCTGATCGCCAACGTCCATGCCGGTCCGGTCAACACCGCCCATGAGTTGCGCGAAGGGCTCGAAGCCCAGCTGGTGTCGCCTGTGTTGTGGCATCCCTCCCTGGAAGAGCTGTGCAAGACGGTTTCTTCCGGCAGCACGGTGCTGGAGGTGGGCCCCGGCAAGGTGCTGACCAACCTGGCCAAGCGCAGTCTTCCGGGTTTGGCCTTCTTTTCCGTCGGGACCCTGGAGGACCTGGATCAGCTGGCCATCCCGTTCCGGGCCATGGAGGGGAAAGCATGAGCGACGTTCAAACACCATCTCCGGCCGATTCCGGAGTGGTCATCGTCACCGGTGCAAGCCGGGGGATCGGAAAGGCCGTTGCCCAGCGACTCACCGCTGCCGGGTATCCTTTGGCCCTGGTGGCCCGCAGCGCGGACACCCTATCCGGGCTCGCTGAGGATTTGGGCGGAAACGTGAAGGCCTATCCCGCCGATATTTCCGACTGGGATGCCGTTCAGCAGGTTGTCGCCTCGGTGCAGGAGGATTTCGGCGCGATCTACGGTCTCGTGAACAATGCCGGTATGACGCGTGACGGGCTGTTTGTCCGCATGACGCCGGAACAGTGGCAGGCGCCCCTCGACGTCAACCTCAACGGAACCTTTTTCTTCATGAGGGCTGTGGCTTCCCTGATGATGCGGGCACGGCAGGGTCGCATCGTGAACATTTCCTCAGTAATCGGCTTGACGGGCAACTCGGGGCAGGCTAATTATGCTGCGAGCAAGGCAGGGATCATTGCCCTGACGAAATCCGTGGCCAAGGAACTCGGCGGTCGCAACGTGAATTGCAACGCCGTCGCTCCGGGGTTCATCAATACGGAGATGACCGCGGACCTACCGGCCAACATTCGCGATGCGATGCTGGCGCAGATTCCCCTCAAGCGTCTGGGTGAGGGGAATGATGTCGCCGGAGTCGTGGAATTTTTGCTTTCACCTGCGGCCGCATACATCACCGGGCAGACCCTGGTGGTGGACGGCGGCATGATTCTCTAGCAATCAAGCACTTCCCGGGAGGGTAACCAGAAATGGCGTCGATCCAGGAACAGGTTTACGAGATCATTCAGCGCAAGCTCGGTGTCAACCCCGAGCAGATCACCCCCGAAGCGTCCTTCACCGAGGATTTGGGGGCCGATTCCCTCGACACGGTCGAACTGGTGATGGATCTTGAGGAAGAGTTCAGCCTCACCATTCCCGAAGAGGATCAGGAGAAGCTGCAGACCGTCCAGGACGCCATCGAGTACCTGGAGCAGCATCTGGACTGAGTTGTCCCTCATGGGGGCACGACGAGGACCAAGGTCGGCCCGGTGGCACCGTCCGTGCACCGGGCTGAACGTCATAGGGGTAATCCGGATTCAGGCGCTTGGAGGGCCTAGTCCGGAAACGACCCCGGCAGCATGGAGGTTGGTTGTGGCCAAGGGAAGGATTGCCGTCACGGGCCTGGGCATGGTGACGTCCGTCGGGCTCGATACCGAAACCACCTGGCAGGGATTGCTGGCAGGCCGGAGTGGAATTTCCCGCATTGACGGGATCGATTTGACCGATTTCAAGGTCGTCATCGCGGGCCAGATCAAGGATTTCGATCCGGGTGTGGTGATGGACCCCAAGGAAGCCCGCAAAGCGGATCGGTACAGCCAGTTCGCCATGGCGGCCGCAGCCCAGGCCATGGCCCAATCCGGCCTCGAAGCCCCATCAGACCCCCTGCGGGCCGGGGTGATCATCGGGTCGGGCATGGGGGGCATGAACACCTTCCAGGATCAGGTCCTGCGCCTGGCCGAGCGCGGTCCGCGTGCGGTTTCCCCCTTGTTCATTCCCATGACCATCGCCGACATGGCCGCGGGCCTGGTGTCCATCCGTTTTGGGTTCCGGGGTCCAAATTTCTGCACGGTAAGCGCGTGTTCCTCGGGTGGCCATGCCATTGCCGTGGCTGCCGACCAGATCCGCAACGGTGTCGCCGATGTCATGATCACCGGCGGGGCCGAGGCGGGAATCTGCGCCGTCGGAATCGCCGGCTTTGCCAACATGAAGGCTCTTTCCACACGGAACGAAGAACCTGAACGCGCCAGCCGTCCCTTCGATGCCGAACGCGATGGATTCGTCATGGGGGAGGGGTCCGGGATCATGGTTCTCGAATCGGAGGAACACGCCAAGGCGCGTGGTGCCGAGATTCTCTGCTGGTACGCCGGGTCCGGTGCCACCGGTGACGCCTACCACATGACCCAACCGGACAACGAGGGACTTGGTGCCGTCGGTTGCATGAGCGGCGCCCTGCGGGATGCGGGCCTCCCGCCCGAGGATATCGGTTACATCAACGCCCACGGGACCAGCACCTATTTCAACGACAAGATCGAGACGGCGGCCATCAAGACCACATTCGGGGACCACGCCCGCCGGGTGAAGATCAGCAGCACAAAATCCATGACCGGGCACCTTCTGGGCGCAGCCGGTGGGGTGGAAGCCATCATCACCTGCCTGGCCCTGAGGGAAGGCAAACTCCCGCCGACCATCAATCTCGAGAATCCGGACCCTGAATGCGACTTGGATTATTGTTCCGCCGGAGCCGTGGAAATGCCCATCAAACATGCCTTGTCCAATTCCTTCGGTTTTGGGGGGCACAACATCAGCCTTTGTTTCAGCGGCGTTCGCTGAGCGGCGACAGAAGAGCAGGCGGCCGAACCCATGGCAAAAACCTCGCAGCCCTCCGCCTGGAGCCGGCTCCAGGCCGGGTTGGGGGTGCTTTTTCGGCGACGCGGCTCGGGGCCGGGCCTGGCCGATCTCGAGGAACGCATCGGATATCGTTTTCGGGATCCATCCCTCCTGGACAATGCCCTGCTTCACCGTTCCCAGATCCATGTGACGGGCCGCAACCGTTGGGAGTCCAACGAGCGGTTGGAGTTCCTCGGCGATGCTGTTTTGGGGGCCGTCGTCAGCGACCATCTCTTCCACCTGCACCCGGGACGCAGCGAAGGCGATCTCACCAAGATGAAATCGCTGCTGGTTTGTGGGGCTCGCCTGGCCGAGGTCGCTGTGTCCATCGATCTGGGAACCCATGTCCGCATGAGCCGTTCTGAATCCGCAGCCGGTGGTCGCATGCGTCCCACCATTCTGGCTGACGCGACCGAGGCGGTCCTCGGCGCGGTCTATCTCGACGGTGGATTTGCAGCGGCTACCCAGGTCATTCACACCGTGGTCCTGGCCGGAAGCCATGACGTGCTGGATCGACGTAGCCTGCGGAATTTCAAGAGTCGCCTGCAGGAAAGCATCCAGGCGCGGTATAAAAGCCCGCCCCGCTATCGGGTCGTCTCGGCCGCCGGCCCCGACCATGAACGCCGGTTCGAGGTCGTGGTCTCTTTCGAAGGGGAAGTCCTTGGCCGGGGACACGGCGCCAGCAAGAAAGCGGCGGAACAGATGGCCGCGCGCAGGGCTCTCGAAAAGCTGGATGCGGAGACCTGAGCCCGACCGGGCGTCGGACAGGATGTTGGCTTATCTTGGTTTCCGTAACCCCGAATCCCCATCCGGAGCCTGGCCCATGATTCGCAATGCATTCATCCTGGCAATGATCCTGACGACCATCGGCCTGGTTGCGCCCGTTTCCGCGCGTGAGACCCCGTCTCCCGCAGAAGATTCTCCGGCGGTGCCCTACGGCCCCGGTTCCAGCTGGATCGTCGGGCACGAGCTTTTCCAGGCCGGAGATTTCGACGCCGCCCTTTCCTACCTCCATGTCGCCTTCCAGCATGCGCCCCGGGTGATCCCGGTGGCCCTGGAATTCCAGGAGGCCCTGCAGGCGCGCGGATTTTTCGAGGACGCTGTGGGTGTCCTCAGCGGGCTGGTTGACAGTTACCCCGACTCCCTCGATTTTCGTTCCCGACGAGCGGATCTGTTGGCTCGGATGGGAAACATTGACGAGGCGTTGGCGGATTTGCGCTACCTCCGTGCGCGTCCCGGGGTCACTGAGGACATTGTGGCCCTTGAGGCTTCCCTGCTCTCGGCAGCCGGCAAGGTCGAGGAAGCCTTGTCCGTCCTGCGTGAGGGGACAAAGCTGTTTCCCGAGCGTGGCGATGCCATCTACCTGGGCATGGCGTCCGCCCTGGCTCACAACGGTCGCCCGCAGGAAGTTCCGGATCTCCTGGCCGAAGGCGTGCATCGTTTCCCCGCCTCGGTGGAGCTTCGCCTGGGGTTGATCCGTTCTCTTGCCGCGGCCGACCGGCACGGGGAAGCCCTGATGGCTGCCGCGGCGGCCGACAGTCTGTACTCTTTGCCTCGGGCGAGCGGAGAAGATGCGACTGCTGTTCCGAACGCGGCCGACCTGCCCGGTTCCTTTCGGGTTGAACTTGCTGACTTCTATGTCCAGAACGGTGGCCTCGATCGCGGCCGGAAAATCCTGGTCCAGCTCGATAGGGACGGTGAACTCGATCTCACGCCAAGCCTGTGGTTGGCCCGGCTGTTCCTGTCCGATGACAAGGGAGCCAAGGGTCGGGATCTTGTCGAGCGAATCATCGCCCGCTGGCCGTCTTCCGGCCGGGCCTGGTTTCTCAAGGGTCGAATTTCCGAGAAGGACGGCGATGATGCCGCCTCCTTGGACGATTACCGGCAGGCGGTGGATTTGGCGCCCGATGACCCCGAACTCCGGTTGACCCTGGTCCGGGCCCTCATGCTGGCTGACCCTGATGAGGGCGACGGACATCTCCGTGCGACGCAGGAGGATTCCCTGCCAACCGAGTTGTGCGCCCAGGTCAGCGCCGCCGAGGATTTGATCGCTCCGTTCGACTATCGCGGCCAGTTCATCGTCGGCGACGGCCTGCGGCGGTGCGGCGAATTCGAGATGGCAGCCCGGCATTTTCAGATTGCGGCGGACGATTCCATGTTGCAACTCAACGCCCTGATTCAGGCCAGCCTCTGTCTGGACGCCGCAGGGCTCGTGGATCAAACGCGACTGGTTCTGGAAAAACTGCGCAGGCAATATCCGGACAACCCCGGAATCGCCAATTCACTGGGCTATTTCCTGGCCGAAAAGAATATTGACCTGGAGGAGGCCGAGCGGCTGGTTCAAGAGGCCCTGGTCGCCGATCCGAGCAACGGAGCCTATTTGGACTCCATTGCCTGGATCCGGTTTCGCCAAGGACGGATGAACGAGGCCTTCGATTACCTGGTGCGGGCCGTCAACGTCTTGCCGGATGACCCGGTGGTCCTGGAACATCTGGGGGTGGTGCTCGCCGCCAAGGGGCAGGATGACGAAGCGCGGCAAATGCTGCGCAGGGCCCTTGCCATGGGCGGTGACCGGGTACGCTTGGAAACGTTGCTGGAGGGGCTGGATGACCGTGGCGAAAGCCATTAGGCTCGGAGTGGATTTCCCCCTGTATTGCTGGGCGGTGCTGGCCGTTGTCCTGGTCGGGTCCGGAGCTGCCTTGGCGAATCCCGGTGGGACCCTGTGGAGCGCCGGCTGGCAACTCGAGACCTGGGGATTCCAGGGGCAGGGCACAACGATCTGGGTCCTTGACGGCACGTCCCTGCGGCTCGACATCGCCACAGGTGGCATGGCGTCCCCAGGTCAAGTCGACCCCTGGGAGTCGGTCTGGCTGCGGCAAGGGACCGGCTGGACCTTGGTGGCCACCGGAAATGGCCAGGGTACACTCAATCCCTGGGGAGAACCCTGGCGCGAGTTGCCCCCGTTCCTGGCCGCCCTGACCCTAGCGGTTTCCGGCGCCCTGGAGGAATTGCCTAACCGGGTCAATTTCACCAGACATCTGGTGGTGCCGCCTGCACCGGACGTGCGGGGATGCTCGGCCTTGCGGGCCGAATTGAAATCCCGGGGTCTTGGCCAAGGCGGGGGCGGGGAATTGATCGCCATCGCGGTCGGCCCAGATCCCGGTCGATTCACCCTGACCTCGACCCGCCGGCCGGGCGAGTTGTTTCTGACCTTGCACGGCGAAGGAATCACCCTGGGTGAAGTGGCCCCGGAACTCTTCGCCCCCCTTTGGCCCCTGGCTGATTTTCTGAAATTTCCTGCCGTGAATCCGGAACCCTGAGAGGTCCGGGGCGTTGAATAACGAGCGGTTCCCCACGTCGGTCATGGACCTGGAGTCGACCCATGAATTTTTCTCGCGAGGAACATCCCTACGGAACGCCTGCGGCGGCGAGAGCGGATCTTGCCGGCCTCAGGGACGAGGATCTCATCGTCCGGGTGCAGGAAGGCGAGCGGAAGGCGTTTGATGAACTGGCGGCCCGGTACAAGAACCGGCTGTTCAGCTTCATTCTGCGCATGGTCAAGGATCCGGTACTCGCCGAGGAGCTGACACAGGAAACCCTGATCCGTGTTTACATCCATGCGGCGAAGTACCGGGAAATCGCCCGTTTTTCCACCTGGGTGTTCACCATCGCCACCAATCTGGTGCGCAACAAGATGCGGCAGAGATCCCGGCGACCGCTGCTCCTGAGCTTGAACCCGGCTCCCGCAGACGATGAGATGCCTCTGGATCCCGCTGATCCGGTCGCCGATCCCTCGGAGGAAATCCAGCGCCGGGAGCTTGCCTCGGTCATCAACGAGGCGACCGCTTCGATTCCCGAGAAATACCGGATCCCGTTCCTTCTGCGCGAAGTGGAACAACTCAGCTACGAGGAGATCCAGCAAGTCACAGGCTTGAAGCTGGGCACGGTCCGTTCGCGCATCAATCGCGCCCGGAACCGCTTCCGGCAGCTGGTCAAACCGCTGTTGCGGGATGAGACCCTGCTGGAGGAACTGGAAATGATCGAGGCCCGTGTAGCGGCTGAAAAAGATGACCCTTCCTGAACAACGGTAGGTGATGAAAATGCGATGCAACAAGGCCCGCCACTTCCTGAGCCAGGCCATGGATGAACAGCTTCCTCCTGCGGAAACGCGGGAACTGGATGCGCACCTGGACGACTGTGCAGCCTGTCGCGAGTACTGCTCCGACCTGGCGACCGGACGACGTCTGCTGAAGAGCACGGCGCCTGCCTTGCCCGACAGCTTTGAGTGGAGGCTCCAGATCAAACTCAACCAGGCCCTGCGCCAGTCGGCCGGGGAGACAGCCTACCCCTGGCAAGAGACCGAATCCACGGGGCGCCGATGGGTGGGTCCCTTTACGACCTCCGCTTCCCTGGGACTCGCGGCCGTACTCGCCTTGGCCATGTTTCTGGCGCCGTATTCGCAAACTCCGCTTCCGGTGTCCGCATCGGGAAACCTCGCGGCAGGGGACCAGGTCGCCGCCAACCAGGTTTCGGACCGGTTGCCCTTGCTTGGGACCCAAGCCTCTCCTTTCAGTTTTTCCGGCCCGGTTCAGCGGTCTGTTTCCCGCGAAGGTGCCCTCCGCATCGGCTCGCAGCCCCGCAATTTCGGCCTTGAACGGGCTTGGTCCGGCAACCCACTCGAGGACTTGATGACGATTCAAAACCTGCGTTTGAGAAACCAGCGGCTCAACAACCAACTCTACCAATATCAGCACCAAATCCGCCTGCTCCGGGCTCGCCTTGACAGGGCCGACAGCAATGGCCTAGATCTAGGGGAGTGATCGACCGACCCGGAACCCTCCAAAGGTGGCCGAGTGTGCGAATTGTTTGCCTGTTGACGGCCCTCCTGGCTGTTTCCGGCTGTGGCATGGATGCCGAAAAAGGCATTTTGATGGCGGCCGGAGCATACGGGGATCTGGCGGTTGTCTATGCCGACCCTGGTCTTGATCCCGTTGCGAGGCAATTCGCCACCGAGGTCAACGAAGACCAGGTCTTTGTCATCGCAAGCGAAACCCGCTTCAAGATCGATATATTCCCCCCTGAGAACTGGGATCTGGCCAAGGGCTACAAGAACGCCGTATTCGTGACCACCGCCGGCGACCACGGTGCCGTGAACAAGGAATTGCGCAAGCTCATGTCGAAGGAGGCATGGAGCCAGTTGCAATCCGGAGCGGGGGGCCTGGTGCAGAGGAAGGACCCCTGGGCGACCTACCAGCTTCTTGTCGTCGCCACGGGCCCGGACCGTAACAGCCTCGCCAGCCTCCTGCATCGCAACGCCGCCAGGATCCGCGGCATGATCGAGTCCGATAGCCGGACCAGAATCCTGCGCCATAACCGCTATGAAGGCCTGGCCACGGGTTTGATGAACTCCTGTTGGAGTCGCCATGGCTTCTATCTGGAAATTCCGGAAACTTTCCAATTGAATCAGCAGGGCCATGACAAAGTCCCCGGCCTCGAGCTGATGGAAACCAACCCGTCCCGCGGAATCACCATCTGTTGGCTGGATACCGAGGACCCTGCGGGAATGTTGGCAGACCGGACTCGCCTGGTTGCACTGCGGGCGGACATGGGCCGGCTTTTTCACCATGAGGACCTTGTTCCGGAATCCTTCACCTGGAGCGACGGGGGACCACCGGGCCACCCGGGTGTCACGCTCAAAGGGGCCTGGACCGGGAAGACCTTCGCGGGTGGGGGTCCTTTCTGGAGCTATTTCCTGGCCGACAAGGGCCGGGGCCGCGTCTACTGCATCGATTTGTTGACCTATGCGCCGGGGATGGACAAAATGGGCTTCTTCCGCCAGATGGAAGCCATCGCTACCACCTTTTCCACGACGAGGCCTCAACCATGATCCCGATCCGTTGGAATCCCTTCTGCCTTGCCTGTGCCTGGCGGACGTCCCTGTTGGTCGTGGTCTCGTTCGGGGCAGTTTCCCTTGCCGGGCAGTCCATGGCACAGGACGATCGCAATACAGGGCGCCATCGCCCGCCAAGCGCGGGGGAACAGCGAATCGAGGAACCAACCGTCCCTGCGATCGAGGGGGTCGGCGACTGGAGAATTTCCGTCCGGCTGGGCAATCTCCGAGGGGGAGACGTTTTCGAAGCGGAAGTGGACAACGGCAATTCGATTCCCTGGGTTGGAATCGACCCCGACGGTTTCAAGAGCTCCCATTTCAAGGCCAAGTTCGAGAACAATCCCGTTTACGGCATCATGCTCGATCGTGCGCTCTCGCCGGTGTGGCATATGACGACGGACCTGACTTATTCCAATCTGGATGTCGCAGCCAACGTCCTGTTGGGTCAAGGTGGCGGTCGTTTCCGCTTTGACCGCTTCAAAATCCTCACCTTCGGTTTGGGGTTGCAGCGGGATCTTGTTTCCCAACCTTCGGCGCCCTACGGCCTCTTCGCCATCACGCTGGTCCATTTGGATCCGGAGATCAACACCTCCTTGGCCCAGACCGGGCTGGGAGGGAGGATCGGATTGGGGTATCGCCAAGTGGTCGGACAGAAAACCGATGTTTTTGTCGAGACGCGACTGGAACGCACAGGGCTGGACGACAAAGGATTTTCCCCGCAGGCCCAGGAACCCTACGATCCCCAGGTATCAACCGAATTTCGGAGTCAATTGGGCTTGTTCTCGATTCTTGCCGGAGTTCAGATCCGCTGGTAACCAAAACTGAAGGTTTGTGCTTTCCAAGTGCACCCCTTTGATCTATATTCCATCCCTGCCTTTTTTTGCCTCCACCTGGACCTCTATGCCTTGGGGAGCCTCCATGAGCAATGTGATCGCGGTTGTCAACCATAAGGGCGGAACGGGTAAAACCACCACCGCCATCAACCTGGCTGCCGGCTTAACTCGTTACAGCGACATTACTTCCAGTTGTCTGGTCATCGACATGGATCCGCACGGGTGTGCGACCAGCACCCTGATGGGCAAGCTTGACGGTGAGCCCCCGGCCCGAACCGTTTTCGACGTTTTGCGTCGGGCCATTACACCGCAGGACGGCATCACCTCGACGGTGTATGACGAGAACATCGACATTCTGCCGGCCAATCCTTCCCTGGAGAGCATGGCCAAAACCCAGATCAATGACCGTTTGGCCAAGGTGGTGGCATCCCTGTCCACTTCCTATGGGTGGATCATCATCGACACTCCGCCCAATCTCGGGGTATTGACCCAGAATGCTCTGGTGGCTGCGGATTACGCCTTGATCCCCACCCAGTGCAATGGTTTGGCCGTGCCGACCTTGCGGCAGATCAAGTACCTGATCGAGAAGATCCAGGAGCGTCCCAATATGTGGCTGCAGATTCTGGGAGTGCTGATCACCCAGAAGGACGGCCGGACCCCCCTGCAGAAGCATGTGCGGAAAGAGCTGGGACAAGTCTTTCCCGCATCCGACATCTTCAAGACCGTTATCACCAGCAATATCAAGATCGAAGAGGCACCGGCCAACTTCCAGAGCATCTATGCCTACGATTCCGGATGTCTGGGAGCGTCCCTCTACCGCGACTGGATCAAGAAGGAATTCATCAAGAAGCACCAAAAGCTGGAAAAGCTGAAGGTGGAGAAGAGGGAAGCCGCCGAAGCGGAGGCGGCCCAGAGTTCGTAGGCCTCAATCCCGGACAAAGGGGTTGCCGGTGCGTTCTTCCCCGACGGTGGTATCGGGGCCGTGACCACAGATGACGACGGTTTCATCCGGGAGCGTGTAAATGCGTTCCCGGATGCTTTTTTCCAGGACGGCGAAACTTCCGCCGGGAAGATCGGTGCGCCCGATGGAACCCTTGAAAAGGCAGTCGCCGGCCACCACGCGGCCGGGGAACAGGAACATGACGTGACCGGGGCTATGACCGGGGACATGCCGGACCGGGATCTCCTGACCGGCCACGACGAGGGGGTGGTCGTCGCTCAGCACCGCTTCGCAGCGGGGGACTTGCGCGGGGGGGAAACCGTAGGCCCGCATGGTCTCCGGGAGGGCGTGGATCAGGGGCAGGTCATCCGCGTGGCACAGCAGGGGCAACTGGAGTTCCTGTTGGATCGCTGCGGCCGCGCCCACGTGATCGAAATGTCCATGGGTGGCAACCATGGCCACCACCGGAGCACCGGCCTCGTGGGCGATTTGCAGGAGGCGCTCCGGTTCCTCACCGGGGTCGATGAGCATGCTGGCGGGACCATCCGGACCCGGGACGGTCACCAGGACGCTGTTCATCTGGAGGGGACCGACAGGGGTCACCCGGATCATCCAATCCGCCATTGTGCTTTCTCCGGGTACGCAAAGGCCGACCAATTGGCCGGCCTTTGCGAAGGGCGCGCGGTCGGGAAAATCAGCCGTCGTAGTATTCCCGGCCCAGGTGAGTGATGACGTCTTCGCCCATCATCCAGCGCAAGGTGTTCTTCAGCTTGGTCTGCTGAATGAACAGGTCGTGCTCGGCCTTGAGGCCCACGGGAGTCACCGGGCTCTTGAAGTAGAAAGACAGCCATTCCTGGATGCCGCCCGGCAGACCGGCCCGCCTGCCCAGATCCAGCAGCAAGGCCAGGTCAAGGACCAGGGGGGCGGCCAAAATGGAATCCCGGCAGAGGAAATCGATCTTGATCTGCATCGGACGACCGCACCAGCCGAAAATATCGATGTTGTCCCAGCCCTCCTTGTTGTCCCCCCGCGGAGGGTAGTAGTTGATGCGGACCTTGTGGTACAGGTTCTCGTACAGGTCCGGGTACAACTCTGGCTGCAGGATGCTGTCCAGGACGCTCAGCTTGGATTCTTCCTTGGTCTTGAAGGATTCCGGATCGTCCAGCACTTCGCCGTCCCGGTTGCCCAGGATATTGGTGGAGAACCAGCCGGACACGCCGAGCTGACGGGCCTTGAAACCGGGGGCCAGGATGGTCTTCAGGAGGGTCTGGCCGGTCTTGAAGTCCTTGCCGCAGATTCCAGCGCCGGTTTCCTTGGCCAGTTCCTCAAGGGCCGGGAAATCGAAACTCAGGTTGGGTGCGCCGTTGACGTAGGGAATGCCCTTCTTGATGGCGGCATAGGCGTAGATCATGCTGGGGGCGATATCGGGGTGGTCTTCCATCAGGCCCTTTTCGAAGGAGGCCAGGTCGGCGTGGACAGCAGCGGGCTTCATGAAGATTTCGGTAGAGCCACACCAGACCACGACCAGACGGTCACAGCCCTTTTCCTTCTTGAAGTTCTCCATGTCCTGCATGAGGGCTTCGGCCATTTCCATCTTGGTGCCCTTTTTGACATGGTCTCCATCAAGCTTCTTGACGAAATAGTTGTTGAACACCGCCGGCATGGGCGTGATGGCCTCGAGCTCCGGGCGGATCTGCTCCAGCAGGTCCTTTTCCAGAACTCCGGCGTTCAAGGCGGCCGCGTAGACAGAATCGGGGAAGATATCCCAACCGCCGAAGACGATGTCGCCCAGCTCGGCCAGGGGAACAAAATTGCGGACCAGGGGCTGGCGGTCCTCGGTCCTCTTGCCTAAGCGGATATGTCCCATCTGGGTGAAGGATCCGATGGGCTGGCGCAAGCCCTTGCGGATGGCGATGACGCCCGCCATGAAGGTGGAGGAAACCGCGCCCATACCCGGGGTGAGGATTCCCAGTTTTCCCGTGGCGGGCTTGATGTCCAGCTTATCAGCCATTGGTCATGCTCCTTCTTGGAATGAAAAAGAAACGCTTGGCGCATTTCATCGCAGCGGCGGATGATTGGGCAAGAATCGGTTGCACCGTGGATCTTGTCGAATGGCCCGCTCGCACAGGATAGAACCCGCCCCCGCAGAAGGCAAAAGAAAAAACCCGGTTTCAACCCCCTGATCCAAGGGGGGCGGTTTCCCCCGCTCTCCCTCCACCAACCCTATAAGAGGTGGACATTTGCATTTTCCGCAGGGATTTGAACCCCTAACCAAAAAAAAGAGTTTTCCGTGTAGACACCCGGAATGATCATGTGTTATAATGATTGCGCTTTGGAATTGGGGGTATGGAATTCTCCCCGGGCGGCGACCATTCCTGTAGCGGGAAGGACTGCATGAAACTAAGCTAACGCGTTCGGCAATCTTTCTGACAACCAAACATCGACTTTGCCTCAGGCAAAGGGAGCGTGTGCATCATGAAGGAAGACGCGGCGGCTTACGCAGTGGTCGAAGGGGACTATACCCTCGACGCCTCATCGTTTTTCATTCCTGCCGACACGACCCACTACCGTGGGTCCCAGATGTTTTTGAAACGCGCTTTCGATATCAGCATCTCGGCTCTGATGTTGATCCTGCTCAGTCCGGTCATGCTGATCCTGGCTTTGATCGTCAAGGCCACCAGCCCCGGACCGGTATTCTTCGTCCAGGAACGATTGGGGCGAGACGGGGAGCCCTTCCGCTTCTACAAATTTCGTTCGATGAAGCACAAGAGCGGCGATGCCATTCACCGCCAATTCGCCGCCATGTTCATCAATGGGGACGAGCATGGGTGCGCCGAGTCCAACGCGGGGGAAAAGGTCTTCAAGCTCAAGAAGGATCCCCGGGTCACCCCCATCGGGTCCTTCATGCGACGGACCTCCCTGGACGAGTTGCCGCAGCTCTTCAATATCCTCAAGGGCGAGATGTCCCTGGTCGGACCCCGGCCCCCCATCGCCTACGAAATCGAAAACTACCTGCCCTGGCACATGGAACGCCTGAAGGCCCTTCCGGGGTTGACCGGACTGTGGCAGGTCAGCGGCCGCAGCCACGTCTCCTTCGACGAGATGGTGCGGTTGGATGTGGATTACATCAACAACTGGAGCATCTGGGCGGACGTGGTGATCTTGGCCAAGACCCTCCCGGTGGTGCTTCGGGGAACCGGCAGCTATTGACGGTGAACCATGCCTAACCCCCCCCCATTCCTGTCTTCTTGTCCTTGACCCCCCGCAAGCGGGGGGTCATTCTTCCTTGAGGTGTCGACCATTGCCGGATTTCGTCCGGACCGGATAACGGCGCTAACGGACTGTTGAACGTACCAACCGAAGAAGGAAATCATGGTCACAGTGGGAGTCATCGGCTGCGGTTACTGGGGACCGAATCTCATCCGGAATTTCAACGGGTTGCCCGACGTCCGTCTGAAAACCATTTCAGACCTCGACGAGAAACGGCTGCACCAAGTTGGGCTTCTGTACCCGAACACGACCAAGACGACCAACCACCGGGACATCCTTGAGGACCCGGAAATCGATGCCGTGGTGGTCGCCACTCCCATGTCCACCCATTTCCCCCTCGGGTGTGAGGTGTTGGAAGCGGGCAAGCACCTGTTCCTGGAAAAACCCATGGCCACCACCAGCGCGGACTGCCGCAAGCTGAACGAATTGGCGGAGGAACGGGACCTGCAGATCATGGTGGGGCACACCTTCGTCTACACCCCGGCCGTGCGCAAAATCAAGTCCCTGATGGTCAGCGGCGAGCTGGGCGAGGTGTATTACGTCAACATCAGCCGGGTGAACCTGGGGATTTTCCAGAACGACGCCAATGTGGTCTGGGATCTGGCACCTCACGATGTGGCCATGTTGAACTACCTGTTCCAGGCCCACCCTACCCGGGTGAGCGCAAACGGACGCTGTTACGTGCAGCGGGAGCGCGGGATCGAGGATGTGGCCTTCGTCAACCTCGAGTACCCGGGCCATCGCATGGCCCACATCCATGTCAGCTGGCTAAACCCCAACAAGATCCGCACTTGCACCTTCGTCGGCAGCCGCAAGATGCTCGTCTACGACGATGTCTCCCAGTCGGAAAAGATCCGCGTCTACGACAAGGGCGTGGATGTCCAGCCGCACTACAGCGACTATGGCGAATTCCAGCTCCTGTACCGTTCCGGTGATATCTTCGTGCCGCGCATCGAGACAACCGAGCCTCTCAGAATCGAAACCCAGCACTTCCTTGACGTCGTCAACGGCCAAGAGAGCAACCTGAGCAGTGGAACCGAAGGCGAAAAGGTCGTCCGGGTCCTTGAAGGAGCCTGTCAATCCATGGTGGATGACGGCAAGCCTGTGGATCTGGATTTGGGTGACTGAGTTCCCTTCAGGTGAGGTGGTGCCGTCGTGACCGCCGAGTCCAACCGGCGCCCCTTGAGGGTGGCCATGATCGGCCAGAAGGGCTATCCGCCTGTCCAGGGGGGGATCGAAAAGCATGTGGCGGAGCTTGCCGCCCGTTTGCCGCTGTTGGGCATCGAAGTCGACATCTACAGCCGCCCGCATTACAGCGATCTTGCTGGTCCCTGCGATCTGCCCGGGGTACGGGTATTGCGGCTGCCCAGCCTGCCGACCAAACATCTGGATGCCATCAGCCATACCCTGGTCGCCACCTGCGATGCGCTGGTTCGCAGGCCGGACCTGATCCATTACCACGCTTTGGGCCCTGGCATGCTTGCCGGTATCCCGCGGCGCTTGGCGGGAATCCCCACGGTGGCGACGGTTCACGGCCTGGACTGGCAGCGGGAAAAATGGGGCCGGTTTGCCCGCCGGTTCCTGCAGTATGGCGAGCGGGCGGCGGTGACGCTCCCGAACGCGACCATCGTGGTTTCCCGGGCCTTGGCCGACTACTACCGGCGGGAACACGACAGCCGCGTGGAGTACGTTCCCAACGGCATCACCTCCCTGAAGCCCCTGGCACCTCGCCTGAGTCTGGCTCAGGGAATTCCCGAACGGTACATTCTCTTCGTCGGCCGGCTGGTACCTGAAAAGGGCTGCCATCTCTTGCTGGAAGCCTGGCGAACGCTGCCGCAGGAAGTGAAAATGAACCGGGAGCTGATCATTGCCGGGGATGCCGGATTCACCTCCGGCTACGTCGACGAACTCAAGCAGCAAGCTGGTGGCCGGGTTCGTTTCACGGGATTCATCCACGGGGATTTCTTGACCGAGTTGTACAGCAACGCCGAGGTCGTGGTCCTGCCGTCCACCCTCGAAGGGCTTTCCATCGCCTTGCTGGAAGGCATGAGTTTCCAGCGGGCTTGCCTGGTCAGCGACATCCCGCCCAATCGAGAAGCAGCAGGCGAGGCTGCCCATTTCTTCAGCAGCGGGAATGCGGGAGATCTGGCCATCAAGTTGACGGAATTGCTGGCCGACGGTGAGCTTCGTCGACGCCTGGGGGAGTCCGCCGGCAAGCGAGTTCGGGGGGAATACGCGTGGGATCGCGTCACCGATCAGACGGCTGCGATTTACCGACGGATCGTGGGACAAGGACCCGTTTGAAGGGCAAAATTCCTTTGACAACCCGAGGGTCTTTCATTATTTATCCGTAACCTTCGGAGCGGGCATAGCTCAGCTGGTAGAGCACTACCTTGCCAAGGTAGATGTCGCGAGTTCGAGTCTCGTTGCCCGCTCCATTTTTATATCCTCCGCGGTGCCACGGCAGGTGGTTTGACAACCCGGGAGGGATGCGGGATACTTCCCTGCAGGGGGCGGCATAGCCAAGAGGCTAAGGCGACGGTCTGCAAAACCGTTATCCCCGGTTCGAGTCCGGGTGCCGCCTCCAGTTTTCACCGGCTTGGCCGGTTTTTTTGTCGGCATCTCCAGCCGTCTTGCGTACAATGCCCCAGACCTCTGCTGCCGGGATGGCGGAATTGGTAGACGCAAGGGACTTAAAATCCCTCGAAGCGTTGCTTCGTGCCGGTTCGAAACCGGCTCCCGGCACCACTTTTCCTTGCCCCGACCGGCCTGTCGAGACCGCCGCATGACGGTGGCGCGGGAGATCGATTTGCGCCTCGCATTCTTGTCCATCGGAAGACACATCCACACGGAACGCTGGATTCGTTTTTTCGTCGCTCAGGGACACGAATGCCATTTGTTGACCGTCCAGCCCGGCCCGGTGGGCGGAGTGACCGTCCACGACATCTCCACCGGATTCGGTCCCAAGCCCTGGCGTTATCTGGTCTCCTTGTTCAAGGTGCGCCGGATCCTGGGCCGCCTGCGCCCCGATCTGCTCAACACGCATTTCCTGACGGGCTATGGATACTGGGGGGATTTCTCCGGGTTTCATCCCAACGTGCTGACCGTCTGGGGCGATGACGTCTACGTCACCCCGCAGGAGAGCCCCCTCAAGGGCTGGCTGGCCCGCCATGCTCTGGCCGGCTGTGATGCGGTTACCGGCGACTCCACCGATATCCTCGCGTCCTGTTCCGGTCTCGGCGCCGCCGCCGACCGGTGCTTTCGGGTGCTTTGGGGTGTGGATTTCCAGCGGTTCTGCCCCGGAGCCGGAGTCCAGTGGCGACGTGAACACGATTTCGCTGATGATAACCTCGTGTTCTTCTCGCCGCGCAGCTATACCCAGCCTTACTACAACATCGACATCGTGATCGAGGCCGCTCGGTCGGTCATGGCACAGGAGCCGCGGGCCCGCTTCCTGTTCAGCGGTTACGAAGGTGACCCCGGGCCGTTCCGTGCGGCGGCCGAGGCCGCCGGCATCCTCTCCGCGACCCGGATGGTGGGCCGTCTGCCACACGACGAATTTGCGACCGCGTTGCAGGCGTGCGATGTGTTCATCTCTGTTCCCTCGGTGGATGCCACCGCCGTCAGCCTTTTGGAGGCCATGGCCTGCGGGTGCGCGATCATCATCTCGGACCTGGCTTCATCCGTGGAGTGGATCGGTGACGGCACCTCCGGGCTCGTGGTCCCTCCGCGTGACGCCGAGGCCCTGGCCGCAGCCATGCTGCGTCTGGCCGCCGACGCGCCATTGCGGGAAAATTTGGGCAATGTCGCCCTGGGTGTGGCCCGGGAAGTCGCGGGCTTCACCACCAACATGGAATGCGTCGACGGCATATTCCGTCATTTCGTCAATCGGGAGGATTCCTTGCCCCGTCAGGTTTCCCTCCCGAGTCTGCAGGCCGGCCATGAATAGGGTTCCCCTGCTGTCGGTCGTGATTCCCACCTATTGCAAGGCCGACCTGTTGCGGCGGACCCTGCATGCTCTCGCCTGTCAGGAAATGGAGAAGGGCGCCTGGGAGGTCATCGTGGTGGACGACGGCAGTCCCGATCACACCCGGGAAGTCCTGGCGGAAATGGAAGCCGATTTTCCGGTCCCCTTGCGGGTCGTCGCGCCGGGAAATAACGTGGGGCGGGCCAGGGCGCGAAATTTGGGAGTGGAGGAGGCCTCCGGAACCTGGGTCCTTTTTCTGGATGACGACATCCTGGCCCCACCGGGCCTTCTGGCCGCCCACCTGGAACTGCTGGCGGGCAACGACAAGCTGGGCACGATCGGTTATGCCGTCTCCGATCCCGACCTGGTCGATGCCCCACACTTCCGCTACCTGGACACCCGGGGAGTGGCTCGCTTGAATTCTTCCACAGCTCCCGCCCGTTTCTTCGTGACCCAGAATGCCGTCGCGCCCCGCTGGGCCCTGAAGGAAATCGGCGGCTTCGACGAGGAATTTTCGGCCTACGGGTTCGAGGATATGGAGCTCGCATTCCGGTTGGAGGATCATTGCGGGATCAGCTTTCGTGCGCTTCACCAGCCCGTGCCCCGTCACATCCACCATCATTCCCTCGCTCAGTACCTGGACAAGAAAGTCGAGTGCGGCCGCCACTCCCTCCCGCAGCTGGCCCGGACGCACCCCCAACGCCTGCAGCAGATGCGCCTCCATTGGATCGTGGATCCGGACGAGACCGGCTGCCCCGTGAGGACCGCGCTGGTCAGGCGTATTCTGGATTCCGGCCTGGGGACTTGGCCTGCCTGGTTGGCTGGCCACTGGCCCACCCGGCGGGGCAGCGATCCCTCTCTGGAGAAACTCTATCTCATGGTGATGAACCTGGCCGTGTTGTCATGTCTTCGCAGGGGCGTCACGCAGTCATCATCACGCCAACAAGCTGCCATTTAACTGCCAAAATGGCATTTCCAATTCGTTTCTCATTTTCTGTCCGTGTCATTCACTCCAATTGAATTTATTTAACTTCTTTAATTTAAGCAGGTTGGAATATGTCCAGGGGATTCGCGCTCCTGGCACGCCGATTGTAATAGACCCGGTGTGCAATCAACCAATCATCCTTCTCCGGGAGTGCAAGAATGGGCAAGATTATCGGTATTGATCTGGGGACGACCAACAGTGTCGTCTCCGTGATGGAGGGCGGAGAGCCCAAGGTCATCCCCAACAAGGAAGGCAATCGGACGACGCCTTCGGTTGTGGCCTGGAATAAGAATGGCGACCGTCTGGTTGGACTTTTGGCCAAGCGTCAGGCCGTGACCAATCCCACGGACACGGTCTACTCGATCAAGCGCTTCATGGGGCGCAGATTCGAAGAGGTCGACACCGAGATCAACGAAGTGCCGTACCAGGTTATCAAGGGTGCAAACGGGGAGGTGCGGATCAAGACGGGTCACGGGGAATTTTCCCCGCCGGAGATTTCCGCTCAGGTCTTGCGTGCCCTCAAGGAAACTGCCGAGGAGTACCTCGGTCACGCCGTCACCGACGCGGTGATCACCGTACCGGCCTACTTCAACGACAGCCAGCGCCAGGCCACCAAGGATGCCGGCAAGATCGCCGGCCTCGAGGTGAAAAGAATCATCAACGAACCCACCGCTGCCGCCCTGGCTTACGGCCTGGAGCGCAAGGGGGAGGAGACCATAGCCGTCTTCGACCTCGGTGGCGGGACTTTCGACATTTCGATCCTGGAAATTGTCGATGGTGTGTTCTCCGTCCTGGCCACAAATGGCGACACGCATCTCGGCGGTGACGATTTCGACCAGATGATCATGGACTACCTGGTCGACACCTTTATCAAGCAGGAGGGGATCGACCTCAGCAAGGATCCCATGGCCCTGCAGCGGTTGAAGGAAGCGGCCGAACAGGCCAAGCGGGAACTGAGTTCTTCTTCCCAGGCCGAGATCAACCTCCCGTTCATCACCGCCGACCAGAGTGGGCCGAAGCACTTTACCCACACCTTGACGCGCGGCAAATTCGAGTCCCTGGTGAGCGATCTGGTCGAGCGCACCGTCAAGCCTTGCGCCGACTGCCTGAAAGACGCCGGCTTGACCCCTGCGGATATCGACGAGGTTCTCCTGGTCGGTGGCTCCAGCCGGATCCCGTCCGTTCAGGCCAAGGTTCAGGAGGTTTTCCAGAAAGAGCCGAACAAGACCGTCAATCCTGATGAAGTTGTCGCCATGGGCGCGGCCATCCAGGGCGGTGTGCTCGGCGGCGAAGATATGGACATCGTTCTTCTGGATGTGACTCCGTTGAGTCTGGGCATTGAAACGTACGGTCAGGTCATGACGCGGCTCATCGATCGGAACACCACGATCCCGACCAAGAAGAGTCAGGTGTTTTCCACCGCCGCCGACAATCAGCCCACCGTGGAGATCCACGTCTTGCAGGGCGAACGGGAAATGGCCATGGACAACAAGACCATCGGCCGATTCCAGCTCACGGGCATTCCGCCCGCACCGCGCGGGATTCCGCAGATCGAAGTGACCTTCGATATCGATGCCAACGGGATCCTGTCCGTCAGCGCCGTCGACAAGGCCACCGGCAAGGAGCAGTCCATTAAGATCCAGGCCTCGAGCGGTTTGACCGAGGAGGAGGTCGACCGCATGGTCAAGGATGCCGAGACCAACGCCGAAGCGGACAAGAAAAAACGTGAACTGATCGACCTGAAGAACCAGTCCGAAGCCAATGTTTTTGCCGCCCGAAAAACCATTGAGGATCTGGGCGACAATTTGGACCAGGAAGAGAAAGAGGCCATTGAAACCAAGGCCACCGCCCTGGAGGAGGTCCTCAAGGGTGACGATGTGGAAATGATTCGAGCCGCTTCCGAGGCCTTGATGAAAACAGTTCAGGAAATGGCGGGAAGAGCCTATGAGAAGGCTGGAGCAACTCAACAGGCTGCTGAAGGAAGCGGGGAAAACGCCGGTGGGGGCTCTGCCGAAGGGCAGGATTCCTCCGCAGGAAACCCGGATGATCCCGTCGATGCTGATTATGAAGTGGTGGATGATTAGAGCCCAAGCCGGGCCCCGCATCTCGCGGGGCCCGGTCTAACGCCCTGAAATTCAACAAATTATAACAGGAATAAATTTGTTGACAAAGGAGTCTCGGTTGGCTATTCTCTGAGAATGATTCCTGTTCCCCTTATTATTTAACGAGGGGGATGAGGAATCGGGAACTTATCGACCAGGAAAACAGTAGAATTCCCGTGGTGAATAGCGACGTCCCATGGACGCGAGTGACCCCCTCGAGGGTCTCACGATAGATGGAGGCAAGGATGTACGAGATTGAACTCAGTAGCGACCGGCGCGAAGATCCCAGCCTGCAGCACTATCTGCAAACCATCGGAAAGCACGCTCTCCTGACCAGGGAAGAGGAATACGAGCTTGCCCGGCGGATCCGGCAGGGGGACAAGGAAGCGCTGGACAAACTGGTCAACAGTAACCTGCGTTTCGTGGTGAGCGTGGCCAAGAAATTCCTCAACCAGGGTCTCAGTTACATGGACCTGATCGCCGAGGGGAATATCGGCCTGATTACTGCCGGTAAGCGTTTCGACGAGCGGCGGGAATTCCGGTTCATTTCCTACGCCGTGTGGTGGATCCGCCAGGCGATCCAGAAGGCCATCGCCGAGCAGACGAACACCGTGCGGCTGCCCATCAATCGTTCCCAGCAGGCCCAGCGCATGAAGCGGATGTCGCGGAAGCTCGAACAAAAATACCACCGCAAGGTGAACGAAGGCGAACTGGCTGAAGCCATGCAGTTGGATCCCCGCAAAATGGGTCAGATCCGTGCGGCCAGCCGACCGCTGCTGAGCCTGGATCAACCCATGTACGACGATGAGCTGACCCTGGCCGACACCCTGTCCGATCCCGAGGAGCTCAATCCTCATCAGGGATTCGTCAACCTGGAACTGGAGGAAGAGCTGTCCAATGCCATGGACCTCTTGACCGCCCGGGAAAAGGACATCGTGCGCCGCTACTACGGGATCGGGATCGAGGAAACCGCTTCCTTGGAGACGATCGGTCAGGACATCAACCTCTCCCGTGAACGGGTGCGCCAGATTCGGAACCAGGCCTTGGCCAAGATGCGCTCCCACGGCCACGGCGACCGATTGCTGGAATATCTGGTCTGAGCGGCTTTTCCGTTGACAGGACTCACGCCGGGGGTTTTATTTCCGCTTCCGGCGGGCGATTAGCTCAGCTTGGTTAGAGCGCTTGCTCGACACGCAAGAGGTCACTGGTTCGAGTCCAGTATCGCCCACCAGACCGTTTCCGCAAAGCCCAACGCCGGCTACCGGCCGCGGGCTTTTTGCGATTCCCGGGGCAGTTGCCCCATTCCTGGAGAAACCTGGAGTGGCCATGTCCGCAGTGACCTTGACTCTTCCCGACGGTAAGAACCTGGAAGTCGAAACCGGCAGTTCCTTTGGCGATGCCGTGGGCCAGATCGGCGAGGGGCTCCGTCGCAATGCGGTGGCCGTCACCGTGAACGGCGTGCACCATACCCTGGCAGAGGCGGTCTCCGCCGGCGGAGAGATGCTGGTCATCACCCGGAATTCCGACGCGGGACTTGCCACCCTTCGTCATTCGACGGCTCACCTGTTGGCCTGGGCTGTGCGGGATTTGTTTCCGGAAGTGAAGTTCGCCTTTGGGCCGGACATCGACACCGGGTTCTACTACGACTTCGACAAGGCCGAGCCCTTTGGCGAGGACGATCTTGCGCGAATCGAAAAGCGGATGCTGGAGTTGGCCCGGAGCAAGGTTCCCATCGAACGCAAGGAAGTGTCCCGCTCCGAGGCCGAGGCTCTGTTCAAGGACCAGCCCTACAAGCAGGATCAGATTGCGAGCCTGGGGGAAGCACAGCTCTCCACCTATAGCATGGGGGAGTTCACCGATCTTTGTGAAGGGCCCCATGTCCCGGACACTTCCCTGATCAAGGCCTTCAAGCTGTTGAGTGTCGCCGGCGCCTACTGGCGGGGAGACAGCGACCAGCCGATGCTGCAGCGAATCTACGGCACCGCCTTCTACAAGCAGAAGGACCTGGATGATCATCTGGAGATGCTCGAAGAAGCCCGCAAAAGAGACCATCGCAAACTGGGTCGCGAACTGGATCTGTTCGGTTCCATGGAAGAGGCCGGACCGGGATTCTCGTTCTGGTTTCCCCGTGGGGACATTCTGCGTGAACAGATCATCGGGTACTGGAAGGAGATTCACCGCCAGCGGGGTTACGTGACCGTCACCACGCCCCACATTTTCCAGGCCGGCCTGTGGGAGACTTCCGGGCACATGCAGTTTTACCGTGACGACATGTACGTTTTCGAACATGACGGCCGTCCCTTTGTCGTCAAACCCATGAACTGTCCCGGGCACATCCTGATCTTCAAGCGCAAATCCCGTGGGCACCGGTCCCTGCCCGTGCGTTATGCCGAGTTGGGTACGGTTTATCGCGCTGAGGACAGCGGTGCCCTGCACGGGTTGATGCGGGTGCGGGGCTTCACCCAGGACGACGCCCACATCTTCTGTACCCCGGAGCAGCTGGAAGACGAAGTCGCCTCCTGCCTGGACCTGGTCAAGGCCATCCTGGGCCGGTTCGGATTCGACGATTTCAAGGTCGAACTCTCGGTGCGTGATCCGCAGAACAAGGCCAAGTATGCCGGCTCCGACGAGGAGTGGGACGCCGCCGAGGCCTCCCTGGTGCGGGCCCTCGAACTCCATGGCCTCGAATACACCCGGGAAGAGGGTGAGGCCGTCTTCTACGGGCCCAAGATCGACGTGAAGCTCATCGACGCGCTCGGTCGCCGCTGGCAGTCCAGCACCATCCAGTTCGATTTCAACCTGCCGCGTCGGTTCGATGTCACCTACACGGACCATGACGGGGAGAAGCGCTATGTCTACATGGTGCACCGGGCCATCCTGGGATCCCTGGAACGGTTCATCGGCATCCTCACCGAACATTTCGCCGGAGACTTTCCCCTTTGGCTGGCCCCCGAACAGGTCCGTGTCATGTCGGTGAGCCGCGACCAGCATGACTATGCCGATGAGGTTGCCACCCGGCTGGAAGCCGCCGGAATCCGCGCCGGACGGGATGTCCGGGACGAAAAGATCGGTTTCAAGATCCGTGAAGCGGAAATGTTACGTGTTCCCTGGATGTTGGTCGTTGGGGGCCGGGAGGCCGAAAACGACGAGGTTTCCCTGCGGATCCGGCATCAGGGGGACCAGGGCTCCCGGTCCGTAAAGCGGGTTATCGAGGAACTCCTTGACGCCGCGGACCCGGAAAGCTAATTTGGGTAGTCTAAATCGACCTGGCTGACGGCAGCCTCGTCGCAAGCAAGAAGGGGTCCGCCCCCTCACCGTATCTGGCCCGGGAATCCGGCTGACGGAGCGGTTGGTGAAACCCGCAATCTCCTTCGGGGAGAGTGCGGCGGCGGGCTTTTTGGTCCGCCTTTTTGTGTTCAGGCGGATGTACTCGGTCAGGAGGTCCGGCTTATCAAGGAAAACAAGATGACCAGGGTCAACCGGATGATCCGGATTACCCCGGTGATGGTCGTCGACGAAAACGGTGAGCAGCTCGGCGTGCTGCAGACGGCCGAAGCCTTGCGTATCGCGGAGGAGAGGGGATTGGACCTGGTGGAGGTCGCACCCAATTCGCGGCCGCCGGTATGCAAAATCATGGACTACGGGAAGTTCAAGTACGAAGCGAGCAAGAAGGCCCGCAAGGCCCGGCAGGCTTCCCACACGGTCAAGGTCAAGACGATCCAGTTCAGGCCCAAGACCGATGGACACGACTATGATTTCAAGAAGAAGCACATCGTCAAATTCCTTGAAGCAGGCAACAAGGTGAAGGTCGTGATGCGGTTCCGGGGACGTGAGATCACCCACATGGATCTGGCCCTGGATTTCCTGAACAACTTGACCGAGGAATTGACGGAATATGGAGTGCGCGAATCGGCGCCCCAGCGCGAAGGTCGACAGATTTCGTTTGTGATGGCGCCAATCAAGGCAACCTGATCTCGCGGCTGGAAACTCGCGGTTCGACCGACAGGAAAGAAAGGCGAACACCATGGCCAAGACCAAGATGAAAACCAACCGGGCGGCGGCCAAACGTTTCAAGCTGACCGGCAAGGGACGGATCAAGCGCAACAAGGCCTATCATGGGCACCTGTTCACCGCTAAGAGTCCCAAGCGGTTGCGGAAACTGCGGAAGTCGGGTCTCCTGGCTCCCAGCGATGAAGCCCGCGCCCTCAAGATGCTCGCAGGGGGCCAATAGCACAGCAACTTCGACCCTTGCGGGGTCCGTCATCAAGGAGGCAATACCATGCCGAGGGCAACAAACAATCCTGCCGCCAAACACCGGCGGAAGAAATATCTGAAGCGAGCCAAAGGGTTCGTGGGTGGTCGGGGAAACCAGTACGTCATGGCGCGGGAAACTGTCGATCGTGCCCTGGCCTACGCGTATCGGGATCGCCGGAACCGGAAGCGTGACTTTCGCCGGTTGTGGATCACCCGGATCAACGCCGCGGCCCGGATCAACGGCCTGAGCTACAGTCACTTCATCAATGGGCTCAAGAAGGCCGAAATCGAGATCGACCGCAAGATGCTGGCCGATCTGGCCGTCCATGACGCTCCGGCGTTTGCCATGCTGGCCGATGCGGCCAAGAGCGCGCTGTAGATTCGCCCCCGACCCGCCGTTTCGGCGTGGCCAGTGCGGTACGCGCCGGTCGCCTCACACGAGGGGCCGGCGCGTAGTTCTCGATGCCGGGAAATCCCCCACGCGGAAGGTGTCTGCATGAAGGAAGTCCTTGACCGATTGCGTGTCGACGGTTCGCAAAGAATCTCCTCCGCAACGACCCTCGACGAACTCGATGCCTTGCGTGTTTCCCTGCTGGGGCGCAAAGGCGAAGTCACTCTGCTCCTGCGTGGGCTGAAGGATGTTCCCGCCGAGCAGCGACCGGCCATGGGCGCGGAACTCAACCGCCTCAAACTGAACCTGTCCTCGCTGCTGGAGGACAGGGCGAGCGAGTTTGCCGGTTCGGTGCAGGTGGCCGCGGGCGACCGTCTCGACTTGACCCTTCCCGCTCCCGCCGAACCTTCGCTGGGCGTCGTCCACCCCCTGACTTCGGTCCTGGAATCCATTTGCGACATCTTCTACGGCATGGGGTTTTCGCGTGGAGAAGGACCCGAGGTCGAACTGGACTACTACAATTTCACGGCGTTGAATTTTCCGGATGACCACCCGGCGCGGGACATCCAGGACACCTTTTACATCAACGATCAGGTGTGTCTGCGAACCCAGACATCACCGGTCCAGGTCCGGACCATGGAGAAGCAGCCGCCGCCATTGGCCTGCATTTTCCCGGGCCGTGTCTACCGCAACGAAAACGCCGACGCGTCCCATTCTTCCGAGTTCTATCAGATCGAAGGGCTGGTGGTCGATACGGACATCAGCATGGCCGATTTGAAATCGACGGTTGACACTTTCGTCCAGCTCTTCTTCGGCGCCAAGGAACCGACGCGCTTCCGGCCCCACTTCTTCCCCTTCACCGAACCCTCGGTGGAAGTGGATATGCAGTGTGTGGCGTGCGGGGGCGAGGGGTGTGGAGTCTGCGGTCAAACCGGCTGGCTTGAAATCATGGGGGCCGGCATGGTGCACCCCAATGTTTTTCGCGCAGCGGGATATCCCGACGATACCTATACGGGGTTTGCCTTCGGCATGGGGATCGACAGGATCGCCATGCTGAAGTACGGCATTGACGACATTCGCCTGCTATACGAGAACGACATGCGCTTTCTTCAGCAATTCCGAGGTGTGCAGTGAAGATCAGTCTGGACTGGTTACGGGAATACGTAACCTGGGATGATGAGCCCCAGGTCCTTGCAGACAAGCTGACCGCTGCCGGACTCAACGTCGAGAAGATCGAGGATTTCCGGCGGACTTTCCCCGGCGTGGTTGTGGCCCGTGTTCTGGAGCAGGACAAACATCCCGATGCCGACCGCCTGAGTGTTTGCAAAGTCGACGACGGCAGCGGGGAACCCGTGCCCGTGGTTTGCGGCGCGCCCAACGTCAGAGCGGGTTTGACGGTGCTGTTCGCCAGGGTCGGCGCCGATTTGCCGGGCGGGCTGAAGATCAAGAAATCCAAAATCCGGGGCGAAGTCAGCCAAGGCATGATCTGTTCCGCCTCCGAACTGGGACTCGACGGGGATGCGTCCGGCATCATCGAACTGGAAACGGACAAACAGCCGGGCACGAGCGCCGACGAGCTTTACGGATTCAGCGACACGGTCCTGGATATCGAGGTTACACCCAACAGGCCGGATTGGCTCAGCCACGTGGGAGTCGCCCGGGAAGTGGCCGCCATTTACGGGACCAAGGTGTCCCTTCCCGCGTGCTGGAATTCCGCGGCCAGCGGCGAGAGCCTGGGCTTCCAGGTCAAGGTATCCGATTACAGCCAATGTCCGCGGTACATGGCCTTCGGCGCCCATGGGATCACATTGGGGCCAAGCCCCGAGTGGATGAAGCGGCGCCTCATGGCCGTGGGCAGCCGCCCCATCAGCAACCTGGTGGACATCACCAACTACGTCCTGTTCGAGCTGGGACAACCCCTGCACGCCTTCGATCGCGACAAACTCAGCGGCTCGTTGATCACCGTGGGGCAGGCCAAGGAAATGACCGAGGTGATCACCCTGGACGGGTCCAAACGGAAGATCCCGTCCGGCACCCTCATGATCAACGACCAGCGCGGCCCGATAGCTCTGGCCGGTGTCATGGGGCTGGAGAACAGCGAAGTGACCGCGTCAACCACCTCGGTCTTGCTGGAGAGCGCCTTTTTTGACCCGGGCCTGGTACGGACCGCCAGTCGCGGACTCGGCCTGATCAGCGAGAGCAGCTACCGGTTCGAGCGGGGCGCCGACTGGGAGATGGTGGAAAAGGCGGCCCAGCGTGCCATGTACCTGATCCAGGAGTTGGCCGGGGGAGTGGTCGTCAAGGATTGGGTGGATCGACAGGATCCGGATCGGAAGCCGTTCGAACCTCTGCCGTTGCGGGTCTGGCAAGTCAACCGGGTCCTGGGGACGAGCATCAAGGCCGGCGAGGCCGCCCAGCTGCTTCAGGGGTTGGGACTGAAGGTTCAGCCCATGGGCAACAGCGAGTCCCAGAGCTCAGGCGCCGTGAACATGATGGTGGAGGTGCCATCCTTCCGGCGGGACCTCGTGCAGGAAGTCGATCTCATCGAGGAGATCTCACGCAGTTACGGGTTGGACCGCATCAGCCGGCCGACTCCTTTCCGGGGCACCAGTGGAGGCAAACGCGGCCGGAAGGAGATCGTCCGCGGTCGCTTGCGCGGCTGGCTGGTCGATGGCGGCTACAACGAACTGGTAACCTCCTCCTTTGGGGTGGGGGAGGATCCGCAGAGGATGCTCCTGCCTGAGGACGATCCGCGCCGACAGATGCTGGCGGTCATCAATCCTCGCCACGGTGGCGACACCCTGTTGCGCACCAGCCTCCTGCCGTCGCTGCTCGAGACGTTGCGTCGCAACCTGAACGCCCAGGCCGCCACCCCGCTGCGCACCTTCCAGATCAACCGGGTCTACCTTCCTGCCCGGGACCACGGGCGCACCGGAGGTCGGCCTGAAGAGAAGCTTTTGCCCGCAGAACCCCTCCAGCTCCAGGTCGGGATTGCGGGAATGGCGGGAAAGGCCGTGGGAGGTCTTCCGGCGGGCCTCGTGGCCCTCAAGACGGTTCTGCGGAACCTGCGCCAGGGCTTGCGCCTGGATCTGCGCCTGGAACCCATGGACACCGAGCCCTGGCTGGCTTCGGGACTCCAGATGGCCATCCTCGATAGCGAGGGAAACCGGGTGGGGGCGATGGGCATGGTCGCCGGGGCCGTCCTGGGCAACTTCGATTTGGAAACCTCCGTGGCGATGGCCGAAGTGGAGCTTGACCGTCTCGACCTGGAACCGAAATCCCTGCGCTACCGGCCGTTTTCCCGTTTTCCTGCGGCCAAGCGGGATCTGTCCCTGCTCGTGCCCGAAGGGGTGCAATATCGCCAGATCGCCGAATTGGTTCGTGAGGCGGGGGGGCCCCTTTTGCACCAGGTGGATCTGTTCGATTTCTACAGCGGCACCGACCTTCCCGAAGGCCGTGTGGTTTATGGAATTCGCTTGAAGTTCCTTTCGGACAAGGGTAACTTGAAAGGGAAGGCTGTGGACAGGGCCATTGATGAGGTTCTGCAGCGACTGGATCGGGATCTCGGCATCAAGCCAAGGGTTTGATGAATCGTAACGCACCCTCGATCATGGACGAATGGGGAACGATGGAATCCAAGCTGGGCCTACTCGAGGCCAAAGTCGTTGAAGCCGTTGGCCTGATTAAAGACTTGCGGACCGAAAACGAGAGCCTCAAACGGCAATGTGCAGAATTGAAGGCGTCTTTGGCCGAGGCCGAAGGAACCGCTGAGCGTCTTCACAATGAACTCGAGCAGAAGAGCCAAGAGGCAAGTCTGGTCGGGGATTACGAAGAGAAGCGGAAGGAAATCGAAGACAAGGTCGGGGGTCTGCTGGCCAAACTGGAAGCACTTGGTTAGCCATAACCCCGGCCGGATGGGGAACGGTCGTTTTGGATCCCGCTAGCGTGACAGTGACCATTTTCGGTTCTGAATACACCCTCAAGGGTGACGCGGATCCGGCGTATGTCCGGGAAGTGGCACGGATTGTGGATGAGCGAATGCGAGAGGTGGCGGGAAACGTCTCCACCGCAGCCCTGGGCAAGGTCGCCATCCTCGCAGCCGTGAACATCGCCGACGAGCTGCTCCGCGAAAAGCGTTTGCGCCTGGAAACGGACGCAAACCTTGAAGATAGATCGATTCAGATCGCCAGGTTGCTGGACACGGAAATGGGGCTGGTGCGCCCCACCGACGACCCCGATAATGCCCTGCCCGGCGCGTGATGTGTCGTACAAGTGAGCCAACACTTCACCAAGGGGATCCCGGCGTTTGCGTTTGACGGTCTCGCCCTCAGGGGACAATCCGATAGCGTGACAGGGAACCCACCTGAAGCAACACGGTTCAGTTGCTTCCGACGCACACGACCGGGCGGGGGACCCAACCTGCCTTGATTCCTTCCTTGGCCGCATGACAACCGAACAAAGGGTTCGCGCCGGCGAATCCCCGGTAGCATATCGGCCGAGATAGAACCATACAACTGCGCGAGGAGTGGTCATGCCACAGATTCCTCCCTACGTCCTTCCCGCCGTAGCGGCCTGCATCGGCGGCCTCGCCGGTTGGCTTTTCTCCCGCAGACGTCAAGAATCCCTGCACGGCAGCGCAGCCGAACATAATGAACGCATGCTGGAGGATGCGCGTCGCGAAGCGCAATCCCTGCTCAAGACCGCGCAACTGGAGGCCAAGGAGGAATTCCTGCGGGCCCATCAGCAGTTCGAGGAGGAAACGGACCGGCTGCGGAAGGAAAGCAGGCGGCGCCAGGAAGCCTTGGATATGCGGGAAGACAACTTGGATAAGAAGGTAACCTTCATCGACCAGAAGGAAGCCCGCCTCGTATCCCGCGAAGAAGATCAAGCCCTGCGCTCGGATGCCTTGGCCCGCGATCGCACCGATCTCGACCGTTTGCTCGTCGAGCAGAATTTCAAGCTGGAACAGATTGCCGGCATGACCGCCGAAAGCGCCAAGCGCCAGCTCATGGAAAACATGGTCAACGAAGCGCGCCTGGCCGCTGCCCGGTCGATTCACCAGGCGCGTGAGGAGGCGGAACGGACCTCCCGCAGGGAGGCCATCGGGATCCTCAGCCTGGCAATCCAGCGTTATGCGTCCGAGCATGTGGCCGAGACGACCGTTTCGGTCGTCGACCTGCCCGGAGACGACATGAAAGGCAGAATCATCGGGCGCGAGGGGAGGAACATCCGCGCGTTCGAATTGGCTACCGGTATCGACGTGATCATCGACGATACCCCCGGGGCGGTCATTGTTTCCGGTTTCGACCCCGTGCGCAGGGAGATCGCCAGGCAATCCCTCGAGATCCTGGTCCGGGACGGGCGCATCCATCCCGGCCGCATCGAGGAAGTCGTGCGCAAGACCACCGAGGAAATCCAGGAGAAGATCCGGGAGATCGGGGAGCAGGCTTGCCTGGATATCGGCCTGCAGAACGTGCGGCCCGAGTTGTATCCCTATCTGGGGCGTCTCGACTACCGCACGAGCTATGGGCAGAACCTCCTGAATCACGCCAGGGAAGTCGCCGCCGTGGCCGGGATCATCGCGGACGAGTTGGGGCTGGACTCCCGTCTGGCGCGCCGGTGCGGTTTCCTGCACGACATCGGCAAGGCGGCCGATCACGAAATCGAAGGCCCGCATGCGATGATCGGGGCCCGGTTGTGCAAGAAATACGGAGAGAACGCCACGGTGATCAATGCGGTGGGCGGTCATCACCAGGACGTGGAGGCGACCTCGCCCTACACCTTCATCACCGCCGCGGCCGATGCGGTTTCCGCTTCGCGTCCGGGCGCCAGACGCGAGAGCCTGGACTCCTACGTCCAGCGTCTGGAAAACCTCGAAGCCATCGCCGAAAGTTTTCCCGGGGTGGAGAAATCCTACGCCATCCAGGCCGGCCGGGAAGTCCGGATCCTCGTGGATCACCATCAGGTTTCCGATGCCGAGGCGGCCGTCATGGCCGAGGAGATCAGTCGCCGAGTTGAAGGCGAATTGGAATACCCGGGACAGATCCGGATCATGGTCATCCGCGAGACCCGAGCCACGGCCGTCGCCAAGTAGGCGGGAGGAAGCATGGATTCGCGTCTGCTCAAGGGAGTCCCGGTGCGGGATGCCGTTCTCGAGGAACTCCGGGCAAAGTTGACTTCCGCGCCCCGCAGCCCGGGATTGGCTGTGGTGCTCATCGGAGAAGATCCCGCCTCGCAGGTCTATGTCCGACACAAGGAGAAGGGCTGCGAGAAACTGGGGCTCCACCATGTGACCCATCGCTTGCCGCCTACCACCAGCACCGACGAGGCCCTGGCCCTGGTTGCCGACCTGAATAACGATCCGGCCATCGACGGCATTCTGGTGCAACTTCCTCTGCCCTCGGGCATCGACCAGGATCGCGTTTTGCAAGCGGTGGATCCCGCCAAAGACGTGGACGGTTTCCATCCCGACAACCTGGGCCGCCTGGTCTCGGGTCGGCCACGCTTCGTGCCCTGCACCCCCAAGGGCATTCTGCGGTTGTTGGCCCACTACCACATTTCGACCGTGGGACGACGGGTCGCGGTGGTCGGGCGCAGCGTGATCGTCGGTCGGCCGCTTGCCCTGCTGCTGAATCTCAAGGGGGAGGGCGGCGATGCGACCGTCACCATGTGCCACAGCCGCACCCCGGACCTTGCAGGGGCCCTCAAGGATTGCGACCTGATCATCGCGGCCATGGGTGTGCCTCGCGCCCTGGGTCCCGATGTTATCCCCGAAGGTTCGGTCGTGATCGATGTGGGCATCAATCGGATCACCGACCCGACCCATCCCAAGGGCACGCGCTTGGTGGGGGATGCGGACAGCGAGGCCCTGATGGGACACGCCGCAGCATTGACCCCTGTCCCGGGTGGAGTCGGCCCCATGACCATCGCCATGCTGCTGGAAAACACCTGCGAGGCCATGGCGCGAAACGAGGGTTGGCATGGCCTGGGTTGATCTGCAACCCGCGTGGGAAAGGGCGCGAGCACAGGTCGCTGACGCCCTTGCGTCTCATCTCCAGGCCGAGGGGGGCATTCCGGAACGTCTGCGTGCCGCCATGGCGCACAGCCTTCTCGGCGGCGGCAAACGCCTGCGCCCGATTCTGCTGTTGTGGACCATGCGGGCGGTCGCCCGGATTCCCGGCCGGCCTGCGGATCCCGCCAGAGAGTCGGCCATGATGGCCGCCTGTGGTCTGGAATGTCTGCATACCTATTCCCTGATTCATGACGACCTGCCGGCCATGGATGATGACGACCTGCGCCGCGGGCGTCCGTCCTGCCACGTGGCCTTCGACGAGGCCACCGCCATTCTGGCCGGGGACGCCCTGCAGGCCCTCGGTTTCCAGTGGCTGGCCGAAGCATCGGGCCCGTTGGCGGGACGCCTGGTGGCCCTGGTGGCCGCCGCCGTCGGTCCCTCCGGAATGGCGGGCGGGCAACAGCTGGATCTTGACGGGGAAGGGGAGGATCTGGATGCCGAGGCCGTCGAGAGGATCCATGAACTGAAAACCGGACGGCTGCTGGCTGCCGCTCTTGCCGCCGGTGGACTGCTGGGCGGCGGGAACGACGTCATGGTGGCCGGGCTCGCCGAAGCCGGCATTCATTTGGGCCTGGCTTTCCAGGGCGCCGATGATCTCCTGGATCTGCACGGGCAGGCCGCGGCGCTGGGCAAGACCCCGGGCAAGGACTCCGCTTCAGGCAAGGCCACCGTGATTCGGAGTCGGGGCGAGGCCGCAGCCCGGGAATGGACCGAACACCACGGTCGGTGCGGACTGGAACTGCTGCGCTCCCTTGTTGGCGAGACCGATGATGCGGCATCCCTGCTGGCCCTGGGAGAATTCCTCTGGCGGCGGGAATCATGATACCCGGGGGAATCCAAAGCCCGATCTGGGCCATTGTTCTGGGTTGCGGATTGTTCTGCCAGGTCTTCAAGACCCTGCTGTATTCCATCCCCAAGCGGCGTATCCAATTGTTCATGCTCTTTCAGAGTTCCGGCCTCCCCAGCCTGGCCTCCTGCGTGGCGACCTGCCTGCTGACCCTCGTCATCGGGCGTTGCGGTTGGTCGAGTCCGGAAGCCGGTTTTGCCCTGGCATTCGCCGTCATCGGTTTCCATGACGCCCTAAAACTGGGGGGGGCTGCGGTCGAACAGCAGCGGGCCCTCTTCCTCGTTCTCGACCGGATTGAGATTTCCGGTTCCATGGCCCGCAGGGCCATGGACTATCTCGATCCCCGCCATCACCATCCGGCACACCTGGTGGCTGGCGCCGTCCTGGGGGGACTTTTCGGTCTGGCGTTCGGACTGGGGCCGGGTTAATCTTGTTTTGAGGGCTGTCCCGTTCGGCAGCGGTCGTTGGAAAGGATCCGCATGGAACCCGTTTTGCCCCACATCAACGAGCCCGCGGATCTCCAGGGCTTATCTGCAGCCGAACTCACCCGGTTGTGTGCCGATTTGCGCGAGGAGATCGTCAATACGGTCTCTCGCTCGGGTGGCCACCTGGGGGCCAGCTTGGGTGTGGTCGAACTGACGGTCGCCCTGCATCGGGTTTTCCGTTCTCCCACCGACAAACTGCTGTGGGATGTGGGCCATCAGGCTTACGGGCACAAGCTCCTGACGGGCCGCCGTGACGATTTCGCCACCCTCCGCAGCCGGAACGGGATTTCCGGTTTCCCGAAGCGATCCGAAAACAAGCACGACATGTTCGGCGTGGGACACGCCAGCACGGCCATTAGCGCCGCGGTCGGTTTCGCCGCCGCGAGGGATGCCCGCGGTGAGGACCACTCGGTCATTGCAGTCGTCGGGGACGGCGCCCTCACCGGGGGCCTTGCGTTCGAGGGCCTGAACAACGCCGGGCAAATGCAATCCGATCTCATCGTTATCCTGAACGACAACAAGATGAGCATCTCGCCCAACGTCGGGGCCATTGCCAAGTACCTGACCCGCATCACCAGCGGGAAGCACTACGTGCGACTCGAGGCGGACCTCTGGGAGCTGTTGGGCCGGCTGCCGCACGGCAGCAAGGCGAGGGTCCTTGCCGGGCGGATCAAGGAGAGCATGAAGCAGTTGGTCGTTCCGACCATCCTGTTCGAAGAACTCGGCTTCAAGTATTTCGGTCCCATTGACGGTCATGATCTGCCCGTGCTCATCCGTACCCTGCGGGCCGTCAGGAAGCTGAAGGGACCGGTCCTGATCCACGTCCTCACCGAAAAAGGCAAGGGCTACCGCTTTGCCGAGGAGGACGGGCAACGCTACCACGGCGTGGGGAAGTTCAACCGCGCCGAGGGGATCAAGGTCGTGCCGCCCAAGGTCCCCACCTATACCGGGGTCTTCGGCCGGACCTTGGCTGACCTGGCCAAGAAGGATCCTCGGATCCACGGGATCACCGCGGCCATGCCGTCGGGCACGGGGTTGTCCCACCTGCGCGAGGCCGTTCCGGAACGTTGCCACGACGTCGGCATCGCCGAGGGCCATGCGGTGACCTTCGCCGCCGGTCTCGCCTGCCGCGGTCAACGCCCCGTAGCCGCCATCTATTCCACCTTCCTGCAACGTGCGCTGGACCAGATCATCCACGATGTCGCGCTGCAAAAACTCCCGGTGGTTTTCGCCGTCGACCGGGCCGGCCTTGTTGGTGAGGACGGGCCGACCCATCACGGGGTTTTCGACCTGTCCTTCATGCGGATGATTCCCGGGATGATGGTCATGGCGCCGCGCGATGAAGACCAGTTGCGTCACATGCTGGCCACTGGTTTGGCGCGGACCGACGGCCCCAGCGCCATCCGCTATCCTCGGGGCTCAGGCCTGGGAGTGGAGCTGAAAGGTGACCCCCGGCCCCTGGATATCGGGACCGCGGAAGTCCTGCGCACGGGGACGGATATCTGCCTGCTGGCCGTCGGCTCGATGGTCCACCCTGCGCTGGTTGCGGCCGAATCCCTGGCGGCATCCGGGGTGCAGGCCGAAGTGGTGGATATGCGTTTCATCAAACCTCTCGACCTCGCCCTCCTGGACAGGGTCTGGAGCACCCATACCCACGTCATGACCATCGAGGAGAACAGCGCCGCCGGCGGATTCGGATCGGCCGTTCTCGAATGGTCCGCCGGTCGCGAAGGGAGCGAAACCCCCGCTGTCCGGATCCTGGGTATTCCCGATAACTTCCAGGAGCATGCCACCCGTCCGGAACTTCTTGCGGACCTGTGCCTGGATGCCGAGGGCATCGCCGCCCGGGCCGGGGAATTCCTGGGCAGCAGAAGCAAGCAATCCCGGACGCAGAACGCATCATGACCGATTCCCTGGCCAGCATCGGCACCATCGGCCTGTTCGGAAATCCCGCGAAGGCAGAACTGCCGGCCGCGGTGAAGGTGATCAAGGATCAGTGCACCCGTTTCGGAACGCGGCTTTTTGCCTCGACCGATCTCGAGGCGGCTCTGGCCAAAGACGTATCCTGCGTTCCGAATCCTGAACTGGTCAAGGTTGCCGATGTGGTGGTCGCCCTGGGGGGCGACGGGACCATGCTCCGAGCCGCACGCGTCCTGGGGCTTTCGGGCGTCCCCCTGTTGGGGGTCAATCTGGGGTCCCTGGGGTACCTGACCGATGTTCCGGTCCAGGAACTGGAAGAGGCGATCAAGATCCTCCTGGCGGGCAAGTGCCACCTCGACAGGCGGGCGCGGGTTTACGGATCCGTCTGGCGGAACGGCCAACGCCTCGCCGGGACCAACGCCCTGAACGACCTCGTGGTCAACATGGGCTCCTTGCCGCGGGCCCTGGACATGGAATTGACCCTGGACGGAGATTCCCTGGGCCGTTTTCTGGGCGATGGGATCATTGTCAGCACCCCCACCGGGAGCACCGCCTACAGCCTCTCGGCCGGTGGCCCCATTTGCCACCCGTCCGTTCTGGGCCTGATCATCTCCCCGATCTGCCCGCACAGCCTGGGCATGCGACCACTCATCGTCTCCAAGGACACCAAGATCGAGCTGATTCTTCACGAAACAGGTGAAGGCGCCAGTCTGACGACGGACGGACAGAAGGCCATCGAATTGGCCGACGGTGACCGCGTGGTTTTCCGGGAAGCGGACAACGAGGTTGCCTTGGTCAAATTTCCCCAGAGTCATTTCTACCGGGTCCTGCGCCACAAACTGAATTGGGGCGGCACCAAGCGCCTGGGCAGTTAGGGTCCGACCATGCTCCTGGAACTCCGCATCCACAACCTGGCCATCATCGACGATCTGGTGATTCCCCTGGGTCCCGGCCTGACCGTCCTGACGGGCGAGACCGGCGCCGGGAAATCGGTGGTGGCCGGTGGCCTTGGCCTGTTGGCCGGCCGCCCCGCAAGCGCGGAATGGGTTCGCCAGGACGAAGACCTGGGATTCGTCGAGGGCGTTTTCGACCTTCAGGAACGCCCGCGGCTGCGGCGTCAGGCCGTGCGCATGGGCATGAGCCTGGATGAGGACGGAATTCTCGTGGTCCGCCGGGAGTTGCGGCCTGCCGGCCGGGACCGGGTGGTGATCAACGGTCTTGTCTCCTCCATGGCGATCCTGAAGCAGCTCGGGGAAATCCTGCTGAACATCCAGAGCCAGGATCAGCAACGTCAGCTTGCCAGGCCCGATTTCGCGCGGGTGTTGCTCGACCGCTGGCAGGGAAATGCCACGGCCTTAGCGGCCGTGGCGGAAGCCCGCCGGGACTTCCTGGCCGCCCGAAGCGAGGTCGACGCGGCGGTGGCCCAGGCGGAAGAGGGACGACGCCAGGTGGAAATGTGGCGCTACCAGCTGGAGGAACTGGACCAGGCCGGACTCGACGCCGAGGAAGAAATGCTGCTCGCCGAACAGATCCACTTCGGCCGCAACGCCCGCCGGCTGCTGGAATCAGCCGCGCTGGCCAGGGAACTGCTGGAGGATGGCGAACCGTCCGCCCGGGCCTTGCTCAACCGGGCCTTGGGTGAACTGGATCGGGTGGGCGGCGATAGCCCACGCCTGGAAAATATCGTATCTGTGCTGCGCGAATCCGAGGCCACGCTGGAGGATGCGGCGCGGCGGCTCGGCCAGTATCTCGACACCTGCGAGATCGATCCGGCGCGACTGGACGAACTCGAGTCCCGCAAAGCGTTGTACGAGGACTTGCGGCGCAAGTACCACTGGGAAACGCCCGACCTCATCGCACTGGCCGAGGAGCTCCGGGCACAGCTGGACTTCCAGGACCGCTCGGGGGAGGAAATCGAACGCCTCGAGGCGGAGGTTGCCCGGGCCGCAAAGGAACTGGGCGACGCGGCAACGGCGTTGCACGCACGCCGTGTGGAGGGTGGCGAAAGGCTTGCCGCCGCCCTGGTGAAGGTCTTGCGGCCCCTCGGACTTCCTGGCCTCGCGTGCCGCATTTCCGTGGAAATTTCCCGTGAAGAGGAGGGGCCCGTCGTGGTGAACGGTGAGCCCTGCCTCCCTGCGGAGCACGGTTGCGATCGGGTGGAGTTGCTGGTTCGCACCAACCCCGGCGAGGCCTTCGGGCCGGCCCATCGCATCGCTTCGGGAGGCGAGAGGTCACGCATCTACCTCGGCGTTTCGGTGCTGGATGCCGACAGCGGGGACCAACCCCTGCGGTTGTTCGATGAAATCGACGCCGGGCTGGGCATGGAGGGCGCCGCCCCGGTCGCCGACCTCCTGGCGAATCTGGCCGGGCGCAGCCAGGTTCTCTGCATCTCCCACCTGGCGACCGTTGCCGCCCGGGGTGTCCGGCATCTGAAAATCAGCAAGGGGCAGCAGGGAAAGCGCACCGTTGCCCGGGCAACCTACCTGGAGGGGGAGGCCCGGGTGGGGGAACTGACCCGCCTGCTGGGCGGAGTGGAGGCGGAGGACGACACGGGCCACCAGGAGGCATTTGCGCGGAAACTGCTGGAGTCCGCGGGCGGCACAGCGGGTTGAGCCCGGCAAATGCCCATTTGACGCTGCCTATTCCATGTCGCATTATTTGCCCCTGTCTTGTGCGCCCGTAGCTCAGCTGGATAGAGCGTCTGCCTCCGGAGCAGAAGGTCGTGGGTTCGAATCCCGCCGGGCGTACCACACGATCACCACGGTGGCGTCATGTTCCTGCTTCGACTTTTCTGGTTCTTCATCATTGGCCTTCTGGCCCGCCGACTTTTTCTGGCCTGGAAAACTCCGGCAAAGACTCCGGCCTCCCAGCCGCCTCCGCCACAACCAGCGGACTCGAAAACCCTGACCGATCAGGATATCAGCGATGCTGATTTCGAAGAAATCCCCTAGGAAGTCCGAACTGTTCCAGTCCCGCTTCAGTGGTCCGAACAGTGCGGATTTTGCCTTGCGGCAGTATCACCGATGCCGCGAGGAGTACTCGGCATCCCTGCTGCAGGTGGCCCTGACCGGAGTCTTCGGAATCCTCCTGGTGATGTTCGGCCGGGCCGTCTGGCACCTCTTTGCTCGTCACGGTGCCGACCTCAATCCCTGGTACCGATATCTGGCCACGGGCATGGTGGTGGCCATGATCCTCACCGTCTTGCGGCGCCTGCTGCTGAAAGTGTTGGAGATCCGGAATTTGCGCCGGGAAATCGCGGATTTCCGCAACGTCCTGCAGTTGGCCAAGGAAGCCGAGTATCTGGACGACTAGTATCTGGACGACTAGGACCTGGACGACGAGCACCTGGAGGGTTAGCTGGCGCTAATCCGTTTCCGATGCCGATCGCCCCGGGATGATTTCCTGCCGGAATTGCGCCATCGCGGCGAACCCCAACACCACGGCCAACCACAGGGTGAAGACCCTGATCAGGATGGCGGCCGAAGCGGCCGTCGAACCCGCCGCACCCAGGACACCCAGCAACCAAACAATGGTGGCTTCGGTTCCGCCCAGGCCACCCGGCAGGAAAGACAGGCTGCCCACGATGGTCCCGGCGGCATAGATGAAAACCGCATCACCGATTCCCACGTCAAGTCCCAGGCTCTGGCAGACCAGGTACATGCCCAGGGCTTCACAAAGCCAGGCGACGGTGGACAGGGCCAGCATGGAAATGCCGCGGGCCGGTTGCAGAAGGGCGCCGAAATTGGACAGGGCGTCGTTCAAGGCCACTCCGTGATCGGAGAATCTGGCGGTGCGGGAGACTCGCGCGAGCAGAGCCTGGCGGAGTCTCTTGTTGCGTAACAGCAACAGGAATGCCGGCAGGGCTGCCGCGGCCACCAACCCCGAAGTCAAGCCCGTCAGCGGCCCCGGCCAGAAGGACAGCCCGACCACCGCCAGGATCATCACGCCCAGAAAATCGTAGATGCGCTCGGCGAGGATGATCGGCAATCCCACCGCCAAGCCGGCGCCCTGCCGATCCTTCAGCAACCCGGCCTTGAATACCTCGCCCACCTTGCCCGGGGTGATGACCATGACGTAGGCGGAGAAATAGATGCCCAGGGATGCGCGCAGGGGGATGACCGTGTGAAGCTGGCGCAGGAAACGCTCCCAGCGCCAGAACCGCAGGGCGTAATTGACCAGGGAGAGCATGGCGACGAGAACCAATTGGGAGGGCGGCACACTGCGCAGGTTTTGCAGGATGCCCCGCCATCCGAATGCCAAGGCTCCCGCCACATACAGGGCGATGGTCAGCAGGACCACGACGAAGATTCGGGTCAGGATTTGATTTGGCATGCGCATGATGTGCAAATTCTCCCCGGACGGCTCGTTGCAGTAGCCAAAGTGGTGCAACCGGGCGCCGGGGGCAATTTTCTTCCCGCAGGAAATGAGCCCGATTGAACAAAATCTCCATAAATGGTATAATCGGCATATTCCTCCGGCGTTTAAGGGGTCATATGCGGGTCCGGGAAACATGGGAGAGGTTCTGGGATATCCTGGCGGCTGTGGCCGGGCTTCTGCTGCTGGCCATGGTCGGGCCCGTCCTGCTGCTGTGCGGGTGGCTGGCCTTGGGTCAGCTGTCCCTGGGGCGCGAAACCCTCGTCGGGGAGAACCGCCGACGCAGGAGGGATGCTTCCGCGAATGTTCGACCTGAAAGGCGATCCGTCCTTTTCCCCGGTCGCCCCATCACGGGGTGGCGCTTCACCTGGCCTCGCGCGTGTTTCTGGCAAGCCCTTCCTTTGACCTGGAACCTGATGCGCGGAGAAGTCACCCTTTTCGGTCCGCGGCCCCTGGCTCTGCAACGGTTCAACCGGCTGAAATTCCTCTTCCCGGAGGATGCCCAGGCCCCTCGCATCAAACCCGGGCTCCTGGGCCTGGCCCAGCTGGACGATGGCCGGGATTCCATTCCCGGCATCCAGCGGCGCAAGCTGAAGCTGGACGCGGAGTATCTCCGGCGCAGCAGCCCCTGGTTGAACCTTCAGATTCTTCTCTTCAGCCTTCTGGATCTGATTCCCGGGGTCCACAGCGAAACCTGACCTTTCGGGCCTTGCACCCCGTCCGGACGCGAACCATAATGACTCCGGTCATGATGGACCTGTCGATTCCCGGATACGGAACACACCTCATCCGAAAGGTCGCTCGGGTTGACTCCCAGGATCCTCGTCATCGATGCTGATACCCGGGTTCGCCAGGACCTGTCCGCCGTCCTGTCGGCTGAGGATTGCGAACTGCAGTCGGCGCCCAACGGCGCCGAGGCCATCGAGCTGCTGCACGCCGGAACCTACGACGTGATTCTCCTGGATCTCATGTTGCCCGACATGAGCGGGGTCCAGGTTCTCGGTCTGGTCAAGGAAAAGGCGCCTTGGGTTCCGGTGGTCATCCTGACTTCCTACCGGGAGACCGATACCGCCGTGCTGGCCATGAAGCTCAACGCCTTCGACTACGTGAACAAACCCGTGCAGATGGACAGGGTGCTCCGTGTGGTTCGCAAGGCCCTGGCCGATTCCCAGCGTCGCCGGGAGGAAATGGCGGACGCGGACCGGCCCGTTCCCGGGGGCGACCCCGGAGTGGTGCCCAGCCGTTCGCCCGTCCTGCGCGACATCTACACCATCGTGGACAAAATTTCCCGCGGCAACTCCAGCACCGTTCTCATCCAGGGTGAGTCCGGGGTGGGCAAGGATGTCCTCGCGAATCTCATCCACCGCTCATCGGCCCGGCGGGACGGGCCGTTCCTGGAAATCAACTGCGCGGGGCTATCGGAGCACCTGCTGGAAAGCGAATTGTTCGGGCACGAGAAGGGCGCCTTCACCGACGCGGTCACGCGCAAGATGGGCTTGCTGGAACTGGGTCACGCCGGGACGGTATTCCTCGATGAGATCGGGGAAATGTCATTGGCCGTGCAGGTCAAACTGCTGCGGGTCCTCGAGAAGATGGTCTTTCGGCGGGTGGGCGGCACCCAGGATATCCAGATCGACGTGCGGATCATCGCGGCCACCAACCGCGATCTGGCGGAACAGGTGCGGCGCCGGGATTTCCGGGAGGATCTCTATTATCGGTTGAAGGTCGTGCAACTGATGTTGCCGCCCCTGCGGTCCCGTCCCGAAGACGTCATCCCTTTGGCGGAGTACTTCATGGGCCTGTTCAACGAGCGCTTCGGCAAGCAATTCCAGGAGATCTCGCCCGAGGCCAAGGAGGCGCTTCTGGAATACCACTGGCCCGGCAATATCCGCGAGCTGAAGAACGCCATGGAAAGAACGGTGCTGCTCGAGGAGGGACAGATCCTCCAGCGAGCGCATCTGGTCCTGGCGGGGAAGGAGCAGTTCAGCGAATCTTTACCCGCCACGGTGGGCTCGCTGCTCGACAAACCGTTCCCTGCGGACGGAGTCGACATGGAGGGGCTGGTCCGTGAACTGGAAACCAAGTTGCTGCGCAAGGCCCTCAGCGCCAGCGGAGGCAATCAGAGCCAGGCGGCTCGGTTGCTCGGGTTGAATCGAGATAAATTGCGGTATCGGATGAGGCAATACGGTATCGACAGCGAACGGAACGAGGCATGACTTTCGCTGCAATCAAGACCATGACCGCCTGGTGCCTGGGGATCGGTCTGTTGGCCACCACCGGTTGCGGGGTCTATTCCGCCAGCCCCGGGCGGGTGGATGAGAACATCAAAAGGGTGGCCGTGGATTATTTCGAGAACCTCACGTCCCAGCCCAACCTCGAAATCGACCTGACCAACGCGGTCATCAGCAGCATCCAGCAGGACAATACCCTGAAGGTGGTTTCCGAGGAAGATGCGGACAGCATCTTGACCGGTCGGGTGACCCAGTATGACCTCCAGGAAGCCTTTCTCAGGCAGGACCTGACGGTGACCGAATTCAAGGTCGTCATCACCGTGGTCTTGACCTTCACCGTGCGGTCGACGGGTGAAACACTTTTTTCCAACAAGCAATTCACGGGCACCGGCAACTACGTGCTGGACGACCCACAGGGAACCACCGAGGAATCGGCCAGGCTCGAAGCGGCCGAGCAGATCGTGCGGGATATCCTGGCCCAAGTCGTGGAGGGCTGGTAAATGGCAGCGGGCAGGTCGGGCGGTCGAACGCGCGTGCCGGGTTTCCAGGAGATCCTGCAGCAGGATCTGAAGACCGGGAATTTTCGGCCCGTATACATCATGGCCGGGGATGATACCCTGCGCATGGACGGCGTGGTCCAGAAGATCCGCAAAGACGCCCTCGGAGCGGCAGCCTCCTTCAACGATCACCTTTTTGACGGTGAAACCTGCGACTCAGCAAGGGTTTACCAGCAGATCCTGAGTCTCCCTATGATGGGAGGCAGGCAACTCGTTGTCGTGAAACACGCAGATAAATTCCTTGACCGTGCAGACAGCATGGCTCATTTCGAAGCCTATTTGGATCGCCCAATTGAAGAAACAATTTTCATTCTTACCATGCAAAAGGCGGATGGCCGCAAATCCTGGGTCAAAAAGGCCCTCAAAGCCGGTTTCTTCTTCGCATTCGCCAATCCGACCGGCGAAAACCTCATACAGTGGATCACCAAAGCTGCGGCCCGGTTGGATTTGGCTCTGGATCCTCAGCAGGCGGCGATTTTGGCTGAATTGCTGGGTGACGACCTCCAGAGCATCAAGAACGAATTGGACAAGATCGCCCTGATCCAGGAAGACCGCGGTCGGGCCCTCAATACCCAGGAATTGCAGGATCTGGTCATGGACCAGGCCGAACTGCAGGGATACGAGATCACCGAACACATCACGCCCGGATCGGCTGCGGCCGTGCTCAAGACCTGGTTTCGTCTGGCTGAATGGGGACGCACGGCGTTCGAGGTATCTCCGGTGGTCCTCAGCCGGATTCGGCGCGGATATCTTCTGGCGTATGCCCGCCAAGACGGCCTGGATGACGCTGCGGTCGCCCGCATGACCGGCCAGAATCCCTGGTCATTCCGCTACCTGGCATCCATGATCGACAACATGGGTGAAGGCGGACTCAGGCAGGCCCAGAAGTCGGCTCTGCAGTGCGATCGGCGGCTCAAGGGATCACCGCTGGATCCGGGGGCCGTGTTCGTGCAGGCCATTCTGGAGATCTGCCGTCCACCTAAGGGTCGTTAGGCTGAAATCGGCTTTAATTAACATAATATACATTATGCGCAATTATGGAGGGGACGGCAATAGCCGGTTGAAGGTCAATTGATTAGAGCTAATGGATGGGAAGACGTTCGGCCCAGTCGTCCAGATACGGAACTCGCCAGCTCTCGCCGAACATGGCCTTGGAGAACCCCAGCGTCGACATGACAAGGAATCCGAGAAACATCGCCAGGCGGACCAGGACCATGACGACAGCCCCGAGAAAGGGAATCACGCCAAAAGTGGAATCAATGATATAGAGCAGGAAAAGCCCGAGGACCTCCAGGCAAAAAATGGCAAAACCCTGCCGGCAATGCCTGGTCAGGAAAGGCGATTTTCCGGTTGCGAACAACGGGATGAACACCAGAATGCTGAGGTATGACAGCGCCCCGAGCCAGCGGTCGCGAATGGTTGCTTCCTGATCCATGGTTCTCCCCCTTGCTATTGGCGGGATACAAGCACAACTTGGGCCAAAGGGCAAGATCATCCCGGAGGTTGACCACATGTGGGGCAGAAAATCGCCCTGGGCAGGCGTGAATATGCTCGATCTCATCCCCGAGCCGCTGGTTTCCACGCGGTGGGACGAGGAGAACCAGAGAGTGATTCTGGAGGTTCCCCGCTTCCGGGAACCGGTTGTCGGGCCTTTGCTGCAGCGCGCCATGCCGCCGCACCGCAAGCATTTCCTGGTACCGCTGGATTCCCGCGGAAGCCTTTTGTGGCCCCGCATGAATGGGGCCCGCACCATCGGTGACCTGGCGCGCGAGGTTCTGGTGGCCTTTCCGGAAGATCAGGATCAAGTCATGGAACGTGTATCCAAGTATATGGTGGATCTTTACCAGAATAAGTTCATAAGGTTTCTTAATCTTTGACAGAAAAATTGTTTGATTCATCGCTTGGCTTGACATTTTGCGATAACGTGGGATGATCCATGTCTTGGTGCCCGCCGTTACCCATGGCGGGAAATCTCGCCCCAAGAAAAGGTCTGTAACCGTGCCAAACTCCGTCTCCGGCGACCCGGGTTCTCCCTTCGTCCTCTCCTCCGCTGCGACGTGGCGCCTCCTGGCTGCGCCCATCGGTGCGCTGGTGCTTCTGATCGTTTTGGGTCGCATCGCCGGCGGCCATTGGGTGGGGATTGAACAGTCCGTCGACGGTGCCGGAGTCATGGGGCAAGTGCTCTTTGTCTGCGCTTCGGCCGTCCTGACGGCTTGTTGTCTGCCGGTAGCGGGCATGGCCTTTTCCGCCGGAGCTTTATACGGTTTCTGGCCGGGACTTCCCCTGATGGCCCTGGCGAATCTCCTCTCGGCCCTGGTCATGTTCGCCATGGGTCGCGGGATGCTCCGCGGAAGGATCCTGGCGCTGATGCGGGATCGGCCGCGCCTGGCTGCCATCGACCGCATGGTCGGGGACAATGCCGTGAAGCTGAACCTTCTGGCGCGCCTGGCCCCGGTCAATTTCGGCCTCTTCAGCTATACCCTGGCTGCCGGTCGATCCAAGCTCTGGGCCTACGTGTTGGGGACCGCCGGAGCCCTGCCCGGTACCGCCATCTATGTCTGGATGGGGCTGGCCGCGCGGAATGCCGGGTCCGCCCGCAACGCGAGTGCCACCGGCAACATCCTGATGGTCGTCATCGGGGTCGTCGCCATTGGACTGCTGACCTGGCTGGTGAGCCGATTGGTGCGTCAGGCCTGGCAGGCACCGGAAATCGAAACGACCACCGATTAGATGAGCTACTGCGCTGAAGCGTGGGTACGGGCCGTGGTGAGAGCCTGTCCGGCTTTGCGTTCCCCTTTGGGCAGCCCGTTCCAGAACCACAAATCGAAGTACTCCGAGTGCTCGCGCAGGGTGTAGCAATTCTGGAAGTTCTGCACGAAATCCGCGGGAAAAATGGGCTGATCCGGGTCGTACCAACTCATCTTCTGGAAGGGCACATGGGCCCGCGGGACCAGCCACATCGCCACCCGGCCGCTGGAAATGGCGTCGTATGTTGCCTGGGTCAACGGCACACCCGCCTTGGCCGTGTCCATGACCGAGATCGGATCCAGCAAGACCGGATTCCCCTGGAAAACCAGCAGCGGCTTGAGCCACGTTGACCGGAACCACCGGTCTTCACCCGCGATGGCCATCCCCATGGTCAGGTCCGAGTGTTCATCCATGATGAATTGGACATCCGCGGCCAGGTCGGGCATCTGGCCGAGCTGCCAATCGACCAGGCGGACGGAGCGATACTCGGCCACACCTCCGGTCAGAAGGGCCACCAGAGCCAGGGCAGCCACGGAAGCCCAGGCCGAGGGTCTCCCCCAGATCGGCAGGCCCGAGTCCCGCAACGGGCGAACCAGGCGCCCGGCGACGAACATGGTGGTGGGGATCAGCGGCATCAGGTGCAGGATTCCCGAACCCGGCTTGGCGGAAATGGCGAGGGCGCTGATGACCGCAGGCAACAGGCTCCACACCAACCAGCGCTCCTGTCCCAGGTAGCCCAGGCGGCGTCCGCGTAGCAGAGCGATCACCACCAGGGGCAAAGCCAGCAGGAGGGCAAAATTGACCGGCTGGACCAGAAGGTCGAGGCGGAGCCCGTGGTGGGCCTCGTTGGTCAGCCAGTGAAGGTAGTTCAGGGCCGAAATCTGCGGGTGAAATGCGAACGGAGCGGCCGTGACCAGCCCCGCACCCACCAGGGACCAGACGGCCGCGCGTGGGCCGAAGCGCCGTGCCAGCAGCACCAGCACCGGCAGGAAGTAGACAAAGCAGTGGATCTTGAGGTTGACGGAAAAGCCCGTCGCCACGGCCACGGTCAGGATAGCCAGCCAACGCCCGGATCGGACGGCCGCATAGAGACCCAGACTGACCGCAAAGACGAGCAGGGAGTCAGGCCGGACCAGGTAGATGGAAAAGCCCTGGGCCCAGTAGTAGAGAACCGTCACGGCCGTGGTGACCAGGGCCAGGGTGTCGTAGGTTTTGCGTCGCAAGGCGGCGTAGAGCAGCAGCAGGCTGGCAATGGCCGCCAGGGCGGAGGCGACTTTGGCCGAAAACAGTGAGGGCCCCAGAATTTTCAGGAAAAGGCCGTTGGTCAGGAAGACCGACGGGCCATACAAGACGCTGTAGCGTTCGGCCTGATCGAAAGTGGTGTACAAGGGCTGTCCCGAATGCAGTTGCCAGGACAGGCTCGATACCACCGGTTCGACTTCACCGGCAAAACCGTTGCGTGTCAGATACCAGGCCTGGATGGCCAGGAAGGTCAGAAATATCCCCGAACAGGCCAGGATCAAGGAACGACGGACGAGGGCGGGATCAAGCTCCCTGGGCCGCAGGAGCCCGCTTTTCAGCAGGATCCACGACAAGCCAAAGAAGACACCGAAAGCCAGTCCGGTGTCTCGAGATAGGGCGATGAATAAGTCGAGCACGGCCTGCATTGTGGGGTACCAAGGGTGCTGGGGACTGACGGTGCCGCCCGTTGTCCGCCTGTATCAGAAGCGGACAATTGTATAGCGATCGTAACATCTTTTCAGGAATAATCAATGGAAATTGGGGTGGCCGAGAACGGAATGGTACCCCCGGCGGGACTCGAACCCACTGCCTCAGGATTAGGAATCCTACGCTCTATCCAGATGAGCTACGGGGGCACCCTTTGAGCGGATGCCAAAAGTAGAGGCGCTCTCAGTAGTTCACAAGGGAAAAAACCGGGCCCGACGCAGCGAGCCGGGCCCCTCCCCCGAGTTCGTCCAAGGCGACCAGGAAACCGAATCCGGCGACCTGTGCCCCCTCTTCCTGAACCAGCTGCGCGCCTGCGGCCGCGGTGCCGCCGGTGGCCAAAAGATCATCGAGGATGAGCACCCTGTCGCCGGCCTGCAGGCTGCCGGTGTGGACCTCGAGGGTGGCCTGACCGTATTCCAGGTCGTAGGTCACCGCCCGGGTTTCGCCCGGCAACTTGCCGGCCTTGCGCAGCAGGACCAGGGGCTTGCCGGCGCGCAGGGCCAGGGGGGCGCCGAAAAGAAATCCCCGCGACTCGATGGCCGCGACCTTGTCCCATTTCACATCCCGCAGCATCTCCTGCAGGCCGTCGATGGCCGCGGTGAAAACGGCCGGATCTTCCATGACCGGGGTGATGTCCCGGAACAGGATCCCGGGCTGCGGGAAATCGGGAATGGCGCGGATGGCTTCGACGACGCGTTCACGGTGAGTCATGAGCAGCTCCCGGGATTGGAGTTGTGCGGTTTCTCAACTCGTCCAGAATAGAACACCGCAGGGGATCTGCACCATGAAAAAGACCCAACGCATTGGGGCCCACAGGTGCGAGAAATAAAACCCGGAGGCGTAGGAAGTGGTATAATCATTCATATGATTTGAAGGACATGAATTGCTTCGGCCAAAAGCATTCCGAGAATATGTCCATACTAACCGTCTCATAATTGTCTAGACATTCTCCAGGTAATGTGTTATCTTCACCCCCATGGAAAACACCGACGGCAGACGA
>PFVX01000018.1:29353-30459 GCA_002790835.1 bacterium CG_4_9_14_3_um_filter_65_15 | reverse complement strand
CCCTGTGGGTGGCGAGTCGGGGGTGGCTTCGGTCTCTAATTTGCAGGCCGGAGCAGGATCCCCCTGGTATTTGATGGACACCCGCCGCCCCCTTAAGCCGCTGATCTACCAACTGCGCGAGGACTACAGCTTCCAGGCGATGACGTCCGTCGACGATGAAGCTGTGTTCTCTCGCGACGAGTTTCGCTACGGCGTCAAGGCGCGCTCGAACGTCGGGTATGGGTTCTGGCAAATGGCGTTCGGGTCCAAGGCGACCTTGGACCAAACCAATTTCGACGCCGCCTTCGCCGCGATGGGCGGGTTCAAGGGCGACAACGGCCAACCCCTGGGGATCAAACCCAATCTGTTGGTGGTTGGGATGACCAACCGCTCGGCGGCCAACAAGGTCATCAAGGCGCAGCAGATCAACGGCGGCGACTCGAACCCCAACTACGACGCCGTCGAAGTGGTTGTCGTCCCCTGGTTGCCGTAATCGATCCTTCGATGATGGGGCGGGGGAGCCCCCGCCTGATCATCCATTCCTATATATATAGGAGGCCAACATGGCCGCTGCAAAAAAAACCACGACTCCGGGTCTGCGGGTCTCTAGCCACAAAAACGGATTTCGGCGGGGCGGTCGCGCCTGGAGCGGCGTGACCGAATTGCCCGTCAGCGTTCTGACCGAGGAGCAGATTGCCCAAATCAAGGCAGAACCGATGCTCACCGTCGTCGAGATCGACCTCGAAATCGGTGCGGTTACTGCGGAGGAGGACGGGGACCAATAGCCCCGTTAACCACGATGGCGTACAGCTCACTGCAAGACCTGATCGACCGATTCGGCGAGCAGGAGTTGATTGAACTGACCGACCGCGACCGGCTGGGGCAGATCGACCAGGCCGTGATCGCCCGCGCTCAGGCCGACGCCGATGCTGAGATCGACGGATATCTGGGTGGGCGGGTGCCGGTGCCGTTGGCCACCGTGCCGGGGGCTGTCGTGCGGATCGCCTGCAACCTCACCCGCTATTACCTGTGGGCAGACCGGGCCTCCGACGAGGTTCGTCGGCGCTACGAAGACGGGGTCAAGTTTTTGGCCGCCGTAGGCAAGGGGCAGATCGATCTCGGGTTGT
>PFVX01000018.1:0-29271 GCA_002790835.1 bacterium CG_4_9_14_3_um_filter_65_15 | reverse complement strand
GTTCATTCTGACCGACGACGGCTACACGATCGAGGATCTGGAACAGACCGGATGCAAGTTAGAGAGCAGGAAGCGGCAGGACCTATTGCGGATGACGCTAAATGGATTCGGCGTCCAGATGGAAGACAAGGCACTTCAGGTCCATGCGTCCCCCGACAATTTTGCGCTGCGAAAGCACAACCTGGTGCAGGCCATGCTCGCCGTGAACGACATGTTCTATCTGGCAGTGCCGATGGTGGCGAGCCTCTTCTATGAGGACGTGGTCGCCTGGCTCGATTTTCACGACGTGCGCTATACGCCCAAGGCCAAGTTCACCGGCAAAACCGGCTACGATCATCTCTTCGACTTCGTGATCCCGAAGTCGCGCAAGCAACCGGAACGGATCATCCAAACCATCAACCGGCCGAGCCGCGATACGGCGCAGGCCGTGGTGCTCTCCTGGATCGACACCAAGGAGGTGCGTTCGCCGGACTCGCGTGCCTACGCGCTGCTCAATGACTCAGAGCAAGCGGTCTCCCCGGCCGTCGTGGAAGCGTTGCGTAGTTATGATGTCACGCCGGTGCCGTGGAGCCAGCGAGAGGGCGTGCGCGAGGAGTTGGCGGCATGAGCGTTGGCGCCTTCACGGAATCCGCCGCCGAGCGGGCGGACGACGGCGAGGTGGTCCTCGCGCGGCGCCTGCGCGACGCGCTCACCCGGCTCAACCCTGAGCTGCCCGCCGAAGAGCAGGAGGATTGGAAGTGACCCACGACGCCGAAACGGAAATCCCCCGCGGTGAAGTCATCGTCTACGAGGCTCCCGATGGCCAGGTGCGGGTCGACGTGCGGCTGGAGCGGGAGACGATCTGGCTGTCGCTGAATCAACTGGCTGAGCTGTTCGATCGCGACAAGTCCGTGATTTCACGGCACTTGCACAACGTGTTCGAGTCGGGGGAGCTGGAGCGGGCGGCAACTGTTGCAAAAAATGCAACAGTTCAAACCGAGGGGGGCCGCGGGGTCGTTCGCGAGATCGAGTTCTTCAATCTCGACGCCATCCTGTCGGTCGGTTACCGGGTCAATTCCAAGCGCGGCACCCAATTCCGGATCTGGGCAACGACCACCCTGCGCGAGCACTTGCTGCGCGGCTACACCCTGAACGAGCGCCGCCTGGCCGAACGCGGCCTGTCGGAAGCGCGGCAGACGCTCGATCTGCTGGCGCGCACGCTGCAAAACCAGGAACTCGTGGATGACACCGGCCGCGCGGTGCTGGAACTGATCGTTGGCTACGCGGACACCTGGCGGCTGCTGCTCGATTACGACGAAGATCGGCTGGCGTCGCCGCCCGGCGCTCGGCCATCGCAGGGCATTCTGGATCTCGCCCGGGCCGGCACCGCGATTGCCGACTTCAAGCGCGAGTTGACGGCGCGACGCGAGGCGACAGCACTCTTCGGCAACCCGCGCGGCGAAGCGTTCGACGGAATCCTCGGCGGCATCGAACAGACCATGTTCGGCGAGCCGCTGTATCGCTCACGTGAAGAGAAGGCCACCCATCTGCTGTACTTCGCGATCAAGGATCACCCGTTCTCCGACGGCAACAAGCGCATCGGCTCCTTCCTGTTCATGCTCTATCTGCAACAGGAGGGCATGGCACGGCGGCGGCGTGATGCGCTCGCCCGGCTCTGGAGCCAGGGAGGATGCGGGCGGGAGGAGTTGGCAGCATGATCTCCCCGGACCAGATCACCACCTGGGCCGCCGCCGGCGAGTCCGAGATCTTGGAGTTCAAGCGCAGCACGGGCCAGCGGCGCGAGGCGGCGCGCACGCTCTGCGCCATGCTCAACCATCGCGGCGGCCGTCTGCTCTTCGGTGTCGAGCCCGACGGTCGCATGGCCGGCCAGCAGGTGAGCGAGCGCACGCTCGAGGAGATTGCGCAGGAGCTCCGCGAGATCGACCCGCCGGTGTTTCCATCCGTCGAGCGCGTCGATGTCGGCGGCGGGCGCGAGGTGCTCGTGGTCAGCGTATCGGCGGGTCACAGTCAACCCTACGCCTACCGAGGTCAGGCTTGGCGGCGGGTCGGCGCCACGAATCAGTCGATGTCGCGCGACGAGTACAACCGCGTGCTCCTGGAGAGGCTCCACGCAGACGTTCGGTGGGAGAACCAGGCGGCAACCGGTTGGTCCGTGAAGGACCTCGACCAGGAGGAGGTACGGCGGACGCTGGACGAGGGGATCCGCATCGGGCGTATCGAGGATCCCGGCACACGGGAGCCGGAAGCGATCCTGCGCGGTCTCGGGCTCCTCGAGGACGGATCATTGCTGCGCGCCGCCGTCGTGCTGTTCGGCCGCGGCGACCGCCTCTTGCCGGACTTCACGCAGTGCCTGTTGCGGGTGGCGCGCTTCCGGGGAACCGAGAAGGGCGAGTTTCTGGACAACCGGCAGTTCCGCAGCCACGCATTCGAGCTCTTCCGGCAGGCGCAACGGTTCATTCTCGACCATATGCCGATCGCCGGTCGCTTCGAGCCGGGTCGGATGGAACGCATCGACGAACCGGCGTACTCGCCGCTCGCGTTCCGCGAGGCCATCGCCAACGCAATCTGCCATCGCGACTACGCCACCGGCGGAAGCTCCATCGGCGTTGCGATGTACGACGACCGCCTGGAGGTTACCTCCTCGGGCACCCTGCACTTCGGTTTCACGCCGGAGGCGCTCTTCGAGCCCCACGAGTCGAGGCCCTGGAATCCGCTCATCGCGAGCGTTTTCTACCGGCGCGGCATCATCGAGACGTGGGGGCAGGGGACGATCAAGATGGCCCGTTGGGCGGAAGAGGCAAGTCTCCCGAAGCCCGAGATTCTGGAGATCCCAGGCGCGGTCGTGGTCCGATTCCGGCGAAGAGCGACCGAGGAAGCGCTCCAGAAAACGACGGGGAAAACGACGGGGAAAACGACGGGGAAAACGCACGACGCGGTCCTTGCCCTGCTCGCCGCCGAACCGTCGCTGACGATTCCTGAAATCGCCCAGCGCATCGGCAAGGGATCGCGTGCGACGGAGCGGATCATCCGCACGCTGCGGGAGGCTGCAAAGCTCGAGCGCATCGGCCCCGCCAAGGGCGGATACTGGAAGGTTCTCGAATGAGCCGCTTCACCGAATCCGTCGTCGAACAGGCCGCTCTCGCCTGGCTGGAAACCGCGGGCTGGCAGGTCGCCCACGGGCCGGAAATCGCGCCGGATACGCCCGCCGCCGAGCGCGCAGACTACGGCGAGGTGGTGCTGGCGCGCCGTCTGCACGACGGACTCGCCCGCCTCAACCCGGAGCTCCCTAGCGAGGCGCTCGAGGATGCGTTGCGCAAGCTCACGCGGCTCGAAGGCACGGACCTGATTCAGCGCAACCGCGCGCTGCACCGGCTGCTGGTGGACGGCGTGCCGGTGGAGTACCGCGACGCCGAGGGTGCGATCCGCGGGGCGCAGGCGAGGGTGATCGACTTCGACGATGTTCAGGGGAACGACTGGCTGGCGGTCAACCAATTCACCGTCGCGGAAAACAAGCACACGCGCCGGCCGGACATCGTGTTGTTCGTGAACGGTCTGCCGCTGGCGGTGCTGGAACTGAAGAACGCCGCCAGCGAGGACGCCACGATCTGGAGCGCCTTCCAGCAGCTCCAGACCTACAAGGCCGAGATCCCGACGCTGTTCGCCACCAACGCCGTGTTGGTCGTGTCCGACGGGATCGAGGCGCGCGCGGGCACGCTCACCGCCGGGCGCGAGTGGTTCAAACCCTGGCGCACGATCTCGGGCGAGGCGGTCGCCGACGCGCACATGCCCGAGCTGCAAGTGGTGACCGAGGGCCTGCTCGCGCCGCGGTGGTTCCTCGACCTGATCCGCGACTTCATCGTCTTCGAGGACGATGGCGCCCGGATGTCTAAGAAGATGGCCGGCTACCACCAGTTCCACGCCGTGCAGGTGGCGGTGGGCGAGACGCTGCGCGCGGCGGAGCTGGCCCGGGCGGATCAGGTGGCGGAAGGCGGCGGGCGCTATGAGGCGGGCAAGAAGCCCGGCGGCAAGCCGGGCGACCGGCGCGTGGGCGTGGTCTGGCACACCCAGGGTTCGGGCAAGAGCCTGACCATGGCGTTCTATGCCGGCCGGATCGTCCGTGAGCCGGCGATGGGCAACCCGACGCTCGTCGTGCTCACCGACCGCAACGACCTCGACGACCAGCTTTTCGGCACCTTCTCGCGCTGCGTGGAGCTCCTGCGCCAGCCGCCGGCGCAGGCCGAAAGCCGCGCGCACCTGCGCGAGCTGCTCGCGGTGGAAGCGGGCGGCGTGGTCTTCACCACCATCCACAAGTTCTTCCCCGAGACCCAGGGCGACCGGCACCCGACGCTCTCCGAGCGCCGCAACATCGTGGTCATCGCCGACGAAGCGCACCGCAGCCAGTACGACTTCATCGACGGCTACGCGCGCCATATGCGCGACGCGCTGCCGAACGCGTCCTTCATCGGCTTCACCGGCACGCCCATCGAGCTGCAGGACGCTAATACGCGTGCGGTGTTCGGCGACTACATCAGCGTGTACGACATCCAGCGCGCGGTCCAGGACGGGGCGACGGTGCCGATCTACTACGAGAGCCGGCTGGCCAAGCTGGCGCTCGACGAGGCCGAGCGGCCGAGGATCGACCCCGAGTTCGAGGAAGCGACCGAGGGCGAGGAAGTTGAGCGCAAGGAGAAGCTCAAGACCAAATGGGCGCAACTCGAGGCCGTGGTGGGCTCGCAGAAGCGGCTGGAGGTCGTGGCGCGGGACATCGTTGAACACTTCGAGCAGCGCCTGGAAGCGATGGACGGCAAGGCGATGGTCGTCTGCATGAGCCGGCGCATCTGCGTCGAGCTCTTCGGTGAGATCGTGAAGCTGCGGCCGGCGTGGGCGAGCGAGGAGGACGACCAGGGTGCGATCAAGGTGGTCATGACCGGCTCGGCCTCGGATCCGGTGGACTGGCAGCAGCACATCCGCAACAAGCCGCGGCGCGAGGCGCTGGCCAATCGCTTCCGCGATCCCGCCGACTCGCTGCGCATGGTGCTGGTGCGCGACATGTGGCTCACCGGCTTCGACGCGCCCAGCCTGCACACCATGTACGTCGACAAGCCGATGCGCGGCCACGGCCTGATGCAGGCGATCGCGCGCGTGAACCGGGTGTTCAAGGACAAACCCGGTGGGCTGGTGGTCGACTACCTGGGGCTCGCCCACGAGCTGAAGCGGGCGCTTGCTACGTACACGGAGAGCGGCGGCACGGGGCGGACGGCCCTCGACCAAGACGAGGCCGTGGCCGTGATGCTGGAGAAGTACGAGGTCTGCTGCGGGCTCTTCCACGGCTTCGACCGTTCGAAGTGGACGACGGGCACGCCGCAGGAGCGGCTGGGCCTGCTGCCGACGGCCCAGGAGCACATTCTCGCCCAGGAGAACGGCAAGGATCGCTGCATCCGCGCCGTCCGCGAGCTGTCGCAAGCCTTTGCGCTGGCGGTGCCGCACGAGGAGGCGCTGCGCATCCGCGACGACGTGGCCTTCTTCCAGGCGGTACAGGCCGTGCTAGCCAAGCGCGCCCCGGCCGACGCGCGACCGGAGGAGGATCTCGACCATGCCGTGCGCCAGATCATCTCGCGCGCCGTGGCCCCGGAAGGCGTCGTGGACATCTTCGCTGCGGCCGGGCTCGAGAAGCCGGACATCTCGATCCTGTCGGACGAGTTCCTGGCCGAGGTGCGGGGAATGCCGCAGCGCAACCTCGCGGTGGAACTGCTTCAGAAGCTGCTGAAGGGCGAGCTGAAGGAGCGCCGCCGCAAGAACGTCGTGCAGGCGCGATCCTTCGCCGAGATGCTGGAGCAGACGATTCGGAGGTATCAGAACCGCGCGATCGAAGCGGCGCAGGTGATCGAGGAGCTGATCCAGCTTGCGAAGGAGATGCGCGAGTCCAATGCACGCGGCGAACTGCTCGGCCTCTCCGAGGACGAGCTCGCTTTCTACGACGCGCTGGAGACAAGCGACAGCGCGGTCAAAGTGCTCGGTGACGAGACCCTGCGCGGGATCGCCCGCGAGCTGGTCGACACGGTGCGCAACAACGTCACCATCGACTGGACGCTGCGGGAAAACGTGCGCGCGCAGCTCCGGGTGCTCGTGAAGCGCATCCTTCGTAAGCACGGCTACCCCCCGGACAAGCAAGAGAAGGCGACGCAGACGGTGCTGGAGCAGGCGGCTCTGCTCTCTGCGGAGTGGGCGACCGCCTGAGAAGGGCGCCTAATGCCTATGAGGCCCGCGGTCGTCAAGAGGGTATTCTGATCCCTCCGGTTAATCTCCCATTTCGGTAAATTGCAAAACCAGGCTGTACAGTGACCGTATTGACCTGACACTCGCCTCGGCTTGGGTTGTCGTCTCGGCGTATCAGCTTCCCCAACAAACCACAGGCCGCAGCACCCGCTGCGGCCTGTGGCGTTATCCCATCATCCCGAACCCGCGCCTATTCCACCTGCGGCAGGTTCAGCACCTTGTCCAGGAATGCGTAACGATCCGCGACCTCCTGGATGATCATGGCGGTGGGGCGGCCCGCGCCGTGCCCGGCCTTGGTCTGGATGCGGATGAGGGTGGGCAGGTTGCCGGCCTGGCAGGACTGCAGCCGGGCCGCGTACTTGAAGCTGTGGCCCGGAACCACGCGGTCGTCGTGGTCGGCGGTGGTCACCAGCACCGCGGGGTATTTCACGCCGGGTTCGAGGTTGTGGTAGGGGCTGTACTTGTACAGCACGGGGAACATCTCCGGATCCTCGCTGCTGCCGTAGTCGCTGACCCACGCCCAGCCGATGGTGAAATTCTGGAACCGCAGCATGTCCATGACCCCGACCGCGGGAATGGCCGCGGCGAACAGTTCGGGTCGCTGGTTGACCACCGCGCCGACGAGGGTCCCGCCGTTGCTTCCCCCGTACACCGCGAGGCGGTTGGGGTTGGTGTAGTGCTCGCGGATGAGGTACTCGGCCGCCGCGATGCAATCATCGAAGACGTTCTGCTTGTTCTTCAGCATGCCCGCCTCGTGCCAATCTTCGCCGTACTCGCCGCCGCCGCGCAGGTTGGCCACGGCGTAGACGCCGCCGTTTTCGATCCAGGGCAGGGTCGTGGTCGAAAAGCGGGGGCCCATGCTGATGTTGAAGCCGCCGTAGCCGTACAGCAGGGTGGGGTTGTTCCCGTCCAGGGGCAGGTCCTTGCGGTGGACCAGGAACATGGGCACGCGGGTGCCGTCCTTGCTCTGGTAGAAGACCTGGTCGGTCTGGTAGCCGGAGAAGTCGAAGGCGATTTCCGGCTTGCGGAACAGCTCGCTGCTGCTGGTCGCGAAATCGTAGTGGTAGATTTCGCTGGGGTTCAGGAAGCTGTTGAAGACGAAGTAGGTCTCGGTGTCCTCGGGATGGCCGGCGAAGCCGCCCACGCTGCCCAGCCCGGGCAGCGGGATGTCGCAGGCAAAGGTCCCGTCCAGGTCGAAGACCTTCACCATGTTGGCCACGTCGTGCATGGTGGTCACCACGAACTGGTTGTTCAGGATGGTGGCCCCGTCGATGGGATCCTCGCTTTCGGGGATCAGCAGGCGCCAATTGTCGCGCTCGGGATGGGCCGTGTCGATGGCGATGATCTTCTCGCGGGGCGCGTCGAGGTTGGTCCTGATGAAGAACACCGGCCCGTCGTTGCCGAGGAAATCGTAGCTGGCGTCGAAATCGTCCAGCATCTGGACGACGTGCTTGCTCTTGTCGGCCAGGTCCTTGTAGTAGAGGCGGTTGCTGCGGCTGGTGCCCTGCCAGACCGAGATCACGAGGTAGCGGCCGTCGTCGCTGACCGCCCCGCCGAATCCCCACTCCTTCTGGTCGGGCCGCTCATAGACCATGACATCCTCGGTCTGGGGCGTGTCCACCCGGTGGTAGTAGAGCTTCTGGAAGTAGTTGGCGCCATCGAAGGTCTCGCCCTCCCGGGGGGCCTCGTAGCGGCTATAGAAGAAACCCTTGCCGTCCAGATCCCAGGACGCGCCGCTGAACTTGCTCCACTCGACCTTGTCCTTGAGGTCCTCTCCGCTGGTGATGTCGCGGATATACCAGGTGCGCCAGTCCGAACCGCTGACGGTGGTGGACCAGGCCAGGTAGCGCCCGTCACGGCTGATGGACATGCCGCCCAGGGCGATGGTGCCGTCCTCGCTGAGGGTGTTGGGGTCCAGCAGCACGCGGGCCTCGGCGTCGGCGTTGTCCTGCACGTAGAGGACCGACTGGTTCTGCAGACCGTCGTTCTTGAAGTAGAAAATGCGGCCGCCCTCGCGGAAGGGGGCGCTATAGCGGGCGTAGTCCCAGATCTCGGTGAGGCGGTCCACGAAACCCTGGCGGGAAGCAATGCCCTCCAGGAAGCCGAAGGTGACCTTGTTCTGGGCTTCGACCCAGGCATGGGTCTCGTCGGAATCCACATCCTCGAGCCAGCGGTAGGGGTCGGCGACCTCGGTGCCGTGGTAATCGTCCATGTGGTCGACGGTCTTGGTCTCGGGGTAGGTCAGTTTTTCCATTTGGACCGGATTCCTCGTGAAGCGCACAGAAAGCGGGGCTTTCTCCGCGGCCTGCTCGTTGCAGCCCCCGGCAACCGACAGGGGCAGGATGATCCAGGCGGCCAGGGTCCAGGCCCTGGCTGGGAATTTGTGCAGGGACATGCCATACTCCTCGGGATGACCGGGATTCGGCCCGGCCGCAGGGGGGATCAAGTCGGGGATTCGGCCTCGCAAGTTACACCAAATCGGATCCCCTGTCAGCCTTCTTGAATCGACCAGAGGATGGACGCGGTGCAGATCCTCCATGAGGACAACCACCTGCTGGTGGTGGCCAAACCGGCGGGGTTGCTGGTGCAGGGCGATGCCAGCGGGGATGAAACCCTGCTGGATGCCGGTCGGGCGTATCTGCGGGAAAAATATGCCAAACCGGGGAATGTCTATCTGGGTCTGGTGCACCGGCTTGACCGCAATGTCTCGGGAGTGGTGGTGCTGGCCCGCACCAGCAAGGCGGCCGGCCGCCTGTCGGCCCAGTTTCGTCGGGGGGAGGTGGCCAAGACCTACCTGGCGGTGGTGACGGGCTCCCCGCCGGACGGCAACCGGGAACTGCGCGCCTACCTGGCGGCCAAGGGTGATCAGCGGGGCGTGACCAGGGCCGCAGAGGCCCCCTTCACCGGCGCCAAGGAGGCCCTGCTGCACTACGAGGTCCGGGCGCGGCAACATGGACATGCCCTGCTGGAAGTCCGACCGGGGACCGGCCGGCGGCACCAGATCCGCGCCCAGCTCGCGTTGGCGGGTTGGCCCTTGCTGGGGGACGTGAAGTACGGCGCCCGGGAACGCCTGCCCGAGAGCCGGATCGCCCTGCACGCCTGGAAAATCGCCTTTGCCCATCCGGTGGGTGGCCAGGCCGTGGAGATCGTCTGTGAACCTCCCGTTGACTGGCCGTGGGCCATCCTGGACATTTAGTCGCGGGTCGATGCATCCCTGTCGCACGAAGAGGAATTCATGTTCGAGATCGATGTGACCATCGCAGGAGGCGGCGTGGTGGGTTGTGCCGTGGCCGCGGCCTGCGCCCGCAAGGGATGGTCGGTGGTCCTGCTGGAGCAGGAGGCCGGCCTGGGCCGGGCCACCACCTCGCGCAACAGCCAGGTCAGCCACGGCGGGATGTACTATCCCGCCGGGTCCCTCAAGGCCCGGTACTGCGTGGCCGGTCGGCGGATGCTCAAGGAATTCTGCCTCGATCACGGCGTCGGCTACCAGGAGTGCGGCAAGCTGATCGTGGCCACGTCCGCGGACCAGCTCGGGGAACTGGAGCGCCTGCACGCCCTGGGCACCGAGAACGGGGTCGAGGATCTTCGCCTGCTCGATGCGGGCGAGTTGTCCCGCCTGGAACCCGGGATCGACGGGGTGGCGGCCCTGCATTCGCCGCGCACCGGGATCCTGGACGCCGAAGGCGTCGCCAAGGCCTTTGCCCGGGTGGCGGTGGGGGGCGGGGCCCAGGTCATGACCGGAGCGCGCCTGGCGGGGCTGGAAAGAGCTCCGAGCGGCTGGCTGGTCAGCGTGGAATCCGGAGCGGTGGAGCGGGAATCCTGGCGGCACGGCAGTCGGTGCGTGGTCAACGCAGCGGGCCTGTGGGCCGATCGGGTGGCCGCCCTGGCGGGCATCGATCCCGTCGCCAGAAACTGGTCCCTGCACCTCTCGCGGGGCAACTACTTCGCGGTGGATCCGCGCCATACCGGCAAGGTGGGCCACCTCGTCTACCCCGTACCCCCGGCTGACGGCTCCACCCTGGGCGCTCACGTATGCCTGGACCTGGGCGGCCGCATGCGCCTGGGCCCGGATTACGAACTGCTCGCGGGGGATCCGCGCCCGGCGGACGGCCGTTTCGGTCTGGACGCCGACCTGGATTACCGCGTGGACCCCGCACGCGCCGCGGAGTTTTTCGCCGGGGCCCGCACGTTCCTGCCTTGGCTGGAAATCGAGGACCTGACGCCGGACATGTGCGGACTGCGGCCGAAGCTCTGCCTTCACGGGTTCCGCGACTTCGAGGTCAGCCGGGAAAGCGACCCCGACCTGGTGGGCCTGATCAACCTGGTGGGTATCGATTCGCCCGGTCTGACCAGCTCACCCGCCCTGGCCGAAGCGGTGGCGGGGTTGGCGGCGGAGATCCTGGCGTGACCGGGCGACGGGGCATGGCGAATCGGAGCCGCCCATGTGGATAGCGGTGGGGTTGGTGGTCGTTTGCGCCCTGCTGGTCATGCCGGGGGTGCGCGTGCGCTCCGGCGAGGCCCGGCCCCTGTTGGTCGGCACCGGTGGCCAATGGCGACGCATGTACGGTCGGCGCTCCCTGCTGCGCCTGCTGGGCGCCACCGCGGCCGCCGGCGTCCTGGCCTATTCCGGCTTGGACAGCGCGGTCGACGTCCTGGTGGGCAAGCGGGCGCGCACCGGCCGCGGGGAAGGCGTCTCGTCCGTGGTGCGCTATCCCGGCGAACGTTTCTGGTTCCTCAGTTGGCTGATCACCGGTGCCATCGACGCCTGGTGGCGCCGGGGTTCCTTCAGCCGCTGGGGGCGGCGCAACTTCGAAGCCATGGTGGTGGGCCTGCCCACCCTGTGGACGATGCAACGGGTGCTGGGGGCGGATCGACCCTCGTCCGGCGAGGACCCCCGCTGGCACCCGATGCAAACCGACCACGCCGCATCCGGTCACACCTTCATGGCGGCGATTCCCTGGCTGAATCTGGCGCGCTCCTGCGGCCGTCCCTTGCCGCGAAATGCGGCCCGCGCGGGATCGGTCCTGACCGGATGGTCGCGCATGAACGATCGAAAGCATTATCTTTCCCAGGTGATCCTGGGCTGGACGATCGCCTGGAATGCCGTGGACGCAGTGGATGACCCCGGGCCGGAAGCGACCGGGGCGGCTCCCGAACAAAGGACTGAGCATGGCGAAGCGAATCCCTGAAACGAAGCGTGTTGTCGCGGTGGTGGCCATTCTGATGGAAGGCATCCTGGCCTGCACTGTGCTGGCGGCGGAGCGACCGGCGGTGTTGGATTTCACCCTGGATTCGGTGGAGGAGGTGCCGGTTCTGCGCACCCGGCCCCTTGACCGCCCGGCCTTGCTGGCGGAGGACGCCGCCAAATCCCAGTTCGGCGGGCCCGAACGGTTCGCGCTCCCCGAGGATGTCGCCGTCCGTTGCGCGGAGGCGGGCAGGTGGGAAGACCCCACGCCGCTGCACCGGGTCTGGCGCCTGCGCATCCAGGCCCCGGGCGCGCTTTCGGTGAACCTCGGTTTTTCGGTCTTCGACCTTCCCGCCGGGGGGAGGCTTTCCCTCTATCCCACCGATCTGAGCGGTGCGGACGACCCGCGCGGCGTGCGGGTATTTCACGCCGATGACGTCGACCGGATGGGCGAGCTTTGGACGCCCGTGGTCCTGGGTGACGACATCATCGTCGAAGTGGAAGTGCCTACCGGCTCGGTGGCGCCGAGGGTGGAGTTGTCGAAGGTGAACCGGGGCTATCGGTGGTTCGGGGAACCCGAGGAAGACAAGGCCGGCCTCTGCAATGTCGACATCGTCTGCCCCGAAGGGGACGGCTGGCGCGACGACGGTCGGTCGGTGGGGGTGTACTCGATTTCCGGCTCGTTCCGATGCACGGGAGCCATGATCAACAACACCCGCCGCGACGGGGCGCCCCTCTTCTTGACGGCCAACCACTGCCTTTCAACCGAACAGTACGCCAACAGCGTGGTGGTCTATTGGAATTTCGAGAGCCCCGTCTGTGGACAGCAGGGGGGAGGCAGCCTGGACCAATACACGACCGGATCGTCCATCCGGGCCACGTATCCCTTTGCGGACGCCACGCTTCTGGAACTCGACGAGGCGCCGGATCCGGGATTCCAGGTGACGTTCGCGGGTTGGGATCGACGCGACTTGGTGCCCGACGGCGCGGTGACGATCCATAACCCGCAAACCGACGAGAAGAGCATCAGCATCGACTACGACCCGACCAGCATCACGACCTATCTGGCGACCCCTGTTCCCGGGAACGGGACCCACATCCGGATCAGGGACTGGGACGTGGGCACCACGGAGCACGGCTCATCGGGAAGTCCCCTGTTCAGTTTCGATCATCGCATCGTGGGTCAGTTGCACGGCGGCTACGCGGCCTGCGGCAACGACACCTCCGATTGGTACGGGCGCCTGTTTGTTTCCTGGACCGGCGGTGGTGCGGCGGGAACCCGTTTGAGCGATTACCTCGACCCCGTGGGCACCGGTGAGGAATTCGTCGAACTGCTGGACCCCGCCATTCCCGAGCTGCTGGTCGCCCCGGGAAGCGACCTGGAGTTCAGCCTGGTAGAGGGAGCCGATCCGGGCGAAGTGGCCGCAAGTTACGTCCTGCACAATGTGGGCGGGGCCGATCTGTCCTTCGAGGTGTCCGTGGATCAGGGATGGGTGAGCGTGGTGCCGGCTTCCGGGACCATCGCGCGGCTGGATTCGACCACGGTGAGCATCGCCGGCACGACGGCGCTGTCCCAGCTTGCTGCGGGTTCCTACCAGGCCGCGCTGTCGTTCGTGAATCTGGCCGGCGGCCTGGGCGACGCGACCCGCACCATATCGTTGCAGGTGGTGACGGCCACGCCGGGTGTGGCCACGCCAGTCCCCAACCCCTTCCGGACCTTCACGGTGGTTACGTATGTGTTGCCGGAGGCCGGGCCGGTGCGGGCGCGGGTCATGGATCTGCAGGGCCGTTGCGTGCGGGATTTCGGCACGCTTGCGGGCGACCTGGGCGCCAACGACCTGGCCTGGGACGGCACCGACAATGCGGGCCGGCCCGTGGCCGCGGGGGTGTACGCTCTGCGCCTGGAAGCGGGCGAGCTGACCCTGGGCACCACGATGACGCGAACGCGCTGAGGCGGATCAGCCCTCGCGGATCAGGGCGTTGAACTCCTCGATGCGCGGGTCCCAGGTTTTGGCCGAGGCGAAGACTTCGACCCAGAAATCCGGGTCCCACAGGCGCCGCAGTTCGTCCACCTGGCGACCCTGCTGTTCGACCCAGGTAAAGTACTTGAAGTTGTGCAGTTCCTTGCGGTCCCGGTAGCCCAGTTCCCGCATGTGATCGGTGGAGATGCCGTCGAGCCAGCGCTCCCGGTGGCGCAGGCCGTCCTCGCGCGCGTAGGGGCCGTGCGTGGCGGTCAGTTCCTCCAGCCGCGAGCCGTACATCTCGGCCGAGTCGGTCAGCGGCGTGACGATGACGTCGCGCCCCTCGAGTTCGTAGTAGCGAGCGGTCTTGATGGCCGCGATCAGGTTGCAGATGCCGGAAATGCCCAGCAGGGGCAGCTGGGCGAGCAACTCCTCGCCGACCCCCGAATCGGCCAGCACTTTCTGTCCCGTCTCTTCGTTGAACAGCCGCAGCAGATCCATGCACTGCTGGTCGTCCACGGCGCAGACCATGTCGGTGCCCCGCACGTTGTGGACCCAGGGCACGTGCTTGTCGCCGATGCCCTCGATGCGGTGTCCGCCGAAGCCGAAGGCCAGCAGGGTGGGGCACTGCAGCGCCTCCACGGCGGTGATGACCATGTTGGGATGCAGGGTCTTGAGAAAGTCGCCGGCGGCGATAGTTCCGCCCGAGCCGGTGGCCGAGACGAACGCTCCCAGACGCAGTCCCTCCCCGTCGAGCTGCTCGAAGATCTCCTGGATCATTCCGCCGGTGACCTGGTGGTGCCAGATGGAATTGCCGAACTCCTCGAACTGGTTGAAGATCACGCACTCGGGCCGCGTGGCGCGCAGCTCCCAGCACTTGTCGTAGATCTCCTTGACGTTGGATTCGCAGCCGGGTGTGGCGATGACTTCGGTGGCCACGTCCTTGAGCCACGCGAAACGCTCGCGACTCATTTCCTCGGGCAGGATGGCCACGGAGTGGCAGGCCAGCAGCTTGGAATCGAAGGCCCCGCCCCGGCAGTAGTTGCCCGTGCTGGGCCAGACGGCCATGTGGACCTCGGGGTCGAACTGCCCGGTGATCAGGCGCGGCACGAGGCACCCGAAGGCCGCGCCGACCTTGTGCGCCCCGGTGGGGAACCACTTGCCCACCAGCCCGATGATCCGCGCCTGCACGCCCGTCAGTTCGGGCGGAAACTCGATCCAGTTGCCCCGGTTGAAGAGGCCGCTGTCGGGATCGTTCTTCCAGGTGATACGGAACAGGTTCAAGGGGTCGATGTCCCACAGCCCCACGTCCGCCAACCGGCCCTTGATCTCGTCGGGGATCAGGGCGGGGTTCTTCATCTGGGCGAGGGTGGGAATGATGATGCCCCGTTCGCGGCAGCGGGCGGCGGCCTTGGCGCGGATTTTCGGGTTGATGTGTTCGAGTCTCAGATCCATGGCGCGATGCTCCGGGTGAAATGTGCCGTGAAAAGCTCTTATCGACTTGATATATGGTCCAAGTCCGCCCGTCGGTCAACCGTGGACTGCCCGCGGGGAAAAAAGCGGAAAAGGCCCGCTCCATTGCTTATATTGGCCTGTGCACAGTGAAATGCGGCGGCGGTTCGGCCTAAGGAGGATGCGATCATGGTCATCGAAACGACCCGGGACATGGTGGAGAAGGTCTACGGGCGCACCCGCGACCAGCTGGCGGTGGCGCGCAAGCGGCTGGGACGGCCCCTGACGCTGGCCGAGAAGATCCTGTTCGGCCACCTGGCCGACCCCCAGAACCAGGAACTGGCCCGGGGCGAGGCCACCCTGGCCTTGAATCCCGACCGCGTGGCCATGCAGGACGCGACCGCCCAGATGGCCATCCTCCAGTTCATGCAGGCGGGGCGCGACGTGACCGCCGTCCCCACCACCGTCCACTGCGACCACTTGCTGCTGGCCCACAAGGGAGCCGACTACGACAAGCTGCACGCCCTGGACGTGAACAAGGAAGTGTACGACTTCCTCAGCAGTGCGGCCGCGCGCTACGGCATGGGCTTCTGGAAGCCGGGCTCGGGCATCATCCACCAGGTGGTGCTGGAAAACTACGCCTTCCCCGGCGGACTGCTCATCGGCACCGACAGCCACACCCCCAACGGCGGTGGACTGGGCATGGTCGCCTGCGGCGTGGGCGGGGCCGACGCCGTCGACGTCATGGTCGGGATGAACTGGGAGGTCAAGGACCCGAAGATCATCGGGGTGAAGCTCTCCGGCAAGCTGAGCGGCTGGACCGCTCCCAAGGACGTCATCCTCAAGCTGCTGGGCATCCTGACGGTCAAGGGCGGCACCAACGCCATCATCGAGTACTTCGGCGAGGGCGCCGAGGCTCTCAGCTGCACCGGCAAGGGCACCATCACCAACATGGGGGCCGAGTTGGGCGCCACGACCAGCGTCTTTCCTTTCGACGAGTCCATGGCCGCCTACCTGCGCGCCACCCGGCGGGCCGATCTGGCGGAATTGGCCGAGGCCAACGCCGATCTGCTGAAGGCCGATGACGAGGTTGCGGCCAACCCGGCCGCATACTACGACCAGGTCATCGAGATCGACCTGTCCACCCTCGAGCCGCACCTGGTGGGACCCCACACGCCGGACCTGGCGCGGCCGGTGAGCCAAATGGCCGCCGACACGGAGAAGGAAGGCTATCCCGAGAAGCTGACCGCGGCCCTGGTCGGCAGCTGTACCAACAGCAGCTACGAGGACATCGGGCGCGCGGTGGACGTGGCCCATCAGGCCAAGGCCAAGGGCCTGAAGATGAAGACCACGCTGTGGATCTCCCCGGGCAGCGATCAGATCTACGAGACCATCAAGCGCGACGGGATGCTGGAGGTGCTCGAGGACGTGGGCGCGGTGGTGCTGACCAACGCCTGCGGCCCCTGCATCGGGCAGTGGCAGCGGGACGACATCGAGAAGGGCGTGCCCAACAGCATCATCACCTCGTTCAACCGGAACTTCGCCAAGCGGAACGACGGCAACCCCGAGACCAACGCCTTCATCGGCAGCCCCGAGATCGTCATGGCCTACGGCCTGGCGGGTACCCTGAAGTTCGACCCGCTGAACGACACCCTGACCAACGAAAAGGGTGAGCAGGTCAAGCTGGATGCGCCCGCGGTGGCGGACCAGTTGCCGGAAGCCGGATTCGTCTTCGACGAGAAGGGTTACCAGGCCCCGCCCTCGGGTCACCGGGAGATCGCGGTCGTCGTGGGGCCGGACAGCGAGCGGTTGGCCCTGCTGGAACCGTTCAGCCCCTGGGACGGCAAGGACTATGCGGACCTGCCCCTGCTCATCAAGGCCCGGGGCAAGTGCACCACCGACCACATTTCCATGGCCGGCCCCTGGCTGAAGTTCCGCGGCCATCTGGACAACATCAGCAACAACATGCTCATCGGGGCGGTCAACGCCTTCGGCGGCGGGATCAACCAGGTGAAGAACCAGCTGACCGGCGAGATCGGCGAAGTGCCGGCGACCGCGCGGGCCTACAAGGCCGCCGGCCTGCGCTGGGTCGTCGTGGGGGACGAGAACTACGGCGAGGGGTCTTCGCGCGAGCACGCGGCCATGGAGCCGCGGCACCTGGGCTGCGCGGCGGTCATCGTGCGCAGCTTCGCGCGGATCCACGAGACCAACCTCAAGAAGCAGGGGATTCTGCCCCTGACGTTCGTCGACCCGGCCGACTACGACAAGATCCAGCAGGACGACCGCTTCGCCATCACGGGGCTGGCGGATCTGGCGCCGGATCAGAACCTGACCGTGACCGTGACCCACAGCGACGGCGGCAGCGACGCCTTCGCGGTCGCGCACACCATGACCGACGAGCAGATCTCCTGGTTCCGGGCCGGCTCGGCCTTGAACAAGATCAAGACCATGAACGGCTGACCTCGTTCAGAGGGACGTTGGGGCCGGCGGGCATTGTTTCGCCGGCTTTTTTTTGTCCCGGCGTGCAGATTGCACGAAGCGCGGGGGCCAAGCGGGAATCGCGCGCGGAATTTCGGTCCCGTCCGGACTCCCGGGTCGCCCGGATTGGCGCGTTTCTCCTCAACTCAGGCGCATTTCTGCCGATCAACTATCCAGCAGGCATTTGGCCGGCACGCATTTGGCTGACTGGTCGGAAAAAAGGAGTTGATCATGCAGAAGAGAGTTCCGGTGTTGATCCTTGCGGTGTTGCTCGCGGCCCAGGCGGCTGTTGCGGGCGCGCCCGACCTTGCGGCCTACAATCAAGCGGTGGCGGAGTTCTTCAAGGCCGAGCCGGCCCAGGTGGCCGACGTGGCGTCCTACCTGCCCCGCGCGGACGAGTTGCCGGTAGCCTTCATGGTCGCAGCCAAAGCGGGGGTGGACCCGCTGGAAGTTGCCCAGAAGCGTTACGAAGGCACCAAGTGGCAGGATGTCCTGCAGAGCTACGGAATCGGAAGCGACCTCTTCCGCGTCCAGGTGCGGGGCTTCGTTCCCAGCGCGGTGTATCAGCCCATCTTGGACAAGTTCCCCGAGGAAAAGCCCCAGACCTGGGCATCGGCCACCTTGACGGACCGGGAATTCCTCAACATGGCCAACTTGATCTTCATCAAGGACCACTACGGGTACTCCATGTACCGGGTGATGGCCATGCGGGACAAGGGCCAGGGCTTCCCCCAGATCCAGGCTGAAGCCTGGGCCGTGGCGCAGGGTCCCGAGAACAGGCCGGAAGCCGCCAAGGCCGGCTTCTGATCCTCGCTGTCGTGATGATTGGCGGGTGACCTTTTATCAAAAAAGAAGGTTGCCTGCCAATATTTGTCTAATTTTCAATGAATTACCTCCCCCTGGGGTCCTTCCCCAAGCGCCCGACAATCGGATTAATCATCAAAATCCTTGGCAGCGCCCCCGCCTTGGGGTACAATTATGGGTGGAGATCAGAGCCGGAACCCGGTTCCGACTGGGGGAATTCGTCCAACATCCAGGGGAAATCCATGAGCATTGGCGCCTGTCGGCCGTGGGGAATTGTTGTCGTTGCCTTGCTGGTGGTTGCCGGAATTTCTTCCGCCGGGATCGCCGGTTCCGCCCTGACCTCGGGGGAGCTACGGGGCCCGGTGGCGCTGACCCTCGGACTCGACGCCGCTGCGGTTCCGGTGCTGCGCACGGCCCCCGTGGACATCTCCGCCGAGATGACCGCCGACCTGGCGCGCAAGGGTCAGGATCTGGCACCTCGTTTCGCCGTCCCCGAAATTTCTCAACTGACCCCCGACGACGGCGGCTCCTGGCTCGATGTGGAAGAGCAATGGGTGCTGTGGCGCCAGCGGATCGTCGCGCCCGGGGCGATCTCGGTGAACCTGGGTTTTTCCCGTTTCCACCTGCCCAAGGGTGCCCGGTTGACCATCCATCCCACCGGCATGACCTCGCTGGACGACCCCCGACATTTCTGGACCTTCACCGAGCGCAACAACGAAGCCCACGGCCAGCTCTGGACGCCGGTGGTACTGGCCGACGACATCACCGTAGAACTGCTGCTGCCCCGCAGCGAGCTGGGCGATTACGCCCTGGAGCTGGAATCGATCAATAAGGGTTACCGGCTGTTCGGGGAGGATCTCGCGGACAAGGCCGGCAGCTGCAACGTGGACGTGGTGTGCCCGGAGGGCGACCCCTGGCGCTCGGAGATCGCTACGGTGGGCGTCTACACCCTGAACGGTTCCTGGACCTGCACCGGCGCCATGATCAACAACACCGCCGAGGATCAGACTCCATTCTTCCTGACGGCAAACCACTGCGGCATCAACTCCGGCAACGCGGCCAGCATGGTGGTGTACTGGAATTTCGAGAGTCCCACCTGCGGGCAGCAGGGCGGGGGCAGCCTGGCGGAAAACCAGGCCGGTGCGACCTTCCTGGCCTCGTCCAGCACCTCGGATTTCTGTCTGGTGGAGTTGAACGCGGATCCGGATCCGGCCTGGAAGGTGGCCTACGCCGGATGGTACCGCGGCAGCGACGATCCCAGTGCGGCCATCGCCATCCACCAGCCGAACACCGACGAGAAGAGCATCAGCTTCGAGTATGATCCGACGAGCACCACCACATACCTGCTGACCCCGGTTCCCGGGGACGGGAGCCACATCCGGATCACCGACTGGGACGTGGGCACCACCGAACCGGGGTCTTCGGGTTCGCCCCTGTTCGATCCCGGCCACCACATCGTGGGTCAGCTGCACGGGGGCTATGCCGCCTGCGGCAACGACACCTCCGATTGGTACGGACGCCTCTCCGTGTCCTGGGACGGCAACGACGCGAGCAGCCGCCTGCGCGACTGGTTGGATCCCCTGGGCAGCGCACCCATGGCCCTCGGTACCCTCGATCCCAACGCGGCGGCCTTCCAGGTCTCGCCGGGGACCGGGCTGCAGGCCACCGGCGACGTGGGGGGACCCTTCGCGCCCGCGTCCCAGGTCTACGTCCTCAATAACGTCGCGGCCTATGCCGTCGACTACCAGATCACCAGCGACGTGGCCTGGGCGGTCGTCAGCAACGGCACGGGGACCCTGGCCGCCGGCGGCACCGACTCGGTGACCGTCTCCATCGGCGGCACGGCGGCCACGCTGCCCACCGGGACCTTCACGGGGACCGTCAGTCTCGTCAACCTGACCGACGGCAGCGGGGACACCACACGGCCCCTCCAGCTCAAGGTGGGTATTCCCGAGCTGATTATGTCCTTCCCCCTGGACAGCGATCCGCTCTGGAGCATGGACGCCGGCTGGGCCTTCGGGATCCCCCAGGGCGGCGGCGGCAGCCACGGCGATCCTGACCCGGTCAGCGGGTACAGCGGCGCCAACGTGCTGGGTTACAACCTCGCCGGCGACTACGAGAACAACCTACTCGAGCGCTGGCTGACCACGACCAGTCTCGATCTTACCGGCGTCACCAGCGTGACCGTGAAGTTCCGGCGCTGGTTGGGCGTCGAGCAGCCGGCGTATGACCACGCCTCATTCCAGGTCAGCTCCGACGGAGTGAATTTCACGCCCATCTGGTCCAACTCGGTGACCGTCAGCGACGGGGCGTGGACGTCGGTGGAATACGACCTCAGCGCCGTGGCCGATGGGCAGCAGACCGTCTTTCTGGCCTGGGTCATGGGCATGACCGACGACAGCTGGCAGTATTGCGGCTGGAACATCGACGACATCGAGATCTGGGGCCTGCGCAACAGCGTCTCCGCGGTGGAGACGCCCCCGGCTCCCGCAGCCACCGTCGGCAACTACCCCAATCCCTTCAACCCCCTGACTCGGGTGAGCTACGACCTGCCCGCCGCGGGCCGGATCAGCCTAGGGGTGTACGACATCCACGGTCGCTTGGTGCGGTTGCTGATCGAGGACATGCGGCCCGCCGGACCCGGCAGCGTGGTCTGGGACGGCCAAGACAACCGCGGCCAAAGCGTGGGCAGCGGCGTGTACTTCGCCCGGCTGGTCAGCGCCCAGGGCGTGACGCAGCACAAGATGGTTTTGGTGAAGTGATGACCGACCTGCATGTTCGCTGGACGGTGTAATTCGGATCTTCCGGTTGTATCGTTTCAGGCCCGGCGCCTCGCGCCGGGCCTTTTCGCGCCTGCAAGGCCGTGCTAACATACCCGGGCTCGCCGATTTGGACCAACTGTCGCAGGAGTTCGAATAATGACCCAGAGGGAACAGGCCCTGGTAGGCAAAAGAGCACTGGTCACCGGCGGCAGCCGGGGGATCGGCGCGGCCATCGTGCGGCTGCTGGCGGAGTCCGGCGCGCGGGTGGCGCTTCATTGCCGTGAGGCGACGGAATCGGTTCAAGCCTTGTGCGATACCTTGCCCGGCGAAGGCCATGTCGTGCTCCCGGCCGATCTTGTGGACCCCGTACAGGCCGCCGGCCTGGCCGCCGCCGCCGCAGCGGCCCTGGGTGGCCTGGACATCGTGGTCAACAACGCGGGCATCTACGAGCGACATGCCCCGCTGGACACCTCGGCCCAGGAGTGGCTGGCATCCTGGAACCGCACCCTGCAGGTGAACCTGATCGCGGCGGCGGCCATCTGCCACGGCGCGCTGAAGCATCTGCCCTCCGGCGGCCACATCGTGAACATCGGCAGCCGGGGCGCCTACCGCGGCGAGCCCGAGGCCCCGGCCTACGGCGCGGCCAAGGCCGGGCTGAATTCCCTGACCCAGTCGCTGGCCGTGGCCCTGGGGCCGCGGAAGATCCACGTGGTCGGCATCGCGCCGGGGTGGGTGGAGTCGGACATGACCAAGCCCTACCTGGACGGACCCGAGGGCGCGGGCATCCGCGGGCAGAGTCCCCTGGGACGCACCGCTGCGGACACCGAGATCGCCGAGACGGTGCTGCTGGCGGTTTCCGGCCGGGCCGACGCGCTCAGCGGTGCCATCGTGGACGTCAACTGCGCCTCCCACCTGCGCTGACGCCTCCGGCCTGCCGCCGCTGCAAATCTGTGTTATCATTGCGGTAGCATTCTTCCGACCTCCGTCAAGCGAGGAAACCCGACGTGACCAGCGAGCGTGAAGATCGCGAAGCCTCCGCCGCGAGCGCCCAACGGGCGCCGGACGCTCCGCAGGTGCCGCAGGCCCTGGCGGCGATCCTGGAGGTGCTTCCTTTTCCCATCGCCGTGAGCTCCCTCAGCGGGGGCCAGCGGCTGATGGCCAACCGCGCCTTCCGCAACCTGCAAGGGCTGGACGCCGACCCCGACCGGGAAAACGACCTCGAAGTGACCACCCTCGACGGCGCGCCACGCCGGGTGGCCCTGCAGGACGTGCCTCTGCGGCCCCTGGACCTCCTGCTCACCGTCGTCCACGACCACACCCTGATGCGCTTCACTCAGCAGGCCCTGCGCGAGAGTGAACACCGCTACGCCGTGATGGCCGACGCCTCGCCCGTGGGCATCATGCGCCTGGACCCGAAGGGCCTTTGCCACCACGTCAACCGTCGCTGGCGTGAGCTGACCGGATTGACGCCGCTGCAATCCCTGGGCAAGCCCTGGTATGAGGCCGTTCATCCCCACGACCGCCCCCAGATGGCGGCCCAGTGGGAAGCCGCCCGCGAGAGCGACCATGAATTCCGGGCCGAATGTCGTTTCAAGCGCTCTTCGGGAGAGACCTGCTGGGTCCTGGTGCAGGCCGAACGGGTGCGAAACCGGAAGCAGGTCCTGGAGGGATTCATCGCCACGGTGACCGACATCACCGCGGGCAAGCGCACCGAGGAGGAAATCCGGCAGCTGGCCTACTACGATCCCCTGACCGGCCTCCCCAATCGCACCTACTTCATGGAGCAGCTCGAAAGGGCGCTGGCCGTCGCGCGTCGCGGCGACCGGCGCGTGGTCCTGCTTTTCTGCGATCTGGACAACTTCAAGGACGTCAACGACGCCCACGGCCACGACCTGGGCGACGGACTGCTGCAGGGCATCGCCGACCGCCTCAGCGGCTGCATTCGCAAGGGAGACATTCTGAGCCGGCTGGGGGGCGACGAGTTCGTGCTGCTGCTGCCGCGGGTCTCCCGCGACGCGGAGATCCTGGCGGTGGCCCAGAAGTTCATCGGGGCCATGGCCAAGCCTTTCTCGGTGCAGGGGCATGAGATCTTCGCGGCCACCAGCATCGGCATCGCCGTGTATCCGGACGACGGCCAAGACGTGGCCACCCTGCTCAAGCACGCCGACCTGGCCATGTATGCGGCCAAGGCCGAGGGGCGCAACCGGTTCCAATTCTACAACGAGGAGATGAACCGTCGCATCCAGCAGCGGACCAGGCTGGAGAGCGGCCTGCGCCGCGCCCTGGATCTGGAGGAGATGTCCCTGGTCTGGCAACCCCAGTTTTCCCTGCGCACCGGCAAACTGGTGGGGGTCGAGGCCCTGCTCCGTTGGCATTCCCGGGACCTGGGGGATGTCAGCCCTGCCCATTTCATTCCCCTGGCCGAGGAGACCGGCCTGATCCACAACATCGGAGCCTGGGTGCTGGAGGAGGCGTGCCGTCGAGCAGCCACCTGGCAGAAGGTTGGCACCCGTCCCGTGCGGGTGGCGGTGAACCTCTCCGGGCGCCAGTTCATGGAGCCGGATCTGGTGGAGCGGGTCATGGGCATCCTGCGCACCACGGGCCTGGATCCCTCGTGGCTGGAGCTCGAGATCACCGAAAGCATGCTCATGCACAACGCCGAGGCGGCCCAGGAAACCCTCATGACCTTGCGTCAGGGCGGGGTGGGGCTGGCCATCGACGATTTCGGCACCGGCTACAGCTCGTTGCTGTACCTGCGCAACTATCCGGTAGGGCGCATCAAGATCGCCCGCGAATTCATCACCGACATCACCACCAGCGCCAACGACGCCGCCATCGCCGGCACCGTCATCGCCATGGCCAACAGCCTGGATATGCGCGCGTTGGCCGAGGGCGTTGAGACCGAAGCGCAGGCCGAATTCCTGCGGGCCCTGGGCTGCCACGAGGTGCAGGGCTTCCACTTTTCCCGGCCATTGAAGGTTGAGGCGTTCGAGAGTCTGCTGGATTGACCCCTGCGGTTACTCCCAGCCGAGACCCACGGGCAGATGCGTGATGGCCCCGATGGTGATCCCCCCGCTGAGGTGGTCTTTTTGGTCCAGGGCAACGTAGAAACCCGGCTGCAGCGGTCCCAGATCGAACAACCCCGGATACAGGTTCAGGCGCCAGGGAAAGTCCTTGCCCTTCGCAGCCACCAGCGAAGCCAGCAGGCTGTTGTTGCGGTCGTAGAACAGGCCGCCGGATACGGCCAGGTCCACGGTGTCGCTCAGGTCATCGACTTCCAGGATGTTCTTGGCCACGAAACCGAAGCCGAAGGAGACGCAACGACCTTCGGCGTCGGTGAAGGACATGCCCAGTTCGGCGTGCGTGCCCCAGTGGTAGAAGATGCTTCTGCTGCCGGAATTGTTGAGATGCCACTTCACGGCGTAGTTCTGCCCGACATTCTGCAGTTCGCCGGTTTCGGGCATGATGACCGGCTGGTAGGACCAGTCGGTGAAGTGGAGAGTCCTGCTGAAGAACTGCGCCACGGAGTCCTTGTTGAACAGCCAGACACCGGCGGGGTTGAAGATCCAGAAGTCGGCGACCGGGTCGGGGTTGGGGCCCAGCTTGTCGTTGTTCTCCACCGTCTCGTTCAGGAGGTGGTAGACGAAGAGCGTGGCGAGGGACCAGCGTTTGCTGTGGGTGTGTCCGTGGTACCGGTAGTACTCCTCCATCATGCGGTAGCTCATGCCTCCGCCCAACAGGTGGTTCATGTAGTTGGGCCAGTACTGCGAATCGCCGGTGCGCACGGAAATGGGGATCACCTCATGGCGCAGGAAGACTCCCAGTCCCTGTTCCCGGACGGCCCACCACGGCCGCATGAGGTTATCCGAGACGTTGCGCAGGCCGCGGCCGTACATGATCCTGGCCGGTCGGTTGTCCCGGTTGGAGATCTGCATGATGCCGAACCCGCCGTTGATTATCAGGCGCAGCGGATGGGTCAGGGATTGCGATCCGTAGTCCAGGGCGTGGTAGTAGAGATAGGTCCCCCGGTGGCCGGGGAGGATTTCGGACAGGGAGCCGCGGGCCGGTGAAGGATCCGCAGGAGGAGCGGAATCGGCCAGGGCCGCGCCGGCCACGAGGACCGCCAGGATTCCCGCCACCAGGCTGCAGCCCCGCTTGCTGAGCATATCGTTCATCAGACGAGATCGACGATGGATCCGAAATCCGGATCGAACATGCGCTTGTAGATCCGGCTGGCGAACCCGTCGGTCATGCCGGCCAGATAGTCGCAGATGACGCGGGCGCCGACGCGCTCGTCGCCCCCGCAACGGGCCATTTCCGCCTCGAAATCCGTCGACAGCAGGGGATGACGCGCGGCGCCCTGGTCCAGGTAGTTGGCCTTGAGGGCGCCGAAGAGCCGCTGAAGCATCCAGCCACCCTTGTGTTCGAGCTGGCAGACCTGGGGCGAGCGGAAGACCACGCCCACCGCCAGCCGGGCGTAGAGGTTCTGCTCGCGGCGCACGGCCGGGTCGATGGCCATCCCGAACCGGTAACGGTTGGTGGCCTCGGCCAGGAAGTTGTCCCGCTCGATCAGCGTGCACGCCTCGACGAAGGCGCCGATCTTGCGGTTCATGGCGCGCTCGAGGCTACCGGCGGTGATGGCCGCCATGAGGTCGTCAAGCCACCGCTCCTCGTCGGTGTCCAGATCCTGGTCATCGGCCCAGCGCCGGATGCTGCCGATGTTGACGAATCCGGCGTTCGCGCTGTCCACCAGGTCGTTGAGCGAATAGGCCGTGTCGTCGGCCCAGTCCATGATCTCGCACTCGAGGCTGCGGAACCCGTTGCGCATCTTTCCGGCCGTCAGCGCGGCGGGAAAATCCCGACCGCCCAGGACGAAATCGAGGAAGGGCCGCTGCTCGTCGTAGAGGAAGTGGTGGCGGGGCGGGACGTCCCACTCGCCCAGCAGGGTCTTGTACTTCAGCACCCCGTCCATGAAGGCCCGCGTGGGGTTCATGCCGCGCCGGCTGCGCCCGCTGGTGAAGATGATCTCGGTGATCAGCCGCAGGGTCTGGGCGTTGCCCTCGAAACCGCCGTAGGGGAGCATGAGCCGGTGCAGGGTGGATTCGCCGGCGTGCCCGAAGGGCGGATGGCCGATGTCGTGGGCCAGCGCGGTGGCCTCGACCAGTGCCAGGTCGATGTGGAAGTCCGCGGTCAGCTGCGCGCTGGACCGGTTCAGGTAGCGGGCGATGGAACCGGCGATCTGCGCCACCTCGATGGAGTGGGTCAGGCGGGTGCGGTAGAAATCGTACTCGCCGGACAAAAAGACCTGCGTCTTGGCCTGCAGGCGGCGGAAGGCTGCGTTGTGGATCAGCCGGTCCCGGCCCCGCTCGAACGGGGTGCGATAATCGGGGTCGCGGCTCTCCAGCTCTTCGCAGTCGAAATCGTTGTAGAAACGGTTGGTCATGTCAGGGTGCCTTTCGCGCCGTCGCACGCTGGCGGGCGGCCTCGTACAGAAGGATGGCGGCCGAGGTGGAGACGTTCAGCGAGTCGCCGCTGCCGTGCATGGGGATGGCGACCGTGCAGTCGGCGGCGTCCAGCAGGTTCGGGCTCAGCCCGTCGTGCTCGGTGCCCAGGATAAGGGCCACGGGGGCGGTAAGGTCGAACCGGTCGTAGGGCATGGCTCCGGCGGGGCTGGTGGCGACCGCGGCGATGCCCCGCTCCTTGAGCCAGGTCAGGATCTGCGCCGCGGGGGCGGTGACCGTCGGCGTGCTGAAGCACGCGCCACGGGAAGCGCGCAGGACGTTGGGGTTCCAGGGGTCGACGCCATCGCCGCAGACGATGATGCCGTGGGCGCCCGCGCCGTCGGCGACCCGCTGGACCGCGCCCAGGTTGCCCGGTTTCTCCACCCCTTCGAGCACCAGCAGCAGGGCCGGGCTCTCCGCCGGCAGCACCAGGTCCTCCAATCGCGCCTGCGGCCGGTCCGCCACCACCAGCAGGCCCTGGGGCCGGTCCCGGTAGGCGACCTTGGCCATGACCGGGGCGGCAAGTTCGTACGCGTCGACCCCGGGTATCTTCAGCAGTTTTTCCAGGAGCGGTGTGTGCTGCGCGCCCATGTTGTCCGGGCAGAAATAGACCTCGCGACAGGCGATGCCCGTGTCCAGTCCGCGGCCGATGACCAGGGGCTCTTCCACGATCATCAGGCCGCGACCGCTGCGGTGGCCGCGCTGACGCAGGCGCACCAGATCCTTGATGCGCGCGTTGGTCAGGCTGGTGATGGGAATCGGTTCGCTGCCCACGTCAATCTCCGGCCCGCAGGCAGATGGCCGCCACGGCCGGCGGCAAAGGTTTCGGCTTTCCGGCCTCGTAATCGAAACAGACCAAGCCCGTTTCCACCAGGGCGACCAGGGTGCCGTCGACCGGACGCGTCAATCGGTGGCAGAGGCGGAACCCGCGACCGCCGGGCTCGGTGGCCGCGGTCTCGATGACCAGCTCGTCCCCGGCGAAGGCTTCGGATTTGAACACGACCGCCGCGTCGCCCATGATCAGGCTCTCACCGGCGCAGGCCATCTCGCTCCAGCCGTGGCGCGCCAGGAAATCCACCCGCGCCTCGTGGACCAGGGCGAGCACGCGGTCGTTGGCCAGGTGTCCGCCGTAGTTCAGGTCGGTGGTGCGCACGGTGATCCGGAACTTGGTCTGGTATTCCGGCAGCGGTTGCAGCTTGATGCGCGGCATGAAAGACTTCCCGTGTTTGTGCTGCGCGGCCGCGAAGGCCTGCGCGTCAGATCAGCAGAACCCCGGCGATGGTGGCGGTCAACCACGAGGCCAGGGCGCCGCCGAACATGGCTTTCAGCCCCAGGCGCGCCACGTCGCTGCGCCTTCCCGGGGCGATGGTCCCGATGCCGCCGATCTGGATGGCGATGCTCGAGAAATTGGCGAATCCGCACAGGGCGTAGGTGGCGATGATCACGCTGCGCGGCGACAGCAGCCCCTGCCGGGCCGCCTCGGCCAGCTGGATGTACCCCACGAACTCGTTGACGGCGATCTTGGTGCCCAGGAGGTTGCCGAAGACCATGGCCTCGGTCCAGGGCACGCCCATGACCCAGGCGATGGGGGAGAAGATCCAGCCGAAGATCTGCTGCAGCGACAGCCCCACGAAGCCCAGGCCGTAGTTGAGCATGGCGACCAGCGCGATGAACGCCAGCAGCATGGCGCCCACGTTGGCGGCCAGTTTCAGGCCCACTCCGGCCCCGCCGGCCGCGGCGTCCAGCAGGTTGGCGTACTCGCGGGGGATGGCCAGACCCGCGCCGTCCTTGGTGGCGGACTCCTCGGTCTCCGGATACATGATCTTGGCCACCACCAGGGCCGCCGGCGCGCTCATGACGCTGGCCGCCAGCAGGTGCCCCGCGTCGATGCCGAAGCGCACGTAGGCCGCCATCACCCCGCCGGCCACGGTGGCGAACCCGCCCACCATGACCGCCATGAGCTCGCTGTTGGTCATCGCCGCCAGGTAGGGCTTGACCACGAAGGGGGCCTCGGTCTGGCCCACGAAGATGTTCGCGGCGCAGGAGAGGGTCTCGCCGCCGCTGGTGCCCATGGTCTTGCGCATGACCCAGGCGATGCCCTGGATGATCCGCTGCATGACGCCCAGGTGGTACATCACGGCCATCAGGCTGGAGAAGAAGATGATCGTCGGCAGCACGTGGATCACGAAGATGGTGCCCAGGGGCACGAGCTGTCCCGTGGCCGAGTTGGTGACCTGCATGTAGCCCTGGTCCGGATTCATGTTGGCGACCAGATCGCTGCTGGTGCGGAAGAGATTGCCCCACATGAAGGCCGACCCGGCATCGGTGAAGGACAGCAGGCGGGTGACGAAACTGCGGGCGGCGTCGAACACGGCCACGCCCCAGGGGGTTTCCAGCAGGATCACCGCCAGCACCATCTGCAGGCCGAGGCCCCATCCGGCCACACGCCAGGGAAACTTGCGGCGGTTGTTGCTCAGCAGCCAGGCGATCCCCAGCAGCACGAAGATCCCCAGCAGGGAGATGATGTTTTCGGGCACGGAGACTCCTCCGGGTAGCGGGTTCGGGAAGTTGGAATTGTGGGGCAAGGAGGCGCGAGGGTCCAGGGCATTTCAGCGAAGAGGGGATGATTGCCGCGCAAGAGTACCGGTACTGAAAGAATGAGATACCGCATCTTCACCGACAACAAGGATCAGGGGCGCCATAGATACGGCAACCTGTTGCCTGCCGATTCGACCCTGTCCGGGGGATTCAGGAAACTTCGTCACCTTTCCATATAACGCCATATAGTTTAGAGCCTGTCCCTCTACAGCCTACCGCTTTGATCACAATCGGTTAGCGAGAAAAACAGTGGG
>PFVX01000009.1 GCA_002790835.1 bacterium CG_4_9_14_3_um_filter_65_15 | reverse complement strand
ACTTATTGTTTCCGGGGACAGGCGTTGCTCTGCAGGTTATTCCCGTGTATTATTTGGGAACCCGATGCCGTCGCGGTGGTTACATGGCGGCCCGGCGACTGCGCCGGCGATTCCTTTTTTATCCTGGTCAAGCGGGAAGGTGAAACGATGTCCATTCGTGCGGATGTGTTGCGTTTACGAAAGGCGTGGACGCTTCTTTTGCTTTTGGCTCTGGTCGTGGTCGGCACCGGGGTGAGAACCGCTCCCGTCAACGCCCAGGACGACAAGGGGCACTGGAACAATATCCATCTGATCTATACCACGGACATCAAGGGCAAGATCGAGCCCTGTGGGTGAAAGACCCATCAGCGTGGCGGACTTGCCCGGAGGGCGAGTTATCTGGATGGGATTTTTGAAAAAGGTTTGCCCACGATCCAATGCGACGGTGGGGACCTCTTCGGTCGCCGGGACCAGAACGAAAGGTTCCAGACGGAATTCCTGTGTGAAGAGCTCGGCAATATGGGAATCGATGCCATCGGGCTGGGGGAGCAAGACCTCAACTACGGGCTGGCATTCCTGCGGGAGATGATCGACAAGCACGACTTGCCGTTCACCAACGCCAACGTCCGGGACATCGGCACCGGCGAATTGATCCTGCCCGCATACCTGATTTTCGAGCGGGGCGGCATCAAGTTCGGCGTCGTGAGCGTGCTGGATCCGGCCAAGAAGATCATCACCATGTCCGAGAAGGACGATACCTTCCAGGTCGACGATCCCGTGGCCGTGCTCCGCGAGCTGGTGCCCCGGTTGCGGGAAAAGGTGCAGACGGTGATCCTGCTCGGGCATCTGGGGGATTCCCTGACCGACACGGTGGTCAAGGAAGTCAAAGGGATCGACATCTCGGTGACCGGCCATTCGTTCCGCAACACCACCACCGAGCGCATCCTGGACAACACCATGATGCTTTGCGCCTCCCATGAGGGACAATACCTCGGTGACGCGGATATTTTCCTGCGGCCGGACGACGGCAAGGTCATGGCCATCTCGGTCGAGGTGACCCCCCTCGACGAAAAGGTTGCCGACGACGAGGCGGTGCTGGCCAAGATCGAGGATTTCAAGAAGCGTCTGACCGAGTTCAAGGAAGCCAAGCGGGCGGCCTATCCGCGGGATTTCGGTTCATCGCGGGAAACGTTCCTGAGCGACCGGAGCTGCAAGGGGTGCCATGAAGAGGCCTGGACCACCTATGTTCAGAGCGGCCACATGCGGGCTTTCGCGACACTGCGGAACAAGGGCCAGCACTTCGAACCGGACTGCCTGGTCTGCCACACCACGGGTTACCAGTACAAGAACGGGTACTCGGATGAGCCGCCCAACAATCGCTTGATCAATGTGCAGTGTGAGGCTTGCCACGGTTACGGCACCGAACACACCCGGGACGGCAAGTACGCCGCTCGGGCCGAGGATTCCTGCGTCGTGTGTCACGACAAGAAAAACAGTCCGGAATTCGACTATGTTTCCTATTGGGAGAAGATCAAACACTAGGAGGCGACCGGGCGCATGCGCGCTGGTGGTGGTCGCACTTCTGCTCCTGGGCGCGGGGGATACAGCCCGCGCCCTCGATCTGTTCACCCTGTGGCATCAGCAGGAAATTCCCCTGGATCTGACTCCCGGCTCATGGGTGCTCTACAAGAGCCAGACCATGGCTTCCGGGCGCAGTGATTTCGACCTGACCCGGGTTTCCTGTCTTCCCGCTCCCGCCGCTGCGGATTCCCGCAACCGCGTGTTCGAGATCATTCCCATGACCCAAAACGAACAGGGTGACTTCCTCCCCGTGGCGGGGCAGGGAGTCTGGTTGCTGGTGTCCGGGGATATCGCCGCCCGCGAGGGGAAACTGGTGGACCTGGTTCGCGAAGCCTGGCAATGGGAAGACGGTCAGGCGAAACGCCTGGCGGTCTCCGACCTGAAGAACGACCCTGTGGCCGCCGGGATGCTGGCCTCGGACTTTCGGCCCGACACCCTGGAAGAGGCCGGCAACACCACGCGCATCATTTCCGGACAACAGTTCCTGTGCGCCCAGCTGGTCATGAGTGCACGCGACTCCCAATGCGTGGATCTTCCGGCCGGCCGCATGTCCCAGATCACCAACCACGAAATCACGGCGGCCTATCACCCGGACCTGCCGTTGTTGGGTCTGGCCTATGTCGCCGAAAGGATCAGCTCCGCTTCGACTCTCGATTCACCCAACCCGCGTTTCCGGGCTCCTCCGCCCCGTAATCGGGTGGAAATCATGGAATTGGTGGGTTTCGGCCGCGACGCGGTGTCTTTGCTGGGGCCGGGTGATTGACCCTTCCTCGGGATTTGTGGTATAATAACCCCATGATGACCAATGACCTTACAGCCTACCGGGCGGAAGCTTACGAGTTTCTGCTCGGCGGACAGATTCCCATGTCCACGCCTGCTATAGCCCGGCGGCTTTTTGGCGCCCATCGCCACGAAATGCCGGAAACCCAGGTGGTCGTGCGGGCCCTGCTGCAGGCCGATCCTCGTTTCGTGGAGACCCACGACCGTTGCTGGACCGTTCTCGAATCTCCCCTGATGCAGAAAGGGTTGCTGGAAGCGACGTACGCCGTGGTGGATCTGGAGACGACCGGTAGCGTGATCGGAGTTGACGAGATCATCGAGGTGGGCGTGTACCACGTGCGCCGCGGCCGGATTTCCCGCAAGATGGGCACACGCGTGTGGACCGACCGCCCCATTCCGCCCTGGGTTGCCCGGCTGACCGGTATCCACAACGACGATATCGAAGGCGCCCCGACCTTTTCGGATATCGCACCCAAGCTCCTGAAGCTTCTGGACGGCCATGTCTTCGTGGCCCACGACATCCGCTTCGACCTTCCGTTCCTGCGCTGGGAATTCGCGCGGCGCGGACTGTCTCTGCCGGGGGTGACCGGTCTGTGCACCTTGCAGCTGTCCCGTCATCTGTGGCCGGAGCTGACCAGTCGCAGCCTTGCGGACCTCGCTTCCCATTTCCAGATCGCCCACGCCAATCCCCATCGCGCCGCCGATGACGCGGGCGCCACCGCGGGTGTGCTGACGGCCGCCTTGCGTGCGGCGCGCGAGCAGGGCCTGGATCATCTCGGCCAGTTGTACTCCCTCGGGAGTCGAGTTGACGCGGCCTCTGACGAGGAACAAAAGTTGGCCGCACGCAGCGCCGAGTCCTGATTTCCACAACAAAAATTGCCGCCACTGGTTGACTCATCGGCGTCCATGAGATAGGATGCGGCGCAGTATCCGCATGTGCGCGACGGAATTTCCGCGCACAGAGATACCCTACCCAAAGCCAAGGAGGAGCCCATGGCTGCCATCAAGGAAGATGACATCCTTATCCGTGACGAGAGTTTCGTAAAATATGAACGGCTGCTCACGAAAGCCGAATCCGAGGGGCGTATCGACGGCGCCAGCAAGTGTCTGGTCTGCGGCATGCGATACCACACCAAGGACGAGGCCGATGCCTGTTGCAAGATCGTGACCTGAGAGTTTCCATGAAAAGCAAACAGTACTGTTCGGTCTGCAAGCAGTGGCTGGACATGGAGGTCGTCTCCAGTGGCGACCCCGAGGACGATGATGGCGTCACCTGGTTTCGCTGCCCCGGATGTCAGGGCTTCCTGCCTAAACTGAATGCCGGGGCGGAGCCGCAGGATTCCGTCTCCTCTTCCCTTGAGAATACTTCGGATGCGGATTCTGCCCAGGCGACGGAACCGGTCGTTGCCGCATCTGTTGCGGACGGGGATCCTGCTGCGGAGGATTCCACCGAATTGCCATGGGACAGTCCGCAGGACATGCTGGAGGCCGCCGAAGCCACTTCCGTAGCCGAGGTCAGCGCCACGATGTCGGATTTGGAAATCGGTCCTGAAGACGACATCCCTGAGGTTGCGAAGGGCTCCGAGGGGAAGGCACCGTCCGAGCCCATTGCGGAATACGCCGCCATGTTGGCGGAGGTGGATGCCGAAGCCGCCGTGCCCTATCGCCCCTGGAAGACCTATGAGGTCGGCCAGTGCATCCTCCATCTGGCCTGGGGCGACTGTGGAGTCGTGGTGAGCAAGGAGGCCCTGCCCGGCGGGCGACAGGTCATCAAGGCCTACTTTGCCGATGCCGGCGTGGTGCGGCTGATCGAAAACGCCCCGCGATGAGAGCCCCGGAGTTCCGGCACGGCATCGGAGGACTCGTCTGGTGCGTGCTGCTCCTGTCGAGCGTCATCCTGCCCCGCACGGGTTTCGGTCAATTGCTGTACCAGGATCGGCTGCCCTGGTCGACCCCCGCCGATTCGACATCCCGCCTCGCTCTGGAAGTCGCGGCCGACCATTTTTTCGACGCCCGCTTCGACTGGTCCGTTGATCGTCTGCTGTTGACCGTGGTGCTGCCCGGTGGCGAGAACGGCCGCTTCTTTGTGCGCATGCCCCACCTGACCTTCGACAGCGGCAATACTCCCGTCCTCAAACGCTGGCCGGACATCGAGGGGGAAGATCTGACTCCCGGTTGGCCGGGATCGGGGCGCGTGAACGGTTTCGGCCAACTCGAGGCCGGAGCCTTGGGACAATTGAAGCTGCCTGTCCTGGGGCCTACCGCCTTCGGCGCGAAACTGGGGCTGCCGGTGGGGTCGGAAAATCTCTATCCCTTTTCCTCGACGAGCATGCCGTTGCAGATCGAAATGCGCAAGACCCTGGCCGTGGCCGGCGCCTTCCAGGCCCACCTCGGTGCGGGGACCACCCTCAGCCTGGGCTCGGGCCGGGCGGGTCTCGCTGAAGATGCCTTTTCCGGAGGCCGACTTCTCGGGCTGGAACTGGACTGGTACCGGGGGCGGGGTTCGCGGGTGACCGCAACCCTCGACCGCCGGAACCAGGAGGACCGCACATCGCTGGTCGCAGGCCTGCAGACCTGGTTCTCCTGGACACCCGACGGTTCCCTGGGGCTGAAGGCGGCCCGTGAAATGGAGGGTCCGGGGGACCGGCCTGCCCAGTGGTTCCTCACGGTTGCCTGGCGATTCGACAGTGCAAAATTCCGCCCGAAGCCCGCTGAGCCATCGCTGGACGAGGATCCTGCCACGCCCACACCCTGAATGCTTGCGTTTTGCCCTGTTCGCCGCCGTCGCCACCGGCCGATGAGCAGGAATCCCTTGAAGAACAGCGAAATACCGCTTGCGGGGGCTTGGCATACCACTTGCCACGATGGGGACGAATCACGGCTCAACGTCCTGTTTTGCACATCCTGGGGAAGGCCTGTGGCGCACATTCTGCTCGGCAAGGGAATATGGAAAGATGAGCAACTGCGGAATCAGCTGCGGTCCTGGGGTGTGACCTGCGGCCTTTGGCGCCGGGGTGCGAAGCCCGGGGTGCTGCCGGGGATCTGGGCGTGCGACGCGTACCTGCTGGGGCCCGCCGACGAGGGTGCCCAGCTGAAGGCGGCCCAGAGGCCGCAGAATGAGCCCTGCGCGCCCATGTTGGCCTGGGATGGTGTGGAGGCGCGGATGCCCGCCGGTGCGCCGGACGCGGCCGTGGTGCCGAATTCGGGTGGTGGCGGTCTGTTGGCCTCCTTGCAGGTGTGTGTGGCGCATTCGGCCGGCCTCCGGGATTTCCAGGGGGCGGTGCCGGTCCTGGAAACCAACCCCCTGCGGGTCATCGGTCATGAACTCCTGACTCCCCTGACGGCGATCCAGACCGCACTGGAGATCCTTTCCGATTCCGAGGATGAGCAGCAGGATGAGGATTCGCGCCAACGCCGGCACCGGATGCTCAATCTGGCATTGCGCAATACCACCCGGTTGGCTGAAGCGGTGGACTGGAGCCGGGGAATCCTGGAACCGGAAGATCCCATCCGGCCTGGTCGCTCGGCAGAAAGACACCAAGCCGGCGCGCTTTCCGCCGGCCTGGCCAAGCTGGCTCCGCTGGTGACATCCGCCGACCCCGACGGGGTCCTGGCGCAGACCGAGCCTCTTCTGGAGTTGGCGGGCAAGATGCTCACGGCCTTGCGCGAGGCCCTGCCCGGTTACCCGGTGCACCTGCACTTTTTTTCCGGGGATGCGGTGGGGACGGCGGTTCTGCTGGCTTCTCCGACTCCCGGAGCCGCGCCTCCGCTCGGGACCGCCACTCCCGGCAAACAGGAGCACGTTCCCTCCTGGGATCCCTGGCGCTTGGCACTGGAAAAATCCTCCGAACAGAACATTCCCCGTCACCTGGCGGCGACCCTCGGAGGCGAGCTGGAAATCCAGTTCCGGGACGGGGTGCCGTGCCTGGCCCTGACGTTGCCGGTCGCCGGGCCCGGCGAGTGTGATGCCGGGGTGGGATTGGACTTGCGGGATCCGGTGGCGGTGCCATAATCCGGGGAAACTCGGAGGTTTTGCCATTCATGTCTCCCGTTGATCCCGCATCCGATTCCCATTTTCCCGGGGGCAAGCCCTCCAGCCCCTCCCATCTGTCCACCGCGGCCGTTGCCCACGATCTGAACCAGATGCTCGCGGTCATTTCCGGCCGCCTGGGTTTGCTCCTGGCGCAAACCGTCGATGAAGAGGTGAGCCGCCACCTGCGGGCCATGGACGTGGCCTGTCGGGATGCGGCGACCCTGGTGCGCCGGTTGGCGGGACCCGCAGGCGCCGCGACGCCGGGCCGTTGTGACGCGACCGAAGAGGCCCGCCAGGCCGTGGAGCTCGTCCTGGGAGGACAGGCCTGCGGGTCGGGGGTTTCGGCGGAGGTGGTGAGCGACGGTGTGCTTCCCGCCGCCTTGCCGGGGCAAGCGGTGAGGGAGGTGCTGGTCAACCTCCTGTTCAACGCCCGGGAAGCCATGGGCGGACAGGGCACGATCCGCATCACGGGGAGGCGGGCGGCTGACCGGGTGCTGCTGACCGTTGCCGACTCCGGGCCGGGAGTGGCCCCGGAAATCCGGCAGGAGATTTTCCGGTCCGGCCGCACGAGCCGGGTGGGTAAGGGGCGCGGAATCGGTTTGGCCGGGTGCCGGGATCTGCTGGCCGTCTACGGCTGCCGCCTCGATTTCGAAGACCACGCTGAGCCGGGAGCCGTGTTCGTTCTGGATATGCCGGCATCGGAGGCCTCGGCCCCGGTCGAGAAACCCGTGCCCGCCAAAAAAATCCCCCGAAAGACGGATGAAACCCCACGGCTGCGGGTGCTGGTCGTTGACGACGAATCCGCGATGCGCGACATGTTGCACGAGGTTTTGCCGACCCTGGGTTGCGAGGTCACCGCTGCGGTGGACGCCGCGTCGGCCCGCCGGGAGTTTCAAAGCGGGACCTTCGAGGTCGCCTTGCTGGATGAGAACCTGCCCCGGGATTCGGGTACCCGACTTGCGGCCGACCTGCGCCGGGACGATCCTTGTCTGGCCGTCATTCTGATGAGCGGCTGGGGACAGGACATGCCTGCGCAGGACACGCTCCCCGAGGCCGTCGACTTCGTCGTGCGCAAGCCGATGGAATTTCCGCAACTGCAGCGCATGCTGATGGAGGCGGTCCGCCTGCACGCCGGGCGCACCGCTGCGCGCCGGCATGAGGACTGAAAGAGGTTTCCCGACATGATGCGTTCGTCCGCTACCGGCCTGCTCGGGCCCCGTGTCGTCCTTCTGGCGCTGGCCTCCGCCCTGATTTCCGGGACGGGGGCCGTGGCCGCCGAACCCGACCAGACCTTCGAGATGGTGCCGGTCGATTCCCTGCAACTTGCCATCACCGGTGTGGCCGTCGGACTGACCTGGGTGGGCCCCGACACCCTGGTGGTTCTGGACGCCGTTCCCGATACCCTGGCCGAGGACGGCAGGCGTCACCTGCGCATGGTGTTCACCGATCGCGCCGGTGAAATCCTGCTTGAACAGGATTTCACCGGAGTGTTGCGCACGGGGCTGGCCTATGACGGGGAATCCCTCTGGTCCTGCGGGGACGGGGAAGACGGTCGTTCCCTCTTGTATCGGATCAGCCTGGATTCCCTGCTGGTCAAGGACGCCTTCGATCTGCCGGGGCATCACCCCATCGACATGTGTTTCGACGGTCGCTACATTTGGCTTACCGATCAGGATTCCGGACATTTGGACCGTTTCGATCCGCGGACCGAAGCGGTCACGCGTTCGATCTACGGCCCGGCCTTCTCTCCCGGCGGGATAGCCTGGGATGGACGGCACACCTGGCTGGCCGACATGGGGACCGGACGCCTGTACCGCTTGACCGGAAGCCGAGGAGATTGGTCGGCCACCGTGAGTGCGGAAAGCTTTTTATATCGGGGCAAAAGAGTCCTTCTTCTTCACGACGGGTTTTCCTTACACCTCGTGAGGGATGGGGAACATTTTGCAGAGCGGGTAGTTTTTTAGTTGAAGTCTAGAAACCCACGTCCTCTGGACGTGGTCAGAGTCTGAAGGCTTTGCCTGAAGACCGGCCCATGAACGTTCTCCTATACTCGCAGTTGTTCCGCAGCTTCGAGAAAGGAGGAGCCCATGAGCCGGTTCCGAAAGTTAACACATGCCATCTGGCATTGCTTTGAGGTGGACCCCATCTTTAGGACAGGTCGGCGGCCAGTTTAAG
>PFVX01000077.1 GCA_002790835.1 bacterium CG_4_9_14_3_um_filter_65_15 | reverse complement strand
GGTTGCTTTATTTGCTTGCTAACAAATACCTTACACCAGCAGGTGGAGTTCTTCAACCAATAGAATCGCTCAATTTAGGTAACAAATACCTTACACCAGCAGGTGGAGTTCTTCAACCAATAGAATCGCTCAATTTAGGTCAACCCCAGCTATGCACCCCAACTTTGCAAATCGGATACCCAACTTCGAATCTCGCCAATTCCCATTTTATAGCCATGCCCACCAGGTACTGCACCTTGGCGCCATCGAGGAAGTCCAGAACATCGGGGCAGCAAAACCGGCCATCAAGACGGACACGGATCACCGCCTTGGGGAAGGTCTGCTGCAGAGCCGGGATCAGGCGCTTCATCACGGCCTTGGCTCCAACCTTGGCAGAGGCGGTGCCCGGTCTCAGCAGCGCCGCCAGAAGATGTCGGTCCTGCTCGCCATCGAACGAGACGAACGCCAGCAGCGGCAGATAGCACCAGTTGCCGTAGTGACCGTTGAACAGTGACAGCTGCTGGTTGCCGTGGCAGGAGTCGTCCGTGGGGTCGAGGTCCAGGGTTATCAGCTTGCACCCATTGTGGCGAAGGCGGCGCCGGTGGGCGGCGATGACAGCCTCGGCAAGGGCAGCCCCCATCCGATGCAGATCGTACGGACGGCGACAGTTCTCTAAGCGGCTCAAGGTGGGTTGGTTGGCCAGGTCATCCCCGTCGACGGGGTCCCGGTCCAGTAGCAATTTGTGCATGGGGTCGGTGTTCAGGCGGGCGACATCGTTGGTGTCGCCGAAGGTCCTTTGTGGAAGAGTAAGTGGTTTGTGATAAAACAACTTTAGTCGACGAAAGGGTTTTCGTCATTCAAGATTCTTGAATGATCCGTGCTAAAGCCCACCCCCCTCCAGCGACCGCCACAGGTACCACGCGCCGAGGCTCCGGTACGGTCGCCAGGGCTCAGCCACCGCCTCCATCTGCGCGGCGGAGGGCTTGTCGCCCAGCCCGTACAGGCGGGCGGCCCCATTCTGCACGCCGAGGTCGCCCACCGGCAAGACATCCAACCGTCCCATGTGGAAGATCAGGTGCATGTGCGCGGACCAGACGCCGATGCCGCGCACCTCGGTCAAGGTGGCGATGACCTCGTCGTCGGTCATGCGTTCCAGGGAACGCAGGTTCAGGCGTCCGTCGGCGACGCGGGAGGCGAGATCGCGCACGAAACTCACCTTCGAGTTGGACAGACCGGCGGCACGCAGCAGGGTCGGATCGAGGGCCAGCATCTCCTGCGGGGAGGGAAAGCGCGGCCCGGGCGTCAGGGCGACGACCCGACCGGCGATGGTCTGGCCGGCCTTGACCGAGAGCTGCTGGTGGATGATGGCGCGCACGAGCACGTCGTAGGGCGGTCCGGGACGGTCGGGAACGGCGAGGTAGGGCCCGAACGCATCGATCACCTTGCGCAGGACCGGGTCCCGGCGGCGCAGGTGGGCGATTCCGTCGGCGTGCTGCGGGTTGCGGACGAAGCCCTCGAAGTGGAGCAGGCGGGCTTTCAGCTCGATGCCGCCGTGACCGGAAAATCCGGTCAGAGCCCCGTCGGCGCCCACGCAGCGGTGGCAGGGTACGATCAGGGGGACGGGATTGGCGCCCATGATCCGCCCGATTGCCCGCGCCGCGCCGGGACGACCCGCTCGCTGCGCCAGCTCGCCGTAGGTGACCACCTGCCCGGGTTCGACGCGCCGCAAGGAACCGTAAACTCCGCGGGAGAAATCCGAACAGCCGGTCAGGTCCACGGGGATGTCCCGCAGGGAGTCCTTCTTACCGCCGGCGAGCCCCTTGATGCGCCGCGCCGTTTCGGCCACTGGTGCGGGAGCCCGCCGAGCGACCTTCAACACCGGATGGGCGGCCGCCAGATGGTCGGCCAGAGCCTGGGCATCGGCGTCGCCCATGACCACGCGGTTGATGCCCCGGGAGCCCCAGACCAAGCCCACACTGCCCAGTTTCCAGGGGAAGACATGGATGCCCGGCTCGATTTTCTGAAAATCCTTGGCGGTCATAGTGTGCCTTTCGTCCGGCCGGAGATTATCATTGCTCCATGAGCCATGAAAGCGAAAATAATACGAAAATAGGTGGTCACCAAGAACCAAACGGCCCCCCGGCCGCAGTCGTGCGGCGGGCGGAGTCCCCAGCGGACATCCTCAAGGTGATGGTTGTGCGCGGCATCGTTTTCATCGAGGAGCAGGGCGTGGACTGGGACGGGGAGATCGACGGCTTCGAGGACGAGTCCGTCCACGTGCTGGGTGAGGCGGACGGGGAGCCCGTGGCCAGCGGCCGCCTGCGGATGCTGCCGGACGGTTGGGCCAAACTCGAACGCGTCGCGGTGCGGCCCCGCTGGCGCGGACGGGGCATCGCGCGACAGGTCGTGGATTTCCTGTTGGCGGAGGCCGGACGGCGCGGAGCGACCCGGTTCAAGCTGCACGCCCAGGTCTACCTGGAAAAATTCTACGCGGAGTTCGGCTTCACGCGCGAAGGGGCCGTCTTCGACGAGTGCGGCATCGATCACATCCTGATGTTGCGCGACGACCGTCCGGCCGACTGAAAGGACGCCATGTTCCTGTACCAGCAACGCGGGGAATTCTTCGCCCAGACCGCCGGCGGCCTGGAGGAGCTCGCCTCCCGGGAGCTGGAGTCCCTGGGGGCGACGGCCGTGCACGTCGCCAAGCGTGGCATGACGTTCGAGGCCGACCTGGACACGTTGTGCCGGGTGAACTACCGGGCCCGGTTGTTGAGCCGGGTGGTGGCGCCGCTGATCCGCTTCAAGGCCGAAACACCCGAACAGCTTTACCTGGGCGCCAAGAAGATCGACTGGACCCGCCTCATGCGGTTGGACCAGACCTTCGCCGTGTTCGCCAACGTCAACCGCAGCGGAATCGACCACAGCCAGTTCGCGGCGTTGAAGGTCAAGGATTGCGTGGCGGACATGTTCCGCAAGCGGTACCGGGGCAAGCGGCCCAACGTCGATCCGCGCGAGCCGGACCTGTGGATCTCGGTGCATATCCTGGAAGACGACGTCACCGTGGGCATCGACTGTTCCGGCGGCTCCCTGCACCGGCGCAGCTACCGGCAGGAATCGGTGGAGGCCCCCATGCAGGAAACCCTGGCCGCGGCAATCCTCGATCTGGCCGAGTGGGACGGTCGGCGGCCGGTGTACGACCCCATGTGCGGGTCGGGCACGCTGCTGTCGGAGGCCTGGATCAAATGCGGGAACATTCCCGCGGGGACGCTGCGTAAGAAATTCGGCTTCATGCTGCTGCCCGATTTCGACCGGCGGGTCTGGTTCAAGGTCAAGCTGCAGGAAGACAACAAGATGTGTTCGGTGCGCGGCGGGCTGATTCGCGGCAGCGACATCGACCCGTCCGCCGTGGCCATGACCCGGCGCAACAACGCGCGGCTGCCGGGCGGCGACGAGTTGCGGGTGCGCACGGCGGATTTCCGCGATCTCGCGCCCCTGGAAAACCACCTGATCCTCTGCAACCCCCCTTATGGAATCCGCATGAAGCAGGGCGAGGACATGGCGGCCTTCATGCAGGATTTCGGCGATTTCCTCAAGCAGAAGTGCACCGGCAGCGAGGCCTGGATCTATCTGGGCGACCCGGAGCTGGTCAAATCGATCGGCCTGAAGGCCGCTCGGCGCGTTCCCCTGCGCAACGGGGGCCTCGATGGTCGGTTGGTGAAATTCGAACTGTATTGAACTGCGGACGGAGGGACGCCATGGACGACAGAACCGCCATCGTGATCAACAACAACGGCATGGGGGTGGCCGAGCCGGCCCTGTCCCACAAGCTGGTTTCCACCTACCTGAACCTGCTGGATCTGAGCGGCAGTCTGCCGGCCGCCGTCTGCCTGTACGCCGAGGGCGTCAAGCTCGCGGTGGCAGGGTCGCCCGTGCTCGAGGAGCTGCAATCCCTGACGGCCAAGGGCGTGCGGGTCATCGTGTGCACCACCTGCCTGAACCATTACGGGCTGCTGGACGATCTTCAGGCGGGAAAGGCCGGGGGCATGAAGGACATCATCGATGCCCAGGAAACCGCCGCCAAGGTCATCACCCTCTGAGCCGGTCCGCGGGATCCCCAAAAAACTACAAATCCGGGTTTTCCGTCCGATAGGAACCAGGAAACCCGGATTTTCCTTTTCCCGCAGGTCGGCAATGCGCAACCAGAATCAGCTCTTGATCCGACTCGCCGCCCTGGTGGTCCTGACCCTGGTCGCCGGTACCTTGGGCTACCACCTGATCGAAGACGGCTGGTCGCTGTTCGACGGCTTCTACATGACGCTGATCACCCTGACCACCATCGGGTACAGCGAAGTTCACCCTCTGTCGCCGGCCGGCCGGGTTTTTACGACCGTCCTCATCGTCATCGGCCTGGGCGCCGCGGCGGCCGTCGTGGGGCAGTTCGCCCGCATCATGATCGAGGACAACCTCTCCGCAAAATGGAGGAATCGGCGCATGGTCAAGCAGATCTCCCGCATGAAGAACCACGTCATCATCTGCGGTTTCGGCCGCATCGGTAACGCCATCAGTCGCGAACTGGGGGGGATGGGCATCCCGTGCGTGATCATCGATCGGGACGACAGCCGCAGCGAAGGTTCGCGGACCCAGAATCTGCCCACCGTGATGGGAAACGCCACCAGCGACGAAACCCTGATCGAGGCCGGCATCAAGCGGGCGTCGATCCTCGTGGCTGCCCTGTCCAACGATTCGGACAACCTGTTCGTGGCGCTGGCGGCGCGGGATCTCAACCGCGACTTGACGGTGATTGCGCGAGGCGAGGACAAGGGCATTGAAACCAGGATGCTGAGGGCGGGAGTGGACCGGGTGGTTTATCCGGCCCAGCTGGGCGGAGGACAGATCGCCCGCCTGGTGGGCGATGAGTTGGGGCATGTCGAGGAGGAGAGCCGTTCGCGACGTCTGGCCGACGTCATGGGTTATGACCTGCAGATCTTCCGCAACTTTCGGCAAGCCAAGATCACGGTGCAGGAAATCCTCGCCACCACCGAAGCGCTGGAAATCGCCGCGGTCATCGATTCGGAGGGTCGCCACCACACCAGACCCGCCGCCGATCACGAAGTGAAATCCGGGGAGACGGCCGTCCTGCTGGTGGAGACGGTTTCCACGCCGCACCTGGAGGCGGGAGACATCCGGGAGGCGGTGTCCATGGGCATCCCGGGCGTGGACGAGGAACACGTGGCCATGCTGGAGATGGTGAATCGGATTCGTGGGGCCGGCCCTTCCCGGGAAGGCAGCAAGCGGGTGGCTCAGCTGCTGTCCGAACTCCAGGAATACACGCTCAAGCATTTCCACCACGAGGAACAGCTCATGCTGTCGGTGGATTACCCCGGGACCGAGCACCACATGGAGCAGCACAGGTTCCTGGCCGGGGAATTCGACCGCATTTCCGGGGATATCCCGAACCTTGACCCGGTCGACCTGGCTGGTATCCTCGAAACTTGGATCAGCACCCACATCGAGGAAGTGGATCGCCTTTACGCCGAGCACCTCAACAAAATTGAGGTTTAGGCCTTTTCTCGGGTCCGGAGATTCCGTACTTTCAATGACATGATTTCTCTATGCCTTCTCCGATGCTTTCCGATCCCCCGCGGAGAGCTCAAGGCGACCTGGAGTGGCAAATTTTGAGAAAACATAACGCGCAGCTCGTCTCGCTGTTTTCGGCGTGTGTGGTGCTGTATTGCATCCCGTGCGCCGGGCATGGCGAATCCCCACCCGGTCTGTGCCGGGAGGGCACGATTATGCCCGACGGGATCCACGTCCTGGACGGGTCCTATGTCCTCGATGTCGGAAACCTCCACGTCAACATCACCAACCACGGGCTGATCGGATCGCAGTACTCATTGCAGCTACCCTATAGCAAGGCCCCCAGCGGCGAGTGGCCGGGCGGTTCGGGCAAGGAGTACCTGTGGGGGGCGGGCCTGTGGATCGGCGGGATCGTCGACGGCCAGATCTCGGTGGTCACCGGGCAGCCGGAACGGGAACTGCGGCCCGGTGAGAGCATTTTCGAAACGATCTACGAGGCCAAGGCCGGCCGCCAAACCCGGCCCGTGGCCAACGAGGAACGGACGGGCGTGCGGTTGCCGGACGTCGGCGCCGACGATGACCGTGACGGCAAGATCGACGAGGACTTCCTCAACGGTCTGGACGACGACGGCGACGGCAGGATCGACGAGGATTTCGGCCAGATCGCTTCCCAGATGTTCACCTGCACCATGCACGACGATCTACCGTTGATCAGGGAGTTGTATCCCGATCATTTGCCCATGGGTTTGACGGTGGTGCAGCGGGCGGCCGCCTACGAACAGCAGGACTATCGGGATATGATCCTGCTGGATTACCGGATCACCAACACCACAGGCAAGACCATCCGGGACGCCTACGTGGGCATGTACGTCGATTGCGATATCCAGGAGCGCGACGGCAGGGGAAGCAACGCCGACGATCTGGGTGGTTTCTATCGTGGGGCGGTGCGAGGAGAGGACGGGACGTTTTACCGGCTGCTCATCGGTTGGATGAAGGATACTCCCTCGGTCGATGCCCTGCCCGGGGTGTTCGGGACGGTGATGCTGGGGCACGACACCGACCCCTTCAATTTCTATTCGCCGCACGTTCCGTTGGTCAACAGCTTCCAGATCTTTTCGGCCAACGCCACGGGCAACCAGGGGGGCATACCGGTCAGCGACGAGGAGCGGTACCACATGATGTCGCTCAACCGGATCGACCGGGACCGGACCCCCGAAAACACGGGGGAGCTGAAACTCATGTTCTCCAGCGGCCCCTTCCCCAACGTGGTTCCCGGTCGCACCATCACCTACCGGGTGGCCATGGTGATCGGCGACGGCATGGACGGGATGCTCCGCAACGCCCGGAAGGCGGCCGAACTCTACCGCGGCCGGTACCTGGACGTCGACGACAACCCGTATACGGGAAGATACGGCAGGGAAACGATGGTCTGTATCGAGGATTCCCCTACCTGGGAGGATGGGCAAAGCAGGATCTACGGACGTTTCGCGGTCTTCCTGGACAACACCTGCTTCGACGACGACCAGGTGTACCCATACCGACGCATCACAATGGACGATTTGGTCACCCAGGGCGACGGACGCAATTGCATCTGGGTCAACGCCGACAACTGCGACGAATGCTTCCGGCTTCTGGGCGAGGAATGCAACAGGGACAACAGCGAATGGACAACGATGCTGGCGTCCCCCCACACGGGGGTGAACGGCCGCGAGACGCATGTGCCCTGGGTCTTCACGGGGGTGGAGGCGCCCTTGCCCCCGCACCTCCGGCTGATGCCCGGGGACAACGCGGTCGAGGTATTCTGGGACGACATCAGCGAGTACGACATCGACCTGCAGTACCAACAGGTGGACTTCGAGTCCTACCGGGTCTGGCGGGTAGCCGAATGGACGCCGCCCCCCGGGGCCACCGACTCCACCGAGCCCGAGGCGTCACTGTGGACCATGCTCGTGGAATACGACCTGGTAGACTTCGTCCCCATCGGGGTTGTCGGCAACGCGACCGAATTGCCGGTGGGCCGGAACTCGGGCCTGGATATCGCCCGCTACACCCCGGCCTGCCTCTCCGATCCCCGGTTCGCGGGGCTGGCCGAGGTCATGCAGACTTTCGTGGACGCGGACAGCGCGGGGCGCAACGTCGAGCGTCCGCGCATCCGGTCACGCCGCGGGAGCGTGATCCCCGGCCGCGAGGTATTCCTGCCCTGGGAGTACGCCCCGGACGTGCTGGACACGTTCTTCGCGGTGACGACCCGGGAGGGCAGCCCACCGCCGGATGAGGTGGTGCCGAAGCGGGCGACGCGGTACTACCACTACCGCGACAATCAGGTCCATAACGGATTCCAGACCTTCTACTCCGTGGTCGCCACGGATCGCAAGCTGGTCAACAACGGCAGCGGTTATCAGATCGCGGGAATGGGCATCCAGAGCGATCCCGGCAACAATTCCGCCAGCACGACCCCCGCGCCGGAGGCCCAGACTTCCGAGCAGCGGGAAAAAATGGGCGCCAACATCTACGTCTATCCCAATCCCGCGACCCAGTCCGCCCTGGCCGAATTCCAGCAGCGTCCCGGCACGGCAAGCGACCCTTCCGGGGTGCGGGTCATATTCAACAACCTGCCGGCCGCCCACAACACCATCCGGATCTTCACCTCCAGCGGAGACCTGATCCAGACCATCAACCACGACGGATTGCGCGACGGCGGGGCGGCCTCCTGGAACCTGATGACGCGGAACAACCAGGAAGTGGTCAGCGGGATCTATCTCTACTCGGTCCATTCCGATGATTCCCGGTTCGAGACCTTCCGGGGCTACTTCACCGTGGTGCGCTGAACCGGGTCTCCCGACCCCGGGGCGAATACGGCCCCGAACCATCCGGTCCGGGGCCGCTGTGCTGCCCGGCGGTCAGGCGGTAGAGGTACACCCCTGCCGCCGAGGTGCGCTCATGGTTGTTTGACCGGGGAATCGGCAAAAGAACGCTATTTGACCTCTGGTTATCCGTAAGCTGCAACCTCGCAGATCAACTGATGGGGGTGGCCGAATTGGGCCGGAATCGGTGGCCGAATTCAGCCGGAATGGGTGCCTGGATCATTGGTGCACAAAGGCCATGAGATCCAAGATCGAACCGCTGAAAAACAGGCGAAGTCCGAGCGATCCTGACGCGAAGATAGCGAAGATGAAGGACGGTCGGACCCACCTGGCCCACAAGGTCGAGCACGCGGTGGACATGGAGACGACGGCGCTGGTGGCGGTGACTCTGCAGGGAGCCGACCAGGGCGACACGACGACGATCTGGAATACCGTGGCCACGGCAAGTGAA
>PFVX01000042.1 GCA_002790835.1 bacterium CG_4_9_14_3_um_filter_65_15 | reverse complement strand
CACTTGTCACGATCACCGCCAGCGATTCTTCGTCCGGTGCAAAGGACAACTCGGACGCGCACCTTCCCTATCGATTTCAACAGGTTCACCAGGTTCCGGGTGTCGGATACCAGCCCCGCGACCCCTGGTCGCGAAGAGCCCTGCTGTGCCGGGTTCCGGGTCAGGACGCCGACGCCGTTCTCTGGACTCAGGCCAGAGGGCCCCGCCTGCTGGGCTACCTGGCCGGATCCTTTCACGCGGCTTGGATGGAGCCCTATCCCGAGATTATCAACGGCGAGGGCATCACCTCCCGTGTCGATGGAGTCTGGACCTTCAAGCAGGGTGGCGAACCGGAGGCTGTCTTCCACGCATTGGACCCCAACCGGTTTCGCTTGCTCGTCGAGCGCCGCCGGGTGCGGGACGGGATACTGACGGCCCGCTTCGAACTGGAAACCGGTCCGGATCGCAACGGTGACGGAGTTTGGGACGGCGATGTGCGGGTCGCCGGGGTGGTGGATGTTCCCACTGCAGATGGCCTGTGGCAGGCCCTGGTGATTCTCGCCAGGGCGGCCTATGACCTGAGTCCCCGCGGGGTGCGGGTGGTGGCGGCGGACACAGGAGAGCTGCTGTGGAGCTACCTGGTCGGTCCCCAACCCGGGTACGATGATTTCGCCATGGAGGATCTGGACGGGGACCACGAGCCCGAAATCATATTCGGGGGCGCCGCCGTGGGAAATATCCACCAGGGAGACTTCAACGGCACCCGGGATGATTCCACGCGGGTGTTCGCCCTGGACGGGGCCGGCCGCCTGCTCTGGTCCCGCCCCTTCGCGCCCTATTCCGCATCGATGACTTTGCGTGTGGCGGATGTCAGTGGTGACAGCCTTCCGGAAGTCCTGGTGGGGAGCCGCAGCGCCGTGAAGGAGTGCAAGGGAATTTTTCTTCTCGACGGCAAGGGCGCCCTGCTCGATAGCCTGATCATTCCCAGTGGTGTATGCGAACTCGCCCTGATCCCGGGGTGACGACATCCGGAGTCAGGTCCTGGTTCAGGACGGGACTCGGGCATGGGTGAAGGTCGATTGCCGGCAGGGCATGGAGGTGGTGGCCCGCAGGACCCTTCCCAGACCAACCTTCCTGGCCGGAATCGGTGACCTGACCCCCGAGCCCGGCTGCGAAATTCTGCTGGGAGGAGGCCGTGAGTCGCCCACTTGGCTGCTTTCCCGGTCTCTGGAACCGCCGGCCCGTCTTGATGGGGGGCCGATGGAGGTTTCTCGTGGAGGATTGGGGTTCTTCAACGCCGGAGGGGGTACGGCTTTTCCCCTGGTGAGGGGTCCCATAAAGTCCTGGAGTTTCGCGGTCGAAAAGACGCCGCGTCGAGTTCCTTGGGGCATGATGGGCGGGCTCCTTGCCGTCGGGCTGGCCGTTCCGGCCGTGCAGCGCCTGCGCCGGGCAAAGCACCCATCAGAGGCCACGAAGCGGGAACTGCAACTTCAGCTCCTGGGGCGGTTGGAGTTGTCCGGCCACGGAGCCATCGGAGGGTTGTCCGCGGTGCGCCGCCTGGTCTGGAATCTCGATGCCCTGGCCCAGGGCTTTACCCTGGGGGAGGAACGGCTGGGGGTCATGCGGGACATGCTGGCGGAAATTCGAAAAAATCAGGTGCCGAAGCTCTTCGCCGCCGTGGAGCTGGCGAGGTTGAGCGGCCTGGATCCCGGCCGGGCCGATCTGGCCTCCAGCCAGTTGGGCGAGCTGAAGAATCGCCTGGACGAGGCCGCCAAGGGTATGGGTTCGGGGTCCACCCCCCGTTCCTTGGCTCAGGGCTTGAAGGACGCGGCCGCAGCGGCGGAAACTATTGCACCCTGCGCTTCGCCGACACCGGGTGTGGCATCGTGCCGGACGACTGGCAGCGGATTTTCGAGGCGGGGCAGTCGTCGCGCACCGGCGGCGGGCTGGGGTTGCCGCGCAGCCGGGAACTCTTGCGGAAGTTCGGCGGCGGTTTGATGGTGGAAAGCAGCGCCCTGGGCGAGGGAACGGTCATGGCTTTGACCTTGAGGGTGATTCAGGGCTGATAGGGGGACAAACACCCGGGAAAATCTCTGGATGGAACCCTGTTGCGAGCCCGTTCGGCCAGGTTCGCACGGTGAAATGGATTCTCACGATCAGCATCACCAGATCTTCACACAATTCAGCCCATTCCCGTTGACAAGCGCAACCCGGACGGGCTACTTTCGGCGACACGCTTTTGAGCGGCCGACCGGACCCCGTGCGTTGTGATTCGAGGGTCCGGTTCCGTATCAGAGCCTTCATTTTCATCCGCCCCGACCCCGCGGAGATCGTGTTGCGCCGCTTCGTTGGAACCCTGCTGGCCCTGATCCTGGGCTTGGCCGTCGTCTCACCATCAACGGTGACGGCGACCCCGCGTTCGGACATGTACACGAATGTCGGAATCATCGGTGTGACCATCACGAACCTCGGGTATGTCGGCAACGGATACAATTCCCCCTTCCAGCCATCCTGTGAGTACCCCCTGAATTCCAACGTGGAGCATCTGTTCCTGGGGGGATTGTGGGTGGGCGCCGTGGTGCCCGATGGGACCATTCACGTTTCCACCGGCGCCCAGGACGCCTCGAACCTGGTGGCGGGTGACGAGATCCGGGAATTCACCGACGACCCCGACGAACCGGTCCTGGTCTGGTCCAACAGCCAGAACAGCGACAATTTCAACCCCGCCGCCCTCGCCACCCAGCACATCCAGGTGGCGTTCAACGACTATGCGCGGGTCGAATCCGGCAACCACGTCGCGCTGGGTCTCAAGGTGGTTCTGCGCGCCCTGGCCTGGGGCAATCCCTACGCCGACGACTTCGTCATCCTCGATTACTCGGTCATCAACATCTCCGGCGGCGAGTTGCGGGATCTGTACGTGGGGTTCTGGAACGATACGAGCGTGGGCAGTACCGAACGGAACAACCCCTACGATCCCCAGGCCACGCCGGGCTGGAACTACTACGACGACCAGAACGGCGGCTGGGGGCCTCCGGGTTGGGGCCTGCCCGATTTCGCGGTGCCCGAGAACGACGACAAGATCTGGATGATGTTCGAGCACGACGACGACGGGGACGATGGGTTGGCCACCAGCTGGGTCGGCTGCCGCCTCCTGGGCTCGCGTCCCGCGGTTGAGCCCCCGGAGGGGGTTCCGCCGGTGTCCTACAACTCCTGGCAGTTCCGGCACGTGCCCGCCAACGACGACTCCTACTATGCCGATGACGACGTCGACCGGGAAAACCTGTTGCCGGGCAAGTACCAGATCATGGGCGACGGATCCTTCACCGTGGGCGAGACCCAGGCCATCGACTACACCATCGCCTCGGACTGGGTCGGCCTGCTGTCCACCGGACCGTTTCCCTATCTCGCGCCCGAGGACACGCTGCACGTGACCTTCGCCATCGCCTGCGGCGCCGACTCCCTCAGCCTGCTGGCCAACAGCAAGGTTGCCCAGGTCGCCTACGACGACGGGTTCGCCATACCGGCCGGCCCTCCGTCGCCGGTGGTGGACTTCTCCTTCGAAAACGACACGGTGATCCTCAGCTGGGCTCCGGGTGATTCCCTGGACTCCCAGGGCGAGGCCTTGCCGCCGGATAGTCCCCTGCGTTCCCCCGAGCAGCACATCTCCTCGATCACCGGCCGTGCTGATTTCCAGGGTTACCGGATCTACCGCTACCAGGGTGAAACCATCAACGAGGACCCGTATTCCATCGCCACGCTGGTCGCCCAGTTCGACCAGGTCGACGGGGTGGGCTTCGACACCGGCCTGCCGCCCCTGAACGAAGACGGGATGCGGGTATTCCGGGACGACGGTCTGCTCGACGGCTTTCCCTACTGGTATTCCATCGTGTCATTCAGCGCCCCTGACCTCGAAGAAGGCCTGCCCGAATTCCAGAGCGGTTTCAACGAGAATGCCCGTCTGGTGCATCCGGGCCCCGCGCCGGCCGACGGCGGCGGATCGAGCACCATCGGCGTCTATCCCAACCCTTACCGCGCCGGCTCCATGTTCGACAACCGCAGCGGGGAGGTCGAACTGGGTCGCAAGATCTGGTTCACCGGCTTGCCGTCGCACAGCCGCATCCAGGTCTTCAACCTGGCCGGCGAAGTGGTCAAGACCCTGGACCATGATGATGCCTCCAGCGGCCAGGAACCCTGGGACCTGTTGAGCGACCCGGTGCGGGCCATCGCTTCGGGGCTGTACATCTACGTGGTGGAAAATCTGGACACCGGTGAACGGCAGAGGGGGAAGCTGGTGATCATCAAATGAGACGCCGGTCCAGGATGCTTGCGGTTTGTCTGGCATGCGGTGCCGCTGGGTTGGCCGCGTGGCTGGTCGGGTGTGCGGCCAACGGTCCTTTCGATCCCGATTCGGTGCCCAACCAGGCGCCGCTGGTGAAATTCTTCGTGGGGCCGGTCGAGCCGGGCGGGGACCTGAACGCCACCAGCTATTTCCGGCGCACCTTCCGCTGGAGCGGCACCGATCCCGACGGCTGGGTCACGGAATACCGTGTTTCCATTCGCAGCAAGAAGGACGAGCCCGCGCCGTGGATCACCACCACCAGCACCGACACGACCATGACTTTCACCACCGGCGAGGACGGGACTTCCGAGGCGACTTTCTACATTTCCTGCCGGGACGATCGCGGGGCCTTGAGCGATACGCTGGTCCAATTCGTTCCCCTGAGGAATTTCCCTCCGGTCGTGAATTTCCAGTCCGATTTCGACCCCTTGGTGAATCTGCAGCGGGAAATCACCACCGACGGGGCCGTCACCGACACGACCTACTGGAGCTGGGGAATCAGCAATTTCCGCTTCTTCGCCCTCGACCTCGACGGCGCCTCCACCATGGATGACACCTTTCTCTTCACGGTCGCCGATGGCGACCCGACCGAAGTTGTCGACGAGGGTGATCCTGCCGCCGACCCCAATGATGTCTGGGTCCGGGCACCCTTCCTCGAAACCACCGCAGAGGTGAGGGAGTTCGAAGTCCAGCTCAGGGGCGTGCGTCCGGGACTGCACACCTTGCGGGTCAAGGTCGGCGACGAAGCCGGAGGCGAGGCCCTGTTCAGCTACGACCTGGACGTGCGGTCCCCGCGAGGGCGTGTGCTCTACGTTTTCGACAACACCTCATCCATCGGCCGCACGTTCTACCGCAGCTTCCTGGACGAGCACTACGGTGCGGGGAACTGGGATACCTACGATTTCTGGTTCGGCTTCCCGGATAGGGCCTTCGTTCTCCTGGAGACCATGCGTCTGTTCGATGCCGTGATCTGGACCGGGGGCGCCAACAGCAACACCCTGGTCACCGCGGCGAAACGCGACGGGGCCATCCAGCAGTTCATCGCAGGTACCGACGGCGCTGACCCGGGCAAGTTCCTGCTGGTCACCAACGCCGTGGCCGGAGGCGATTCGGACCTGCCCCTGGTCTTCATCCAATCGGTCCTCGGCATCAGCCCGACTCCGGCTCCGCCCTCGGCATTCGCAAACGTCACGGGCAATCAGGCCCTGGGCGAAACCCCCGAACTGCCCGCCATGACGGTGGCTTCCGGCGCCATGAAAGGTCTGGGCATCGTGCCCCTGGACGGGGCAGAAGCGCTGTACCGCATGGAATACTGCCAAGGCTGTTACGGTGATCCCCGGCGACCGCGGCCGCCCTTCGATCCCGTCGTCGTGGTGCGCAAGCCGGTGCGCTCGGAGTCCACCCCCCTGGCCGACGTCATCTCCATAAGCCTCCAGTTGGAGTACTTCGACCAGGATGAGGCCAAGGCCGTGCTTTCCGCCCTCGTGGATGACGAACTGGGGGTGGGCCCGTGAGGAAGGTCCTGCTCCTGTGCCTGGGGTGTTTGCTGTTGACGGCGTCCACGTCCCCGGGCCAGACCGCAGTGCGGGCCCAGGCGGCCCCGGAAGCCCCGGCGCCCGGAACCATCAAGGGCCGGATCTTCGACGCCGAGAGCGGCGAATCCATGCCCTACACCAATGTCTTCATCGTCGGCACCAACATCGGCACCATGGCCTTCACCGACGGCTTCTACATCATCAAGGGATTGCGGCCGGGGACCTACAACATCAAGGCGTCCTACATCAGTTACGGAGTGGGCGAGAAGACCGTGGTCGTCGGACCCGGAGAAGTGGTCAACCTGGACTTCTACCTCGAAGTCCACGCCATCATGACCGAGCCGATGGAGATTGCGGCCGAGCGCGCCCTGATCGAGGTTGACCGCACCGGCAGCGCGCATTTCCTGGGCAGCAGGCAGATGGACGCCATGCCCCTGGATCAGGTCGTGGACATGATCGCCCAGCAGCCCGGCGTGACCCTCCAGGACAACGAGATCCACATTCGTGGCGGCCGGGCCGACGACACCATGTTCGTGGTCGACGGCATGAACGTGAGCGATCCTTTGGCCGGCGGCGGCTACGGCTACCAGATCGACTCCTCGATCATCAACGAGATCCAGGTCCTGACCGGAGGCTTCAACGCCGAGTACGGGCAGGCGGTCAGCGGCGTGGTGAACGTCACGACCAAGGAAGGCAGCGACCGTTTCGAGGGCAAAGCGAGCTTCAAGCGAGACTACCTGTGGGAGCCGCTGGACAAAACCGAATCGCGGGATTGGCGCAAGCTGACCGATTACACCGAGTCCAACAACGTCGACATCGTCAAGCTGAGCATGTCCGGCCCCGACCCCATCAGTGGGGCGCTGGAAAAAATGGGACTGAAACTGCCCGGCACGCAGTACATGCTCGCGGCCGGGAGCATGGACATCCGCGACGGCTTCCTGCCCATCTATAGCCGGCAGAACCGGTTGGAGTCGCCCGTCTACACCGAGGATTTCTGGTCCCCGCGGCAGGATAACGACTGGAACGGGCTGCTCAAGTGGACCTGGAACATCACGCCCAACCACAAGATCAGCATCAACAACAGCCGCCAGGTCTCCATCAGCCAGGGGTTCGGACTGCCGGGTGAGGGCTATCCGCGGCCGTTCCTGGACAACCTCGACCAGTACCTGGTTTTCACCAACGAGAACATCCTCAACCAGGTCTTCTACCGCCAGGTGCTGGACGAGAACTCGTGGTTCGAGCTGACCCTGGGCCGCAACTTCAACCGCCAGCACAGCAACGTGAACGGCAACGACGATTTCACGACCTACAGCCACATCAACGCGCCGTCGATCCCCAGCAGCCAGGCCTTCGGCAGCGCCGACCGCTGGCACGACCACTATTCCGAATCGTACACGGCCAAGGGCGCCTACTCGTTCATGGGCGCGGGCAACAACACCTTCAAGACGGGATTCGACCTGTCCTTCACCGAGATCCAGCTGGTGGACCTGCAGTCCTCGCTGGGCTCGCCGCCGCCGGGCAAGCTGGGCATCAAGGAGGACATCTTCAGCGCCCACCCCATCACCGGCGACCTGTTTTTCCAGGATACCCTGGACTACCACGGCCTGATCGTGAACGCGGGGATCCGATCCGATTTCTGGGCGCCCGGCCGCGAGGTCGAGCAGGTCATGGCGCACAACGAAGACTACCTGTTCGTCTATCCGGACATGGCCGATGAATTTCAGCAGGGCACTATCGGGGCCGTCGGGCGTCGCTGGAAGATGCGCCTGTCCCCGCGGCTGGGTCTGAGCTTCCCGGTCACCGAGCGCGACAAGTTCTTCTTCAACTACGGGCACTTCAGCCAGTGGCCGCGCTTCGCCTACGTGTACCCGCAGCTCCAGGCCCAGACGGCCACCGAGGTGCAGTTGCTGGGCAATCCGAACCTCGACCCCAAGGTGACGGTGGAATACGAGACCGGCATCCAACACGAATTCGGCGGACTGTGGAGCCTGGGCCTCACCTTCTACAACCGGGACATCTACGATTACGCCAAGAGCGTCGGCCTGGGTTCGGTCGACATCGGCGCGGACGAAACGCCCGATCCCAACGATACCGGTACGGTGACGATCCAGCCGGTGCGCTACTTCAACGGCGATTCGGCGCGGAGCCTGGGGGTCGAGTTCACGGTGATCAAACGGACCACCCGCTGGTTGAGCGGTTCGGGCAGCCTGGAAATGCAGCGCACCACCGGCACCAACAGCAACGCCGACGAGGCCTATCTGCAGGCCATCTACAACGAGGCCTACACCCCGACCGCGAGCATCGGGGGCCTGACGCGCAGCCCGCTGATCTGGGACAAGCCCTGGACCGTCAGCTTCAACCTCGACTTCAGCGTCCAGGAAAAGGACCGGCCCCGGATTTTCGGTTGGCGCCTGCCTCCCAACTGGAGCATGAACCTGCTGGCTCGCGCGGAAGCCGGGCAACGCTACACGCCCCGCTTCTTCCAGGGCCTGGGCGAGTACATCTACGGGGATTTCAACAGCTCCACCGGCCCCTACAAGAGCACCATCAACCTGCGCGTGAACAAGTTCTGGAGGCTGGGCGACCGGCGGAAGTTGACCATGTACCTTGAGGTTCGCAACCTCTTGAACCACAAGAATTACCGGCGCGTGAACCCCTGGACCGGCGATGGCTACCAGATCGGCGATTACAATCCGTCCTGGGTGGACAAGTGGTCCACCGAGGAGGATCCCCTGACGACCGACAGCGAGGAATACGCCAAGGGAGTGGTGGACCCGAGTTACATCGAGAACCCCCGTCTGGTTCTGTGGGGGGTGAGCTACTCATGGTAGGACGCCGGATGATCCGTCTGCTCGCCCTGCTCGCCCTGCTCGTCCGGTGCGGGACCGCGCAGGCCGGGGATATCCTGCGGCTGTACGGCGAGGAAAACGTCGGCACTGCGGGCGGCCAGTTCCTGCGCATTCCCGTGGGCGCGCGGGGCGTGGCCCTGGGCAAGGCCTTCGTCGCCGCGGGCACCGACGGCTCGGCCCTGTTCTGGAATCCAGCCGGCATCATGCGCACACCGGGGCGGGTGAACTACTTCGCCTCCCACGTGGCGTACACCGCCGACATCGACATCGATTACGTGTCGGTTCATCACCGGCGGCAGAACTTCGGCTTCGGCCTGGTCATGGGAATGCTGCGCTCGGGCGACATCCTGCGCACCGACGAATACCACCAGGAAGGCACCGGCACCTACTTCAACGCCAACCAGTTCTTCCTGGGTGGGACCCTGGCCCGGGCCATGACCGACCGCTTCTCCATCGGCGGGACCGTGAAGTACTACCAGGAGAACCTGGACGAATATCAGATGAAGTCGGTGCTGGCCGACCTGGGCATCCTGTACATCGTCGGCTGGAAGGACATGCGCATCGGTTTCGCGGTGCGGAATTTCGGCAGCGACCTGAAGCCCTCCGGTACGCCTCCGGTCCTGCCGGACGGCTACCAGGCCAGCGCGGACTTCCAGAGTTTCCCCGCCCCGACGGTGGGTTCGTTCGGCGTGGCCAACACCTGGACCCTGGGGCGGGACGTCGACCTGATGACTTCCGCGGATTTCAACCATCCTTCGGACTTCAAGGAGAGCTTCCGCTTCGGCGGGGAGCTGGGTCTGCGTCGGATGCTCTTTTTGCGCACCGGTTTCGAGACCAGTCGACAGGAAGGGGGCTTTGCCGCCGGTTTCGGCCTGAAACTCGAACGCAAGCAGTTCCGGATCCGGGTGGACTACGCCTTCAGCGATATGGGGAGTTTCGGGACCATCCATTACATCTCGGTGGACCTGTCGCCCCTGCACCAACGGAAGGATCCGGATGCCTGGCGCAGGAGGGAGCGGCGATGATGCGTACCGTCCTACAGCGAACCTTCTTCGCGGCCGCCACCGTGGCCGTGCTGCTTGCGGCGGGCCTGTGGGTCGGCGGCTGCGGCGAGAAGATCATGGTTCCCGAACCCAAGGGACTGTTCTCGGTCGACGCCTACATCCTGGACGCGGAATTCGCCGACGCGAGCGCCCTGCAGATCGCCTCCGGCCAGAGCAGCCTCTTCGTCCTCTCGGATACGGCCCTGACCAAGCGGGACCTCAATTACGGCGTGATCAAATCCGTCGACGGCCTGTTGGGACCGGCGGCGCTGTGCGTCGACGGCAGCGGGGAGTTGGTCTTCGTCTTCGAACGGGATCTCGACCGCGTCAGCTGGTACGCCACCTCCGACCTCAGCCTGCTGGGATTCTCGGACATCCCGGAGGTCGAGGCCGTCGTCGCCATGGCGACCAACACCGTCGGCATCGAGGCGGAACCCGGCGCGCGGACCTTCCTCTACCTGTCCGATCCCGATGCGGGGGTCATCCACCGCTACGCCTTCGACGATTTCAACGGCCTGGCGCCTTACGGGATCCTGGCCCGCAGCGACGGCGACGCCGCCCGGTTCGTCCACGTTCCGGCCGGGCTGGCCACCGACAGCGAGGACAGCCTCCTGGTCTGCGACGCCGACCCGGCCCGCAACTGGGTCATCCGCTTTGTCGGAGAACCCGATCTGGACGACGTCACTCCCCAAACGGACGATCAGGACCCCTGGCGCGGCCACGCCGCCCTGTTCCATGACCCCACCTGCGTTCCCCCGGCCGCTGCCGACTACGTGATCGGCGATGCGGCGACCTGCGGACAGACCGACTGGGTCGGGGCGCCCAGCGATGCCGAGGGAGCCTTCTCGTCGCCGCGCGACGTGACCGTCGACGGCAGCGGCCGGATTTTCGTGGCCGATACCGGCAACGACCGCGTGCAGGTTTTCCTGCCCGACGGCCTCTACGACCTGTCCTTCGGGGATGCCGAGGACCTGCCTGCGCCCGAATCCCTGGCGGTGGTGGACATCCGGATCGGCGGCGGCACCGGTGATGTCGACTACGCCGCCTACGTCTACCTGGTGTTGCCCGACATCGGTCAGGTGCGGCGGTTCATCAGCAGTGAGTATTATATCTACCTGAACCAGGAACCTCCGCCGCCGCCCAATTGATGCGAAAGTGACGACCATGGACCACCGCGCCCTGAAAAAGCAGTTCCCCCGCCGGGACGTTCCCGCCACGCCGTTCTTCGTTTCGGTGGCGGGCAACATCGGCGTGGGCAAGAGCATGGTCACGACCATGGTCGGCGAGGTATTCGGCTGGCGGATGTACTTCGAGCCGGTGATCAACAACCCCTACCTGGACGACTACTACAAGGACATGAAGCGGTGGAGCTTCCACCTGCAGGTCTATTTCCTGAGCAAGCGGTTCGAGATCCAGAAACAGATCCTCGACCGGCCCGCTTCGGCCGTCCAGGACCGCACCATCTACGAGGACGTGGAGATCTTCGCCCCGACCCTGCACCGCATCGGTTGCATGGACGACCGCGACTACGAGAACTACCGCGAGATCTTCCGCAACATGGCCGCCTTCCTGCAGCCGCCGGATCTGATCATCTACCTGAAGTGCCGGCCCGACACCGCCCTCGAACGGATCCGCCAACGCGGCCGCGAATGCGAGGCCGAGATCCCCCTGGATTTCCTGCGCCGGCTGCACGAGGCCTACGGCGACTGGATCGACCGCGCCCCGGCCCTGTGCCCGGTGCGCATCATCGACACCGAGCAGATCAACCTGCGCGACGACGCCGACGCCCAGACCGAGCTGTTGAACTTGATCGGCACCGCCCATCACGAGAAACACGAGCAGGCCATGCTGGCCCGCCGCAAGGCGGAGGGCCGCTCATGAACACGGGACAATACCGGCCGAGCGACCTGCTGCGGGGCGGGGGGATTCCCGACGACGTCCTGCGTTCCCTGCCCAAGGCGGACCTGCACTGCCACCTGGACGGCAGCCTGCGCCTGGAAACCTTCCGTGAATTGGGGGCGGCCGCCGGTCTGGATATGCCGGCCGACGAGACCGAACTGCGCGAGCGCTACTTCCCCTCGGCGCGCGAGTGCCGCATCAACGAATTCCTCGGTTACTTCGAGTACACCTTGGCGGTGATGCAGACCGCCGAGAACCTGGAGCGCAGCGCCCGGGAACTGGCAGCGGATTTCGCGGCCGACGGCGTGTGGTACCTGGAAGTCCGGTTCTGCCCCCTGCAGCACACCGACGGGGGCCTGACCGGCGACGAGGCCGTGGCCGCGGTCCGGCGCGGGCTGGATGCGGCGGAGAAGCAGCACGGCATCCGCGCGGGGATCATCATCACCGGTATCCGGACCATCGCACCCGAGCATTCCCTGGAGCTGGCGAAGCTGGCGGTGGAGTGGAAGGGCCGGGGCGTGGTGGCTTTCGACCTGGCCGGCGCCGAGGAGGACCATCCCGCCAAGCGCCACATCGAGGCCTTCTACCACGTGATGAATCACAACCAGAACGTAACCATTCACGCGGGGGAGGGTTTCGGACCCGAATCGATCCATCAGGCGCTGCACCGCTGCGGGGCCAACCGCATCGGCCACGGGGTGCGCCTGGAAGAGGATCCCGAACTGATGGCCTACGTGGCGGACCACCGCATCCCGCTGGAAATCTGCCTGAGCAGCAACCTGCAGAGCTGCGTGGTCGACGACCTGGCCGACCACCCCCTGCGCTTCTACATGCGCAAGGGCCTGCGGGTGACGATCAACACCGACAACACCCTGTTCGCGCGCACCACGCCCCTGGGCGAGCTGCGGCTGGCGGTGGACACCTTCGACTTCACCCTTCTGGAGACCGAGAACCTGCTGCTCAACGGGTTCAAGAGCGCGTTTTTACCCGAAGCGGACAAGAGCAAGATGATCCAGAAGGTCCTGGCGACTTTCCGGAGCCTGCGGGACCAGTACGAGCTGGACGACGTCCGGGACGGCGGATGATGAGCGATCGACTGCAGCTGCTGTCGGACCAGTGGAAAGACCGTGTGGCCGAAGCGGTGACCTTTCTCCAGGGCCGGGGCTTCGCCGGCCGGGTGGGCCTGGTGCTCGGAAGCGGTCTGGGCAACTTCGCCGACGCGGTCGAGGACGCGGTGCGCATCGACTACGGCGACATCCCCGATTTCCACTCCCCGACCGTCGCCATGCATTCGGGGCGGATGGTCTGCGGTCAGGCCGCCGGCGTGCAAGTGGTGGTCATGCAGGGCCGGTTGCATCCCTACGAAGGATTGCCCCACGACGAGCTGCTGCTGCCGACGGCGGTGCTGGCCTGTCTGGGTATCGAGGTCGCGGTGGTGACCAACGCCGCCGGCGGGCTGAACCGCTACTACGTTCCGGGCGACCTCATGGTCATCCGCGACCAGATCGACCTGCACCTGCACGACCCTTTGCGGGGGCTGCTGGCTGAGCCCATGGGCTCGGCGGAGGCCGCCGAACTGGGCCGTCGCGGCGGTATGGCCGACATGTTCGACCCCGAGCCCGCCCGCAAGCTGGTGGAGGCCGCCGCGCGCTGCGGCGTGCCCATGCACAGCGGCACCTACGCGAGCATGCCTGGGCCGGCCTACGAGGCCAAGGCCGAGATCGGCATGCTGCGCCGCATCGGCTGCGACGCCGTCGGCATGTCCACCGCGCCGGAGACGGTGCTGCTGAAGCGGCTGGGCGTCACGCCCGTGGGCCTGTCCTGCATCACCAACCCCGCGCGCGAAACCGGCCAGCCCGAGCTGTCCCACGCCGACGTGGTGGAGGTCGGCGCCATGGTGCGCGACCGCATGGCGACCTTGCTGCTGGAGTTCCTGCCCCAACTGGTCCGTGCGTAACCTACCGGGTATCCACCGTTTTGCCCGGTTTGTGGACATCCCTCCCGGTTGGTGACATATTCTCCAACCGGACCCGATTGCGAACCCTCTGGCTCACCTGACCCGAAGGAGCCGACATGCGTCGATATCTCGTGGCTGGAAACTGGAAGCTGAACCTGGGACCCGGCGCCGGCCGGGATCTCGCTTCCGCAGTGGGCGAGCGCCTGCGCGGGCGCACCCTGCACGGGGACGTCCTGGTCTGTCCGCCCTTCGTGACCATCCCCGCGGTGGCGACGGTGGCCAAGGGCGACCCGGTGATGCTCGGCGCCCAGACCTGTTCCGCCCACGAGAACGGCGCCTACACCGGCGAGGTGGCCGCCGACATGCTCAAGGAAGCGGGCGTACAGTACGTGATCGTCGGCCACAGCGAGCGCCGCCAGTACCACCGCGAGACCGACGACGAATTCCGGGCCAAGATCGACCGGGTCCACGCCCACGGCCTGAAGGCCATCTTCTGCTTCGGCGAGTTGCTGGACGAACGCCAATCCGGTCGCGCCGAAGAGGTGGTCCGCGCCCAGCTCACCGGTGTGCTGCCGCGGCTCGAGGGCCCCAACGCCTACAACCTGGTGCTGGCCTACGAGCCGGTCTGGGCCATCGGCACAGGCGAGACCGCCACGCCGGAAATCGCCCAGCAGGTGCACGCCTTCTCGCGGGCTCAGGTCGCCGAAATCCTGGGCGCCGACGTGGCTGCCAATATGCGGATCCTGTACGGCGGCAGCTGCAAACCGGGCAACGCCCGGGAACTGATAGGGCTGCCCGATGTGGACGGCGGGCTGATCGGCGGGGCCAGCCTGAAGGCCGAGGATTTCGTGGGCATCGTCGACGGGGCCGAAGCCGCCGTCGGCTAAGAATTGCGAAAGGAAACCAAGGTGCACGCTACGCGGACGCTCTCGCTCATGTTGTTGATGACCCTCGCCGTGGCCGCCGGTGCGGCGTTGGCCCAGGAGGGGCATCTCCTCGATCCCCGCCTGGAACCGGCCTTCTACCCGCTGCCCCCCAACGTGGAGATCCTGCAGCTCGACAACGGCCTGCAGGTGATCCTGATGCGGAATCCCGCCCAGCCCATGGTCGGGATCTACACCCAGGTGAAGGTGGGATCGGCGCGGGAGGATTTCCGAACCAGCGGCATGAGCCACATGCTCGAGCACCTGCTGTTCAACGGGACCCAGAAGTACGACCAGGACGCCCTGTACGCCCTGGCCGACAACGCGGGCGCCTACAACAACGCCCACACGAGCAAGTTCTTCACCAACTACATGGTCGTGCTGCCGGCCACGGAGCTGGAGACCGGCCTGGATCTGCAGTCGCAGATGCTGTTCCACTCCCTGATCCCGCAGGAGAAGTTCGCCAAGGAACAGGGCATCGTCCTGGGCGAGCTGGTCCAGGGACGCGACACCCCGGGCCACTTCGGCGAGGAGACCCTGCGCCAGGCAATTTTCGGCGGCTCCAGCCTGGAAATGCCCACCCTCGGCACGCGCTCGACCCTCGAGCACATGCAACGGGACGACGTGGCGGCGTTCTATCACAGCTGGTACGTGCCCAACAACATGATCCTGACGGTGGCGGGCAAATTCGACCGGGATCAGGTTCTGGAGCTCGTCGAGCAGTACTACGGCGCGACCGCACCGGGCACCCTTCCCGATGAGCCGCTCAAGCCCGTTTCCCTGGTTCACGAGTCGCGGGCCGTTGTGCGCCGCGGGGGAGACCGGCGGGTGCTGGCCCTTTCCTTCGCCGCCCCCTCCTACGGCATGGACAACTACTACGCCTTCCAGGTCATGACCGACCTGCTGACCCTCGAAGGGAGCGGCATCCTGACCGGCGCCCTCGAGGACCTGGACCCGGACGTGCGGCCCGACCTGTCCCTGTGGTGGGAGGCCGCCCCGGATTTCAGCCGCCTGAACCTGGAATTCGAGCTGACCGAAAAGACCGACCCGACCGACATCTACCGCCTGGTCCAGGACGCGTTGACCGGGGCCATCGAAGGCGGGGTGACCGGGGAGGACATCCTGGGCATCGTGCGCATGAGCGAAACCAACACCCTCCTGGAACGCGAGCAGTTGCGCATGACGGGCATCTCCATCGCCGAGCCCCTGGTGCTCGGCGGAACCGACTTCTTCGTTTCGTACCTGGAGCGCCTGCGCGAGGTGACGGCCGACGACGTGACCTCTATCCTGGCCAACTGGCTCGTGGACGCCCCCTGCCAGGCCGTGCTCATCGAGCCGGATCCGGAAAAGGCCGGTGACGCGGAATCCCCCGAAGGCATGGCGATGCCCCCGGCCATGGCCGAGGCCATGAAGAAGATGGGGCAACCCGACGAGCCGTCTCCGACCAAGGCCGCCCCCCAGATCACCACCCAGGCTCCCCCGAAAGTGGAGCGTTCGGTCCTGGCCAACGGCGCCGTCCTGGTCAGTCAGACGGTTCCCGGCAACCCGCTGCAGGCGGTCCATCTGGCCGTACGCGGCCGTGCGGTGCTGGACCGGGAAAAGGCCGCCGCGGGCGCCCTGGACCTGGTGAACCGACTGCTGGAAGAGGGAATCGGGGGCTGCGATCACGCCTGTCTGGCCCGCCGCCTGCGCCGCCTGGGCGCGGTGGTCAAGCTGTACGACGACCCCCGCTTTCCCATGGACGACTACTACACCAACGGCCGGTTCAGTTTCATCAGGCTGCAGACCACCGCCTCTGAAGGCGCGGAGGCCCTGGGCCTGCTGACCGAATTGACCCAGCACGCGGTGTTCACGGCCGAAGACTTCGCCCGCATTCGCGACATGCGCATCCAGGACCTGCAGCGTAACCATGCCAGCGCCCGCACCGTGGCGAACGATCTGCTGGATCAGGCCCTGTACGGCGAGCATCCCCTGGTCCTGCCGCCCGAGGGCAGCGCCGAAAGCCTTCAGGGTCTGGATTACAACCAGATCCGCATGCTCTACCGCCGCGCCTACCAGCCGCAGAACCTGGTGTTTTCCATCGTGGGGCCGGCGACGCACCAGGAGCTGAAGGCGGCCCTGGAAAACGACCTGCCCGGCACCGGGACCCCCGGTCCCGATCTGCCGCCCCTGCCGGTGACGACGACCTCGTCCACGGTCACCCGCACGGTGGGCGGCGAGATGGCGGCCATCCGGCTCGGTTCGATCTTCGCCCTCGAGGATGCCGACGCTCCGTCCCTGTCCCTGGCGGTGGCGATCCTCTCGGACCGCATGGCCATGGACCTGCGGGAAAAGCGGGGGCTGAGCTACAGCGTGGGGTCGTCCCTGGCCCTGCACGGCGACGAGGGGGAGTTCACCGCCTGGATCAACCCGCCGAGTGAACGCAAAGACGAGGGGCTGCAGGCGATCACCGATTTCATCGCCACCTTCGACCCCGCAACCATCACGGCCGACGAGATGGACAAGATCCGCAGCGCCCGCCAGGGCCGGACCATGATGCGGCGCCTGTCCGGCATGGGGCAGGCCTACTATCTGGGCATGGCCGAACTGGACCACGATCTGTCGGGCTATCTCAAGGCGGTGACGTGGTACGAGGGCGTGACCCTGGCGGATCTGGTGCGGGTGACGAACCGCTACCTGAAGAATCTGCCCATGGCGACGGTGGTGGTGGACTGATCAGGAATCGCCGCGCTCGTCGGGTTTGACCCCGGAGACGATGCGGTCTTCCATGCGCCGGGCCTGGTCCGCGGAGGGGCGATGGTCCAGTTCGCGCCGGGCGCCCCGGCCCAGGCTGCGGATCTGCGCCGCGTAACGCCGGCAGTGGACGCACATCAGCAGGTGCATCTTCAGCATCATGCGTCCCCACAGACCCAGGGGCAGGTCCTCGGAGACGATGTGGGATACTTCCTTGCACTTGAGCATGGGTCGTCCTTCTAGGTTCCGGTGATGTCCCGCGCTTCGAGGCATTCCCGCAGGCCGTTGCGCCCGCGGTAGAGCAGGACGCCCAGGTTCGAGCGGCTGACTTCAAGGGCCGCGCAGATCTCCTCGCTGGTCAGCCCTTCCACTTCCCGCAGCACGAAGGCCAGGCGCTGGTCGGTGCTCAGGCCCTCCAGGCACTCGGCCAGATGGCGCCGCACTTCCTCGTCGTAGGTCCCCTGGTCGGCGGAGCGGGGAGGCAGCGCCCATTTTCCGTCATGGCGGAAGCGGCTCTCCATGACCTCGTCGATGTCTTCGTGACCCGTGTCGCGACCGCGGGAACGCCTCGCTTCGGAAATCTTATGATAGAGGATGCCGAACAGCCAGGTGCGCACGTGGGAATGGCCGGCAAAGGAATCGATCTTCTCGATGAAGGTCACGAAGGTGTTCTGGGTGACGTCCTCGGCGCTGGGGTCGTCCAGGCCGGCTCCCCGGGCGGCGCGGTAGACCTGGGGCAGGTAGGCCGCCGTCAGCCGGCGCAGGGCGTCGGCATCGCGTCGCTGCAGACGAGCGACGAATTCGGGATCGGCAAAAAGGTTGTCGTTTCCGGGCCGGGACAAGGCTTACCTCCTGCGGGAAGGAAACCAGCGCAGGTTGCGAGAATCAAGGGGAATCACCGCTGGGGTTTCCCCGGTTGATCCCGGCTCGGCCGAAGACTATCCTGCGGGAAACCCAACCGCCTGCACCATCACGGGAGATCCGGATGAAATTCATGCCTCACCGCCCTCGCGCCGCCGAATTCCTGATCGCGCTGTTGGCCTGGACCATGCTCGCCGCGACCGAGGGCGCCGCCGCCGCCGAATCCCTGCCGGTCATCGCGCACCGGGTCACCCTCGAGTTCGATGTCGCCGCCCACAGCGTGCAAGTCCTCGACGAGATGGATGTTCCGCCCGGATTGGCGTACCTGCGGCTCGGGGACGGATTCAACCTCGAATCGATCATGGGCACCGATATGGCCATGCTCGATCCGCAGGTCGTGGTCCACCCCGAAGAGGACGAGAACGGTCCCTACCAGAGGCTCGATTCCTCGGCCATGGGCGGCTTCCTGCTCTTGAAATATTCGGGCACCTTCCACCAGCCCACCGACGACGTGGTCTTTTCGCGCGAGACGGTCGGCGCCGAGATCACCGCGACCATCGGCCCCGAGGGGATCTACATGTCCTCGGGCAGCGAGTGGCTGGCCGGGAACCCGGAGTCCCTGGCGACGTTCGACGTCACCGTGACCACCCCGCTGGAATTCGAGCCGGTGACCCAGGGGCGCCGCCTGGATCACACTCCGGCCGGGGACGTGCTGCACACCCGCTGGCAGGCCGTGCACCCCTCGGACGGGCTGAATCTCATCGCCAACCGTTTCGTGGTCCACGAGCTGGAACTGGCCGGCGGCATCGTCTGCTACACGTATTTCCTGGATGACGACCCCACCCTGCGGGCCACCTACGAGGAACGCACCGCCGCCTACCTCGAGATGTACGCAAAGATGATCGGCCCTTATCCCTACGCCAAGTTCGCCACGGTGGAGAACTGGTTCCCCACCGGTTACGGCATGCCGTCCTACACCCTGCTGGGCGGCCAGGTGCTGCGCCTGCCCTTCATTCCCTACACCAGCTTCGGTCACGAGATCTGCCACAACTGGTGGGGCAATTCCGTGTTCGTGGATTCGTCCGAGGGAAACTGGTGCGAAGGGCTGACCGTGTATTGCGCCGACTACCACTACAAGGAACTGGAATCGGCCGCCGCGGCCCGCGAGTACCGTCGCAACCTCCTGAAGGACTACGCCGGCTACGTCCAGGACCCGGACAAGGACTTCCCCTTGTCCGAGTTCATGAGCCGCCACAGCGGGGCCACGCGCGCCATCGGTTACGGCAAGAGCATGATGGTCTTCCACATGATCGACCGCCTCGTCGGCCACGACGCCTTCCTGGCGGCCCTGCGCACGGTGGCCGCCGAGCACCAGTATCTGCCGGCTTCGTGGGGAGATTTCCTGACGGCTTTCGGCGCAGCCGGCGGCCAGGATCTCGCTTCCTTCCGGCCCCAGTGGCTGGAGCGGACCGGAGCGCCGTCCCTGGCCCTGGAGGACGTCGCATTCGCGGACGACCAGGTCTCCTTCACCCTCCGGCAGTCCGAACCGACCTACATTCTCGACGTCCCGGTGGTGGTCGGCGGGCCGGCCGGCGACCAGGAGCACGTCCTGCGCGTCACCGATGCGGTCACCCCGTTTGTCCTGAAGGCGTCGGGGGCGACGAGGATCTCCGTGGATCCCGACTGCCACCTGTTCCGCCGGCTGGATCCCGCGGAGATCGAGCCCACCCTGCGCCAGGTCTTCGCCCACGACGACGTGGCCTTCACCACGGGAGAGGCCAATCCGGCGGCCCGGGAATTCGCCGAGGCCTTCACCGAAACCGACGATCCCGTGTTCAGTACCGACGAGACCCTTCCCGCCGCAGCGGGAGCCGGGGTGATGATCAACCCGTCTGCGGCGGCGGCTAAGCGCCTGCTGCCCGAAGGTCTCTATGTCAGCGGCGCGACCGTGGTCCTGGACGGCAAGCGGTACGACCTGGGACAGGTCGACCTGGCCTTCGCGGTCGCGGACCCCGACCAGCCGGGACGCACCCTGCTGCTGGTCTATTCCCGGTCTCCCCGGCGCCTGGCGGGGCTGGCCAACCGCCTGAGCCACTATGGCAAGTACAGCTGGTTGGTGCTGCCGTCCGGTCGGGGCAAGGTCGAGCGGGGAAACTGGCCGGCCGGCGCCTCGCCCCTGGCGGCCCAGAGGCCCTGACCCGGATCGGGCGGGTATTTGGCTCCTTCGGTCCGGGTCGATGTGTTACAATCGACCCCAGGACATTTCCACTTCTTGCAGCGTGCAGGTGAATGGCAGCATGACCCGTTTCGGCTTCCAGGTTTGGCGCCCAGCGCCGCGGTTCCCCCTCCTGGGGGTCCTGCTGTTGCTGGTTTTCGCGCTGTCCGGATGCGACGACGGCCCCTCCTCGCCCCGAATTCCCCACGGCGGCGTGTGGAACGAATCCCTGGTGCCCGATTACACCAACCGCTCCATGTGGGGCGTCAGTTCCTCCCACTTCTTCGTGGTGGGGGAAAAGGGCTCGATCCGCCGCTACCGCGACGGACAGTGGAGCAGCTGGCAGTTCCGCTACTTCTACAACCTGCGCGGGGTGTGGGGCTTCGCCGCCGACGAGATCTGGGCCGTCGGTGACGGCGGTTCCTGCTACCTCTTCGACGGCCAGGACTGGCGGATCCAGTCCGTGGGGGTCTACGAGAACCTGCAGGGAATCTGGGGTCCCACCGCGGACGATGTTTTCGTCGTGGGTGACCACGGGATCATCCTGCATTTCAACGGCGAAGGCTGGTCGTCCATGGACAGCGGGACCGACGCCACCTTGTACGGGGTGTGGGGCTTCGGTGGGGACAATGTCTACGCCGCCGGCCGCGACGGGGTCATCCTGCACTACGACGGCACGGCCTGGTCCGCGATGACGACCCCGACGACCAACACCCTGGACTGTGTCTGGGGCCTGACGCCGGACAACCTGTACGTGGTGGGGTCGTCCGGCACCATCCTGCACTTCGACGGCGCCGCCTGGACCCTCGAGGCCAGCGGCACCAACCGGCGGCTGTGGAGCGTGCGGGGAATCCCCGGCCACCAGCCGGTGGCCGTCGGCGCGGACGGCGCCTACCTGACCCGCGGTGAGGGTGTCTGGGGGGCCGAGACCATCGCCTCGGGACGCTACCTGTACGGAATGTGGGATGACGGCGACAATGTGCTGATGCTCGTCGGCTACGGCGGACTGGTGATGAAGCTGACCAATCCGGTCTGGGAGATCATCAACCAGGGCTGGAGCCACTGGCTGACCGATACCTGGGCCCCCGACTGCGACCACGTCTATGCCGTGGGCAAGGACGGGGTCATCCTGCAGCAGGGGCCGGAGGGCTGGCAGAACATCGCGCCGAACCTGCCGGGCGTGGACTACACCGCCGTATGGGGCGTGAGCGCCGACGATTTCTTCGTCACCGGCACCGACGGCGTCATTCTGCGCTACTTTGCCGGTCGGCCATGGACCGTCTGGAACCTGCAGTCGGGAACCAACCTGGAGGACATCTGGGGCACCTCGACGGGCAACGTGTTCGCCGTGGGGGCCGGCGGCGAGATCGTCCATTTCGACGGACGCAGCTGGGAATCCATGGACAGCAACACCACCTTGTCCCTGGCGGCGATCCACGGGCGCAGCCCGCTGGACGTGTACGCCGTGGGCCTGGGCGGGACCGTCCTGCATTTCGACGGCGTGGTCTGGTCCGCCCTCGACGCCGGCACCGACGCCTCGCTCGAGGGGGTTTGGTGCGCCGACGACAGCGCGTACGTGGTGGGCGCCGACGGTACCATCCTGGGCGGGGTGTCCGACGAGTTCGGCACGACCACCTGGACGACCCAGTCCAGCAGCACCGTCTTCTCCCTGTTCGACGTGACCGGCGCCGGCGACGGGACCATCTACGCTTCCGGCTACAGCGGAGTGGTTCTGCGCAACGAGGGGAACGGCTGGTCCGTCATGGATACGGGGCGTTTCGACCGCCTCAACGGAATTTCGGCCGACCCCTGCGGCGAGCTTCATGTTGCGGGATTGTGGGGCCTTGTTCTTCATTACCAACCCTGACGTGTTTCACCGGAATCCGGATAACCAACCAAGGAGTGATGATGGGAAAACTGGACAAGTTGCAGCCTTCCGCCGTGTGGCGGGTGTTCGAGCTGCTCAGCGGTGTGCCCCGCGGCTCGGGAAACGAGCAAGGGGTCATGAACGCCTTGAAGGCCTGGGCCGATGAGCGCAGCCTGGCGTGGAAAGAGGACAAGGTGGGCAACCTGCTCATCACCATTCCGGGCACCAAGGGCCTGGAGAAGATCGCGCCGGTGTTGATCCAGGGCCATGTGGACATGGTTTGCGAGAAGAACGCGGCCACCAAACACGATTTCGCCACCGACCCCATCAAGCTGCAGGTCCTGGGCGACTGGGTGACCGCCGACGGCACCACCCTGGGCGCGGACAACGGTATCGGGGTGGCCATGGGCCTGGCGCTGGCCGACGACAAGTCCACGCCGCACGGGCCGGTCGAGGTTCTGCTGACGGTGGACGAGGAGCGCGGCCTGACGGGCGCGGCGGGCGTGATGCCCGGGTTCTTCACCGCGCGCCGCATGATCAACCTCGATTCCGAGGAAGACGACGCCATCTTCGTGGGCTGCGCCGGCGGCCGCGACACCGAATTCGTCCTGCGCAACCGCACCACGCGCGCGCCCAAGGACAGCGCCGGACGGAAGGTGACCATCACCGGTCTGAAGGGCGGCCACTCGGGGCTGGACATCGGCACCGGACGCGGCAACGCCATCAAGATCCTCACCCGCGCCCTGGCGGTCGCAGCGGCGGACATGGATCTGCGCCTGGTGGACATCCGCGGCGGCAGCATGCGCAACGCCATTCCCCGCGAGGCCGAAGCCCGCGTGGTCATCGACAAGGCCAAGGGCCGCCGGTTCAAGCAGATCGTCGACGCGCAGCTGCAACGGATCGCCGGCGAGGAACTGGCCGGGGTGGACGACGGGTTCACCTGGCAGGTGGCCGCCGTCAAGGCGCCCCGTTGCCTGGGCCTGGCCAGCAGTCGCACGGCGCTGGATCTCATGACCGCCATCCCCAACGGCGTGCTGGCCATGAGCAAGGACATCCCCGGGCTGGTGGAGACGAGTTCCAATCTCGGGGTGGTGGCCACCGACGGCGCCAAGATCCGCCTGGTGTGCTGCAGCCGTTCGTCGGTGATGAGCGTCCTGGGTGAGCTGGTCGACCGGCACGCCGCCATCGGACGGCTGGCGGGCGCCGAGGTCATCCAGCCCGAGGGCTATCCCGGCTGGAAGCCCAACCTCAAGTCCAACCTCTTGCAGGTGGTCAAGAAGCAGTACGGCAAAGCTTTCGGCATCGAGCCGCAGCTGCTGGCCATCCATGCGGGTCTGGAGTGTGGTCTGTTGACGGAGAAGTATCCGGATCTGGACATCGTCTCTTTCGGGCCGAACATCAAGGGTGCCCACTCGCCGGACGAGAAGGTGCAGATCAGCTCGGTCCAGAAAATCTGGAAGCTGTTCGCAGCGACCATGCGCGAGCTACCCAGGAGCTAAAATAACGCACGATTTACACAGAATGCCGGGTCCCGCGGGGGGCCCGGCTTCGTTTGGTGCGGATTTTGTCCCCAGGTTATCCCCAAGCTCCGGGGCTCGAATCCGTCGCGGAGAATGCACCAACAATGTCCTTAAACGGGTGCCTGGGCAATCAATTCAATTAATATTATGATATCGTAAATCCGAACCCGACAGGATTTCGGGTGTTTATCCCCCGCGGCCCGGGGCACATTGTTCCTACCCCTTACAAATCCGTGACAAATCGGGGATTTGGGGCCCCTGGATTCCCGGTTGCCTCCTCGGGGATTCTGAACCATCATTCCTCCAGACGGGCGTTTTTCCCCTCAGACGCCAGGAAAGGCGGATTCGACATGGCCTCCAAGCACCCTGTCGGAGCGGCGGGACAGCAAGGACCCCAGGTGAGGTCCGATTGCTGGATCGAAGTGGAACCTCGGCAGAGCGGCGGACTGGACATTTCCCTGCAGAGCAAGGTCGCCGGGATGTACGGGCAGTCCATCGAGGGCCTCGTGGGCGAGGGCTGTCGGGTGATGGGTCTGGACCACGCCCGCGTGACGGTCGTCGACCAGGGCGCCCTGCCCTTCGTGCTGGCCGCCCGCCTGGAAGCCGCCGTGCGCCGCAGCGGGCACGAACCCGCCGCGCCATTCCTTTTGCCGGCCGCCGACCATTGCGGGTACGCCTCCCGCCCCGGCCGCTTGCGTCGCAGCCGCCTGTACCTGCCCGGGAACGAACCCAAATTCTATCCCAACGCCGGCCTGCACGGCCCCGATGGAGTGATCCTGGATCTCGAGGATTCGGTGGCCCCCGGCGAGAAGGACGCCGCGCGCTGCCTGGTGCGCAACGCCCTGCGGGCGGTGAACTTCTACGGCTCCGAGCGCATGGTTCGCATCAACCAGGGCGAGCGCGGCCTGGACGACCTGGATTGGATCATCCCCCACAACGTTCACCTGGTGCTGATTCCCAAGGTGGAAGACCCGGGCCAGGTGACCGCCGTCGACGAGCGCATCCGGGCCATCGCCTCCGCGACGGGCCGCGGCGAACCGGTGCTGCTGATGCCCATCATCGAATCGGCCCTGGGCGCATGGAAGGCCTACGAGATCGCTGCGTCCTGCGAGCGGGTGGCCGCCCTGGCCATCGGTCTGGAGGACTACACCGCCGACATCGGCACCCAGCGCACGGCCATGGGCGCCGAATCGTTCTGGGCGCGCTGTCAGGTGGTCAACGGCGCCAAGGCGGCGGGCGTCCAGCCCATCGACACCGTGTTCAGCGACGTGTCCGACACCGAGGGCCTGATCGCCAGCTGCGTCGAGGCCAAGGGCCTGGGCTTCGTGGGCAAGGGCTGCATCCACCCGCGGCAGATCGCCGAGGTTCACCGCGCCTTTGCGCCCGACGAGGTCGAGATCGCCAAGGCCACCCGCATCGTGCTGGCCTTCGAGGAGGCCGAAGCCAAGGGTCTGGGTGTGGTGAGTCTGGGCAGCAAGATGATCGACGCGCCGGTGGTCAAGAGGGCCCAGACCACGGTGGCCATGGCCCGGGAAGTGGGCCTGCTGGGCGATGACTGGCGCGATTCCCGGGAAGAAGATTAGCGTGGAGCGGGCGGAACAGGCCGTGCGGATGTTCACGGACGGCTACAGCTGCGCCCAGTCCCTGCTCGGCAGCTTCGGCCCGGGGGAGGGCCTGGAACGGGATCTGGCCCTGAAGGTCGCCTCGCCCCTGGGCGGGGGTATCAGCCGCACCGACGGCCCCTGCGGCGCAGCCACCGGAGCGTTGCTGGTGCTGGGGCTGGTCTTCGGCCCCACCGATCCGGACGACGATGAAGGCCACGAACGCATCCGCACGCTGACCCGGGAATTCCTGCGCCGCTACCAGGAGCGCAAGGGTTCGACCATGTGCACCGACATCCTGGGTCACAACCTGTCCCTGCCGGGGGTGGCGGAGAAGGTCAACGAGGAAGAACTGAGCAAGGAACCCTGCCCCCGGGCCGTGCGCGATGCCGGCGAGATTCTGCTGGAACTGCTCCAAGGAGAAGGCCGATGACGAAGCTCGTGGAAAATGCCGCCGGTTGAGTGGATTGCTGCCCCTCGTCACCCATTCCTGCCCTCGCTTGTGATATAATTCCTGAATCGATTCCGAGGAACACCCTTGCGAAAGGTATTCCGATGGGCAGAATCGCGGGCGGCCGCCTTTTCGGCTGGCTGACGATGGTTTTCCTGGTCTTTTGCGCATCGTTTGCAGCGGCCGTCGAGCCGGTGACGGTCCTCGAAGCCTCCGGCGAAGTGTATCTGTCCCTGTTCGCCGATTTCAGCCCCACGCCGGTGGCGTGGACCGAGTGGACTCATGACGCCGCCGAGGGTCCGGCCTTCGACAGCGGTTTGGCCATCCCGGACACCGAAAACCAGTGGGGATACCTGGTCCACTGCGGCGCAGACGGCATGGTGGCCAGGTCCTCGTGGGCGGATCTCGATCCGGAACCGATGAACCTCTTTTCCATCGATATCGCAACGGAGTTGAGCTGCCTGGTATTGGTCGGTGGGACGGTCGGTCTGGTGGCTGATTGCGCGTCGGAGGGCAACCTCGACGGTCTTTACGAGCACCGGGACCAGACCGCCACCATCACCTACCCGGACAAATCGACCGCCACGCTCCTCGACGCTGCGGCGGGAACGACCCATGGCGAGCTGGTCCTCCCACCGGGGCAATACCGGCTCGACATCTCCTCCTGGTATCTCGAACGTGACGAGCAGGATGCCATGACCGCTCAGGTGACCCTCGACTGGGTCGATGCGGCGCTCCCGTCCGAGGACAGGACCTGGTCGGGGGTGAAGGCACTCTTCCGCTGAACCCGGTGTGTTTTCGCCGCTCGATCCAGGATTGACCGGCCCAATTCCACGCTGCATATTGCGGGAAATCCGACCTCCAGAAGGGCTGCCATGCCTGCCCCGAACCAGAGGATTGCCTTATGACCCGTCTCGTGGAAAACGCCGCCGGGCGCCTGGTGCCCGCCGAGATCAACGGCACGGAGGCCGTGCCCTACAAGGGTGTCGGCAAGCACGCTCCGACCGGACGCAAGGCCGCCCCGCCCATCCGCTCGTGCAACGACTATCCCCTGGACGGGAACAAGGTCACCGCCTCCCTGACCGAGGCCTTGCAGAAGGCCGGGCTGCGCGACGGCCTGACCATCAGCACCCACCATCACCTGCGCAACGGCGACTTCGTGGCGGGCGCCGTGTTCGCCGCTGCCGCCGAGCTGGGGGTGAAGGACCTGCGCTGGTTCCCCTCGGCCAGTTTCCCCTGTCACGCCGGCATGATCGAGCACATGGAAAACGGGGTGCTCCACCACATCGAGGGCTCGATGAACGGGCCTCTGGGTGACTACTGCTCCAAGGGCAAGATGCGGGGCATGGCCGTGTTGCGCAGCCACGGTGGACGCTACCAGGCGGTGCAGGACGGCGAGGTGCACATCGACATCGCGGTGATCGCCGCGCCCACGGCCGATCCCTTCGGCAACGCCACGGGCGACCGCGGACCCACCGCCTGCGGTCTGCTGGGCTTCGCCCTGGCCGACAGCGAGTACGCCGACCACGTGATCGCCGTCACCGACAACCTCGTGCCGTTCCCGTGCATCCCGTGGCAGATCCAGGGCAACAACGTGGACCAGGTCGTGGTCATGGATTCCATCGGCGACTCCTCGCAGATCGTCTCGGGCACGACGCAGATCACCAAGTCGCCGGACCGCCTGCTCATCGCCGAGCTGACCGCCCGGTTCTGCGACGAGGCGGGGATCATCACCGACGGCTTCAGCTTCCAGGCCGGTGCGGGCGGCACCTCGCTGTCTTTCGCCATCTTCCTGCGCGACATGATGCGCGCCCGCAACATCAAGGCCCGCTTCGTGCGCGGGGGCTCCAACAAGTACCTGGTGGACATGCTGGAGGAGGGCCTGACCGACTATATCCTCGACGGGCAGACCTTCGACCTCGACGGGGTGCGTTCCATGCGCGAGAACCCCGGCCACGTGAACACCTCGCCGTTTACCAGCTACAACTGGCACGGCAAGGGCAACTTCGCCGGCATGCTGGATGTGGTGGTGCTGGGCGCCACCGAGGTCGACGTGGACTTCAACGCCAACGTGGTCACCCACTCGGACGGCCGCCTGCTGCACGGCATCGGCGGCTGGCAGAACTGCCTGTTCAGCAAGTGCACCATCCTGCCCATCCCCAGCTTTCGCGACCGCATTCCCGTACTCGTCGACCGGGTGACCACCCTGTGCGGCCCCGGTGAACTGGTCGACGTGATCGTCACCGAGCGCGGCATCGCCATCAACCCCCAGCGGCGCGACCTGATCGAGCAGCTGAAGGGGTCGTCGCTGCCGATCCGGCCCATCGCCGAGATCAAGGCCGAGGTCGAGGCCATCGTCGGCGGCCAACCGCAGGCGCCGGAGTTCGGGGAGAAGGTCATCGCGGCGATCAAATGGGTCGATGGGACCGTGATCGATTGCGTGCGGCAGACCGGGGGGTGATGCCCGCCTGGTGGGTTCAGGGGAAAATGGGTCAATTCTCGGGGCTCAGGCCCTGGGGATTGTCCGGCTGACTTGCTCAGCGCAAAACCCGGCTTAACAACCGGGTTTTGCTCGTCGCTTCGCTCCGATTCGCCGTCAGCCGGACAATCCCCAGGACCTGAGCCCCAACAATCGGTCCCCATCCCCCTGAGTCCACAGGGCGGGGATCCCATCTTGGTCGATCCAGGACAATGTGGTTGCGGGGGCGTGATATTCTTGATTGTGGTCGGGATAATCGGGTACGCTGAATCCGATTTGGTGAACTCAACGGATATTGGTGGGGCCGTTGAAGATCTCCTGCCGGAAATTCCGGCAGGAGATCCCGGCTTCTTTGTCAGTGTATCTGGATACGCATGTCAGGATAATTCACGTTAGCCCTGGACGGATGAACTCACGAGGGGAGGATTGACCCCTAGTGCATCCCTACCAATACCTCCAAGGCCTTGGTCAGCGCCCGGTCTTCGTCGGCACTGAACGCCACGGGCACATCCGGGACGACACCGTCGATCAGGATATTGGTACCGTCCGGAGTCCAGTATACACCTGTGGGCAGGTACTGGATCTGGCCGGTGGTGTAGCGGAATTGGGTAGCCGGGCGTTTCAGGTTTCGCGTGGTTTCGCCCACGACCTTAACACCCGGTCGGCCCTTGAGAGCCAGCACGGTCAGGGCGTCCGACCAGAGATTCGTCAGCACGACGACTGGCGGCCGATCGGTCCAGGTGTTGTGGGGGAGGGTTTGAAGGATGATTCGGCCGTCCTCCTCACGGGTGGCTGCGTCCGTCGAATCGAAATCCCGCCAGAAATCCTCGTCACCCTCGTACACGAGCAAATCGACGGTTTTGTCCGTCATGCAGGCGGCCAGGTCCATGGCATGCTGCCAAGAGGTGGGTTCGCAGGCGGGAAGATAGGATCGATACCCGGATTTCGGCGACTGTCTGAAATCCAGAACAACCCCGGCATCCGGGCCGAGGTTGGCCAGTCCAGGCTGTTTGCCTTGCCGCCCCTGCCGGAAAAACTCACGCAAGCTGCCAATGGCATCTCCGCCTCGCAGGTAGTAGACCCCATGTGGCAACCAACCGCTTTTCTTGCCGCCCCCCATCAAGGCGCTGTCCACTGCTGCATGGAAAATCTGGAGCGCCTTTTGTCGGGCCTTCATCTGATCGGCCGGCAGTGATTCAAGATCAGTGAGAATCCCGGACTTGTACAAGGGTTGGAGCCAGTCCTGTGTTTGGGCGTTGGCCTGGTCGGGGTATGGCATCGGGGGGAGATCCTCCACCTGCAGAGGGGTGCCAGAGCGGCCCCGGAAGCGTGTGGTCAGGAAGGAGGATATCTGCTCCGGAAGGTCCGGCACTGTGGCGTCGCGGGTTTCGATGCGCACATCCTCCAATTCGATCCGGGCGTGATTTCCGCCAGGGGAGACGCCGAATTTCACCGTCACGGTCCGGGCGGTGTCATCGAGGGCCAAGGCCAGGGTTTCTGAGGTCCACCCCGAACTGTCGGGGTCGGCCCAAATGGGGACGAGTCCGGCATTGGCTCCGAGGGTGGGCTGGGTGCCCACATCGCGGACCAGGGAGACATCGAGAATAGCGGCTTTCCCTTCACGGGGGAACGACGGCAACTCTGCTCGCCAGCGGAAATGCAACCACACCGAAGCCGCTTTCGGAGCCGGGAAGTTCACACCCAGGACTTCGTGGGTCTGCAGCAACGTGGTCAGGGAGCCCGGTGAGTGATTGTTCGAGTCGGACTTCTGGGCCACTTGACGCAATCGCCCGAACCAGCCCGGATGTCCTTTCTGGAAGGTCGGGCCGGCATGGTCGAACGTGTCAGGAACGGCCGCGACGGGGACGGGTAGCCCGATATCCGGAATTGCAGCGGCTTCCAAGGGATGAAGTCCCCGGGGCGGCGGGGCCGGAGGTTGGATTCGCTGCTCCAGGGAATGCCAGCGCGCGACCTGGTCATCGGGCACAGCTTCGCCCACGGCCAACGGCCCGTCGCGGTAGCTGAGCGGAACATTGCTGACAGGTCCGTTTCGGGGTTGAGCTACCCACAGCCGGTCCCCCTGGGAGAGGAGGCCGATGCACCATGGCAACATTTCCGGCAACCGACGCCAATTCCCCTCGCGCCACACGAGGCTCTGGAAGGACGGACTGTGCCGCACCTGCCCGGGTTCAGTAAAGCCGACAGTGGCCACGATTTCGCCCCGGAAGATGGTCATGGCCTGGACGGATGCCGTTCTGCCGCTGGTGGAGCCGTCCAGGAGAACCGTCCCGACGGATTGCCAGTGGCTTCCGTCCCAGCGCATCAGGGGCGGCAGGGGGTTGTCCGTCAAGTTGACGTGTTGCAGGCCGGCCCAGAGGGAATCCCCGTTCCGGTAAAAAAAGGGGATCTGGCCCGAGGCATGGGAAAACGTGGCCTGCCAGGCGTCCTTGTGCCATCGCCAAATGGTCGGCCCTCTGTCCCTTATGGGCTGCACGGTCGATATGAAGAGATCCCCACCGGAATAGACCGCTTCACCGGGATAGGCGTCGGGGATGGGCAGATCAGGCAGGCGGCGCCACGCGCTCCCGGATCCGGAAAGGGTCCAGATTTCGCTGGGTCGCGGTTCCCTCCGTTTGCGGGAAGGGGTCGGAGTGGGGCCCCGGATACCCACGACGGCGAGGTGACCAGGTTCGGCGGCCAGGCGGGCGGGGAGGATGAACCCCGGTCGGAACGGTTCGCCCACCGGAGCCAGACTCTTTCCATCCCACCGCAGAACCATGGTCTGTTCCGCACCGTCGTTGTGACCCATCCATGGGTTGAACGTGGCATACATGGTGTCGCCGACGGCACGCATCGTCGACACGATTCCGGAATCCGGCCAGGTTGCAATGGTGTGCCAGCGGTCATTGCGCCAGGCCTCGAAGGTGATGGGAGCGGTTGAGCCGAGCCGACCGGCGACGACCAGTTCGTTGCGATAGAGAGTGAAGCGTGGGGATCTGCCCAGGATTCCGGGAGAAGGCCAGTTCAGCCACCGCCATTGCTCGTTTTCCCAGGTCACCAGGCTCCGGTCCGGGTCGGAGGAACGGCGACCGAAAGGGTCGATCGCGCCATCGAGCAGGGCTACGATGCGGTCCCTGTACACGGTGACGGACCGTACGGAAGAGATGATGCCAGCCAACCGGCGCCACGAGTTCCCGTCCCGGATGAACAGGCCGCGATTTTTTCGCCCCGATTTCGGGGCGGCGATCAAGCGGTCGCCATCGCTGAACAGCGCGGTAATTTCGACCGGGCCGATTTGGGCATCGTCCTCGAAGCCACCCAGGGATTCCCAGTTCCGCCCGTTCCAGGCCGCCAAACCGGCGACCACCTCTTTGCCTGCCCGGGAGAATGTGCCGCCGGCGACGATCTTCCCATCGAATGAGACCAAATGGAGAACGGGGCCATCGGTTCCCCCTTCCATGTCCCGCCACCGCTTGCCGTCCCAGCACGCCAGATTGTGGGTGTCGGTAGGCCCGGCGGCGAAGAAGCGGCCGCCCACGTACAGCTTGCCGTCGTGTTCCAGAAGGGCTTGGACGCCGTTACTATTCGTCTCATAATTGTCTAGACATTCTCCGGGTAATGCATTATCTGTACCCCCATGAAAAACACCGACGGCAGACGATTGACGCACGACCAGCT
>PFVX01000013.1:8743-9056 GCA_002790835.1 bacterium CG_4_9_14_3_um_filter_65_15 | reverse complement strand
AGGCGTCATCGTCTCCGATGGCGTGGACGCGTAGCCACAGCGTCGCCGCGCCGTCGATCGGCACGACGCGTTGATCGGCGTCGCGCAGCTGCCAGATCTCATTGAAGCCACCGAAGACCCCGGGGAGCATCACCATCGGGATGGTCACGGTGCCTTCCGCGCCCGACGCGACGTCCGGCATCCCGACCGACGCGACCTGCGACATGGCTCCCTTCTCGCGGGTCAGATGCCAGCTGGCGTCCCACGCCGTGGACCCGATGTTCTTCAGCGTAATCACCTGGTCGAAGGTGGTCCCCGGCGGCAGCTCGGCCTT
>PFVX01000013.1:0-8657 GCA_002790835.1 bacterium CG_4_9_14_3_um_filter_65_15 | reverse complement strand
CGTAGGTCTCGTAGGGCCCGATGGTGATCTCGACGTCGCTGTCCAGATCCATCCACAGCATGTCCGAAGCGTAGTAGTCGTTGCTCAGGAAGGCGTCCGCCCGGGCCTCCAGGAAAGCCTTCAAGCTGGCGTTGGCGGTCAGGCCGGCGGCTTCTCTCAGCAGTCCCGCAGCCGCGGTGAGCTGCGGCTTGAAGAATTCCGAATACCCGATGGCGACCAGTCGGCCGTCCTTGTCCCGGCGCACCATGGTCAACAGGTCGTCGAAACCCGAGCCGGTCCGGCCGATGGCCGCCTTCTCCTGCTCGGTCATATCCAGCGGGTAGAAGTTGGCGCCCTTGGGGTATTCCCAGGAGCCCACGAAGGGTTCGAAATGAAAGCGGCGATCCCAGGGCCCCACGTTGATGCGGAAGTAGCGCGCCACCAGGTCACGCTGGGCGACGGGCATGCCGCCCAGGCGCTCCAGAAAAGCGTCGCGACAGGGTGTGGCCTGCTCCTGAAAGATCTCGTTCATGAGCTTGCCGGCGGCCACCAGCTTCTCGAGAACCTGGATCTGGACCGCGTCCAGGTGGCTGATGTCCGGATCCAGGACCGTCGGCGCGTAGGCCTCCAGACGCTGGGCCAGATCGGGTATCACGGTCAGGTCGCCCTCATCGACCCAAGCGCAATCCCCCGACGCGGATTGGTTCATGGTCTTCTCCTCGGCTTGGGGGCCGCACCCGGTCGCCCCGCACAGCAGCATGATTGCCACCAGGGCGGCCGCTGCGGCGCGAACGGGAGCATGGATTGTCGTCATGGGTATCTCCTTGATTGGCACCTGCGGCTAGCGAACCCGGCCATTTTGGCGGGAAATCCCGGGAAGGTCAATATGCGCCTGGCGGGTGGGCCTGGACAGGTCGGCAGGGGCGAAATGAAAAAACCGCACCCCAAGGTACGGTCAGAGGAAATGGCGGGAGCGACGAGACTTGAACTCGCGACCTCCGGCTTGACAGGCCGGCGTTCTAACCAATCTGAACTACGCCCCCGCCTCGAGGCAAAATCGAAGCCGAAATCTAGCGACGGCCCCACAGGATGTCAAATGATTGTTTCGCCTACTCCCGAATCCGGCTCGCTTCCGTCCTGAGCCGCACCAGCTTGGCGCCCGGGTAGTAATGGGCCAGAATCGCCGTGAAATCCTGTCCAGCCCTCGCCCGGGCCAGGGCGCCCACCTGGCACATGCCGATGCCGTGGCCGTAACCGCGGCCCATGGCCGTCACCTGCTGCAGATCCTCTCCGCTCCGGTCCAGTTTCAGCTCGAACATGGCGCTGCGCAGGATGGTGCCGGAGCCCGCAGGAGGGGCCAGCACCCAGCGGGTTCGGTCGCCCCGCACGTGGTAGGTCCCGGCGGTGGTGGTCAGCGCAAGATCCGCCACCCGACCGCTGGGGGTGCGCCGCAGGATTTCCAGGTTCAGCAGGTCGCCCGGCCGCAGGGGGTCGGCCCCCGCGTGCCGGGGATGGAAAATGGCCCCCACCCACCTGCCGCGGGTCCCGGCGCCGTATTCCCGGTAATAGTCGGGCAAGGTGCGTTGCAGGATGGCCGACAGCTGGTCACGCGACCAGGATTGTTCCCACAGGAGTTTCCCGTATCCCGCACAGAACGCCGGTTTTCCGGACCCCGGCCCGTCGGGACGGTTGAGCAGATACGAGCGGGCCGGTCGCGGCCAAACCTGTTCGATGCGGCTGCTCACCCCCCCGCAACACGCGCTGTAGTAGGCCTGCACCAGCTCGCCGTCCGCTTCCAGCACCAGACCGCGGGTCGATCGCACCGCCTGATTGCAGAGGGGATCCTCCTCGGTGGCGCCCTTGTAGACCTGGTCCATGACGTCGGCGAAGAGGTCGAATCCGTGGTCGGCGCGCTCGCCCAGGTGACCGACGGTGTAGGTCCTGGCGGCCACGGCCTGGGCCTCCAGGGCGGCCAGGGCGTCGGTGCCGTGCCGCCCGATCTCCCAGGGCACGACCCCCAGCAGGTAGCTCTCCAGATCGACGTTGTTGACGAGGGTCAGCCCGGCTCCGCCGGGTGTGGGCATGACCAGGAAATCACCCCGCCAGAGGCGGTCGTCGAACGTGAGCAGGTGGGCGGGATCCCGCGGACGGAGCCCGATCCGGGCGGCGGCACCCGAATCTGCGGCGCTGCGCCAGAAGACCAGCGATCCCCGACGTTCCAGGCTCAAGGAGGCCCCGCCGGCCAGAACGGCCAGTTCGGCCCCCGAGTCCGCGTCGGTCACCACACAGGGACCGTCGCAACTCAGGGAGAATTCGTCCCGACCTTCGGCCAGGCCGATCCCCAGCAGGGCAGGCAGGCCGGGTTCGAGGGCGGGAATCGGCGTCGCGTCGGTGACGACCGGGGGCATACGCTGGGGACCGGCGCAGCCGGCCAACAGGACGGCCAGGCCCACCACACCGATCAGCGCCCTCAGGCGGCCTCTCGGGTTCGAAGTTTCCACCCGTGCCCTCCCTGGCCCAGGGTTCTCAGCGCATCACGACCAGTCGCTGGATGTCGCCGGCGATCTTTCCGCCGGGGGAATCCATTTCCACCCGGTACAGATAGGTCCCGTTGGCCAGTTCGTCGCCCCGGCCGTCCCGGGCGTCCCAGGGCACGATCCCGGCCTCACCGCCACCGCCGAAGGTGAAGGGGATGCTCGCCACCACCCGGCCGGATACCGCGAATACCCGGATGACACCCTGGCCACCGGTGGCGGACTCGATGACGAAGCGGGTGGCGTCGGCCATGGGATTGGGGAAGTTGAACACCCGCCCCAGGGCCATGCCCACTCCTCCGCCGCTGCCGGACTGCAGCTCGTAGGTCGTGCGATAGGTTCCGGTGCCGTCGTCGATGACAAGGTCCACTTGCCTTCGGACGTCCTCGACACCATCGACGACTTCGGCCGTGAAGGTCACCCGCAGGTTGTGGGCATCGGAACGGGTGACGGCGATCCCGGACAGGGCCAGGTCGGCGCTATCGACGGTGATGGTCTCGTCGCCGGTCAAGGACGCACCGCTGGCGATGTCGAGGGAGAATTCCACCGGAACCTCGGGGATGAACACGAACTCAGCCGGGTCCACGGGCCCGCCTCCGGAGGTGATCTCCGCCTCCATGGGCACCGTCAGATCCAGCTGCCAGTGGCGGTCCGTCGCCAGGGAAGCCCCCGTATCGAAGACCTGGACGGACAGGGTATGGGCGAAGGGTCGGATGGGGATATCCGTCGCGAAATGGACTTCCTGGTGGTCGCTTTCGCCGTCCGGAAGGGTTTCCGCCACGTTCGATGCGGTCAGGTCCGTTCCCCTGGAATCCACCAGCTGCAGGCGGTCGATGCCGGCCTCGTCCTTGGCCACGACGTTCAGTTGCCGGTGGTTCGACCCGTCGGTGTCCTTGAGGACGATCTCCCCGCTAAGGGGCGTCCCCGGCTCATCGTCAAACGCGGCGCTGACCTCGGGTTCCCCGGCATCCAGGATCATCAACGGATCGCCCAGGAGAGTGAACTGGGAAATCATCTGCTGGTAGATGGAATTCGTTCCCCGCAGGACCTGCATGTCCGCCTCGCCGGCCCACAGCAATTCCCCGATCATCCAGCGGCTGCGGGGGGCCCGGGCGGAACCGGGCAAAGCCTGCGTGTTGCCGGTCAGACCGTCAAAGGTCGGCGGGTTGAACATCCAGCGCCGGAAGATCACCTCGGTGAAAACCGCATTGCTGTCGATGAACTCGTAACCGGAACTGCCGTAGGTGCCGGAAGCTCCGCCGCCGGAACGGATCATCATCTTCTCGGACAGGGACCGCTCCTTGGGGCGCGAACCCAGGCTCACGGTATCCTGGGCCCAGTCGGAGATGTGACAGCCCAGTCCCAAGAAGAACCACGGCGCGGTGGCGTTGTTCATGGAGGCGACGTCTTTGCGGAACGTGGTGCCCAGTTCATCCTGGATCCAGTACTCCGAACAGAGCACGTACTGGTTGGCGTGCCCCTGGTAATAACAAACCAGGCCGCCGGTATTCAGGGCCTGCAGCAGAGGGGGCAGGGCGTACTGTTCCGCATAGCCGGCAAACTCGCTTATCGAGCGATCTTCTGACGCCCCCTGGGGCCACAATGGCTCCAGCCATTTGGCCAGGAAAAGGGTGTCGGCCTCCAGGGTGACCGGAGTTCCCCGACTCCAGTAACGGGCCGCCGTGCGGGTACTATCGGCAAAGACATCCTCGATGCTGCTGCGGTAGGTCAGCTTGCTCAGGGCGTCCAGGCCGTAACCGTTGGACCAGGAATCGTCACCGAAGAAGATGCCCCGCCGGCGCCACGGCTGCCCCGCCGCGGGCGATTCCACCAGGATCACCTTGTCGATCATGGTGTTCAGCTCAGCCACGTTGTTGCAGGGGAAGCGCCCCACATACATCTCCCAGGGCGTGCGGACCTGGACGGGGAAATTGTCCTGGGGATAGGTCATCCCCGCCTCGCTGGTGGCGTACCATTTGTCCGTTGCCATCAGCTCGGGGTTGTAGTCCAGGGCCCGCTGCACGTGGTAGTGGGCGGGTACGAAGTCGGTCGCCCAGCCCTGGGCGTCGGAAGGAACCTTGAATCCACGGACATTCTCGTTGGCGTCACCCACCAGCATGAGCGCCCAGCTTCCCCAGCGCGCCACGGCCTCGGCCGCGAAACGCTTGATGGCCCAGGCGTCGTGCAGGCCGCCGCTGTAGTGGTCGTACAGATCCTGCACGTCCACCACCTTGACCGTCAGGTCTCCCCCGGCTCTCGCCTTGCGGTGTTCCACCCAGCGCCCGATGGCGTCACGGAAATCGGCGTGGGTGACCACCAGCAGGTCGGGTTCGGGTCCGGTCAGGACGCGGGGATCCTCGGGATCTGCGGCCAGGGACGAACTGATGTAGCTGAATTCCGGTATCCCGCCGCCATGCCAATCCCCCCGCGCGACGAATTCCCGCGGTGCCGAGACCTGGCTCGGGGCGATGGACAGGGTCCAGGTCTGACCGTCCGCCTGGATGTTGGCGGACTGCAGGTTGACCGCCACGGGCCGGCGCGGATCGGTGATATCGACCAGACCCAGATCGGAACCGGTAAACCCGGTCACCTCGATCGGGCGGGTTCCGCCGCCGCCGCCGCTGTTGAAACGCAGCTCGTTGTTCAACGCCCGGTAATAGGCGTCGTATTCGATGCGCATCCAGTTGAAGTAGGCGTACAGAGCGGACTCGGCCTCGTCCCGGGTCATGACCACCTCGGCCCGATTGCCGGCGAGCAATCCCGCGGCCACCGAGAAAATCCGGGTCTGTTCGGACATCGTGGCCAGATAGATCTGGGTACCCAGCGCTGCGGTCGGGAAATTGTCCACCAGCAGGTCGAAGCGCAGGAGTCGGCCCGGTCGGGTACTGAATCCGGTATACCCCACCTGAATGGTCGCATCCTGACCGCCGAGAGCGGGAGACCACAAGGGGTCGATGGTGGCGGTGGCTTCCGCGTCGCTGAAATCGTTCTGATACACCCGGTCGTCCCCGGGACTGTAGTTGTGTTCCCGGAAGGCGACCTGCTTCTCGTGGCGCTCGCTGCGGCGGTAGGTGCTCAGTGGGGTGGTGGCGGCGGCGGGCATTTCCACGGAACCCATCCTGGCCCAGGATTCTCCCGGCGCAGGTTCGGCGGCCGCCAGCCAGTAGAGATTGGCCTCGTTGTTCATCTCGTAGTTGTCACCGCAACCGGGAACGTCCACGGTCCCGTCGCCCAGATCCGCGGTGTAGGCCGTATCGTCGAGCAGGCGCAGCCCGTAGAAAACGAAGAAGTCGTCCCCTTCAAAATTCCCGCCGTCGCCCACCATCAGGATGGGCACCTCGATCTCGGTGAAGTCCCCCGCCCCGGTCGGCCCGAGGTAGCGACGCTGGTAGAGGCGGATGGCGTCCTCGGCGAGGGGGGTGTCCGGGAGCAGGCCCCGCTCCCGCAAACGCGTGGCGGTGACCCGCTGCAACCGCGTGGTCTTGACGGCCAGCCGCGCTTCGGGGGCCAGCAGGGTCGCCTGCTTGTGGACCACTCCGGGGAGAGCGATGGCTTTGCCGCCCGGCGCGGTCGCGCTCTCGGGCAAGGTGGCATCCAGGAGGTTGGCGTTGAGGAAGGCCCCGGAAAAACGGTCATCGCCCCGCCCGTCCTCGCGCGCCGGACCGGGGTCGCTGGGGCCGGAAGACTTGTCGCGGGGCACGAAACGGATCCTCCACTCGCCGCCGACCAGGACGCGGTCGGCGCGCCCCAGGCCATCGTGGAGCACCGGCACCAGCAGCACCGGCACGACCTGCCGGCCGCGCCACCAGGTGACGTCACCCAGGCTGACGGCCCGGGTACGGGCTTTCTGACCCCGCTTGGCGAAGGCCTCACGGGCCAAGGGCGGGATGTCCACGCCCCCGGGCAACGGCTGGCCGGGAGCGATCCGGATCTCCGACACGAAACGGCCGCCGTCGTCCGATCCGGGCAGAATCACCGGTACCGCCGCGGGCAGGAGCACCCGGCCTCCGGCGTCCGCCCACTCCTCGGAAATCACTTCCAGTTCGGGCCGCATACCCGGCGGAACCAGGACCCAACCACCCTGCCGCGGGGTGCGCGGAGCCCCCGGGTCGCCCAGGTTGCTGAACCCCGGCACGACCAGGTCGTAGTATCGGCCCGCATCTCCGGGAATCTCCTCCGATCGCCACCGCACCGCCAGCGGCCCCACCGCCAGATGCACCTGCCCGCCGTCGCTGGCGGTCACCCGCAGGGGAACCTCCGGGTTCACGGCAGCGCCGGCCAATCCGACCGGTATCGCGGCGCCTGCAAAAAGAAGCGCGAACATGCCCCAAAATGGCCCCTGACGCAGGACGGACCGACACCAGGCGGTGGTCCAGGCCGAGCACGAAGAACTGTGAGGCAGCCCCATACTGATCTCCCGGGCGGATGGATTCGTGGATAGAACGCAAATCAGGGGTGGGCCCGACCCGCCTACCGTCCGCCGATGCCCGGGCGGGGCAGGCAAGCCTTACCAGCAGTATAGGATGGGGACGCAAAAGGGTCAACAGGCAGCCCGCGCCGGTCGCCACACAGGCAAAACCCGGATGGTCCTCGGACCATCCGGGTCGGTGCTGCCGACAGGCTAGAAATGGCTCTAGCGGAACAGGCTCTTCACGGAGCCGAAGCTCATGTCCTCGTTGTCCAGGACCACGCCGCAAGCGCCGCCCACAGGATTGATCTTCAAGGTCGCCTCGGAACCGGACGCGTGCGCCAGGGGGACGCTCACGAGATTGAAATCTTCCTTCACAACCTTGGGGTTGCCGTCAATGGGAGGGCTCTGGGGGGCGGCGGGCCGCATGAGGATGTTGATCTGACCGGCGTCCAGGACGAAGATGTCCAGAATGCACATGATGGTGGCACTGGTGGTGGGAAGGGGAGTTGAGAACCCCACGATGCGGTTGTAGGTGCCGGCGCCGGAGTCATCCAGACCCACATCGATGACATCAATCGGGAAACTCACCGAGATGTTGGTGTTGATCTGGGCGCCCTTGGCGCCCGGCAGGGTCACATCGTATCCGCATTCGAAACCACGAGTGGAGGGGATGGACGGGTTCATGTACACGATGTGGGCGGTAACGTGATCCAAAAAGGCCGCCGTCGTGCAGGATGTGTCAGGTTGTTCGAACCACATCCCCAGGGTTTCTTGGGCGTAGCTGCCCTGAGGGAGGGCGAGCAGCGTCAGGGCTGCGAGGGCGAAAACAGTCAGCAGCATTCTCTTCATGGTCGGTTTCCCCTTTCTTGGAAAATCCAGTTTTACAGCTCAGGGGTCCTGAGTCATCCCCAACCGCCTGCCCATCCCGTTTTGCTCCATCGGCGACGGAATCAGACGGTCTCAGCTCGGCCAAATCCAGGAACTTGGGATCAAGTTACCTTCGTCCCCCAGCGGGGACAAGCCCAAATTCGGCCGATACGGAAAAATCTTGAACCGCATCTGGTAGCGCAGGGCGACTTCTCCCTGAAGATAACGATGAACACCCCCGGGGTGTCAAGAGCATGCTGAGCAAATTTTGATCTCATTCACCCGACAATCCTCGACCCATCCGCAATCGGGCTAGGGGGGCCGGGCATTGGCTCGGCCTCCCCTCCCACACCACACCCGGCATGCGGGTTCGCACCGGGCGGTGCCAGGCCCGGTCCACCGCGCTCTCGGCCGGGTTGATCCGCAGCCGGAGACGGCCGAACAGCCTGACCAGCGAGCCCATCACGCGCTGACCGGCCTTCTGCCACCCGACGTACACCCGCAGATCGTCCGCATAACGGACGAACGCGTGGCCACGCCGCTCCATCTCCTTATCCACCTCGTCCAGCAGCACGTTGGCCAACAACGGCGACAGGGGACCTCCTTGCGGGGTGCCTGCTGGATGAACCGGTCCAGGACGGTCGGGATGCCGAGTTCGTGCTTCCCTTCCCTCGCTGTGACCTGCTCGGGGGAGGACTTCCACCTCCAGGACGCTGCCCATGCCGGGCGCACCAAAAAAAAAAGACCCGGATGGTTTCCCATCCGGGTCTCTCGTGTTTGGCTATGTTGCCGCGTAGAACACCGCACTTGCCGGGTCATCCAGGCAATTAACCGACTTCGCCAGGGCCTGCTGTCGTTTGGCGAAG
>PFVX01000014.1 GCA_002790835.1 bacterium CG_4_9_14_3_um_filter_65_15 | reverse complement strand
TGGGGGGTGGGGAAAGACTGTGGAAATAGGTGGGGAATGTTTGTGGAAAATGACAAGGGCCACGTTGTAGAGTTTGTAGTGGTGGGGAAACGTGTCCCCGCAGGTCGTATAATCCGCTTCTGGGGGAAGGCCGATGGTGCCCTGCAGGGTCGGGCCGCTGCAGACCAGGGTATCGAGGCCCGTGCAGTCGAGGGCCTGGGCCGAAAAGGGGGCGGCGAGGACCAGCAAAACAAGCATTATCGAACGGAACATGACGAACTCCCAATTTGATTGGGGCGGTTGAACAAGCTTGGAGTCATAAATAACTATTTTTGTCCAGTTTTGTGCGGGTGCGGCTGCTCATCATTTGATCTTTGACCCCAAAAACCCGCACTTGTGCGCGGGTTTTTGGTCAACTCATCAAATTTGTATCTGGTCTACTCCGGAACGCGCCCCTCGCCAAGTCCCGGCCCCTCGGGCAGTGCCTTGCGCGCGTGGCAATCGATGCACGCCGTCGGGCCGGAATCCTGTTCGCGATGGCAACCGATGCAGTTCTGGTGGTAGGCCATCTTGAGTTGGGGCGTCTCCGGATCGGCGGGGTCGAAGGCCAGGACGTGGCAGCTGTCGCAGGTGTTGATGTCGTCGGGGCCGTCGCCGTGGTGGTGGCAATCGGCGCAGGATTCGGCCATGCCCGCATGATCGGAATGGGGGAACTCCACCCCGGTGAACCAGTGGCTCATGCCGTCGATGGTCACGGTGTCGGGACCGGTGTCTTCGGGGGTTTCGGCGGCCAAGGGCAGCGCAAGCATCAGACAGCAGGCGCCGAGCGCCAGGGTCAGGGCCAAAACCGGATGCGGGGATCTCATGGTTGGTCTCCTTTCAGGAAGAACGAGAGAATTCCGTCCCGGGGCACGTCCAGCCTGCCGCAGCAGGATTCACAGAAGGACGGATCTTTCAGGTCGACGTGTTCAGGCAAAAGCGAGGCGCTCATGGCGCACCAGGGAACCTGGCAATGGACCAGGCCGAAAGTGTGGCCGAGTTCGTGCAGGACCTCCTTCAGGATGCGCAGGCGCAGGACCTGGGGATTGGGGCGGTCGTCCAGAAATTCGGGGCGCAGGCGATGGAACGACGCCACGCCGACTTGCCCTTGGAGCTGGGCGCTACCCAAAACGTGGGCGAACACGGGCAGGAACAGGTCCACATCCGTCACCCCGACGCGGCGGTGGGGCATGGTCAGGGGCGGGTCCTGCAGCATGTTCAAAATCGTGACGGCCGAGTACTGGCGCCGGTCGCGGGAAAAGGCGTCGGCGGGGGCCAGCTCGAAGTCGGCGACCCAGACCGGGTGCGCGAGGCAGACCGCCAGGTCGTCCCGCAGCCGGCGGATCAGGGCGGGCGCCACCGCGCCCACGCGGACCAGCTCCAGTCCCCACCGGTCCACGGCTATTCCCTCTCGATGCCGAACTTGCGCATCTTGTTGTACAGCGTCACCCGATCGATGCCCAGGATCTTGGCCGCCTGGGTGACGTTGAAGCTGGTCTGTTTCAGGATCCGCCTCACGTGCTTCTCTTCCAGGGTGCTGAGCGACTGGGAATCCTCGCCATCGATTTCGTCACCGGAGCGCTTGACCAGGGGCAGGTGATCCAGCTGGATCTCTGTGTCCCGGCACACCACCAGCGACCGTTCGACGGCGTTGGCCAGCTCGCGCACGTTGCCGGGCCAGCGGTAGCTCATGAAGAAATCCTTCACCTCGGATGAATAGCCCGTCACCCGCCGGCCCATGGCACCGGCGTAGCGCTGCAAAAAGTGGTCGGCGATGGGCAGGATGTCCTCGGGCCGATCGCGCAAAGGCGGAATGGTGATGCCGAACACGTTGATGCGGAAGAAGAGGTCGTCGCGGAAGGACCCGTCCTCCACGGCCAGATCGAGGTCCTTGTTGGTGGCGCAGATCAGCCGGAAGTCCACGGGAATTTCCTGACCGCCGCCCAGGCGCGTGATCTTGTGGTCCTCCAGGGAGCGCAACAGCTCAACCTGCACCTTCGGGGAGATGTCCCCGATCTCGTCCAGGAACAGGGTGCCGCCGTCGGCCAGCTCGAGTTTGCCCTTGCGGCGGTTCACCGCACCGGTGAACGCCCCCTTCTCGTGGCCGAACAGCTCGGACTCCAGGATGCTCTCCTGCAGGGCGCCGCAGTTGACCGCCACCATGGGCCCGAAGGAGCGGCCGCTGCGCATGTGGATCAAGCGCGCGATCAGCTCCTTGCCCGTGCCCGATTCGCCGCGAATGAGCACCGAAGTCTCCGTCGGCGCGACCATCTCGGCCAGTTCCATGACTTTCTGCATGCCCGGGCTCGAACCGGTGACGATGGTGGGACCGGACTGGGCCAGCTTCTCCTTCAGGGCCGTGTTCTCCTTGGTCAGGGAAGCCTTCTCGCAGGCCTTGGCCACGACCTTGGACAATTCCTCGGGATCGAAGGGCTTGACCAGGTAGTCGTAGGCGCCCTCCTTGAGCGCCTGCACCGCCGTGTCCACCGAGGCGTAGGCGGTCACCAGCACGATGGCCACGTTGGGGTCCTTTTCGTGCACCCGGCGCTGCAGTTCCAGGCCGTCCATGCCGGGCATCTTGATGTCCGAGATGATCACGTCGAAGGACTTGCGGCCGAGGGCGGCCAGGGCTTCGTGGCCGCCGTTGGCCGTCTCGACATCGTACCCGTCCTCGGTGAACCAGTGTGACAACGACTCCCGGACATGGAGTTCGTCGTCCACGATCAACAGGCGGGGAATGCGACTCATGAGGTTTCCTCCTCCGGCGCTCCGGAATCGTGGGGCAGGAAGATGCTGAACCGGCACCCCTTGCCCGGGGCGGTATCCAGGTCGATGCGCCCTCCGTGACGTTTGACGATGCCGTAGACCACCGACAGGCCGAGACCGACGCCTCCGCCCGCGCTCTTGGTGGTGTAGAAGGGCTCGAAGGCGTGCTTGGCGACCCGGGGCTCCATGCCCGGTCCGTTGTCGGTGACCTCGACGGTAATGCCGCCTTCGGCCGGCGCCGTGGCCACCGTGAGCTCGCCGCCCTGAGGCATGGCCTGGGCTGCGTTGATGATCAAGGCCATCAGGAACTGCTGAACCTGGTTCTGGTCGGCAACAATGCTCGGCACCGAGGGGTCGAGCCGGCGCACCGCTTCGACTCCGTTGAGTTCGAGCTGGTGGTTGACCAGGAACAAGGCGTTTTCGACGACCTCGTTGATGTTCATGGGCGCCAGGGTCTCGTTGCCGCGCCGCGCAAAGGCCAGCAGCTGCGAGACGATCTTGCCGCAGCGCGTTGCCTCGTCGCTGATGGCCTGGATGTAGGTCAGGTTCTCCCGGCATCCTTCGCTCAGCTCCGGTTGCCGGTTCATCTTGCGCACCATGGTCTTGGCGTAGGTCACGACGCTGGCCAGCGGGTTGTTGATCTCGTGGGCCACCACCGCGGCGAGCTTGCCCAGCGACGCCATCTTTTCCACCTGCAGCATCTGGTCCTGGGCGCGCACCAGCTCGTCGGTCTTTTCCTGGACCCGCTGTTCCAGGGTGCGGCCCCATTCCAGCAGCTCGTTGCGGGCCGCCTGCAGATCCAGGGCGAGCTGGTTGAAGGTGCGGTGGAGGGTGCCGATCTCGTCCTGCGCCCCCTCGGCGACGCGCACGGTCAGATCACCGGCCGCCAGGCGGCGCGTCTGGTCGATGAGGGTGCGCACGCGCCGAAAGACGATCTCCCGCCCCGCCAGATAGACCACGACCACGGCCAGCAGAATCCCGGCCAGGGCCGCAACCCCCATGCCCCAGGCGGTGGTGCGCCGAGCGGCTTGGAAGGGTTCGAGGTTCAGGTCCACGTCCATGATGCCCAGCAAGGGGCCGTCGTCGGCGTGGAAGTGACATTCAGCCGTGGCGCACGAGGTTTCGTTGAGCAGGGCGTGGGTGACAGCCAGCATCCTCTGGCCGTCCAGGGTGATGGTCTGCGCGCGTTCGTCGGGCGGCAGGGTGTTGGGCAGGATGACCCGCCCGTGGCAGACCAGGCACTGAGCCTGAGTGGTATCCAGCAGGGCGCCGATCTCCTCGTGGCGCGTGGAGTAGGCGATCAGCCCCTGCTTGTTGAAGATGCGGATGCGCTCGATGTTGCGCTGGGCGCCGAAGTTGTCCAGGGTCTCCTGGATCTTGTCGCGGTCGTTCTCCAGCATGGAGTTGCGCAACACCGCGGCGGCGGTTTCGGCGAGCTGCACGCCGTTCTTGTGCACGATGCCGGTGGAGGCCCGTTCCTGCAGGATGAGATTGACGATGGTGGTCGCCACGAAGATTGCCGTCAGCAAGGCCGTGGTGATCGCCGTCATCTTTCCCGAAACGGTCATTTTCAAAACGAGCCTCCCCCGTGATCAACTGAGTTCGGCGTAGGGATCCTTGGGACCAGCCGACTTGCCCAGCGGCCCCTCTTCCACGAACACCGGCAGGTAACGCGCAGCCAGGCTGAACAGGAACACGCCGATGGCGATCATGCCCATAGACACCACGAATTCCATCCAGTGGGGGCGGTAATCGGTGCCGGTGCCGAGCTGGAACGCGGTCACGGCGACGTTCATGCGGTTGAAGATGATCCCCAGCACCACCAGGAACTGCGTCCCGGTCAGCGCCAGCTTGTTCTCGCGAATCCGGCGCTGGAACAGCAGAACCATGGGCACGATGCCCCCGATGATGATTTCGGCCAGGAAAAACCACGAGGCCGTGTCGAACCGGAAGGCATACTTCAGCGAGTCGTGCACGATGAGGTCCTCGATGCGGATCACCAGGTAGATCATCAGCATGACCGCGGTGGCCCGACCGATGCCGCGCAGCAGGTTCGACTCGAGGCGTTTGCCCAGGGCGCGGAAGCTGATGAACGACTCCACGTTGGTCATGGCCAGGCCCAGGGTGATGGCCGAGACGAAGAACAGGATCGGCAGGATGGGCGAGTACCACAGCGGGTGCAGCTTCTCCGGCACGATCACGTACAGGGTGCCCAGACTGCTCTGGTGCATGGTCGACAACAGCACGCCGGCGATGACCAGACCCGGGGTCAGGTATTTGTGCATGAAGTGCACCTGTTTGTTGTAGCCCAGGCGCTCGAAGACCAGCGGGATGAACTCGAGGAACAGCACGGTGGTGTAGAGCATCACGCACCAGCCAACCTCGAACATGACCGAGTGGGGGTTCCAGAAGACCAGCGGGTGCCAGATGTTCCAGGGCCGCCCGAGGTCCACCAGCAGCGCGGCGATGACCATCAGGTAGCCGAGGAACGCCGTCAGCACGGCCGGCCGCGCCATGGGCCGGTAGTCCTCGAGGTGGAAGATGTAGACCACGGCGGTGACGGTGAATCCGCCCGCGCCGAGGGCCACTCCGCACAGCAGATCGAAGCCGATCCACAGACCCCAGGGCATGGAATCGTTCAGGTTGCTGATGGACCCGATGCCCTGCGTGTAGCGTTTGAACAGCACGAAGGCCAGCATCACCATGAGCAGGACGAAGAACGACGACCAGAAATGCAGCTTGGGAATTTTCCGCTCACTCATGGTCCCGGCCCCCTTCCTGGTGGTCGTGGTGTTCGTGGGAGGCCACGGCGTTCTTGCGGTTGCCGAGCCAGTACATGCCGCCCAGGAACGCTCCCCACACGGGAATGATCTGTGGCAGCTTCTCCAGGACCGTCCAGGTCAGATGGGGCATGTCGTGCTGCGGCACGTTGCTCGGCAGGTCGTTTTCCGCGGCCGACCGGCTCAAAAGCATGAGCACGCCGGTACCGCCGGCTTCCTTCTCGCCGTATACCTCGCCCGTGTAGCGATTCGGGTACTTCTCCAGCCGGCGGTGCGCCTCGGCCAGCATGGCGTCGCGTTTGCCGAAGTTGGTCGCGCCGGTGGGGCAGATGCTCGCGCAGGCGGTCGGCAGGTCCTTGGTGACCCGATGGACGCACATGTCGCACTTGCGCACGCGGGGGTTGGGACTGCGCCACTCGTAGGTCGGAATCTGGAACGGACAGGCCATCATGCAGTAGCGACAGCCGATGCATTTTTTGCCGTCCCAGGTCACCGGACCGAGGGCATTCTTTTCCAGCGCGCCCACCGGGCACACCGAAACACAGGTTGGGTTCTCGCAGCTCATGCACAAGTGGCGCGCATACTGCTCGTTACCCAGATCTTCGACGTAGGTGAACGACTCATGGTCGAGCTTGTCCGGCTTGTGCGGAGGTTGCTCGTGTTCGGATTGGCAGGCCTGTTCACAGGCCCCGCATCCGATGCATAAGCTCTGGTCGAAAAGCAAGGCATAGGTGGACATGGAGGCTCCTTTGCGAGGCGGTTCGAATCCGGGACACCGCGACTGTTGAATTATTCAATTGTAATGGAGATAAAGCAATTTCAAGTTAAAAAATAAACAATAGGAAAACACTAGGAGTTTGGATGGGGCTTATTTTCTTTTTTTTCAAAAAGTTATGCCGTTGTGAGGCGAATTTTGCTGTTGATATTTTTTACAATTTTGAGCGTTTCGGCTCTCCCGGAGGCACTTCTTGCGTCTTCCCCGGCCTCAGCCTAGCTTAGCGGGACCGACCTTGACCCGGCGAACAGGGGAGCCGATCGTGCCGCAATTCACCCATGGCGAAATCAGCATCGAGCTGGACGATAAAGGGTACCTTGTCGACGGATCGGCGTGGACTCCGCAGGTCGCGTCCGCCCTGGGGGAGGCCGACGGTTTGGGTGAACTGGCCGGAGATCACTGGAAGGTCATCGATTTTTTGCGGGCATACCAGGCTTCCCACGGGGCCGCTCCCATGATCCGGGTGCTGTGCAAGGAGACAGGTCTTTCCCTGCAGCGGATCTACGACCTGTTCCCCGCCGGGCCGGCCAAGGGCGCGTGCCGGGTGGCCGGCCTGCCGCGACCCGATTCCTGTGTCTGATTCGCCCCTCGTTTCCGCTCAGAATTGATCGTCCTCGTCCTGCATTTCCCGCGCCACCAACACCGGACGGAGGATATCGCGCCAGATGCGGTATCCGGCCCGGTTCATGTGGAGCTTGTCTTCGAGGAAGATCTCGGACTTCGGCTTCCCGTCTTCGTCCAGCATGCCGCCGGCGACATCCACGTACGTCAGCAGGGAATCACCTGCGCATTCTGTACTGAGCAGGGCGTTGGCTTGCTGCATCCCGGGCCACAGGGACCAGCGGCTGGAGCTGGGCTTGATGGATAGAACGTAGATGCGGCACGAGGGGAGAGCGACGCGGACCCGGGCGACAAGGTCGTTGAAGGTTGCCTGGATGACTTCGGGGGAGATTCCATCCGCGATGTCGTTGTCGCCCTCGTAGAGGACGATGGCCCGTGGTCGGTAAGGCAGAATGATGCGATCGGCGAAGACCAAGGCGTCGTTCATGTTGCTGCCGCCGAAGCCCCGGGGGACGACCGTCAGGGGCGCCAGATCCCGGGCGATGTCGTCGTGCCAGAAGCGCATGCTCGAACTGCCCACACAGACGATGGCCCCGGGGGGCGGTGGATTCACCCGGTCGGCGGCCTCGAAGGCGGCGATGTCGCCGGCAAATCGCTCCGGGTCGGCGTAGGAGACCATGGGATCCGTTGCAGCGCCCGCCACGGCGCAGGTGGTGATTGCCAGGGCGATCAGCGACAGAAGGGTTCGCATGAGGGCGGGGCCTCCCGGGTCAGGATGGATCGGGTTGACACCGGGGACAATACACCGTCCCGCGACCGGCAACGGTGATTTTTTCCAGACTCGCGCCGCAGTCGCGGCAGGGTTGGCCCGCCCGCCCGTACACCCGCAATTTTCGCCGGAAGTTGCCCGGCTTGCCCTGGAAGTTGGTGAAGTTCATGAAGGTTGTCCCGCCGTGGCGCAGGGCCAGGCGCAGCACCTGCTTGGCGCGGCGCAGGACCTCGCGCAGCTCCGCTTCCTCGATGTCGCAGGGGCGGGCCAGCGGATGGACCCGCGCCAGGAACAGGCTCTCGTCCACGTAGATGTTGCCCAGGCCCGAGGCGATGCCCTGATCCAGGAGGCAGGCCTTGATCGGGCCGCGTCGCCTCACGATGCGCTCCAGCCACTGCCGTGCAGGGACCGTCAGCATATCCGGCCCGATGTGGGCCATGGCCGCGGGTTCGTACCCGTCTTCGACCAGGCTCAGGCGGCCGAACTTGCGGATGTCGCGGTAGTGGACCGGCAGGCCCTCGAAATCCATGACCAGGTGCACGTGCTTGTCGGGAACATAGCCGTCGAGGATGAAGATCTGGCCGGTCATGCGCAGGTGCAGCATCAGATAGGCCGGGCGGCCGTCGTCGTGGGCGAAATGCAGGATCAGGTACTTGCCCCGGCGATGCAGCCCCTCCAGGCGGGCGCCGACCAGGCGCCGACGCACGGCCGCGGCCGAAGGATCGAGCACGCCGGCGAAACTTACCTTCAGGCCGGTCAGGCGGCGGCCCTGCAGGTTGGCCAGGAGGGCGCGGCCGACGTTTTCGACTTCGGGAAGTTCGGGCATCAGAACCCCCGCTCCTTGCGGATCGCGTCGTAGGCGTTGTTGACGGTGCGGATCTTCTCGGCGGCGAACTTCTTGAAATCCTCGCTCATGCCCTTGTTGGCCAGAACATCCGGGTGATACTCCTTGGCGAGCTTGCGGTAGGCGGCCTTGATCCGGGATTCATCCGCGTCATGCAGAACACCCAGCGTGGCGTAGGCCCAATCCAGGGACTGCTCGGGGCGCAGGGTCTTCAGGGCGTTGTCGTAATCGAGGCCGGACAGGCCCATTTCGCGGGTGACCTCGCGGATCAGCGCCTCTTCGGCGGGATGCAGGTGCCCATCGGCGAGGGCGATCATCAGCAACAAGGTGATCAGGTCGCGCAGGCGCTGCCGCTGACCGCTGAACATGGTGCGAAGCTGTCGGGCGAAATCCCGCGCGGGGATTTCCGATTCGCGCGCTTCGTTGAAGATGCGGGCGGCGACGCGGCGTTCGTCCGCGGGCATGTTCAGGTTGAGGCGCAGGAAGTTGTCGAATGAGCGGACCTCATCCGGCGTGACCTGACCATCGGCCTTGGCGACCTTGGCCGCCAGGCTGATCATGGCAACCAGGAAGGCTTGCTGCGCCTCCAGGGGGTTGAAGGCATCGGTGCGGATTCGGGGGCCGCCGGAGGGGCCTCGCGGCCCGGTCCGATGGTCCGGGGCACCACCCATGACGTTTGACCCGATGGCCCCACCGATGATGGCGCCGAGGGGGCCGAAAAGGAAAAATCCCAGGCCTCCGCCCAACAACGTGCCCAATAAACCCATACTGCTTCTCCCGACCGGGAATGGGGGGAAATACGGAACCCGGACTCCACAATACACCGATTCCAAAAAATCATTCAGTCCGGGTTTCCTCCGCCGATATCCCACTCAGCTATTGTTTGAACCGACTTCAGATTGGCCCAGATCCTCGCCCAGGCTGTCCATCGAAAATAGGGGCCAGCAGCCAGATAAGGATGTTCGATGCAGATCCTGATCGTTGAAGACGATTTCATCAGCCGCAGGTTGCTGTGTCGGTATCTCGAACCGCTCGGCAATTGCGACATGGCCGTCAACGGCAAGGAAGCCCTGGCCGCCGTGCGCAGTACCCTGGAGAGCGGTGACCATTACAATCTGATCTGCCTGGACATCATGATGCCGGAAATGGATGGCCATGAGGTCCTCGAGGGGGTACGCCAACTCGAGGACCAGCATGACATCCCCGCGGAGCAGCGCTGCCGCGTGGTCATGACCAGCGCCCTGGAGAAACAGGAAATCATCGACAAGACCAAGGACGCCGAGGCGGATGATTATATCGTCAAACCCATCGTCCGCCGCAACTTCATGGAGACCCTGGAGAGATTGGGACTGACGGCGCCGGCAGATTAGATCGATCACCCATTTCGCAATCCCATCGAGGGCGTCTGACCGGCGTCCTTTTTGCGTCGAGACGGTTGGCATGGTTGCGGCCTTGGCTTATCCTCCCGGGAACACGCACCATCATCGCCTCCGGAGGAAACCATGATTCGCACCCATACGCACCTTCCTGCCTGGACAGCCGTTCAACCGACAGGAGGAGCGCCCGTCGAACGCGCCGCCATCGACAGCCGCTACACCTGGAACCTCGAGATGATCTTTCCCGACGCCGCCGCATGGGAGGACAGTTTCGCCGTGATCGAGGGCGACTTGCCCGGGTTGGCATCGCGTCAGGGCAGTCTGGCCGATGGCCCGGCCGTCCTGCTGGAGACCATCGAAGCCATCCACACGACTCAGCGCGAACTGGAGAAGGTGATGGTCTACGCGAGCCTCAAGAGCGACGAGGACACGCGCATCGCAGAGAACCTGGAGCGCAAGGGACGTGCGGGAACCCTGGCGGTGGCCTTCAACGAGGCGGTCAGCTGGTTCGAGTCCGAACTGCTGGAGGTGTCGCCCGATATGCTGGACGACTTCATCGATCGCGAGCCGCGGCTGGAGTTGTACCGCCACTTCTTCGACAACATCCAGCGGGAACGCGCCCACACGCTGCCGGTGGAACAGGAGGCTCTTCTGGCCTCGGCCGGGCTGATGGCGCGGGGTGCGGCGCAGGTCTTCAGCGCATGGGACAACGCGGATCTGAAGCTGGGCGCCATCACCGACGAGGACGGGAAAACGGTCACCCTGACCAAGGCCCGCTACTACAAGTTCATCAAGTCGCCGAACCGTCGAGTCCGGCAGGAAGCCTTCGAGGCCTTCCTGGACGGCTACGGAGCCTTGAGCAATACCCTGGCCGCGAACATGGACGCCAACGTGAAGAACCACGTCTTCTTCGCCGACGCCCGTCGGCATGAAAGCACCCTGACGGCGAGCCTGCATCCGGACGCGGTGCCGCCGGAGGTCTACCACGCCCTGCTGGATGCCGTCGCGTCCAACCGGGCGACCATCCACCGCTACACCGAACTCAAGCGCCGGGTCCTGGGGCTGGATTCCCTGCGGGAATACGATCTGGCCGTGCCGCTTTTTCCCGACGGCGAATTCAAGTTCACCTACGACGAGGCCTGTCCGGTCCTGCTGGAGGCCTTCGCCCCCCTGGGCGACGAGTACGTCCAGACCGTGAAACGGGGGCTGGACGAAGGCTGGGTCGACGTGCACGAGAACGCCGGCAAGCGCGGTGGCGGATATTCCAACGGGGTCTACGACACTCCGCCCTATATCCTGCTGAACTGGGCCGACCAGCTCGGCGACACCTTCACCCTGGCCCACGAGCTGGGCCACTCCATGCACTCCTGGCTCACGGTGCACAACCAGCCCTACGTGTACGGCGATTATCCGATCTTCACCGCCGAAGTGGCCTCGACCTTCAATGAGCTGTTGCTGATGGACCACCTGCTGAAGCGTAGCGACGACCCGCGGCGCAAGCTGTACATGCTGGATTACCACCTATCCCAGATCAACAACACGGTGTTCCGGCAGGCGATGTTCGCCGAGTTCGAGCTGCGCATGCACGAGATGGGCGAGCAGGGGCGGACGTTGACCGCCCCGACCCTCAATGAGCTGTACGAGGGCCTGCTGAAGGATTCCTGGGGCCCAGGCGTGGAATTCGACCCCGATCGCAGCCCCCGGACCTGGATGCGGGTTCCCCATTTTTACTACAACTACTATGTTTACCAGTACTCCACGGCCTACTCCGCGGCGGTGGCGTTGTCGCGCCGGGTTCTGCAGGGCGGAGAACAGGAACGGGAACAGTACATGGACATCCTGCGTTCAGGGTGCAGCCGCTATTCGGTGGCCACGGTCATGCTGGGTGGAGTCGATCTGACCACACCCCAGCCCATGCAGGACGTGTTCAGCCTGTTCGGTTCCCTGATCGACCAGGTCGAGGATCTCTTGCCGCAATGATTCGGGAGGAATCATGTTGTTTGGACCGAAAAACCGCACCCGGGCCGTCGTCGTGGCCGGCGTGATCCTGCTGGCGCCGCCGGCCGCCTACTCCCAGGCCCCGACCCCGGGCGCCCCGTCCCCGCCAAAGAACTATACCGAACAGGTCGAGCCGTACCTCTACACCTCCAACCTGGGCCTTTTCCAGGTGATGATGCCCGGCGGATGCGCCCAGGTGCGCAAGCGGGAAAAGGGTGGGCCCGATTCCCCGGGAGGGAGCGTGGAGTCGGTGACCATCAGGATGGTGACCTGTGACTACAACCAGGAAAAGGGCCGCGGGGTTGCGGTGACCTCGGTTTTCAACATGAAAAACCCGGAAGGGGGAGACCCCGGGCCGGACGAGGTCCTGCAGTGGGTCACCAACAGTCTGCAGCAGTTCGGGGTGGTGGTGCGGAAACAGACTTCCGTCAGCAAGGATTTCCCGGGAGGCCTGCGGGTCGAGGGCGTGGATGTCCGGGCAGTCCAGGAAAAGGGCAAGGGCGAGTTCTGGATCCGCGGGTTGCTGAGCGGATCGGACATCTTCATCCTGGCAGCCTGGGACATCGACGGCAATCTGTGGGACAATGCCGAGTACCAGCAGTTCTTCAATTCCTTCACCCCCCTGGCCCGATAAGGCAGCCTGCCCATCGGGAGGTTGATTTTGACACACCTCGAAAACTCCCAGCGGAAAGCCTCTCTGGTCTTCATGCTGGCGGCGCTGATGGCCGCGGCGTGGGGCGATGCCGTGGTGGCTCAGCCGGCATCCGCGGTGCGCGACACCGTGGACGGGACCGTGGAGCTGCGCGGCTTGACCCAGGAGCAGGAGGATGCCTGGGCCCGGGAGAAGGGCGATCTCGTGCGCCGCTTCCGGCAGGCCCAGAGCCGCATCGGCTGGCTCGAGGACCGCTGCGACGTGCAGGGCCGGCGGGTCGGCGCGGTGGAAGCCCGGGTGGGGGAACTGGATCGCCGCCTGCGCGAGGCCGACCGCCTCGAAGGGAGCCTGCAGGACACGTTGCAGGTGATCATGGAGCGACTCGCCGCGTCGGTCGGCGAAAGCCTGCCGTTCTTGCCGCAGGAGCGCGACTTCCGCTTGCAGACCCTGCGCGAGGATCTTGCGCGTCCGGACCTGGCTGCCGCCGAAAAATTGCGCCGACTGCTGGAGGCGCTGCAGGTCGAAACGGGATACGGCTCCACCGTGGAGGTCTACCAGGACCGCATCACCGTGGACGGCGGGCCCATCTATGCGGACATCCTGCGGCTGGGCCGGGTGGCCCTGTTCTGGATGACTCCCGACCGGGATGAGGGCGGAGTTTATGATCCCGGCCAGTCGGCCTGGGTGGCCCAGGATGCCGGCCGCCGCCGCCGCATTGCCCTGGCCATGGACATGGCCCTGCGGCGCCGGCCCACGGAATTGGTCGATCTGCCCGCCGGCCGCGTGGCGTCGCCGGAGGAAAAGCCATGAGGCGCGCGGCGATCCTGGCTCTGATGATCGTGTTGGCCCAGGTGGTGCCGGCGTCCGGGCAGGACATTCGTGAGGCCGCCCGCAAGGCCCGGCAGGATCGGCAGTCGGCGCGCATCGAGGCCGGCCTGGCCGAACAGCGCATCCTGGCCGACCGGGACAGCCTGACGGCCGCGGTGACCCGCATGGAGCAGCGGCAGGCGGACCTGGAAGCCGAACGGGCCGGGCTCGAGCAGCGCGAAAAGGCCGGCCGGGACCGCCGGCAGGACCTGGAGGAGCGCTGGGGCAAGCGGGAGCTGGGGCTGAACGAGATCTCGGGCAATGTGCGCGTGGCGGCCCGCGATCTGGAGTCCGTGCTCAAGGCCTCGCCCCTGAGCGCCGGGCATCCCGAACGCCTGGAGGCTGTGCGCGGCCTGTTGCGCGAGGGCTATTTTCCCGACCTCGACGACATCACCACCATGGCCGGGATCTATCTGGACGAGATGATCCGGTCCGGACAGGTCTCCCTGCGGGATGCGAATTTCGTGGGTCGTGACGGCCGGGAGACCGCCGGTCGCGTGCTGCAGGTGGGCCGTTTCACCTCGGTGTACACCACGGGCGGCGAGACGGCATTCCTGGACTGGTCTCCGGACAAGGAGCAGCTCTTCGCCCTGGCGGCCCTGCCCTCCCGCGGTGTGCGCGGCAAGCTGAATGACTACCTGGCCGGAGGAACCGACCTGGTTCCGGTGGACATCAGCGGCGGCTCCGTCCTGCGCCAGCTCACCGTCAAGGCGGGGCTCTTGGATCAGCTGAGGGCCGGCGGCCCGGTGGTGTACCCCATCCTGCTGATCGCCCTGGCCGCGCTGGTCATCGTGATTTCGCGCATCGTGTTTCTGCGCCGGGCCCACGGCAACACCGACCGCATCATGGGACAGGTCGGCGGGATGGCCGAGGCGGGCGACTGGGACGGTTGCCGTGATATCGTGGCCCGTCACTCGGGCCGGGGCTGGCCGGTGATCCACGTGATCCGCGCCGGGCTGGAGGCGCGCAAGGAGAACCGGGACGTTCTGGAGACGGTGCTGCAGGAGGCGATCCTGCACGAACTGCCACGCATCCAGAAGGGTGTGTCCATCCTGGCGGTGCTGGGCGCGGTGGCCCCGCTGCTGGGCTTGCTGGGCACGGTGACCGGCATGATCGATACCTTCCGCGTGATCACCCTGTTCGGCACCTCGGATCCGCGGCTCATGTCCGGCGGCATCAGCGAGGCCTTGACCACCACCGAGCTGGGCCTGGCCGTGGCCATCCCCATCATGCTTTTGCACGCCTACATCTCACGCCGGGCCGACCACCTGATCGGCGAGATGGAAGAAAAGGCCGTGCAGTTGACCAACATCATCCAGAAGCGACAGGCCCTCACGGAGGTGCGGCGGTGACCGTGGTCCTGTGGCAGGTCCGCAGTTACCTGGCCCAGGGCGGATGGATCATGATCCCCCTGCTGGCCGTGTCGGTGGTGATGTGGACCCTGGTCCTGGACCGCTGGCGCGAGTTCACCGCCTGGCGACGCGGGGGCGGTCCCGCCGCGCGGCTGGACGCCCTGTTCGCCGACCGCCGGGCGGGCATTCCCGGGCGGGAGGATCTGGATCGGGAAATTCTCGGCGAGTGCGCCCTGCACCTGCGCCGCAGCCTGGAGATCCGGTTGGCGGCCATCACGGTGCTGGCGGCGGTGGCCCCGTTGCTGGGCCTGCTGGGCACGGTGCTGGGGATGATCCAGACCTTCGACGTGCTGGCGATGTTCGGCACCGGCAACGCCCGCGGCCTGGCCGGGGGTATTTCGGTGGCGCTGATCACCACACAGACGGGCCTGCTGGTGGCCATTCCCGGGCTGTTTATGGGCGGGCGCCTGCGCGAACTGGCCCGCCGCCTGCAGAATTCCGTGGACGAGGCCGCCGCCGCCCGGGCGCGGCAGCTGGTCGGCCAGGGGGAGGCGACATGATCGACGTCCGCAAGAGCCTGCGCGGCGGCAGCGAAGTCTCCATCAACATGGGGCCGCTGATCGACATGGTGTTCCTGCTGCTGATCTTCTTCGTGGTCACCACCAGCTTCGTGCGCGAGACGGGCATCGAGGTGCAACGCTCCCAGGCCGATACGGCCGAGGTCGTCGAGCACGCCACCATCATGCTGGGGGTCAGCGCCGAGGGTCACGTGTACTTCGAGGGACGGCGCGTCGACGTGCGCAGCGTGCGCGGCCTGGTCGAGCGCGCCCTGGCGGAGGACCCCGAAGCCGGCGTGGTTGTGGTGGCGGACAAGAACAGCAACACCGGCGTGGTGATCAAGGCCATGGACCAGTGCCGTCTGGCGGGCGCGCAGTCGGTGAGCCTGGCGGCCATCCGTGAGGCCGAGTCGTGACCGGGGGTCGCTGGAAGCTCATTCCCGCGCTGGTGGCCGCCGTGGTGCTGAATCTCCTGTTGATCGTCGGCGCGGCGCTGCTGGCGGGCGACCGTCCCGTCTCCGTGCCCAAATTCGACCCGCTACCGGTGACCCTGACCACCCTCGATCGCCCCGACCGCGTCGAATCCGAATCCACACCCACTCCACCGCCACCGCAGGAAACCCGGCCGCGCCCGGAATTCTCCCCGGTGCCGGACCTGCCGCGTCTGGCGGGCCCCGACCTGGGCAGCGTGAAGGTACAGCTGGATCCCTCCCTGTGGCGGGACGAGCCTCCGCTGGGGGATTTCGTCTTCAACGGGGCCGATCTCGACGAGCCGCCCCGCGCCCTGGTCCGCACCAAGCCGCAATACCCCTTCAAGGAGCAGCAACGCGGCGTGGATGGCTACGTCGAGGTGAAACTCCTGGTGGATGCCGACGGGTTGGTGAGTTCGGTTCAGGTTCTGCAATCGGATCCGCCGGGTGTGTTCGATGATGCCGCCCTCAAGGCCGTGCCGAACTGGAAGTTTGCGGCGGGTCGCATCGAGGGTCGTCCGGTCCCCTCATGGGTCGTGACTCGGGTGGTTTTCACCATGGCGGGCACACGATGAAAACACGGTCGTGGTTGTTCGCCCTGGTATTGAGTTGCTTGGCTTTGGGCAGTTTGGCGACCGGGGCGCACGCGGCCGCAACGCCCGAGCGCGCCGCGGTGCAGCAAACCATCGAGTCCGGAGCCGACCTTTCTTCCCGCGCGCAGCAGGTCCTGTATCGCGCCCGCACCCGTCTGGATAATGACGATCCCGCCGGCGCGGTGGACGCCGTGTCGGACTGGCTGAAGGGGACCCCCGATCACGACCACCCCCTGCTGCGATTCACGCGAGCCGAGGCCCGGCTGTACCTGGACCAGCCCGATTCCGCCTGGGTCGACCTGCGCCGCGCGGTGGACCTGGAACCGCGTTTTGCGCGGGCCTGGCTCAAGCTGGGCGAACTGGCCTACTCCCGCGAGGAATACGCCCTGGCGGCCGAGGCCTTCGGCCGCGGTTACGAATTGAGCCCCGATGCGCCTACCGCCCTGTTGCATTATCGCGGAGTCTGCCTGCTGCTGGCCGATCGACCGGACGAAGCGGTGACGGTCCTGGCGGGGTTGTTGCAGGATCATCGGGACGTGGCCGAGCTGGAATGGTACCGGGCCCTGGTGGCCGCGGATCTGGAGTGCGCCGCACCGGGTCGGGCCACTCCTCTGCTGGATCATCTGGTGGAGGATTTCGCCGCCGAGCCCGATGCGTGGGATCTGGCGGCCCGCCACGCCGCGGCCCGCCGGGACTACCGGGGAGCCGTCGTGGCCCTGACCATCGTCGATTACCTGCAACCTCTGGTGCGGGTGCGCCTGCGGCAGCTCGGCGATCTGTACGCCGCCTGCGGGGTGCCCCTGCAGGCCGCTCGATGCTATCGGCGAGCCCTGGAGGGTGAACCCCGGGCGGTGGAAGCCGACTCGACGGACATCCGCCGCCGCCGCGCAAGTGTGGAGCGATTGGCGGCCGCCTGGCTCGAGGCCCATCGGCCGGGCGAGGCCCGCGCGGTCCTGCAGGCCGAACTGGCCGCCGATCCCGGCTTCGGGCGGGGCTACCTGCTGCTGGGGTATGCCGCCTTGGACCTGGACCGAACCGAGCTGGCCCGCGACAGCTGGCGCAAGGCCCTGGCGCATCCCGACCAGGCCGATGAAGCCGGGCGCCTGCTGCAGTCGCTGGGGGCGCCGTGAACCGGAACCTGCGTGGACGCCTATTGCTGACCCTGACGGCCACGGTGCTGGCCCTGGGGTTCGGGGAAATCGCCGCGCGCCTGATCCTGCCCCATCTTCGCACGCCGCAGGGCACGGCGTGGATCCGCGACCCGGAGTGCGGATTTCGCCTGCGCCCGAGTGCGCCGGGGGAATTCCCGCAGAACGACGACCGGCACATCAACCGCGACGGGTTTCGCGACCGCGACCATCCCCCGGTCAAGCCTGCGGGGGTGCGCCGCATCCTGGGTGTGGGCGACAGCTTCGTGTACGGCGCGGTTCCGCTGGCCGACAACTTCCTGCGGATCTCCGAGCGGTTGCTCAACGCCGCGGCCCCCGACGATTCCACCGAAGTGCTGCTGCTCGGTGCGCCGGGCTACAGCCCCGAAAACGAGGCCGCGCTGCTGGAGAACTTCGGCCTGGGCCTGGACCCGGACCTGGTGGTGCTGAACATCTTCGTGGGTAACGACATCAGCGGCATCCCGGTGCGGGGCGAAGTCATCGCCGGTCGCATGTACTTTCCGCACAGCCCCATCGGGTGGCTGAATCTGCTGCGCAAGTCGCGGCTGTTCCAGATGACCGAGTCCATGGTCTATCGCCGGTTGAAGGATCGGGTGCGGGGCGACGAGGCCCGTGCCGTGAGCGACACCACCCTTTGCGACGACCTCTATCTCGCGATGGTCGGGCACAACCTGCCCGTGTACCGCTCGTTGCCGTCGCCGCAGCTGGAAAAGCTATGGGATGAGACCACCGGCTACCTCGACCGCATGGTCATCGATTGCCATCGGGCCGGCGTGCCCCTGCTGGTGGTGCTGATCCCGGCGGAGGAGCAGGTCGATCCCCGTGTGCGGGACCGGATCCTTGCTGGCCTGTCCCTCGAGCCCGAGGACTACGATTTCGATCTGCCGCAGCGGCGCCTGCGCGCGTGGGCCGCCGATCGCGAGGTGAAGGTGCTGGACCTGTTACCCGTGATGCGACGGGAGCATCGGCCCGCGGCCCGGCTCTACCTGCCCTGCGACACCCATTGGAACGCCCGCGGCAACGCGCTGGCTGCCCGGGAACTGGCTGCTGCCTGCGAACTTCCCGGCCCCGCCGCACATTGATGCAAATGAATCTCGATATGTAAATTTAGTTAAGACAAAATTTTTTTGTCCAAATGGAAATCCGGGTTAAATTGGGGCCAGGAGGTAACCCATGACCAGGGATTCCCAGATCAGTTCGAGTCTCGAGGATTATCTCGAGGCGATCTACCACACCGAAAACGCCAAGGGTGCCGCCCGCGCCAAGGATCTTGTGCAGGCCTTGGGTGTGCAGAACTCCTCGGTGACGCAGGCGCTGCGGGCCTTGTCCGAGCGCCACCTCGTCAACTACGCCCCCTACGACGTGATCACCCTGACCGATCCCGGACGCCGCCTGGCTCGGGACGTGGTCAAGCGCCACACCACCATGAAGGCGTTTTTGACCCAGGTGCTGGGGCTGCCCGAGGATGCGGCCGACGAGGGCGCCTGCCGCATGGAGCACAACGTCAGCGGCGAGATCATCGATCGCCTGGTCAAGTTCGTGGAATATTTCGAACAATGTCCCCTCGCCGATGTCCGCTGGGACGACCAGGTGGGCTTTTTCTGCGACCGCGAGGTCGCATCCGGCGGACGGACCTGTGGCCGCGACACCTGCGGATCGGGACTGGAACTGGATTTGCCGGCCGCGCCGCCGATGGAGGAGAAATGATGCCGTTGAGCCAAGTGCAGGAAGGGGCGCGCACCGTCCTGAAAGCCATCGACGGCGGGCATGAACTGCGGGGCCGGCTCGCGGCGCTGGGCCTGTTGCCGGGTACGGAGCTGGAAGTGATCCGCAATTCGGGCCACGGTCCCTTTGTGATCGCGGTCAAGGGCAGCCGTGTGGTGATTGGACGGGGCATGGCTTCACGCATCGAAGTGGAATTGGGACAACCGTGACCGACACCCTGGAAAAAACGATCACCGTGGCCGTAGCCGGAAACCCCAACTCCGGCAAGACGACCATTTTCAACCGCCTGACCGGCGCCCGCCAACACGTGGGCAATTATCCCGGGGTGACGGTGGAATGGAAAGAGGGGTCGGTCCGTCGCGGTGATTGGCGTCTCAAGCTCTACGACCTGCCGGGCACCTACAGCCTGACCGCCTTTTCCGACGAGGAACTGGTGGCGCGCGATTTTCTGCTCAACCATCGGCCCGACGTGGTCGTGGACGTGGTCGATGCCTCCAATCTGGAGCGCAATCTCTTTTTGACCACCGAGCTGCTGGAAATCGGGCTACCGGTGGTGCTGGTGTTGAACATGTCGGACGTGGCCCGTGACAGCGGGCACCGCATCGACACCCACCTGCTGGCGCGCCGCCTGGGCGTGCCCGTCGTGGCGGCGGTGGGGAACAAGGGACAGGGCCTGGAAGACCTGATCGAGGCCGTCACCGAGGTGGCCATCAGCGGGACTTCGCTCCCGGGTCCGGCGGACCTGTGCCGGGAGGCGGGGCCGGCGACCGAAGCCTTGGCCCATCTCTCCACCCACTCCGGTGGGCTGCGGCCGGATTACGGGCCGGTGGCCGAGCGCCACCTGAAGCGCATCGCCGCGCTGTTGCCGACGGGAGAATCGGCCCGTTGGCGGACCATCAAGCTGCTGGAGCGGGACAACGCCGTGCTGGAGGAGATCCCCGATCCCGAGGTTCGCCGGGAAATCCTGCACATCGCCGAGGAGTTCGCCGGTCAGGCCGACAAGGGGGCGACGGACACCGTCCTGGCGGCGAGCCGGTACGAGTTCATCACCAAGCTGTGCGACGGCGTCCTGCGGCGGGACAAGCAGGACGGGCCGAGCGTCAGCGACCGCATCGATCGCTGGACCATGCACCCGGTGTGGGGCGTGCCCATTTTCCTGGGCCTGATGTACGGGGTGTTCACGCTGACCTTCGGGTTGGGCAACCCGGTCATGGATCTCCTCGACCGCGGCTTTACGGCCCTCGGCGGGCTGATCAGCGGCCTGTGGCCGGCCGGCGGCACGAGCCCCCTGCGCTCCCTGCTGGTGGACGGAGTCATCGGCGGAGTGGGCGGGGTGGTTGTGTTCGTGCCCAATATCGTGCTGCTGTTCCTGGCCATCGCCGTTCTCGAGGGCACCGGTTACATGGCCCGTGCGGCCTTCGTCATGGACCGATTCATGAGCAAGGTCGGACTGCACGGCAAGAGCTTCATCCCGCTGTTGATCGGCTTCGGGTGCACGGTGCCCGCGATCATGGCCACCCGCACCCTCGAGTCGCGCCGCGACCGGCTGATCACCATCATGGTGTTGCCGCTGATGAGCTGCGGCGCCCGGCTTCCCATCTACGCGCTGATGATCCCCGCCTTCTTCCCCTCGCACCTGCAGGGTCCGGTGCTCTGGATCATCTACGTGACGGGCATCGTGCTGGCCCTGGTGGGCGCGCGCCTGCTGCGGGCGACCCTGTTCAAGGGCGAGAACACCCCCTTCGTCATGGAGCTGCCGCCCTATCGCCTGCCGACGGTGGACAGCCTGCTGGTGCAGATGTGGACGCGGGCCTGGCTGTACGTGAAGAAAGCCGGCACGGTGATCCTGGGCGCGGCGATCATCCTGTGGTTCTTGACCGTCTACCCCAAGCCCCCCGCGGACTACGTGGTGCCGGCGGGATTCGACAAGACGACCATCAGTTCGGAAACGCAATTCAGCCAGCTTCAGGATCCGGCCCAGATCCAGTCGGCCGAGTTGAGCTACAGCATCGCCGGCCGGGTGGGTCGCGTGCTGGAGACCGTGTTGCGACCGCTGGGCTTCGATTGGCGCATCGGCACCGCCCTGGTGGGCGCGGTGGCGGCCAAGGAAGTCTTCGTGGCCCAGATGGGTATCGTCTTCGCGGTGGGCGAGGTGGATGAGACATCCGACGTGCTGCGCCATCGTCTGCGCGAACGCTATGCGCCCCTGGTGGGCTTCTGCATCATGCTCTTCACCCTGATCAGCACGCCGTGCATCGCCACCTTCGCCATCACCCGCCAGGAAACCGGGTCGCTGAAATGGGCGATTGCCCAGAATCTGGGGCTGACTCTTCTGGCGTGGGTCGTCACCTTCATCGCGTTTCACGGGGGCACGATGTTGGGCCTGGGAGGAACGTGATGTCGCTCAGCTGGGACAACGTCGTCGTCGGGGTGATGGTGCTGGTCTCTTTGGTCTGGGCGGTGCGCGCGGTGTGGCGGTCGATCCGCAGCGGCAAGGCCTGTTCTTCCTGTGGCGCGGGCGAAGATTGCCCCCTGACCAAAGAGAAGGATTTGCAGGATCTGCGGGAAATGAAGCATTAAAGGTTGATTTTTGAACCCACGATAAGATAAAGTATTCACAACCTCGCCCAACTGGATAACACATTCAAAATCGAGGTTGATCATGCGGAGTATCATCACCCGGTTCCTGCTCCTTTGTGCGTTTGGCGTTAGTGCGCCGGGCGGGGCGGATGCAGCCATCATCACCAGCACATTCGACAATTATCGCTACACCTACACCGTCGTTCCGGTGACCGGCGAGCAGATCCGTTCCTTCCACATCTATTCCGGCTTGATCGAATGCGGCACCTATTCCTACTGGGATATGGGCGTGCCCGCCGGCTGGTACTGTCATCCGGAAACCTTCGACGGCCGCTGCGTGATCACGTTCTACACCAACGGCGATCCCTTGCCCGTCGGTGAGGAAGTGGTCTTTGCCTACACGCATTATTGCCTGCCGTGTTGTCATTCGTGGTTCGTCGGCGATGAAGGCGGGCCGAGCCCGGTGGGCCATGTGATCGACGACGACGAGCAGCACACCGAGCTGTGCAACATTCCCGCGCCCTGGGACAGCCAGTGCGGCGGGCCGGGTCTGCTGCTGGCCCCGCGGTTTCCCGACGCGGTCGACGCACCCGGTCAGCCGTGGGGTGCGCTGAAGGCCACCTATCGCTGATCCGATGGGGGTCATTCTCGAATTTGACGGGGTGGGGGATCGGGATTAGAATCCGCCCTGTCATTTTCCCTTGTCCGTTATCGAGGTCGCGCCATGAAGAAGACGTTCGTCTGTCCTCACTGCCGGGGTGTCCTGAACCCCAATGTGAAGATCCTGCTGGTCGCCGATACCGGCAAGGACAGGGCCTGGTCCTGCTCAGCCCGCAACCGGGCAACTCCAAGTACCTGTGCGACCCCAGCCTGGGTGAGATCCTCCGCCCCGGTACCGTGATCGCCTTTTCCTGCCCCCTGTGTCACGCCGACCTGACCTCGGCCCGGGACGACAAACTGGCCGCCATGGAGATGCACGTCTCCTGCAATTCGCCCCGCTGCCGGGTGGAGTCGGGGTCGGTTTGCTTGACGGTGCTGGAGAACCGCCGCCAGGCGGCGCCCACGGACCAGCGGACCGATTGCCCGAACAATCTCGATTCCCGGCTATGGCTCAGGCCGATGAGGGTCATGCGATCCCGCATCTCGTAGGTTCGGTTATCACCCTCGGGATTGTAGGAGGTGCGCCAGTCCTCCGTGTCGGGAACGAAATCCTCCACCGCGAAGCCGAGGTGCCAGTGGCCCTGGGCCGCGAACCCGGAGTAGGTGTTGAAGTGGGCGGAAAATGGGTAGGGGTATTCTGCTCGGTCGAAGGCCAGGGCCGCGCGATCGCCCGTACCCAGGGGCGCCGGGTTGACCAGCAGGGCCGCCGGGCCGCCGTCGGACATGTCGCTGCCGCCCAGATCGGCCTGCACCGCGAACCGACCCAGCAGACCGTGATCGAGGATCAGCCCGGCCCCCCAGCTCGAGATTTCGCCCGGGTAGTGGGTGCTGTTGCCGTAGCGCAGGGCCAGGACCTCGAACACCGTCGCCTCGAATCCGACCTGGGTGGAATGGTCGCGATACGACGGTCCGATTTCGAAGGTGCGGGCGGCGGACATCAGGAACCGAAAGGGGTCGCGGGCGCCGCCGCCAGGCCACCCCGTACGATACGCTCACCGTGGTGGACGGGCTCGTGGGCCAGCTCAGGGATCGGCTCAGGCCGATGATCGTCATCCGCTCACGCGTGCCGAAGGTCTTGCCGGTCCCTTCGGGGTTGTACGCGGTCCGGATCGGGATCGGATCCATGACGAAACCCCTACCGCCACGTTGAGGCGCCAGGATCCCAGGGCGGCGATGGTGGCCAGGGAAAGGCAGACGAAGATTGCGAGAGTTTTGCGCATGGTGAAGCCTTTGGCATAGGGGTCGTTATAGGTTGCCGCCCGACAATGATGACAGGCCGTTTTCGGATTGGAAAACCAATTGCGGTGGTTGGGGCCACAGCGGGCCCCGTGGCAGCGTGCGAGATGGTCATGCTGGTGCGGTGAAGCGGTTCCCTACAAAAAACAGGATAAAATTCGTCACGTTGAATGCATCTTCTGCATAGACCGGGGGAATGCCCTGGTTTTTTTATTCACGGTAACGCTCGATCACTTCGATGATGCCCCGGTGACAGGCCGCGCAGAACGGCTTCATGCCCTTGGTGAACATCATGCAGTCGAGTTGCGAGCGGTACATCCCGGTTGACATGTAGCCGGCGCCCTCGAACGCGCCCACCTTGGCGGCGTAGGGGCTGGTGGTGAACCAAGCGTCGACCTCGTCCTGGTGGTCCCTGGACAGGCGCTCGCCGTCGGCCTTGGCCTCTTCCACCTGATCGGTCGGAGCTCCCAAACGCATCAGCTGCGCGATGCGGTCGTTGATGGCGTGACGCTCGTTCTGGTAGGCCACGTCCTTCTTGTCGTACTCGGCCTTGCGCCACGGCGTGGGCACGGCGACTCCCTTGGAGACCAGATTCCCCCACTTCGGATGCTTGGGGTCGAGCAGGCGGGTGATGTTCCGCTCGTTGGGTTCGACACCGCGGGGGTAGAAGTCATTGTAGGCGGTGCTGCTGGTGTAGTACTCGTCGGCCAGCCCTGCGAAGTGGTGGCCGAACTCGTGCAGGAAGACGTAGTCGCTCCACTGGTTGTCGCTGGTGAAAGTGTTGAAGAAGTTGTAGATCCCCCCGCCGCCGTAACGCTCGTGGTTGACCATGATGAACAGCGCGTCGTACGGCACGTGGGCGGCCACGTCACGGTAGGCGCGGTTGTCCTCGGTCAGCAGGTAGCGTTCGGAGCCGAGGGAATCGAAGGTGCTGCCCAGGCGGGTGTTGCGATACACGCCGCGGCTCGGTTCGTCGCAGCCGCGTTCCTGTGACGGGGCGAGCACGCCCCGCACGTTGATGGATCTCCGGTACGAAGCGTAGGGTTCGTAGCCGAGCAACACCTCGGTGAAGTGCGCCAGATCCTTGCGGAATTTTCCATCTTCGGCCGCGGTGTAGCCCTCGCCGAGGATCGCCACGTCGACGCAGCCGTGGGGGTCGCCGCCGTAGGCAGCTTCCACGACGATCACCTCGTCGTCCAGGGCGTCGCGGCGGATCTCCCAGGACTCGGGGTCGATGCGCACGCGGAAGATCTCGGTCAAATGGTAATCGTCTCCCCGCATCTCGATGGCGAAATCGATCGGGGCCCTGGGAAACGGTACCAGCGCCGACTCGTGGTAGGTGCGGCGCACGCCGGCCGCGGCGTCGGAGGTGGTTTTCCATTCGCCGAAGTAGCTGTCGAATCCGCGTGACCAAAGCAGCTCGCCGGACGCGGCGTCGTACACCTCGGCGTAGTAGCGACCCAGTTCCAGGTCGTCGACCAGGCGGGTGCGGCTGCCTGCGTAGATGCCCTGCCGGGAAACCCGGTCCAGCGCGACGACCTCCTCGGCCGCGTTGCCGGTGTGGTCGTAGTCGATGCGGAGGGTCTCGTCGCGGAAGTACTTGGTGAAGTGGGCGAGATCGGTGCCCGCCCAGGCGGGCACGGCGAGCATAAGCAGGATGAACGGGATCAAGCTGCGGGTCATGACGGGCTCCTTGAGGCGGACGATTTCGGTTATGAACCGATTATAGCTTTCATGTGGCAATTCACGACGGCTTTTCCCGGAGTCTATTCCAGGAGTTTCCCAACCTCAACGACATCGTCGACCCCGAAAAAGAACATGTTGTTCTCCCCGGGATAGGCGAAACGGATTGTGATGCCGTGTTCGGCCAGCATCCGACAGATCGGCCCGAAGGATCCCGGCTTGCCGGTGATCCCCTTGCCGTCCTTGCTGAGCACATAGACTTCGGTCTCTTGGTGAATGGCGATTCCGGAATCTTCGAGGGTCTGCCGTGCCGTGGCGGCGTCCTCGACCACGAAATGGATGACGCTCCGCGCCCCTCGCAGGCGGTCAGACACAGGCCGGCGATGTTCACGCCGGCTGCACCGAGGATCTCGCGCCCGGTGAGCGCGGCGGCAAGATCATCTACGACGAACGCGACGTGCGGCACGGTCTTGACGAGTTCGGGCAAGGAGGCGTCGGGCTCGAATCGCAACCATTCCATGCCGAAGCAACTGGTCTCGAACCCGGAAACGTGCATCCGGATTTGTTCCAGATAGACCTCACCACGTCGCCCGCGGTGGCCAGCGCGGTGACGGCCTGCAGGAAGGGGATTTCATGGCCGGGAAAGAGCCGAGCCCGCTGGTACACCATTTCCAGCAGGAGATGGTGAAGGTGGTGCCGGAACCGACGCGGCTTTCGACCGCCACCCTGCCGCCGTGGCTCTCGATGATGGAGCGCACGATGTGCAGGCCGAGCCCGGTCCCCCTGCCGATCTCCTTGGTGGTGAAGAAGGGGTCGAAAATGCGACTGAAGTTTTCCGGGGCGATTCCGGACCCGTCATCCTCGATCGTGATCCGCATTTCCCGGTCGCCTTCGACGGCCGCCCCGATCCTGATCGTCCCGCTTTTCTTCATGGCGTGGGAGGCGTTGACCATGAGGTTCATCAGGACCTGCTCGATCTGCTGCCGGAAGCAGCAGAGTGGAGGCAGATCATCGTCCAATTCGACGACGACCTCGCAACGGTACTTCAACTCGTTGTGCGCCACGGTCATGGCGACCTCGATCATTTTCCGGACCGACGACGGGGTGGGGCGTTTCTCGTCGGGCCGGGCGAAGCCCTTGAGGTTGGCGACGATGTTCCGGATCCGCTCGACCCCCTCGATGTTCTCGAACACCAGTTTCGGGGCGTCCTCGGCGGCGAACCCGATATCCCGGGTTTTGTACAGGTTGCGCAGGGAGGCGACGGCGGCGTTCACGTCTTCAGGGTCTGAGTCATGCGGCAGTTCGATCAGGGATTTGGCCTCGGCCACGAAGCAGGCCAGGTCATCCATGTACTCGGTCAGGCTGACAAAATTGCTCAGAATGAAGGCCAGGGGGTTGTTGATCTCGTGGGCGACTCCGGCGGCGAGTTGGCCCAAGGAAGCCAGCTTTTCCTGGTTGATCGTCACGGCGTTCGAGCAGATCTCCACCTCGTAGGTCGACCCGTCCTTGCGCCGGTGGATCGTCTCGAAGTGAGCCCCGGAGGCATCGACCTGCTCCAGCATCTCCTCGATCGTGTCGGGGGGGATATCGGCCTCCCAGTCCGGCACGGAGAGACCGAGGGTTTCTTCACGAGTGCGGCCCAGCATGGCGGGGAACTTCTCGTTGGTCCAGAAGACCTTTCCGCGGTGATCCAGCACGACGATGCCGTCGCGCGACTGTTCGCTGAGAAGGCGCCACCAGAGGGCTTCCCGGGCGATGGACCCCTCCCGTGCGGTAGGAAACAGATCGATTCCGGAAACGGTCGTCGGCATGAATTTCCTCCGGTCTTGACCGGCTCATATTCTTGAATACCACCCAAGTCTTATCGACAGACCGGACTCAACACTAAGGATTTCTTTATTTTGGATATATTCCCGAGTGATACGACTGATCAGAACCGGCTCGTCAGCCGCACCTCCACACCCTCGAAATCCGGTACCAGATAGCAGGTGCCCGAGGTGCAGGCCGTTCCCCCGCGGCGCTTACCGACGAAGATCCCCATTTCGTGGTTGTCGTTTAACGAGCCCTGGACGATCACGCCGAGCCAGCGGCGGCTTGCGGTTTCGATATCCAGCGTGAGCGGGTCGTCGGTCAGTTGCGGATCGTTCGATTGTTCCCAAACGAGCGATACGCTGCCGGTTCCGGCGTGACTGACGGTCATCGATACGAGCACTTCGTCGGGTTCGCCCTCGTTGTAGGGGCGTTCGACCTGCTGGTACTCGACGTCGCCGGTAGCGGCGAATCCCTGCGGCAAAGACTGCTCGAGCGAAAAACCAATGGTCTTATGCCCGGCCAGTGCTTCCAGGTCGTCGCGACCTTCGGCGAGGAAGATCGAACCGCGCGTATCGGCCAGCGGCGGGCCGGCGAGCTCGAGGTAGTTCAGGCGGTAGCGCAGGCGATTCGGGTCTTCGCCGGTGCGGGCGTCGGCCCGTTCGTAGTGTATGGTCCAGTCCCTCCAGGCGGCGCCCTGCAGTCCGATCAGGTGGCCGCGCTCATCGTCGGCGATCAAGAAGTGTGAGCGACGATTGACCAGCGAGGGCGTCAGCTCGGGCACCAGATTCGGCGGGTCGTTGAACGCCAGGGAGAAATCGCGATAGTCCTTCGTTTCGTATGTCAGCGACCAGCGATCGTACGCCAGGGCGGCCGAGGTGTAGAGGGCGTGCGGGTTGCCGTCCACGGTCGAGAACGGGTCTGTGATGGGCGTCCAGTGCCGGCCTGCGTATTCGGCGTACAGACGAACGTCCCAGCCGGCTGCGGACAGGGCGGGCGCCAGGCGCGAGCCGTCGAGGGCGAGATCGAAGCTGCCGTATTCTTGACGGTCGGCATCTCCGGCGAAGACGAACCCGTCGGCCCGCATGTAGCCCGAGCCGACACTCACGCCGCGGCCCACGTCCACGCCGATGTGGCCGCCGGAAACCGTTCCGTCACGACGGATCAGAAAACCCAGGCCCGGCGGATTGTCGGGATAGGCCATGGGACGGCCGGTAAGCGCCTGGATGCGAAACCGGCCGTAGCGGCCCTTGACCACGGCGCCCTCGAGATCGCGCGAATCGGCGTATTTCGAATCGGTGATCGTATTGACCTCGCGCACGATGCCGGGCAGTTCGAAGGCCCGAAACAGCAGCCCGCGCCCGATGGTCGCGTAGGCGTTTCCGACGCGCACATCCAGGTTGCGGTTACTCCATTCGAGGTACTTCTGGGTGATGTTCTCGTAGACCTGCCCGGCCTCGGACGTGCGGTAGAGGTCTGCCCGCAGCCCATACCGGAATTCTCCGGCCAAGTAGTCCAGCTGGACGTGGTCGAAGAAACGGGTGACATCGTTTTCCGGGGTGTTGGGATCGCGTCCGACCTGGTAAAGCAACAGATTCGAGGCCTGCACCCGGTTTTCGGCGGCGTGGGCCGGGGGCGCCATGTCGCCCGCAAGGAGGGCGATCAGGCCGATACCCGCCAGAACCGGCCTCCACGGGGAAAAGGTCATGGGCCGGTTCCTTCGGCGAGCAGTCGATTCAATTCGGATTCGAGTTTTTTGATTTCACCGTCGCGGTATCCGTTGTGCACGGCCATGATCCGGCCGTCGGCGGCGATGAGGAATGTCGTCGGAATGGACGATACCCGATAGAGCGAGGCCACCGTCTTGTCGCCGTCCAGCAGCACGGGCAACGTGATACCCAGCGACCGGGCCGTCGGGGCGATCTTCGTGCGGCTGCGCGGGTCATCGATGCTGATGGCCAGCACGCGGGCCCGCCCCTCGTATTGTGTCGCCAGCTTCTGCAGCCGGGGCAGCGCCTTGCGGCACGGTTTGCACCAGGTGGCCCAGAAGTCCAGGATCACCGGCCCGTCGGCGAGCACGTCCGAGAGCGTGACCGGCGCTCCGCGAAGGTCATCCAGCGTGAAATCAAGCGCTGATTCTTGACCTGCACGGAGCTGGGCGAGAGCCGGTCCTGCCAGGACCATGGAGATGGCGAAGGCTGCGGCGATGCGGGAAAATTTGGAGTCGACCATCCTGCCGTTACCTCATTTGACCAGGGTGATGAAGCGGGATTTCTGCACGCTGTCGACAGTGACCGCAGCCAGGTAGGTGCCGCTGGGTGCCGCCAGCCCCGCATCGTCGAGACGGTTCCACTGGGTGGTGTGGGTCCGGCCGCCGGCCTGCACGGCGTCCAATAGCCTGGCGACGCGGTGCCCGCGCACATCCAGGATTTCCACCTGAACCGAGGCGCTTGCCACCTCCGGTCCGATATCCCAGGCGATGGTCGTCCGGGGATTGAACGGATTGGGGTAGGCCGGCTTCAGTTCGACCCCCCGAGCGGTGGGCAGGTCGCCGACGGAGGACACCAGAGCGGTCAGGGCGCTGTCGACGACAGCGGTCACCGGGCCCACAGAGTAGCCGCCCGCGCTGGCGTGGGCCGTCAGCGGAGCCAGCAGCAAAGACACCGCGGTCAGCGCGCCATGCAGGGAGGAGCGTGGCAGCATGGTCAACCCTCGTTCGTTCAGGGGAAGCCGGATTCCCACTTCCCCGTGATCTCCAATTGGAAGCCTATCCTCTTCAGGTAAGGAAAGGATTCGGGTGGCGGCAAGCCCCCAGCCGCTCCATAATGGTTTCGATGAATAATCACAAAACAGCATAACGTTCCGCGCATTGTCTCAACCCCTCAAATGACAACTTGATCATTCCCGGAATCGTCGACACCGAGAAGTGGCGTTTGTTCGGTCACAGGCGTCATTTCCCCCGCGATCCCGCGGTCCCCAGGTAGATCGCGCCCAGGGTGAGCGCGGCGGCGAGCATCTGGACGGGGTCGAGGGTTTCGGCGAAGGCAAGCCGCCCCCACACCGTGGCCAGCACGGGCTGCAGCAGCAGGATCAGCCCCGCCGTGGCGCCCGACACGCCGGGCAGGGCGATCGGGCTGCGGATCCCGGTTCATGGGGTTCGCGCGAGCCGGGGATAGTCCAGGCGCACGGTCAGGATCAGGTCGTTGCCGGGAAAGTTTGCGGGAAGGGCGGCGAAGGGAGCGGCGGCTTTCACGGCCGCGAGGCTGGAGAGGTCGAGTGCGGCGGTCCCCGATTTGCCGGTCACCTCGCAGGCGGTCAGCGACCCGTCGCGTGCGACCGTGACCGACAGCTCGGTGGTTCCGCTCAGGATCCCTTGCTTGTAGTCGGAGGGCACGCGCCAGCTCAGCCAGATGCGATCCCGGAAACCCATGACCCACGGCTGGAAATCCCAGTCGTGATTGTCCAGCCAGACCTGGATGGTCTGGCCCAGGACCGGCGCGTTCTCGGCCGGGACGGCCGGCGGTTGCACCACCTTGCGGTCGAACTGGGACGGCGGCATTGCCGCAAGACCACGGGAAATCAAAAATGTTCCCCCTCAAAACCCCTCCGGATGCTCCCTCTCCCACCCCGTCGCCATCTGGTACGCCCGCGCCACTTCCAGCACCGTGGCCTCGTTGTACAGGCCGCCCACGAAGCTGATCGAATGGGGCGAGTTCTCGGTCTTGAACCCACACGGCACTACCACCTGCGGTTGGCCCGTCAGGTTGGTGATCAGCAGGTTGGCGCCCTGCCACGACGGCGTCACATACACGTCCACCTTGCGGAACAGATCGTCCATCAGTCGCATGAGGCGCACGCGGGCGCGCAAGGCCTGGACGTATTCCACCGCGGGGATGAACTGCGCCGCGCGGAAGATGTTGGGCCAGGCGTCCGCGTCCTGGGCGACCAGCTCGTCGTCGCGGTTCGACAGCACCAGATCCTGGAACGCCGCGCCCGCTTCGGCCGACAAGATGATCGCGAGGTCGTACACGTTGCAACCCAGGGCCGCCGAATCCGGCAGCACGATGGGGATCAGCTCGAACCCGGCCTCGCGCAGGTCGTCTAGGGCCTGGGCGTGCAGGTCGTGCCACGGATAGTCCAGGTCGAACTCCGATTTCAGATAGCCCACGCGCAGCTTCCGCACGTCGCGGAACGGGTCGTAGGGAAACGGCATGTCCACCGCCGAGGGATCGGTGGGATCAGGGCCGCGAATGGCGTCGAAGACCAGGGCGCAGTCCTCCACCGTGCGCGCGATGGGGCCGATCTTGTCCATGGTCCAGCTCAGGGCCATGGCGCCGGTCTTGCTCACGCGCCCGAACGTGGGCCGCAGGCCCGTCACGCCGCAGCGGGTGCAGGGCGAGACGATCGAGCCCCAGGTCTCGGTCCCGATGGCGAACGGCACCAGACCCGCCGACACCGCAGACGCCGGCCCGGCCGACGAGCCGCTGCTGCCCTGATCGGGGTTCCACGGGTTGCGCGTCTTGCCGCCGAACCACACGTCGCCCATGGCCAAGGCGCCCAGGGTGAGCTTGGCCACCAGCACGGCGCCCGCCTCGTCGAGCTTGCGGATCACGGCGGCATCTTCGTCGATCATCTGGTCGCGGTACGGCTCCGCGCCCCAGGTGGTCCGGTTACCGCGCACAGCCAGCAGATCCTTCGCCCCGTACGGGATGCCGTGCAGCGGACCCAGGTACTCGCCGCGATCCAGCATCGCATCCAGCTCGCGGGCCCGGTCCAGGGCGTGCTCCTCGGTCAGCGTGACCACGCAGTGCAGATGGGGGTCGAAGCGGCGCAGCCGGTCCAGGCACAGGCGCGTCAGTTCCTCGCAGCTAACCTGCCGCGTGCGGATCAGGGTGCCGAGCTGGCCCACGGTATAGAAAGCAAGATTGTCGAGGTCGTCCGGGCGCGACAACACCGGCGCCGGCGACCACTGCGGCTCCAGGCCCGGCATGCCCGCGCCCACTTTAAGGTCGGGCGCCACCATGAGCGGATCGAACACCAGCGCCGGGCGCTCTCCGTTGGCCAGATGCAGCCGGCGAAGACCCCGGTACGCGTCGCGCGCCGAGGCCAGCTCGTCCTGCATCATCGCGCGCTCGGCGGCGGTCATGTCCAGCCCCGCCACCGCCTGGGCCGTGGCCACGGTGCGGTCGTTCAGGGGCTGATCGCTGGTGATCTTCTGGCAGCCCGCAAAAGCGGTCAGGATGATCAGCGCGCAGATCGCGCCAGGATATTTCATTGTGCGCTTCATGAATCGCCTCCGGCCTTCAACACGATGTCGCGATTGCGACCCTCACCGGCTTCCAGCAGCACGGCACGCAATTCGGGCCAAGTGCCCGCGCCGGTCAGGCTCACCGAGCGCCGGTAAACCAGCCAACCGTCCGCGACCTTGGCCGAGACGGTGCAGTGACCGGCGGCGTTGTTCACGATCACCGTCGCAGGCAGGCGCACCACCGTGAACCCGTCCAGAGGCAGCCGCACCGTGATGTCCTGGGCCATGGCCGGCAGCATGATCGCCGAACTGCGCTCGCTTTCGTAAAGGTGGATGTCGTGGGGCCGGTGTCCGAGCACGCCGTCGCCCGGATCGCCCACCGTCAGCCGGACTGTCCCGTTCTTCTGCTCCTCGGGACCGGCCAGGGTGCCCTTACACGCCACGCTCACGCCCAGGGGAACGAATGTGCGCGGGGTGCAGGCGTCCAGGTCGGCGTCGGGCAACATCTCGCCCAGCATGTCTTTGGCGGCCTCGTTCAGGGTCTTGCCCGCGAAGATTGCGCCGTGGGGGCTGAAATCGCCCTGGGCGGTCAGGGTCCCGCTCCACGACCAGCCCTCGTCCACCGTGGGGGTGAGCTTCAGGTCGGCCGAAACCAGATTGTCGACGCCCGAGGACGTCATGAATTCGGGCTGGCCGAGGGACGGCACGAAGGTGGGCCGACCCATCATATACGTGACGCCGTGAAGCGATCCGTTGGGGGTCCACACCAGGAATTCCCCGTCGCCCACCATGATGTTCAGGGCCGGTTCCCAGCTGGGATCGAGACGGGGCACCGTGGGCGCCACGGCCGCCATGCCTTCGCCCAGGAACACCGGGTTGGCGCTCAGCGAAGCCGCGCCGGATTCGGTGGGAACAACGGCCAGGGCCCGCAGGGCGCCGGCGGCCAGCGCCAGCCGATCCCATCCGTTTCCGTAGGCGGTCTCCCAGGTGCGGTCGGCGGACCGCGGCACGTCCCACAGGCGCCAGTCGCTGTGGATGTTCCGGGTGGATTCCGCGACGAAATCCAGCACGGCCTGGACCTTCTCGACCGGGTCGGCCAAATGCTCGGTTCGTGCGGTCACCGAATCGGTCAGCGCCGGCCCGATGTGGGCGGCCGCGTCGAAGGCCGCGGTAAAGACCGCGCCCAGCGTTTCCCAGTCCTGCCAGGTGGAATAGACGACGGCGGGTTCGGTGGCCTCGGGCTGGGCGGTGACCGGCAGCCCCAGCTGGCCCGGCGACTGCATGTCCCACACGGTCGTGTGCGCGCCGGCGGAGGTGTTCACCGTGGGCCGGGGAGCGCCGGGGAGAGTCTCGGCGTGCCAGGTCCTGTCGTCGGGAACGGTCACCGACAGCCGCGCCCGCACCGTGGGATCCCGCTGGGGAAACACGAACACGCCCGATGCGGCCGGTGCGTTCTGTCGGGTGATGATGTAGCGCGTCTCCACGACGCAGGGCAGTTCGATGCCGTCGTGCAGCAGCATGGTCTCGCGAAGCGGGGTGTAATCGTCGGCGTGGGACACGGCGTAGGGCAGCGTCTCCACCACGGCGGTCTCGCTGATCTGCCCAGCGTCCGGCCACCAGCGGCCATCGCGCCAGGTGCGCAGCACTTCCACCTCCAGTTGCGAACCTGCCTGGTTCCAGGGCACGCGCAGGTCGGCGTAGGAGCGGATGGCTACGGCCGAGCCGATCCACACCACGCGATGCACGATGGTGGTGATGTCGCCGTTTGCGCCCTGAATGACCTCCCGGTCCTCCAGCAGCACCACCGCGTCCTGGGTGTCCAGGCCGTAGGTCGAGCGGGCGGTGGCCAGCAGGGCGTCGAGGTCGAATCCGGCGGAAGTGCCCATGTTCGCGGCCGAGGCGGCGGTGGCGATCAGCAGGAGGGCGGCGAGGGCAAGCCATTTCAGGGTCTTCATTATTTGCCCTCCTTGCTCAGGCGGTAGACGCGGTTGCAGAATTCCTTGGCCGAGGTCATGGCCTCGCGGAAGCCCGGGTAGCCGTCGGGCGGGATCTGGCGGCGGCGGACCTCGCAGCGCGAGGTGACCGTCAGGGTGCGGCCGTCGAGGCCGGCCTCGCCGGTGAAGCCGGCGTAGGTCTCATCGACGTCCACGGCGTCGGCCTCGTCATCCAGAGCGAACCCGCGCGGCAGTTTGATGGTTTCGTTGCCGTCGATCTGCCGGGTGTACCACAGCAGCATGTCGGTTTCGCGATCCTTGTCCCATGTCTCGTTGGCGGTGCCCAGCAGGTTGGGCTCGTGCAGCATGACCTGGCCGAGGGGGCTGGCGAAATTCAGCGCCCCGGAGGACGGCGCGGCGAAGCCGGGCATGTGATAGGTGATCTCCAGCCACATGTCGCCCGTGAAATCGGCGGGATCGCGGTTGGTCACCTTGTCGATCACCACCCGATCGCTGGCCGCCGACAGCAGGCGCGCGCAGCGATCGGCCAGTTCGGCCCGGCGCGAACCGTTGACGAGACGGCGCAGTCGGCTGTCCATGGCCCCGGTGCCGTCCAGCCGCAGGGTGCCGCTCAGGGTGCCGTCGCCGTCGAGGCCGGCTTGGTGCACGGCCTTCAGGGGCGATTCGGCCGCCGAGCTGAAGGCGATGGTGTTCAGGTCGGTGCCTTCGGGGCTGCCCACCAGGAACTGCTGCTCGGTCTCCAGGCGCGACCAGATGTCGTTGTTGTACGGCACCCAGGTGGGGTCGTACATGCGGAAGCTGCCGTCGGGCAGGCGCAGGGCGGTGACGCAGTGGTTGAACTGGTCGGCGGGCACCTGGTCGATGCGACTGCCGGCCATGGTCATGGCGGCGTACGAGTCGAGCCCGGCGCCGCGCATCATGGTGATCAGCATGCCGGCGATGTCCTTGCACACGCCGCTACGCTGCTCGAAGATCATGTTCCCCGGATGCAGCGTGAATCCCTCGCCTTCGCCCATGGTCTGGCCCGAGTAGCGGATGTTCTGCGCCACCCAGTGCACCAGGGCGCGGGCTTTGGCCTCGTCCGAGGCGTTTTCCAGCCCGCCGGCCGCCAGGATCTCCTGCACCTTGGCCTTGATCTCGGGGGTGACCTGGAACTGGTCGCGGTTCACGTCGAAGAACCAGCGGCTCTTGGCCTCCCAGCTGCCGACGGTGGTCATGACCACCTTGGCCGCAAAATCGCCGGCATCGGGCTGGTGGGGTTCGTGGGTCCGTGCGGGCAGGTCCAGGGCCCACCAGGTGTAGGTGTTGCGATCGTCGTCGAAGCTGGTCGATGCAAAAAGGGCGCCGTTGTAGATCTGCGACTGCAGCTTCTTGTTCGGCGGCAGCTGCAGCTCGTAGCGCTTCTCCAGCACGGGGTCGTTTTCCGGGAAAATGACGATGTCGAAGTACTCGCCGGGCATGGGCGGGATGTAGCGGGCATCCTCTTCCTCGGTGTCCTGGTAGGCCGGCTGGCCGCCGCCGCAGGATTTCGTGCCACCCTGCTTTGCGTCCAGCAGCGCGTAGGTGAACCCCTTGCGCGTGGTGATGATCTCGATGCCGTCGCCCACCCGCAACCGGGGCAGCTGCAGGGTCTTGACCCGGTCGTTCCAGTAGATGGCCGACTGGGGCGCGGGCAGGTCGTGCAGAGGGCCGACATCCACCGGCAGATACTCGCCGTCGCGGATGATGGTGACCTTGCGCACCTCGACGTGGCTGCTCTGGGGATCGTAGTGCCAGTTCAGCACCGACTGGTCGCGGCAACCGGCCTCGGTCAGCACCTTCAGCAGGCGGTAGTGGCTCACGTCGGTCACCCCGCTGGGCTTGACCTTGTTGACGGCCTTGTCCAGCACGACCACCATGTCGGCCCCGTCGCGGTCGTCGGCCGTGCCGACGTCGGCGATCCGCGACAGGGGCGTGGGCGCCGGCTTGTCGCCCGGAGGAAGGTCGGGGGCCGATTGGGCGGCAACAGCCCAAACCAGGACGCTCAGCAGCACGAAGATATTCAGGACTTGGCGCACGGCAGGCACTCCTATTTCGGAGATGAAGGCGAGATGACGGATGGTCCGAGAGTACCACCGGAGGGGCAAAAATACTACGCGGGGGTTGGTCCGCGGGGCGGGGGCGGTTATGATCCCTCGGCGCAGGATCAGCCTTCATCGCCATGCGGGGTATCATTCGTGACGGAACAACGAGAGCAGCGGCGGGAACCGGATCTCCGGGAGGCCTTGGCGCGGGAAACCGCGGCCCACGCCGAGACACGCCGCCGTCTGAGCGAATTGGCCCTGCAGCTGGGCCTGACCGAGGCCCGCGAGCGCCGCGCCATCGCCGAGGACCTGCACGACCACGTGGGCCAGGCCCTGGCGGTGATGAAGATCCGCCTGGAAACCTTCCGCGGCAACGCCATCTTTTCCGGCTCCAACGCCGAAATCGGCGAGATGCTGCGGCTGCTGGACCAGACCATCACCTACACGCGCGACCTGACCGGCACCATCAGCCCGCCGGTGCTCTTCGAGCTGGGGCTGGAAGAGGCCCTGGACTGGCTGGCCGAGAGGATGGAAACGACGCAGGGCCTGCAGGTGGCCTTCCGGGTGAACGGCTCGGCCCGCGATCTGCGTGACGAGCAGAAGATCATGGTGTTCCGCTCGGCCCAGGAGCTGCTGCGCAACGTGGTTGTCCACGCCGGCTGCGACAGCGCGACCATGACCCTCACCTGGCGACCGGACGGCCTCGAACTGGCGGTGGCCGACCGGGGTTGCGGTTTCGACGCCGAAAAGGCCGATCTGCGCACCGAGGCCTTTGGCCTGTTCAGCATCCGCGAACGCATGCGCCAGCTGGGCGGCGGCGTGGATGTGGAGACCGAGCCGGGCCGGGGAACCCGGGTGCGGCTCGACCTGCCTCTGGACCGACCGCAAGGGGACCAATCATGAGCGTGCGCATCCTGGTGGCCGACGACCACAAGATCTTCCGCGACGGCCTGCGCCGGTTGCTCGACGCCCGCGACGACCTGGAAGTGGTGGCCGAAGCGGCCAGCGGACTCGAGGTCCTGGAAATCTGCGCCGGCACGCCGGTGGACCTGGTGGTCGTGGACATCTCCATGCCCGGTCTCAACGGCGTGGACACCACCCGCAAGCTCATGGAACGGGAGAATCCGCCGCGCGTGGTGGCTCTCTCGATGCACGACGACCGCCGCTTCGTCACCGGCATGCTGCGCGCGGGCGCCTCGGCCTATCTGCTGAAGGATTGCGGATTTCCCGAGCTGCGTGGCGCCATCGACGCCGCGTTGCGGGGGGAGATCACCCTCAGCAAGAGCATCAACGCCTCGGTGCTGCAGGACTACCTCCGCCTGGCCGAAGGCCGGCCCGAAGGCGACGGCGCGGTCCTCACCCCGCGCGAACGCGAGATCCTCCAGCTCATCGCCGAGGGCGACACCACAAAGGAGATCGCCGACCGCCTGTGCGTCAGCGTCAAGACCGTGGAATCCCACCGCAAGCGCATCATGGACCGGCTCGATCTGCACAGCGTGGCCGAGCTGACCAAGTTCGCCATCCGCGAAGGCCTGACCTCCGTCGATTGACCCGTTGAGGTTTTCCGCACCCCGATTTGAGGGATTTCCCCCTGCCCCCCTCCGCCGGTGGGAGGGTATTTTTGATAAGAGATTTTCTCGAATCAAGTCCGCGTCCCCGGACGCGGCAAAAGGGGTGAATCATGTTCGATACCGGCAACACCGGATTCATGCTGCTTGCCACCAGTTTGGTCATGCTCATGACGCCGGGCCTCGCGTTCTTCTACGGCGGCCTGGTGGGGCGCAAGAACGTGCTGACCATCATGATGCAGAGCTTCGTCTCCCTGGGCGTGACCACCGTGCTGTGGTACGCCGTGGGCTACTCCCTGTGCTTCAGCGGCGGCGAGGGCGGCATCATCGGCAACCTGGACCTGGCGTTCCTGCGCGGGGTGACCCCCGACACGCCCTTCGCCGGCGGACAGATTCCGCTGATCGTGTTCATCGCCTATCAGATGATGTTCGCCATCATCACCCCGGCGTTGATCACCGGCGCGTTTTCCAACCGCGTCCACTTCAGCGCCTACCTCATCTTCCTGGTGCTGTGGCTGCTGCTGGTCTACTTCCCCTTCGTGCACATGATCTGGGGCGGCGGCCTGCTGGCCAAGTGGGGCGTGCTCGATTTCGCCGGAGGTATCGTCGTCCACAACATCGCCGGTATGGCCGCCCTGGCCTCGGTGTTGTACGTGGGCCGGCGCAGCATCGTCGACAGCGCCCCCCACAGCATCCCCCTGGTGGCCCTGGGCACCGGGTTGCTCTGGTTCGGGTGGTACGGCTTCAACGCGGGCAGCGAGCTGCAGGTGGACTCGATCACCGCAGCGGCGTTCCTCAACACGGACATCGCGGCCTCGTTCGCGGCGGTTACCTGGCTGATCATCTCCTGGATCAACGACAAGAAGCCCTCGTTCGTCGGGCTGCTCACGGGCTCGGTGGCCGGCCTGGCCACCATCACGCCGGGGGCGGGTTACGTGACGACTTCGAGCGCCGTGATCATCGGCATCTGTGCCGGCGCAGTCTGCTACATCGCCGTGGGCTTGAAGAACCGTCTGGGCTGGGACGACGCCCTGGACGTGTGGGGCGTGCACGGCGTGGGTGGCGCCCTGGGCATCGTCATGCTCGGCCTGCTGGGCACCACGACCGTCAACATCAGCGGGGCCAACGGGTTGTTCTATGGCGGGGGCGACTTCTTCGTCAAGCAGCTCGCGGCCATCGTCGGTTCGTCGATCTACGCCTTCGTCTTCACCTTCTTCATGCTGTGGCTGATCAATAAGATCACCACCGTGCGTACGAGCGAAGCGGAAGAAGGCACCCTGGACGAGTCCCTGCACGGGGAGAATGCCTACATCTAGTCGGACATATCTTGCAGGAATGGAAAAGGGGCCTCCCGGCGGGAGGCCCCTTTGTCGTGATGAGGTCGCGGTCTAGTTGAAGCCGCGGAACTCGATCTCGTCGATGTAAACGTCGTCGCCGTTGTTGCTGGCGTCGCACATGAAGCGCAGCTTGGCATCGGTGGGATAGGCGTAGGACCCGGCCGGGATCGCGACCACCTGGTTCACGAAGCTCCCGTTGCTGAAATCCGTGCCGCTGGCGAAGGTGGCCACGGTCTGCCACGTCGAACCGTCCCAGTACTGGACGAAGAAGTCCTCGCCGCTCTCCATGCTCACGCCCTCGTACCAGAACTCGACTTCCAGGTCGGTGAATCCGGACACGTCGTAACCCGAGGTGTGAGAGAAGGACGACCGTGTGCCGCTGTTGTCCTGGATGTCGGCGGCCGCGTTGCCCTGATGGGCGTAGGTGCCGCCGGTGTACCGGGACATGTCCCCGCCGCCGTCGAAGTAGTTGCCCATGCCGGATTCGAAATCGTCGAAGGTGATGACGGACCAGGATCCGCCGCCGCCGCCGGTGCTGCCGTCACCGAGGGTCTGGCCGGTGTTGACGGCGCCGGATGTGGCCGCCGCCGAGGCCTGCCAGGCGAAGTCCCCGTAGACCGACCCCGTGCCGGCCAACTGCAGGCTGTATCCGACGGGCGAGGTCGAGGATTCGCTGACCCCGATGTCCTTCGAGGTGGTGCCGACGGCGGGGCCGTCGGTGGCGACGATCACGCCCTCGTAGCTGAGGAACATCACCACCGTGCCGGTGCCGTCGACCAGAGCCAAGCCGTCGGGGCTGCCGTTCTGCATACCGCTCAGGGCGAAGGACAGGACGCCGAATCCGCCCATGTCGTCGGCCAGGACGCCCGACAGGTTCACCGTGCTGTACACCGTGCCGCCGTTGCCGTTGTAGGCCGCGACGCTCCATCCGCTCAGATCGGTTCCGGCGGTGCCGGCGATCTCGAAGGATTCCCCGGTGTCGGTGCCGTCGTTGTCATAGTGCAGTTCGTTGATCCAGACGCTCGCGCCGCCCCCGCCGCCTCCGGCGGAGGCCGGGGTCGCCGACGCTTCCGTGCCGGCGGCCGACTCATTGCCCGCGCCGTCGCTGGCGGTGACCACGTAATAGTAGGTCGTGCCGTTGACGACGGTGCCGTCGGTGTAGCTGTTCGACGTCAGCAGGGTTCCGTTGAGAGCGGTGTAGGGGCCGCCGCTGGTCGTGGCGCGACTCACGGTGTAGCCGGCCAGGTCACTCTCGCCATTGCCCGTCCAGCCGAGGCCGACGCTGCCGTCACCCGCGGTTGCGGTCAGGCCCGTGGGCGCGGCCGGAGCCGTGGTGTCGACGATGGTCGCGGTGGTGGGATCGGCATCCGTGGCGCTCCCGTCGTCGGTCACCGTCAGGGTGACGGTGAAGGTGCCGGTCGCCGCGTAGGTGTGGCTGGGGTTGGCGGCGGTGCTGCTGCCCCCGTCGCCGAAGTCCCAGGCGTAGGACACGATGGTGCCGTCGGGATCGTTGGACCCGGCGGAACTGAAGCTCACCGCCACATCCTTCTCGCCCGAGTAGGGGCCGTTCGCCGCCGCAGTGGGAGCCTGATTCACCGGGCCGCCGGTGAAGCTCTGGCCGGAATTCACCGCGCCGGACGTGGCCGCCTGGGGCGCCTGCCAACTGAAGTCGACGTACGCGGTGCCGCTACCCGCCAGCTGCAGGGAGTAGCCCACCGGAGTGGATGTCGTCTCGGACACGCCCACATCGGTCGAGGTCATGCCCGAGGCCGGGCCGTCGGTGGCGGACATCGTGCCCTCGTAGCTGATGAACAGCACGACCGCGGCGGTGTCGTCCACCAGAGCCAGGCCGTCGGGGCTGCCGTTCTGCATGCCGCTCATGGCGAAGGCGAGGGTGCCGAAGCCGGATTGCTGGTCGGGCAGCACGCCGGAGAGGTTCACCGTGCTGTAGACCGTGCCGCCGTTGCCGTTGTAGCCGTACACGGCCCAGCCGGCCAGGTCCAGGCCCGCGGTGCCGGCGATCTCCACGGACTCACCGGTGTCGGTGCTGCTGTTGTCGTAGTGGAATTCGTTGATCCAGGCCGTGGACGGACCGCCGCCCCCGCCGCCACCGGTGGGGGTGGCCGACGCCTCGGCGCTGAGGCCCGATTCGTTGGCGGAGTTGTCGCTGGCGGTCACCACGTAGTAGTAGGTCGTTCCGGCGGTGACCCCGGTTTCGGTGTAGGCGCTGGTGCCCAGCAGGGCGCCGGTGACCGCGTTGTAGGGTCCGCCGCTGCTGGTGGAGCGATAGACGGTGTAGCCGGCGAGATCGCTCTCGCCGTTATCCGCCCAATCCAGGCCCACGCTGCCGCTGCCGCCGGTGGCGATCAGGCCCGTGGGAGCCGCGGGGGGTGTGGTGTCTCCGCCGCCGCCACCGCAGGTTCCGCCGAAGACGCAGTCGATCCATTCGGGGTGGTCGATGAAGGGGTTGCGATTGCCCTGATAGGAATAGACCACGTCGTTGTGGAGCATTTCCTTGGCGTCCACCGGGTCATCCTGGCTCCACTGGAGCAGGACGCTCAGCAGACCCATGTAGGCCACCGACTCGTTGGCACCCGTGTTGGAATTCTGGATCAGGGTCAGGTTGTCGGTGAGGATCAGGTCGGGTTCGGCGTTGCTGGTGCCGGGGTGGACGCCGCCTTCATACCGCACGTCCATGTACAGCAGGGCGCGGGCCACATCGCCGCGGCGGTCCCACCAGGTCTCCCAGTAGGTGGGGTCGTCCCAGTTCGACCAGCCGGGATAGGTTCCGCTGCCGCCGCCCACGCCGTTGTAGGCCAGGGTGGTCTTTTCGGTGCCCGAGGCGCCGGCGGTGCCGTAGGGCTTGTTATTGCGGGACGAGTTGTAGCTGTCGTTGCAGATGAACAGGTGATGGCAGTCGGTGTAGGGGTAGTTGGTCGATCCGTCGTTGGGGAAGCCGTAGCTCTTGGGCCAGCTGTGTTCCCGGTTGTAGTCCGTGTTCCCTCCACCGTATTTGGGATAGATCGCGTTGAGATAGATGTCCAGGACCCGGCCCGTGTTGTTGGGGTCCTCGCAGGCGCTCTCCTGCACGTCCCAGGTGTCGGTGGAGGTCGAAGTGTAGGGGATTTTCGCTCCATCGCCGATGATAATGTGCAACGAGGAGCGCAGGGCCGCCGGGGTGGAGGCATCCACCGTGTCGTAGTAGCCGGCGGGCGCGGCCTTGTCGGGCGAGAAGGGGACGTCGGCCGCGGGCCGAGTCACGTCGGTTTGTTGGGAACAGCCGCCGGCCAGCATCAGGGCCGCGGTCAGGATGAGAAGCAGGATCCGGGAACGTGGCGAGAACATCGGGAACCTCCTGTTCGCACAAAATGTAGGGGGCGAATGCCAGGCACTATACTAGGAGTTGTGGGTGGGGGAAAAGCGAGGATTTGGTTTGGAGGCAGTAAATTTTCGCTGGACCCAGGGGCAAAAAAGCGGCGGGCGGAACCGGAGTTCCGCCCGCCTTCGTGACCCCCTCTGGGATCGACGTTACTTGCTGTTCAGATAGTCGAGAGAGCCCTGAAGCAGGTCGCGAATGTAATCGGGGTTGTGCACGCCCGCGCTGCGGTCCTCTTCGACCAGGATGTAGTTCCAGACGGCGCCGATCTCGTCGGGGGTGCCCGTGACGTCCTTGATGAGGCCGCCTTCGGAATCGAGCAGACCCATGCCGATCAGCAGGCCCTGGAGTTCGGCCATCATGTCCTCGACCTCGGTCTGGACGTCGTTGACGTCGAAGTCTTCCAGGTCGCTGTGGCAGCGGTTGCAGCTGGCCACGTTGAGGTTGTCTTCATCGGCGCCGTTATCCTGGATAAAGGAGTGCCCGCCCAGGTCGATCGCGGGGTTGTCGTTGCCGTGGCAGCCGAAGCAACGGGACTCGTCGGTGTTGTGGGCCGGGGGCACGGCGCGGCGGTAGGTGACGCCGTCGTATTCGTAGCCGTTCTGGCCCATGAAGAGGTCGCCCTGCGGCCCGTGGTGGGCGCCCCAGTGCGTGCTGGTGACCGAGGCCTCAGTGGCGTCGTGGGGAACCGCGTCGTCCACGGAGGTGCGGCCAACGTGGCAAGCCGTGCAGAGGTTGCTGACGCCCAGGTCCATGGTGTAGCCGCTGGCCAGGGGCTGGGGCTCGGTCACGCGCAGGTTGAAGTTGGCGTTGCTGTGCGGAGCGTGGCAGCTGAAGCAGCGGATCGGGGTGGCGTAAGGCACCTCGGTCTCGCCGGCCAGGCGAGCCTCGAAGCCCGCACCCGAGTGACAGCCGGAGCAGCCGCTGCGGCCGCCGGCGTAAGCGACGTAGTTGCCGATTCCGTGGCTGGAGTAGGCCCACTCCATCTGCTTGTCGATCAGGTAGGTGTCCTGGTCGCTGTGGCAGTTGAAGCAGAGCGAGGCGCCGGGATCGAGCACGGTGGTGACGTCACGGCTGCAGGCTCCCAGCCCGATCAGGACCAGCAGGCCGAACACGAGCATCAGGGTCTTCAGAGTCTTGGACATTTTTCTTCTCCTCCTTGTGGGATCTTTCATCCCGTCCTAGTCAACCGACAGTCTGTATCCGAAGTTCACCCACACGACGTTCGCCGTGTAGTAGCGGTCCAGAAGGATGTAGTCGTCGTAGTTGAAAACGTTGTATTTGGCCTCGAAGAAGTAATCCTTGCCGATGTCGTAATGGCCCGCGAAGGACAGGATGGACTTCTCGATGTCGAGATCCTTGCCGATATCGAGATAGGTCGCCCCGAACGAAAGCTTGAGATTCCGGATGGTGTCGACGTCGACCCGGCCGGTGACAGTGCTGTTGTCGGCGCGGAAATGCGTCCAGGTGGTCTCGCCGCCGTCGTCGTTGCCGTCGAAATCCGTGTAGTCGTCGTCGGAGTAGATGTAGTCGACGTTCAGCGAGCCCCAGCCGGACAGTTCGAGGCGGCTGAAGGCACGGTACCGCTTGCCGGTGGTCTCGACACCGACGAGCGGGAAACTGCGCTGGCGGTCCATGTAGCCGCCGCCGAAGCTCAGCTCGTCCGTGGCCTCGATCTCCAGGTCGGCGCTGAACCGACTGGCTTCCATGTCCTTCAGCAGGGTGGTTTGCTCCTCGTCGGTCTTCCGGTTCGAGTCGTAGCCCACGCGCACCTTGGCGTTATCCTGGATCCTCCAGGTGCCGCCCAGGCGCCAGACGTTGGCGGTGGTCACCTGCCAGCTGTCGTGGATCACGCGGCCGTACCCGGCGTTGACACTGCCCTGGGGGCCATACCACACCGCGTCGAAGTCGTTGCGCACCTCGTCGGTCTTGTAGTCCGTGGACTTGTCGTCAACGGTCGTGGCGTTGAACCCGTACTTGAGCCGCCATTGGGGAGCGGGCTTGACCACGCCCAGGTACTGGAAGGTGCCCAGTTCGTAATCCGTGCCCACGGCCGTCAACTTCTGCTTGCCGTAGGACGCCCGCACCAGGTGGGACACGACATCCGGGAGCAGGTAGCAGGGGCCGTTGAGCCGCACCGAGAAGACCCCGCCGCTGCGGTCGGCCGCGGCCAGGTTGTCGTCCGAGAAGGTGGAGAAGTCGTAGGCTGCGGCCAGCGAACGTCCCCCCCGGTTCCCGGCGATCTCCACGCGGCCGGTGGTCAGGTTGTTGTCGTAGCCGCTTCCCAGGAAGCCCGGTTCATTGGGCAGGTAGGACATACGGCTGCCCGTCTTCTTCTGGTTGCCGATGTTCGCGCTGATCTTCAGGTCCGCAGAAGGTGTCAGCACGAAACCGCCGCGCAGGTTCTTGCGCACGCTTTCGACCTGGCCGGCGGGGTCGAAGAGCTGACGGTGGCGGTCGTAGCGCATGAACATGTTGAACCGGCTCGGAACCCGGAAGGAGAAGATCCCGCGGGCACTCTCCTGGTTCACCTCGCGGACATCCAACCGGTAGTAGCCGCGGCGACCCACGGTTCCGTTCAGGTCGATGCCGGAGATGGTGAAACCTTCGTAGATGTTGAAGGTCTCGGGCATGACGCTCAGGTCGCCGGCGGTTTCATCCTTGAAGATGCCCCCGACCTTGACGGTGCCGTTCAAGCTTCCCGCCCAGGCGGAAGCCAGCGGACCAACGACCAGCAGCAGCGTCATCCCGAGGGTTTTGATTTTCCAACGCATGGCGTAACCCTCCTATCGGGAATGGCAGCCGGCCGCGAAGCACCCCTGGGCCTCCAGAGCGGTCGACAGGAAGTTCTTGTTGGTGTAGGAGCCGTGGACGTCCACGTGGCACTCCGTGCAGGAGACGCCTTTCCATTCGTTGCCGTGGTTGCTGTTGTTGTTGTGAAGAGCCACCGAGTGGCATTGCGTGCAGGCCGGGAAGAGCGGGGCCTCGTAGGGCTGCTTCAGCAACTGCGGATTGACCGAACCGTGCGGGCTGTGGCAGGCGACGCATCCGCCGCCCTCGGTCCCGTAATCCACGGTCGCCTGGTGTTCGTAGGGGAAGGGCCCCTGGAACTCGGCGTGGCACTTCAGGCACATGGTGTTGAGCCCCCGGTAGGAGCCGACGTCGGGATTGCCCTCGGAGCCCAGGTGGCAACTCGAGCACTGCATGAATTCGTTCTCGCCGACCGGATGGCGGTACGGCTGGGCGATTTCCCCGCGCACTTGCTCGTGGCAGGTGTAGCACAGCTCCGGTTGGGCCGCCTTGAGCAGGTGGTCCGCCTGGGAGCCGTGGACGCTGTGGCAGTCCAGGCAGGACGTCCCCGCGACGGCGTGGGGGCCGGTCTTGGCCTGGCTGTAGACATGGGGTTCCTGGTGGCAACCTATGCAGATTGCCGCGGTTCCTTCGGCGTTTTCCGCCGCCGGATTCACACGCGGGTAGGCTTCGGGGTCATCCTCCCAGTGGGCCGCAGTGCCGGCGTGGCAGGAGCCGCAGGCGACATCGGTCAGATTTCCGTCCTGCAGGACGGCATGGGGTCCGCCGGTCAGGGAGGTGGCCCTGTCTTCATGGCAATCCAGGCAGGCCTGAGTGTCGGGCCTCCCGCCGTCCGCGGTGGCCGCGGCGGCGACCATCGGCCAGATCATGATCAGGAGGGCTCCACCAATGGCCAGACTCCCCGTCATCCGACGCGAATTCGGGCATCTGTAACGCAAGTTTCCAACCGCCTTGTTGGGGTCAACTATGACAAACCTGTGATAAGCTATCGGGCTGCTCGGAGATCTGTAAAGCAATAATCGATCCTTGTGATAATTTTTTATCAACACAAAAAATGTCCGATTTAAGTTTTGTAACTTGTTGTATCTAAATGACTTTGTATTTATTTTTCAGGTTGGTATTTCCCGCCGGATATCCTTGATGCCGACATGTGGTACAATTCCTACCGGTAGAGCGGGAAAATGTGTCAACACAATAACATATCGAATTCCGTCCCTGGGCACGGCGAAATCTCAACCTGGTTTGCCCGGTTGATTTCCGCCTTGCAACGGGATCGATGGATCTCGTAGGGTGATGACGAGGGGGTGGAATTGAATTTTCAATTCTGTCGAACAAAATTCCTCGTTTGCCTGCTTGGTTTGGGCATTTGGCTCTGCGGGAGCTGTTCTCTCCACACCGTCAAAAAATCTTTTCACGATCCTCAAGACCTCCGCCAGCTGGCAGGCATGGACGGAAAGTCCCCCTGGCTCAAGATCCACATGCCGGACGGCGGGCTCTACACCCTCAGCCAATGGACGATCGATGAGGAACGCAACACCATCAGCGGGAGAGGCTCTCACCTGGACTTCCGGCGTGTCGAGGTCGCCACCGGGATGTTCACCGTGGGGATGGATTCGGTTTCCATCCTCGAATCGAACGAGGTCCAGACGTCCGGAGCGGCGGCCGGGCTGACCGTCCTGACCATCGTCTCCGCGGCGGTCGGCCTCTACTGCCTGACGAACCCGAAGGCCTGCTTCGGCTCCTGCCCCACCTTTTACCTGCCGGACCAGCAGGGTGAGCCCCGGCTGATGGCCGAAGGATTTTCCGCCAGCGTGGCGCCGCGCCTGGAAGCGACGGACCTCGACGCCCTGTTTGTTTCCGGCCCTGCCCGCGGGAACGTCACGGTGACCATGACCAACGAGGCGCTGGAAACCCACGTGGTGCGGCGGGTGGATCTGCTGGCGGTGCCACAAACTGCGGGAAAGCGGGTTCTGGCCGCCCAGGACGGGACCTGGTGGGAGGCCTCGCACATCACGCCCGCAGACCGCAGCAGGGGGCCGGAAGGTGATTGCTCGGCATTGCTGAGCGCCTGCGACCTGGATGAACGCACCAGCCTGGCCGACAGCCTCTATCTGGGCGCGAAGGAAGTGGTGGAGCTCGAGTTTTCCGCTCCGCCATCGGGACCCCTCGGCCTGATCGTGGCTTCGCGGCACTCCCTGTTGAGCACGTACCTGTTCTACCAGGGCCTGGCCTATCTGGGTGAGGCCGCCGCGCCGTCCCTGGCCCGGGTATCCGGATCGTGTGAAACCGACGCCGGCAGCAACGCCATGGGCGATATGCTGGGCCGGATCGAGGTGCAGGCCCCGCAAAGCGACGGCACCTGGCTCACCGTGGGCTCCGTCGGCGAGACCGGTCCCCTGGCGGTCAACGTCCACATGCTGCGCCTGCCGCCGTCTGCGGTTGAAGGCCCGGTCCGTTTGCGTCTCCGGCTGACCAAGGGCAACTGGCGGCTGGATTATGTCGCCCTGGCGGCCCTTGAACAACCGGTCGAACCCCGACGGATTCCTCCGGTGGCGATCTTGCGCGACGGGTTCGACGATTCCGAGGCCCTGGCCGCCTTGACGGACCCAGCAAAGACCCTGGTCACCTTTCCCGGCGATCGGTACGAGCTGGTCTATCCCTTGCCGGAGGTGGACGGGGACTGGGAGATCTTCCTGGAGAGTCGGGGCTATTATCTGGAATGGATGCGCCAGGAATGGCTGGCCGAAGAGGATCCCGCCATGGCGGCCCTGATGTTCAAGCGGCCTCGGCTGGCTCTCGGATACCTTGCGCCCCTGTTCAAGGAACTCGAGCCAGGCATGGAGGCTCATTTCTGGGGGAGCCGCTATGCCCCTTGAGGACCTGCGGAGGGTACTGGGAGTGGCGGTGCTGCTGGGCTTGTGCGCGGGGATCGCGGGTTGCGCGAGCACGGGTGCACCCGACGACTGGCTGCCCTTGGCCGAGGAGGCGCCCACCGACGTCTACGGAGCCTGGATCACGGTTCATCTCATCGACGAGGGGGCCCGGCCGCATCTGGCGGGGGAGTTCTCGGTCGACTTCGCCGACAGCCTGGGATATCGACCGCCTCTGGCGGGAGAACTCCTGGCCGTCGATGCCGACAGCGTCTTCGTTCTGGTTGGAGGTCGCGCAGGCTCCTGTCCTGTCACGGCCATCGGAAAACAGGATGTGGCCAAGGCACAGGTCGCATATTTCGACCCCGAGGGGGAGCGGGCCGGGAACTGGATATTTGGAGGCTCCCTGCTTTCGCTCAGCAACGGCTGGGCCGCCGGGATCACCCTGCCCATGTGGTGGATTATCGGCGGAACCATGGCCTCCTCGCAACACAGTCTGCCCTTGAAAAAGTGGCCGCAACACCCCTGGGAGGAACTCGGGACCTACGCCCGGTTCCCCCAGGGCCGGCCGCCGCACCTGCGTGCCGAAATGCTGCCCCAAAAACCCCGTTGGTATCGGCCCAAGATCCGTCGGGCAAACTCCATCAGGGAGTGACGCCCGTCGTCACTCTCCTTTTGCCCAGGCGAGCAGCCGCTGCTTCTGTGCGGGGTCGAGCCGAGCTTCGCCGTGGATGAGCCGGTAGGACAGCGGCGGCATGTGTCCTTCCGAGACTTCCTCACCGATCTCCCGCAGAAGCTGGTCCTGCAGCTCGAAATCCATCGTCGGCCAGTTGGAAAAGTTCAGGTGGCGCCGACCCTCCTTCACGTGGTCGGCAAGCAGCCAGGAAACGGGCGCCACGCGGCTGTACCAGGGCCAGCGGGTCTCGTTGGAGTGGCAATCGTAGCAGGCGCTGCGCAGGATGTCGCCGAGGGCGGGCCCGAGCATCGGCCCGCTGGTCACCGGGGGGTTGGTGCGCTCGACGGGCACGAACTGGGCCCCGGTGATCAGGATCAGCGCGGCGGCGGTCATGACGGGGCGTCGCGACCACCTCGAGCGACCGCGACGCGTTTCGGAGGCCACCGTTACCGCTCCAGCTGCTGCTGCAGCCTCAGCGCGAACCGGTTCTGCGGGTCCAATTCAAGGGCCTTGGCGAGGGCGGCCGATGCCCCGGCCTTGTCGCCCCGCCGCCACAGAAGGTGAGCCAGCCTGACCCGGCTGTTGGCGTCGTCGGGATATAGCTCGACGGTCAGATCCATCAGCGCCTGGGCAGCCGCCATGTCGCCGCCTTCTGCGGCCAGGATGTCGATGGCCGGGACCAGGGATTGCGGGCCGAAATCGTAGGTGCCACGGCCATAGAAGCGTTCGTGCAGGTTGTGGTATCGCTCTACGGCGGCGTCCACGCCCTTGGTCTGCACGGTCATCAGCATGATCTGGTCCAGGGGGGCGGGGTGGGTGACTCCGCGATGGCAGGTCACGCAGCTGATCGCGGCGTCGTTCTCGCCGGTGGCCTGCGGCAGGAGCTTCCCGTTGATGTTCTGCACCATCCGCATCATGCCGCGGGCTACGCCCTTCTCGGGTTTATCGTCGCTGGCGAAATCGAAACTCTGGAAGTCGCCCGGCACCGCCTGCACGTGGCAGTGGTCGCATCGTACGCCCAGGGCGGAGGTCCAGGTTTTCATGACCTCGATGACCTTCTCTTTTCCCGTGTCGGCGGGAAACACCTTCAGGTTCTTCAATTCCCCGGCGGATGCGGCCGTCGCGGACAGGATCACGGCGGCCAGCATGACCATCATCGCCTTGCCTGTATTCATCATCAGACTCGCTTTTTCGGGATCTTGGAAAAAATGACAGGCTGGAAACCTACAAAAAATCTCCACGAATGTCGATGGTCAGGAGGCCGGGCCGCTTGGCGCGGATGGCCTGGGTGTCCAGGGCTCGCATCCCGGGGGACAGGGAGATCAGTCGGTCTTGCCCAGGGTTTCGGCCTTGATACTCTCGATGAAGGCATGGACCAGCGGCTTGTCGGCGCCGTCGGGATCCACCAGCAGGGCTCGGGAGCGGCAGTGGTTGAACTCCTGCACCCGGTGGAGCTTGAAGTCCCCCGCATCCAATTGTTCACGGAAGAGGTCCGAGGGCAGGTAGGTGATGCCCTGACCTTCCCTGATGGCCTGGGTGATCAGGTGCAGGTCGTCGATGACCAACACACTGCGGAAATCGGCCTCGGAAAAGCCGGCGGATTCCAGATTTCCGTCCAGGCAGCGCCGCGAGCAGCAACCCTCCTTGCGGGTGATCAGGGTGTGCGCGAACAGTTCCGAAAGAAAGATGTCGGGGCTGGGCAAACCGAGGCATGAACAGCTCAGAAAGAGGATTTCGTCGCCTGGAAGAGGCGTCGAAATCAGTCCATCCCACCGGCCGCAGCCGTTGAAATCCAGGACGCTGATGTCGAAATGGTGGCTCTGCATACCCGAGAGGATCCTGTCGGGAACGTCGAAATGGATCTCGATACCGGCCCGTGATCGCCCACCCTGCATGAATCGGCGCATGATCCGGGGCAGGTGGGACATGCCGAAGGCGGGAGTGCAGCAGAAACGCACGGGTTTGATCCAGTCCCTGCCGGCGATTTCCCCGGTCAGTTCCTGTTCAAGTTCCAGGATGCGACGCGCCTTGTCGCAGATGATGGTGCCGGCCGGGGTCAACACGGGCTGGGGACCGGACCGATCGAAAAGAGTTTGACCGAACTGGTCCTCAAGGTGTTTCAGCCGGCGGGAAACGGCGGACTGGGTCACGCATAGATATTCCGCCGCCTCCGTAAGGCTCCCTTTTTCAACTACTTCCAGCAGCGTTTGGAGGTAGACCGAATCCATGTCAAACCCCTATGCGTAACAGGTATCCCGGCATGAAAACCACTCACTTTGAATATGGATTGACAGCTGGATAATTGCAACCAGAAGACCCATGCCCCGGACCCGGCGGTGACTCCCGGACGAACAGTGGGGTTTGATAACCAAAAGGAGAGGATCATGTTCAGGAACCTGGTTTTTTCAGGAAAAACCGCCAGTATCGCAGCAATTCTCTGCCTTCTGGCCATGGCGACGGTTTCCTTCGCGGGCCCGATCATCGACTTCGGGGATGAGGGGTTCCTGAAGATCGACCTCAAAGGGCAGGTTTACATCGAGACTCTGGATTTCGGATCGGGTTTGGATTTCCAGGACAGCCGCACCGACCTGCATTTCCAGCGGCTGCGTCTGACGGCCACGGGCATGATCGACGACGTGTGGGGCTACAAATTCCAGACCTGCGGCCACATCGGTTCGACCCGAACGCCCATCGGGTTCATTCCGGAGATGGAGTCGTCCAACGACAACGACCGGGATATCCGAATCATCGACACCTACGCCATCGCCAATTTCAGACCCGCCGTGAATTTCAAGGTGGGCCTGACGAAGATGCCCATTTCACGCGCAAATCTCGATGATTGTTTCGCGCCCCTGACCTACGACCGGTCGAACTTCACCTACAGCGCCTATGGGGTCTCGGCCGCCAAGTTCAGTCGTGATATCGGCGTGGTGATGCACGGTAACTTCAATGAGGACCACTTCAAGTATTTCCTCGGAGCGTTCCAGGGGCGTGAGGGCGTCACCATGTTGACCAACCCCCTGAACGCCATGACATACCGCACGACATTCGAGCCGGCCAGCAACCTCGAGTTCACGGCCCGGATCCACTATTCCTTCCTCGACCCCGAACTCGGTTCGGGCTATGTCGGCACCTACTTCGGGGAAATGCCCGTGTTTACCATCGGCCTGGCCATGGCGCACGAGGCGAGTGCGGTGTACAGGAACGTGAATTTCGATCCGAACACCGGCGCGGTGAGCGTCCTCGACGACCAGACCGCCGACATGAACGAGTATGCGGCTGACCTATTCTTCGAGTACCCCTTCGAGTCTGCCGGAACGGTGACGGTGAATGGGCAGTACATGAAAGTCGACTTCGACGACGCCTACAAGACCAACCACAACCCCGGGGACCTGCTCGGCGTTATCGCCGGTCTAAACGGCCAGAAGGAAGGTGGCTTCGGTAAGCTGGCCTGGATCCTGCCCGGTGCGGTGGGCGAGGAAGGCATGATTCAGCCCTATTTCGTCTATGAAAACTGGGAATTCGCCGCGTTGGCCGGAGTCGCGGACCAGACCATTACCCAGTACTCGTACGGGCTCAATTACTACATCCACAGGCAGAATGTGAGGATCACGGCGGAATACCAGAAGACCGATTTCGACAAGCCGACCGCCCTTCCCGTCGGCATGGGTAACATGGTTACCGGTATGAAGGACTTCGGCACCTTCCGCACCATGCTGCAGGTTGTGTTCTAGGAAATCGAGACACGAGCACCCGGCCGGGGAAATCCGGATTCCCCTGCCGGGGAAACTATCACCGGAGAGCCAAAGGAGATCGTCATGATCAAGCGCACACTCATCATCCTGGCCATTCTGGTCTTCGGGGCCACCCTGGCCCAGGCCGCGACCCACTTCGAGGGCACGGTCAAAACCGTCAAGGGCGACACCCTGACGGTGCAGGTCGTCAAGGCCGACTTCGCCAAGGCTGACTGGGTCAAGGAAGGCCGGATAATCCAGATCGACAAGAAGGTCAAGGCCGCCATCATCGGTGTGGACAAGGAGGAATTCCTGGTCACGTTGGTCGTGAAGAAGGCCGTCAAGGTCAAGGTCGGCGACAAGGTGGACATCAAGAAGGCCAAGAAGGTCCTTTCCGGCTGCTGATGTTGTTCGGATTCGGGCGCGCGGGTCGTTTTCATCGGCCGGTTCGGTTTGATCCGTGCGCCCGTCTTCCTTTTCCCCCGAAGGCGAGGTCCTGCATGAAATGGTCCCTGATCATCACAGGGATTCTTGTCGTGGCTGCACCGGCTCTGGCCGGCGATGACCACCCAGCGGGCATCGGTCGCGACCAGACCCTGGCCGCGAGGTTTAAGGCGAAAACCATCGCCGAACTGGTGGCCCGTTACGATTCGGAATCCTGTATCGAATGCCACGAGGAAGCCCACGAGCAGTGGAGCGAATCGGCCCATTCCCGCTCCCTGTTCGGCACGGGGCGGACGGCCCTGACCTTCCGCACGGCCATCCTCAACGGCCTGATGACCTGGAAGGCATCGGGTGTTGAGGAGTTGAAGGACGTGCGCGTGGAGCACCTCATGGGGTGCGCCAAGTGCCACCTGCCCCAGTTGGCCGACGCCACGGACGATGTCGCCCGCGAGATCGTGGAAAGTATCGACGCGTGGCGGACGGCCTACCTGGACGAGGATGACGACAAGGCGGACGAGTTGGAGGAGACTCTCCTCTCGCTCAACATCAACTGTCTGGTCTGTCACAACCGCAACGCCATCACGCACAAGTGGACCGACGGCTATCCCCGCACCGATACGGTGTACGGCCTGGCCGGCGGCGACATCGCGCACGAAGACGAGACTTTCAGCCGCAAGGAAACCAGCCCCATCATGGGCGCCTCGATCTTCTGCGGCCAGTGCCACGGCGAGGGCCCGAACTTCGAACTGGAAAATCCGACCCAATGCGCCACGGCCTACGGCAGCTATCTGTTCGCCTACATCCCCGAAGGCGGGCACAAGACCTGCCAGCAGTGCCATATGGAGGAATCAGGCCTCGGTCACAATATGCAGAGCTATCGGGCCAAGGTGATGTCCGACAAGGCCGTCGCCATGGAGGTCACCACCCAGGCCGTCGTCTGGAGGGATGTTTCAACCATGCGGCCCAAGGCCACGGTGGAAATCGACCTGACGAACCAGGCCGGTCACGGCATACCCGACGGCTGACCGACTCCCAACCGACTGGTTCTGTCGGTATCAGCGAGCGACGAAAGCGGCACCGAGATCTTCAACCAGGACCGGATCTTCATGCCGGTTCCCCAGCGCATGGGTCGCGGGGACCGCATGGGACGCGGTCCCTACGAAAAGAGCGGCCTCCTGCAGGACAACAGCCTGCCGCCGCTGCGCACGGTGAAAACGTCCTATGACATCTTCTTCCCGGTGGAAGAGGTGGAGCAGGGTGACGAGACGGTCCGTACCTATCCCAGCGACAGCATGGACATCGAGGTGAAGCTCTGGTATCTGCCCTACGGCACCAAGGACGAGGATGCCTTCCTGTGGAGGGAAGAGAGGCGGACGATCAGCTTCGTGAATTCAGGTTCGTAGCGGGCCGGAATAACCTGCTGCGATCCGGGGCCGGTTTACAGTACGACCGGCCCCATCTCATTGGCTGCCTGCGGCCGGTTTACCATTTGGAGAGGAGCTGAATTCAACCGGCACCACGGCTCCCAGTTCGACGAAGATCGCAGCGATGAAATCCCGGATCAGGGGTTTCGTTTCCCGGCCCGGGGCAAGCAGGAGCGTTCGTTGCCGGAACTGGTTAAGCCCTTCCATCCGGTGGATGCGGAGCTTTCCCGCTTCCAGTTCGGCACCTATCAGGGTTCGTGAAAGGAAGCCGATCCCCATGCCGGCGACCACCTGCTGGATCAACCCCGGCAGGTCGTCGTAGAAGGCCAGGTTGGGCAGGACGTCCATGCTGTGGCCCAGGGACCGCAGACCGCTCTGGATGAAGCGGTAGGCGCAGCCGTGAGGCGCCTTGAGAAACAGGGGATAGCGGGCGAGATCCTCCATGGTGACCGTGGACTGGTCCAGGTGCAGTGAGGGAGCAGACGCGAAAAGCATGGTGTCAGGTGGCAGGGCGTGGTGTGGCACACCGTTGGGGTCAAGGTCGTCGCAGTGTTCCACGACGGCGAAATCGTAGGTTCCGTTGCGGATGCCGACGGCGATCTCTTCCGGCATCAGGAAATTAATATTGAAATCGCAGACCATGCCGTCGGTGGCCACGAAGCGCTCGAAAACCCGGGGCAGAATACCGGTGCCGAAGCAGGGGGTGCAGCAGAACCCCAAGCGCTTCTTGCCAGCAAGTTCGGCGACTTCCTCTTCCATCTCGTTCTCAACAGCCAGGATCTTCCGCGCCTTCTGCAGCACCATCGCCCCGGCCGTGGTCGGAGACACCGAGTCGACGCCCCGTTCAAGGAGTCGGACGCCGTACTGGTCTTCGAGCTGCCTTATGCGGCGGGACACCGCGGACTGGGTGACGCAAAGACGCTCGGCGGCGGCAGTGAAGCTGCCGGTTTCGGCCACGACCGCGAAAGTTCTGAACAGCAGGAGTTCCATGCCGGGAATATAGGCGGGGGCGAGAGGTCTGTCTACCGGGCGGGAAGGCCGGAGAGTTCCCGGAGGATGGCCTGCAGTTCCCCGCGATTCACCCGGACGGGGGGCATGGTGGTGGCCGGCCGCAGGGACCGAGGATTGGCCAGCCACTTTTCCAGGCGCTCGGCATCCCAGCGAGCGTCGATGGGGACGGGGTAGAATTCCCCAGTCAGACCAGACAGGTCGGGGCCGTCCCGGCCCGATCCCATGGGGCCGCCCCGGCCCAGGGCGCGGTGGCAATCGCCGCACAGGCGGGTGAACACCGGCACGGTGTCGCTGGCGGTGTGTTGGAAGCGCACCTGATATGTTTCCTGGGCGGGATGGGGGTCCCCGTCGTGGAGCAGCAGGGCCGCCAGGGTGTCGCACTGGGCGGTGGTCAACGCGAAGTCGGGCATGCTTGCCGCAGGTTTCTGCAGGGCGTCCCGGAGTTGTGTTTGGCTTCTCTCCCAAACGGCGGTGTCCAGGTCGATGGCCAGGCGTTCGCCACGGCCGCCGGTGGTGTGGCAGCGCCTGCAGCCCAGGCTGTCCCGCATCGCCCGGCCGCGGGTCAGGATGGGCGAGCCCGGCATACGCCACGCCGCCGCAGGTCCTCGCAACAGGCCGTGGTGGGCGAGGGTCTCTCGCACGGCTTGGGGATCTCCGCGGTGGCAGGAGGCGCAGCGACCCTCCCGGGTGAAGTGGGTCTCATGGCAGGAAACGCAACCGCCCTCTTGCGCGGCGGCGGCCAGTGCATATGTCAACAGCAGTCCCGCAATCAAAACCACGCGTGCAGTTGCCAATTGGGTCCTCTCAGGAACTGGGCCACCAGGGTCAGGATAATGATGGCCAGGAAGACGGCCAGGACCGCCGTCCCCGGCAGGCGTTCGCCCGGCTGGAACCAGGCGGCGCGCGCTGCATCTCTCGGCCGCAGCCAGGGCAGGAACACAAAGACGAGCGCCAGGACAAGGATGGGGTAGATCCAGACCGTGCCGTGGCTGACGACTTCCTGAATCCACAGCAGGAACCACGCCGATTTGGCGGGATTGGGGGGATGGGCCGGGTCGGCGAGGGTTTCCAGGGGCGCGGGGATGAACACCGCGGCCAACAGCACCAGGGGCACGGCGACCAGCAGCGCCCGTTTGATCAGGCGGAAAAGGCTGGGGGAACTGGGAACCTGATCCTTCATAGGTACGGCAACAACCCTCTGGACCTGCGGATCCGGAAAAAGTGCAGGAAGATCAACGCCATCATGCTCAAGGGAATGACGGCGATGTGCAGGGCGAAGAACCTCTGCAGGGAAAGCGGCCCCGCGATCTGGTCGGGCACCAGCAGGTGGAAGATCACCGCGCCCCCGGGTAGGGCCCGCAGCAACTCCATCCCCGTGCGGGCGGCCCAGTATGCTAGCTGATCCAGCGGCAGCAGGTATCCGGTGTAGGCGGCGAACACCGCCAGGAACATCAGCATGGTGCCCACGACCCAGGTGCCGTGCCGGGGGTGCCGGTAGGCGCCGGTCAGGATGACCCGCAGGGCGTGCAGCATGATCAGGACCAGAAGCGTGTGCGAGGCCAGGCGATGCAGGGAACGCAGATAGCGGCCGCCCCACACGGCGTTTTCGATGAAGCGGATGGAATCGTAGGCCCCGCCCGGCGAGGGCCGGTAGTAGAACAGCAGCAGCAGGCCCGTGAGGACAAGGACCAGGAAGGTGGTCAGGGCCAACCCGCCCAGGCAGAAGGTATAGGTCAGGCGCAGGTTACGCTCCAGCACGACGCGGGGGAACAGATGTTTGAGGAAATCCCTCATCACGCCCTCCGGTTGCCGGTGATGTGGACAACGCCGTCCCGGATGCCGGCTTCGAGCCGGTGCAGCGGCGCGGCGGCCGGCCCCGTCAGTACCCGGCCGCGGGAATCGAAGCGACTACCGTGGCAGGGGCAGGTGAATCCCTTCTCATCGGCCCGCACCCGGCACCCCAGGTGGGTGCAGGTCAGGTCAAGGGCGGTGAAACGGCCGCCCTCCAACTGGGTCACCGCGATCCCCTCGCCCGGCAGGACAAGGGCGCCCCGGATCGGGACGTCGGCAACCGGTACGGACACCTGCGCCGTGCCCGTGGGCAGCCGCGGAGAAAGGAATTTCCCCAGGCCGACGATTCCCGCCACCACGGGGATCAGCGACTTGAGGAATCGGCGTCGGGATTCAACAAATTTTGCCATCGCCTCAGATGCTGACGCACGTATTCGGGCGTCCGCGTGTTCATTTCCACGAAGCGTTCCCGGGACAGGAAGCTTCCGTTGACGACCTGCTGTCCGGTCTGGTCCCACCAGGATACCAGGGGCAGACCGTCCGCGCGCAGATCGAAGATGCGTTGCTGCGCACTCTCCAGCATGAAGCGGCGGGGGTTGTCGTGACAGCCTCCGCAGGTGACGGATCCAGGCCTGATGGTATGGGGGGAGAACGCCCTCCACTCCGCGGCGAGCAGCTTGTTCTCCCAGCCGTGTCCGGAGTCGGTGGCCAGAAGGATGAATTGGGGCCTGATGGGGGAGACCCGTCCCCGGGCGTTCAGCCCCAGGGGGGGGGCATCCTGTCGGCGCAGGGCCGCACTCTTCTGCCACGGCCCCGCCCACGGCAGGGCTTCGAATGCATCTTCCTGTTCGTCGGTGACGGTCTTAACCAGCGTCGTACCGTACTCCTGGGCGGCCCAGGCGGCGTGGCAGGCGGAGCATTCCATCCGGTCCAGGTGGATTTGGATGGCATGTTCAGGGATGCTGCGGTCAGGGTCACTGTGACAGTCCCGGCAGGTCCGAACGGATTTTTCCGTGGCGTGGATGCGGTGGCAGTCGGCGCAGCCGAGACCGGCCTCCCGGTGCACATCCGGCAGCATGGTCAGGTAATGTTCGCCCTGGTCGGAGGGGCCGCGCTGGTAGCGCTCGTGGTCCTCGCGCGGCGCTCGACCGTAGTAGTCCCAGCCGGTGAAGTAACCGCGATGGCAGCCCAGGCAGGCGGGATCATAAGACGCCGGCGATCGATGGGCGTCGTCACGATGGCAATCCTCGCAGGACGTGACGTGGCACCCGGTGCAGGAAGCCTGGAAAAAATCCTCGCCCTCCTTGCCGAAGGCGCGGCAGAAGAAGGCGCGTTCACCGCTTCGGGTGGCCATGATCCCGGACAGGACGGCAGCCTGGGCAGAATGGCAGGCGGCGCAGTCGCCCGTGGCGGGGGGGAGTTCAGCCGTGGCGGGCAGGCGGGAAAACCCCGGTAGAAGGGCCATCGTGATTAGGACAATGCCTCGCAAGTTGGCCATGCACGAAATATAATTCGTGCAGGCACGTAAATCACCTTGGGAATGCCTTTTGTCGACAAGGGATGAGGTTCCGTCATGAGGTCGGTGAGGGTCACGCTCCTTTTGGCTGCTGCTGCGTGGCTGTCCTTGGGCGCGGCAGGATGCAGCCGCGGGCAGGGGGCGGACGACGGCTGTGTCGGCTGCCATGCCGAACTGGAGACCGCCTCGGCCTCCCACAACGGCTGTGTCGGCTGTCATGGAGGTAACCCGGCCGGGAAGACGAAGCAGGCGAGCCACAGGGGAATCTACGGACTGGCCGACCCCTCCTATCCTGGGCGGTGGGAGCAGGGCTGCGGATCCTGTCACCGTCAGCAAGTCGAACGAATGCGCAGCAGCCAGATGTTCAGCAACGCGGGCATGATCGCCCAGATCCAGGCCACCTGGGAAGGTATGCGGGACAGCGTGGTGTTCGCCGCTCATTCGGGCCGGCTGCACGATGTCCGGGGGGACTCTTTGGCCCACACTTCCGTGCTGGCCCTGGGCGGCCTTTCCGGGGAGCTGTACAGGAAATTCTGTGCGCGTTGTCATCTGGGACGGCAGAACGACGCCGAGGACGGGGCAGGTCACCCGGCCGGGTGCGCCGCCTGCCATTTTCCCTTCGCGCCGGACGCGGTGTACCGGGGCGGTGACTCCACCATGCAGGGGCGGCAAATGCACAGCAGCACCCACACCCTGCAGGGCCTGCCGCCCATGTCCGCCTGCCAGGTCTGCCATCAGCGCAGCGGGCGCATGGCCCTGGCCTACCAGGGCCTGAACGACGGCAACAACGGGCTGGTCCCCACCCGCGGCGGCCTGCCGGGGCCGGTGTCGGCCAGCGACATGCGCAGCTATTCCCACATCATTCCCGATGTCCACTTTACCGCCGGCATGGAGTGCATCGACTGCCACACCTCGCGCGAGATCATGGGCGACGGCTACGCCGCTGCGGGCATGCACGGCCAGCTGGAGGTCCGCTGCGAGGACTGTCACGGGGACGGCGGGAACCGGCCGCGGGCCGAGGCCGTCTGGCGGGAGAACGCTTCGCCCCTGCGGGAATCCCGCCGGTACGGGAAGCCCCTGGCTCCGGGCACCCGCTTCGTCCTGACCGGCCGCGGACGCCCGTTCTCCAACGTGTATACCGACAGCGGTCAGGTTCGGGTCATGCTCAAACGCAGCGGTCGGGTGTTGCTTTCCCCGGTGGTGACGGGTACCCCGGAGCACGATATTGCAGGCCACCAGCGCCTGGGATGCCACACCTGCCACTCGCATACGGTGGTCCAGTGCTTCGGATGCCACACGTTGTACGACCGAAGGGAAGACGGCTGGGATTTCATCGCCGGCCGCGGCACACCGGGCACCTTCAGCGAGACGGAGGATGTTCGGACCCTGTACCCGTTCCCGCTGGCGCTGAACCGGGAGGGCCGCATTTCCGCGGTCACGCCGGGGTGCCAGACCTTCGTGACGGTCATCGATTCCGGCGGGGTGCGCACCAGGGACGAGGAGGTTCTGCGCTTCCGCGGCCGGCCCCAGCTGCGCTTCGCACCGTTCTTCGGTCACAACATCGGGAAAAAAGCGGTGGGATGCGCGGAGTGCCATGGCGACCCGGCCTTCCTGGGCTTCGGGCAGCACATCGTCGAGAGCGGTATTCCCCGCGGCACCCTGCTTTGCGAGAAGGATCCGACCAAACCCCTGGACGGCTTCCTGACAGTGAAGAACGGCAGGGTGAAGGCCCACGCCGCCATCAGCCGTGAAGGTGGGCGTCCGCTGGACGACGGCGAAGTGCGCCGGATCTGGAGCGTCAACCTGTGTCTGATCTGTCATGTCCGGGCCGATGATCCCGTCTACCGCGCGCCCCTGGACTACGACGCCCTGCAGGACTCCCTCCATATGCACCTGCTGACGGTCGGTCCCTGAGCCCACCCCCTCCGACAAGAAAGAAGGGAGGCCATTGCGGCCTCCCTTCTTTTTGCGCCGGCGGGCGCCTGTTGATCTTTTGTTCGCCGGCGGGGATCCAGATCCCCGCACAGTCACTTCATGTCATGAGCAAGCCCCGGACCGCACACAATCTCAGAGGCAAAACCCTCAGAAGACTAGCTGCAACTGCGTCACGAAAGTGCCGAAGTCGTCGGTCACCAGGCCTGTTCCCTGCATGCCGTCGAAAACCCCCTTCTTGTCGAAGGTCGTGCTGCTGTACTGGACGGTCAGCTTGAGCTTGTCGTCGGGGAAGAAATAGTTGGCCCCGAACCCGTACCAGTCGATCTGTTGGTCACACACATTCTTCAACATGGCGAAATTCCAGGACTCGTAGCGCCCGAACAGCTGCACCTTCGAACCGGAGGGCATGAAGCCGGACTTGATGTACCAGCCGTTCTTCTGGCCGCTGAGACCGACCGTTCCGGGGTCGGGGTGCAGGCCCTTGTAGGCATCGTCGAAGTCGATGTTCTCGTAGGCGCCCGAGAGGGTGAAGGCTCCACCTTCGCCTACGGGATACTCGAAGAAGACATCGAAGGTGTAGGCGTTGTAGTCCTTCTCCCCCGTCAGGGCGGCCACATCCGCATAGACGACATCCGGTTCGGTTTCCACGGCGCCGCCGATGGTCAGGACCTTCTTCTGTCCCCGGTAGGTGCCCTTGTATCCGTAGGCCGTCTCGGGATCCAGCAGGGAGAAATGGATGCGGGCGGCATAGCGGAAGTTGGAGGCCGGCGCCACGGCGCCGGACACGGCGTTGCGGCCTTCCATGACATCCAGGCGATACTGGAACAGGCCGTCGGCCAGGTTGCCCCAGGCGGCGATGCCCTGGTCACGCGTGGCCACCAGGGAGGTGCGGATGAAGTCCGAGCGATCCAGGTTCAGCGGAACCTCGCAGCCTTCCAGGTTCTCCCGGGATAGGTTGTACTTGAACTTGCCGACGTTGAGCTTGAACCGTTCGTCCAGGTTGAAGCGAATCACCGCGTCCAGCATCTGGAAGTTCGAGCCCTGGTCGGAATCCGCGACCCCCAGCGGACCAATGTTCATGTTTTGGCCGTACTCGGTCTGTACGTAGATGCTCATGATGTCGCCATAGGCGCCCATGAACGCCAGGCGGTTGCGGCGGAAGTTCATGTTCATGGTCGTGTCGCCGCCGTCGGGGCCGGAACCGGAATCGCTGACCAGCATACGGAACTGGCTCTTGTAATCGATCTGCAGGACCCCCTCGTCGTCGGGTCCGAAGGTTAATTGCGGGCCGGCCGTGGCCGGGGCCGCCTGGGCCAGCAGCAACAGGGTGCCAGCGATCACGTAGATCAAGCTGCGGAATTTCATGGAATCACTTCTCCTTGCTTTAAGACCTGGCCGCCGCAGGGGGCGGATGATTTCTGTTGGACCGGATCAGCAGCCGCTGCCGCCGCCCGTACCACCGCCCCCGGCCGGGGGCGTTCCGCCGCCCGCACCGCTGGAGAAGTATTCCAGGTCCTCGTTCTCGATCTGGTTCGCGCGCCAGTCGTCCACCGACTCGTAGAGGCTGTTGGCCACCGGATCGAGGACCATGGAGCCGCTGGTCAGGGTGCCGCCGGTGCGAGGGGAAGTTGTGCCCGGCGTGTCGGTGTCCACTTGCCAATCCGTCCCGACCCCGTTGTCGCTCGTGTAGGTACTCCACTGTTTCCAGGAGCCGTCGTACACCCGGGTCGGCCACTCGAGGATGCCGTCGAGGATGAAGTAAGCGACGGTGGCCTTGACTCCACTTTTGCAATACACGTAGGTCATGTTCGTCGCCGAGGTGATGCCGAAATCGGCCAGGTGGACTTTGAGATCGGCTGTTGGGAGCAGAGTGGTCGTTGTGCCGGCGGCGTAGACGGCGTTCCAGGCGTCCAGGCCGGCGTTGGCCATGTAGGCGACCCGGTCAGGATCACCAATGCTGCGGACATCCAGGATGGCGATGTTGTCGGGGTTGCCGTTGTTGAGCCCGTCCACGGCGGTGATCACTTCCCCGATGGACGCGCGCTGGTCGCCCCCGAAATCGCTGTAGGTCGCAAGATCCCGCACGCAGAAGGTGGAGGGCGCGATGTCGGCCTCATCGATGGTGAGATGGTAACCGGCGGCGACCCAGCCGACATCCCCGCCCTGCAGGACCTTCAGCCGTTCCTTGGGAAAGCCCCAATAGCGTAGGGTGAAGTAGCCACGCGTGGCCTGCCGGAGGTCCAGCCCATCGCTCACGGTGAATACCACGGTGGTGTGGCTGTCGATGCCGAAGCCCTGCAGCAGGGCATCGATGTTGGGTCCGTCCACAACCATATGGCCAACGGTGGCGACACCCTCGAGCCGCACCTCGAAGGTCGAGGAGTAACCATAGAGCTGGGAGCTGGGGATATGGCCGGCGTCGAAATGGGCAGAATCCGAAACATTCAGCACCACGACCTTGTCCCGGCTGTCCGGATCGGTGCTGTTGACGCGCCCCTCGTCCATCCAGAGCTTCAGGGTCGCGGGCTCGATCAAGGCGGTGGGGGTCTTGGTGGTGACGATATCCGCCTCGAGGTCCTCGTAGCTGGTGGGATTGTCGAAGCAACCCCAGAAGGAGAGCAGGCCGGCCAGGGTGAGCAGGCTCAACCCCCACCATGCCGGTCGAAACGTCTTGTTCTTTTGCCTGAACATCGGTACCTCCCTGAAGGGTGTGGTGTAAGCAATTACCGCCACGTTAATTAATTAACCATGCCGGGATCCAATGAATGTTGATCATCACAATTATGCTGTTTGCGCATGGACAAACAGGGCTCGGGAATCTATGCTTGGATCATGGAACTTGTTTTATTGAAGACCCTTGTGATTGTGTCTGAAATGGGCAGTTTCACCGATGCGGCCGGCAAGCTTTGCGTCACCCAGTCAGCGGTTTCCCGTCGCATTCAGCAGCTCGAGAGCCACTATGGGATGGCCTTGATCGACCGGGACGCCGAGCCGGTCACCCCGACGCCCGAAGGCCGCGTGCTCCTCGGCAAGGCGCGGCGGATATTGGAACTACAGGAGGAAATGGACGAAGCCGTCACCGGCCTCAAGGTTCGTCATCATATCCGCTTTTGCTGCACCCCGTGCTTCGGCGTGACAAGGCTGCCCGGCATCTTCCGGAAGCTGGTGGGTGCGTACGGTCGGGACCTGGATTTCAACGTCACCTTTCGTCTGTCCGAGGACATCATCGACGGGCTGCTGGCAGGCCGCTACGACCTGGCGGCCATGGAACACTGTTGCGACCTGCACCTGTCCTCCTGCACCGCTTATTCCCTGCCGCCCGACGACACCGTCTTTGCCAGCGCGCCCGGACTGGGGATTCCCGTCGGCAGGGTCGATCTGAAGCGGCTGGCCCCCCACCGTCTTTTCCTCAAGGCCCAGAACGGATGCGCCCACCGTTTCCTGATGAGGGGGCTGGAGAAGATGGGGGTGGATGGGTCGGCCTTCGGGAACCTGACGTATTACGATGATCTGCTGGGTCTGGTGCGGCAGGTATGCGAGGGCCAGGGTATCGGATTCGTGTCGCGGGAACTGGTCGCGGCCGAGGCCAAAGCCGGGCGGCTGAAGATCCACCGCCTGAAGGGGTTCGACCACACCCGGCCGCGGTCCCTGGTCGTGCCCCCCCACTTTCGTCCCACGGAAACGACGGGAAAGTTCCTGAAGGTGTTTTTCAAGAGCTTCGGACTACCGTTGCCTCCGGATCTGGATTAACCCGCCACCGGGGGGCCGGTCCGGCGCCCAGTCGAACACCAGACCCTGGACCATTCCGCCGATCACCATCCAGACGGTCATCACGAGGGTGTGGCGGAGGCCGAGATTGCCCATCAGGATGGGCAGCCACTGCAGCTTCACCGCCCGATTGTAAATTTGTTTGTCCATCATGGTAGTCTCTGCGATAATCGCTTCGCGGTTAGCAAAGCAAGAAATCGGTTACCCGGAGGAAAAACGTGAAGAAGAGAATCATCTTTCTGGCCCTTCTGACCCTGTTGGCCGGCTTCGCCTTCGCGGGCGAGCCCGGCAAGTTCAGCGGCTACATGCTCGGCGACTACTACTTCGTGGCGGCCAACCACGACAAGGCCATCGAGGACATGAACGGGTTCTGGATGCGGCGGATCTACTTCACCTACGACCAGAAGCTGGATGACGGTTTCTCCGTGCGCCTGCGCACCGAGATGGCCGGCCCCGGCGATTTCACCACCAAGTCCACCATGACCCCCGACGTGAAGGACGCCTACCTCCAGTGGAAATCGGGCAACACCAAGGTGCTGTTCGGTGTCTCGAGCACCCCGACGTGGGGCGTCATCGAGTCGATCTGGGGTTATCGCGCGGTCGAGAAGACCCCCCTGGACCTGCAGAAGTTCGGCTCGTCCCGCGATTTCGGACTCGCGGTCAAGGGCAAGCTGGACGATGACGGCCGGATCTACTATCACGCCATGTTCTCCAACGGCGCCGGCAACAAGAGCGAGACCAACAAGCAGAAGATGATCATGGGCGCCCTGGGCGCGTGGTTGTCCGACAATATCGTCATCGAGGGCTACGCCGACTACGACGGCCGGCCGGACCACATGAACCGGCACACCCTGCAGGGCTTCATCGCCTACAAGACGGCCAAGGCCCGCGTCGGCTTCCAGGTCGCTCGCCAAACCCGCCAGATGGGCGTCGACGCCGAGGACAAGGACTGGACCATCTGGTCGGCCTTTGCCGCGGCCCAGGTCAGCCCCAAGACCGCCGTGTTCGCCCGGGTGGACGGGAATTCCGACCCCAACCCCGACGGTGACGGCATCTCCTACATCCCGTTCGACACCACGGCCAAGCCTACCTTTATTGTGGCGGGCCTGGATTTCACGCTATCTTCCAACGTCCACGTGATGCCCAATGTGGAAATGGTCACCTATAGTGCGGTAGAATCCGGGGGCCCGGAGCCGGACTCCGACGTCATCCCCCGTGTGACGTTCTTCTACAAGTTCTAACCGCCTGCACGGAAAGGGAGGCGAGCGACGCGTGATTCGACTTGCCTCCCATTTTCGTGCTCCGGCAGCCGGCGCCGGTTCCGCTGTCGACCATGATCTCCTGGTCGACGCCCAGGGCCGGCGTCTCGATTATCTGCGTCTGGCGGTGACCGACCGCTGACGGTACGCTTCATCGAGGCCATGGGCTTCGACGGAAGCGGGCGGCCGGTGAAGACCATGTCCGGGCAGGAGATCCTGGCGCGTCTGCGGCGCACCCACGACCTCACGGAGGTGCCGCGGGGGGTCGCTGCGGTGGCGCAGGAGTATGAGGTGGACGGCCACGCCGCGGCCGCCACCACACTGCCAAGCATGGCCCGCATCGGGGGCTGAGGAAGTATCATGGGACGACTGGAAGCCATCTGCATCAGCGAAGCCCGCGGGACGGTGAAGAAGCCGGTTTCGCCGGCGGAATTCCGCGTCGATCACGGCATCGTCGGCGACGCCCACGCGGGCGATTGGCACCGGCAGGTCTCGGTGCTGCCGGCCGAGAGCATCGCCAGGATGCGGGACAAGATGCCCTCCCTGGCCGACGGCGCCTTCGCCGAGAACCTGATCGTTTCGGGCCTGGTCGAGGCGACCTTCGCGCTGGGCGATCGGATCACGCTGGGCCCGGTGGTGCTGGAGGTCACGCAGATCGGCAAGGAGTGCCACCAGGGTTGCGAGATCCGGCGCATCACCGGCGACTGCATCATGCCGCGCGAAGGGCTGTTCTGCCGGGTCCTGGTCGGCGGACAGGTTGCCGTCGGCGACGCGGTGGACCTGGAGCCGGGGCAGGCCCCGCTGGAAGCCGAATCATGAATCGGCCCGCCCCGTTGACGCCCTACCCCCGGGCCCTGGAGTTGATCCGCACGGCCATCAAGCCCCTGGATTCCGAACCCTTGCCGCTGAATGCGATCAGCGGTCGCTACCTGGCCAAGTCGGTGAAGGCGCGTTTCGCTTCGCCGCGCTTCGCCAATTCCTCCATGGACGGATTCGCCGTGCGAACGACGGACTTGTCCGGCGCCGGACCCAAGGCGCCGGTTACCCTGCAGATCATCGGCGAAATTCCCGCCGGCAGCGACCGATCGCTGACCCTCAAGCCGGGCCAGGCGGTGCGCGTGTTCACCGGCGGCCGGTTGCCCCGTGGCGCCGACGCGGTGGCGATGGTGGAGATCGTCGAGGATCGGGGCGACTGCGCGGTGCTGCGCACCGCGGTTCCGCAGGGAAATCACATCCGGCCGGTGGGCAGCGAATACCGGCGCGGCGATGTGATCCTGCCTGCCGGTATGAAGGTGACGCCGCCGGTCATCGGGGTGCTGGCCTCGCTCGGTTTGTCCGAGGTGGCGGTTGGGCGCGCGCCCCGGGTCATGGTCATCACCATGGGCGAGGAATTGGTGCCCGCGGGGACGCGGCTGGCCGCGGGGCAGGTCCGCGACGCCAACGGACCGGCCCTCCAGGCGGCGTTGTATGCTTTGGGAGCGGCCAAGGCCTGGGTGCGCCGCGTGGGCGATCGTCCCTCCGCCCTGAAGGGCTCCCTGACGGCGGCCATCGCGCGGAGCGATCTGGTCATCACCGTGGGCGGCGCCTCGGTGGGCGATCACGACCACGCCCGCGCCGTGCGCGACGAACTGGGTATCCGCGAACAGTACACCCGGTTGGCGGTCAAGCCGGGCAAGCCCAGCATGTTCGGCCTGGCGCCCGGCGGCGTGCCGGTGTTCGCTCTGCCGGGTAACCCCGTCTCGGCGCTGGTGGGCTTCCATCAGCTCGTGGGGCCCGCGCTGCGTGTGATGATGGGCGGCGGGTTTTCCCCGCCTCGGTCACTCCCGATCGCCCTGGAAAAGCCCCTTCCCCGCGCGCGGATGCGTACCGAATGGCTGCGGGGAAATATCGAAATCCAGGACGGCGCTCTGGTCGCCCGACCGGGCGGCAAGCAGGAATCCCACATGCTCAGCGGGCTGGCTCGCGCAGACGTGTTGATCGAGATTCCCCAGGGGGACGGCGAATTGCCCCAGGGAGAAAGCATCACGGTCTATCCCCTGGATTGGTGGGACTAACTCGCCTGTCCCGCAGCGCCTCACGGTGGGATGGGAAGACGGAAAGGACCGACCATGAATCAGATCCCGGTCAGCGAAGATCGCCGCACCATGAGCAGCACTTTCGAACGCTACCTGACGGTGTGGGTGGGGCTGTGCATGGTTGGCGGGATCCTGCTGGGCAAGTTCGCCCCCGGCATGGCCGCGGCCCTGGACGGCATGTCCATCGATATCGGAGGCGCGCCCGTGGTCTCGGTGCCCATTGCCATCTGCCTGTTCTTCATGATGTTCCCCATCATGGTGAAGATCGATTTCTCGCGGGTGGTCCAATCGGGCAAGAGCGCAGGGCCCATCCTGCTGACCCTGTTCGTGAACTGGTGCGTCAAGCCGTTCACCATGTATGCGCTGGCGTCGGTTTTTCTGGGCCTGCTGTTCAAGGGATTCATCGGTCCCGACGCGATCGATCTGGTGAAGATGCCCCTGGGCCTGGACCTGCCGGTGGGCACGATCCACGGGGCCGGGAGCGTCGTGATGCACGAGGGGATCAAGATGCTGCAGATCCCCCTGTGGCGCAGCTACCTGGCCGGCTGCATCCTGCTGGGCATCGCCCCGTGCACGGCGATGGTGCTGGTCTGGGGTTACCTGGCCCGCGGCAACGACGGCCTGACCCTGGTCATGGTGGCGGTCAACTCCCTGCTCATGCTGGTGCTGTACGGGGTGCTGGGCGGATTCCTGCTGGGCGTGGGCCGGCTGCCGGTGCCCTGGCAGGCGCTGCTGCTGTCCATCGGGGCCTATGTGGCTCTGCCGCTGGCGGCCGGGTTCCTGTCCCGGAAGTGGCTCATCGCCGCCAAGGGGCGTCCGTGGTTCGAAGGCCGCTTCCTGAAATTCCTGACCCCGGTCACCATCACCGCCCTGCTGGCCACCCTCGTCCTGTTGTTCTCCTTCAAGGGCGAGGTGATCCTGGCCAATCCCCTGACCATTCTGTGGATCGCCGTGCCGCTGGCCATCCAGACCTTCCTGATCTTCGGGCTGGGCTACGGCCTGGCCCGGGTTCTGAAACTGAAGTACGCGGACGCCGCCCCGGCGGCCATGATCGGAGCCTCCAACCACTTCGAGGTCGCCATCGCCACGGCCGTCATGCTGTTCGGGCTGTCGTCGGGAGCGGCCCTGGCCACGGTGGTGGGTGTTTTGATCGAGGTGCCGGTGATGCTGCTGCTGGTTCGGATCTGCCTGAGGACGCAGGGGTGGTTCACCGCTTCCGCCACGCCTCGGGCAAAAACAGCACCAGCACGGTGAAGATTTCCAGCCGGCCGATGAGCATGAACATGATCAGCAGCCATTTTTCCCAGTCCAGCAGGTGGGCGTAGTTGCACGCCGGTCCCACCAGACCCAGCCCCGGGCCGATGTTGCCCAGGGTGGCGGCGGTGGCGCCGATGCTGGTGACCAGATCCCTCCCGCCCAGGGTCAGGATGATGACCCCCGCCACGAGAATCGACATGTAGAGCAGGAAGAAGCCCAGGATGTTGGTCAGCAGGGCCTGCGGAACGGGTCGATCGTTGAACCACAGGGTGTAGACGGCCCGCGGGTGCAGCATCTTTTTCAACTCGTACTTGGCGTTGCGCAGCAGCAGGAAGATGCGCATGACCTTGATCCCGCCGCCGGTCGAGCCGGCGCAACCGCCGATGATCATCAGGGTCAGGAGGATGGCGTGGGCCACCGGGGGCCACTTCAGGTAGTCGGCGGTGCCGAACCCGGTGGTGGTGATGATGGATGTCACCTGGAACAGGGTACGCCGGATGGTCTCGCCCCGGCCGGGATAGAAATGGGCGGCGAACAGGGACGTGGAAATCAGCACCGCGCAGACCAGGATGATCAGGACGTAGAACCGGAATTCCTCGTCCTTGAAGTAGACCTTCACCTTGCCGGTCAGGGCCAGGTAGTGCAGCGAGAAGTTGGCCCCGGCCAGGAACATGAACACGATGATGGTCCACTCCACCGCCGGTGCCCGGTAACCGCCCACGCTGGAGTTGTGGTTGCTGAAGCCCCCGGTGGCCATGGTTCCGAAGCTGTGGCAGACGGCGTTGAAAATCCCCATGCCCGCGATTTTCAGAGAGACGATTTCGGCCAAGGTCAACAGCAGGTAGACCCCCCACAAGAGCTTCGCCGTCTGGCTGATGCGCGGGGTGAGGCGCTCGGAAACCGGCCCGGGCACCTCGGCGCGGAAGAGCTGCATGCCGCCCACCCCCAGCAGGGGCAGGATGGCCAGGGCCAGCAACACGATACCCATGCCGCCCAGCCAGTGGGTCGTGGCGCGCCACAACAGGACGCCGTGGCTGCGGCTCTCGATGTCCGTGAGGATGGAGGCGCCCGTGGTGGTGAAACCGGAAATGGATTCGAAGGCGGCGTCGGTGAAGGAGGGGATCTGTCCGCTCAGCCAGTAGGGCACCGCGCCCAGCAGTCCCACCACCAGCCAACCGCAGGCCACGACCGCGAAACCCTCGCGCACGTGCAGGTCGGGAGCATCGCGGACCAACAGCAGACCCAGGCCGCCGAGCAGGGTGCCCAGGCCCGCGCCCGCCAGGAAATACGGCCAGTCGGAGTCGCCATAGGCGGCCGACACGGCCGCCGGCAACAGGAGGCAGCCGGCGGTGACCAGCAACAGGAAAGCCAGGACCTTCAGGACCGCGAAACGGTTCACGCGGCTCCTCCGGAGAAGAACTTCACGACCTGATCCACGCCCTGGGACAAGGCGAACACGACCACCTGGTCGCCGGCCTCCAGGGCGGTATCGCCCTTGGGGGTCTTCACGCTGCCGTGTGTGAGCACTGCGGCGATGACGGCATCACAGGGAAAATCGAGGTCCATGATTCGGCGCCCCAGCCAGGGGCAACCTCCAGCGACCTCGAGCTGCAGGATCTCCGCGTCGCTGAAGCCCAGGGATTCGGAACTGACCACGGCGCCTCGCTGCACGAATCCGGCGATCCAGTTGGATGTCGCCAGGCGGGGAGAAATGGCTGCGTCCACCCCCAGCAGGGGCAGCAGGGGAACGTAGTCGGACCGATCCACCAGGCACACGGTTTTGGCTGCGCCATGATGGTGGGCCAGCAGGCACGCCATGATGTTGGTCTCCTCGTCCTGGGAGACCGATACGAATCCGTCCATTTCCGCCACACCCTCGGCTTCCAGCAGGGAGGCGTCGGTGCCCTCGCCGTGCAGGACCAGGGCGTGGCGCAACTGACGGCTGGCGCGGCGACATTTTTCCGCGTCCCGATCGATGATCTTGACGCCGACTCCGGCCGCCAGCAGATCCCGCGCCAGCTCACGGCCCATGGCGTTGGCGCCCACGATCATGACGTTGGACAGTCGGCGTTGACGGGTCTGGAAGTAGATCAGCGAGCGATTGACGATGGTGCGCCGTCCGGCCATGAAGACCATGTCCCCGGCCTGCAACACGGTGCGCCCGGTGGGGATGAGCGTTTTCTGATCCCGCACGATGGTGGTCACCAGGGCCATGGAGTCGCCGAGGTCGCGGTTGAGACGGGCCAGGGAACGGCCCTCGACCCGGCTGTCGGGTTCGACGTTGGCGCCGATGATGCGTACCTTGCCACCCGCGAAGTCGTGGATTTCGGTGGCTCCGGTCTGGAACAGCACCTCGCGGATCGAGTGCACGGCCTCCCGGTCGGGATTGATGGCCATGTCGATGCCATCGAGCAGGAGCCGGTGCTCGTGGTAGTAGTCTTCCTGGCGCACCCGGGCCACCTTGATGCGGGCGCCCAGGGCGTGGGCGGTCTGGCAGGCGATGATGTTGATCTCGTCCCGATTGGTCACGGCGGCCACGAGGTCGCAATTGGGCATGCCGACCTCGGCCAGCACATCCGGGTTGACCCCGTTGCCCTGAACCAACCGGCAATCCAGGTGCTCGGCCACGGCGTCGATGCGGGACTGGCTGTCCTCCACGATGACCACATCGTGCTCGCGACGGCTGATGGTCTGGGCCAACTGGAACCCCACCGCGCCCGCCCCGATGATGACGATCTTCATCCGAATGTGCCCCCGAGGCTGCGAGAAGGAACAAAACGAATTCGGCCGATCATGGAGTTTCCGCTCCATGAGGTCAAGTGCCAACCACCGACTCGGACCGCAATATTGTCATGACAAAGTGACACACAAGCCAGCCAGGTGTTGGTGTGTACTGTATACAAAGTCTCTTATTCGATGTTAACTTGAGGTTATAAATACACTTAAAAACTTCCCCGCTCCGGCACCCCTTTGGCCTTCCCCATGCAATGCTAACCACGACCAATCGAGCACACCGACCCCGGATGAGACGCGAGGTGACCGGAAATGAAGAACATGACCGTCAATGCCATGGAAACGCTGCAGCAGGCCCAGTCCAAGGCTTATGAAATGAAGCACGCCGAACTGGAACCCCTGCACCTGCTGTGGGCCCTATTGCACGAGACCGGCCTGGCCACCAACACCCTGCGGGGCCTGGAAACCGACCCGGGTCTGGTTCTGCGCACCACGGAACAGGAGCTGCAGAGCCTGCCCCGGGTGGCAGCACAGGATGTGCCCAGCCCCAGCCGGGAATTGCAGAAACTGTTTCTGGAGGCGGAGTCCTTGGCGAAGACGTCGGGAGGCATGGTCGGCACCCGGGAATTGTTGCTGGCTTTGGCGAGTGACCCGGGGCGGGCGGGCAGCCTGCTGCAGACCTTCGACGTCACCACCAGGAAATTGCAGAAAGCCCTGGAACAGGCCGGCGCAGACCAGCCTTACGGAGGGGACGACGAATCGGGCCTCGGCGAGGGCGCCGAGGAAGCCCTGGACAAGTACGCCCGCGATCTGTGCGCCGAGGTGCGCGCGGGAAAAATCGACCCCATCATCGGCCGGGACGAGGAGATCCGCCGCACGATCCAGATCCTCAGCCGACGGACCAAGAACAACCCCGTCCTCATCGGTTCGCCCGGCGTGGGCAAGACCGCGGTGGCCGAAGGTCTGGCCCGCCGCCTGGTCGAGGGCGACGTGCCCGAAGGGCTGAAGGGCAAGCGCGTCCTGGCCCTGGATATGGGCGCCCTGATCGCCGGGACCAAGTATCGCGGCGAATTCGAGGACCGGCTGAAAAAGGTCATCAAGGAAGTGACCGACCAGGCCGGCGAGGTCCTGCTGTTCATCGACGAGATGCACACCCTGGTGGGCGCGGGCGCCACCGGCGGCGCCATGGACGCCTCCAACATCCTCAAGCCGGCCCTGGCGCGCGGCGAGCTGCACTGCATCGGCGCCACGACCATCGACGAGTACCGGCAGCACATCGAGAAGGATCCGGCACTGGAACGCCGCTTCCAGCCGGTGCTGGTGGAGGAACCGACCTGGGAACAGGCCGTAGCCATCCTGCGCGGGTTGAAGGAGCGGTACGAGGTCCACCACGGGATTCGCATCACCGACGGGGCTATCGTCGCGGCGGTGAAGCTGAGTCAGCGCTACATCCCCGACCGCATGCTGCCGGACAAGGCCATCGATCTCATGGACGAGGCCGCCAGCCGCTTGCGCATGGAAATCGACTCGGTGCCGTCGGAGGTGGACGACCTGCAACGGCAGCGCAACCAGCTCGAGATGGAGCGTCTGGCCCTGGAAAACGAAACCGAAAGGGGAGCGGTGGCTCGACGCGAGACCATCGACCGCCAGCTGGCGGAACTGGGAGACGATCTGGACGCGGTCAAGGCGCGCTGGCAGCAGGAAAAGAGCGCCATCGACGTCATCCGGGCGCTGCAGAAGGACCAGGATAACCTGCTGCAGGAAATGGAACGCGCCGAGCGCAGCGGCGACCTGGCCCGGGCCAGCGAATTGAAATATTCCGGGATGAAGGAGCTCGAACAACGCCTCGACGGGGCGCGCCGGGAGTTGAAGCGCATTCAGGGCGAGCGGCCCCTGTTGAAGGAGGAGGTCGAGGAAGACGACATCGCCGAGCTGGTGGCCCGGTGGACGGGAATTCCCGCCCAGCGGCTGGTGGAGGACGAGATGGCCAAGCTGCGCGAGCTGGAGCAGCGCCTGGAAACCCGCGTGGTGGGTCAGGAGGAGGCCGTGGAGAAGGTCGCCCGCACCATCCGCCGGTCGCGGGCCGGGCTGACCGACCGCAGCCGCCCCATGGGGTCGTTTCTGTTTCTCGGTCCTACGGGCGTGGGCAAGACCGAACTCGCCAAGGCGATCACCGAGCAACTGTTCGGTGACGACTCGCACCTGGTCCGTCTCGACATGTCCGAATACATGGAGCGGCACGCGGTGGCCCGCATGATCGGATCGCCGCCGGGTTACGTCGGCCACGAGGCGGGCGGACAGCTCACCGAGGCCGTGCGCCGCCACCCCTACAGCGTGATCCTGCTGGACGAGGTGGAAAAGGCGCACCCCGAAGTGATGAACGTGCTGCTGCAGCTTCTGGACGACGGTCGCCTGACCGACGGCAAGGGGCGCGTGGTGGATTTCCGCAACACCCTGGTGATCATGACCAGCAACCTCTGTCAGAACGGCGAGTTCGAGCCGCCGCGGCGCGAGGAAACGGAAAAGGAACGCCTGGAGCGGGAAAACCGGGTCATCGCGGCGCTGCAGGGGCATTTTCGGCCCGAGTTCCTCAACCGGCTCGACGGCCTCGTGCGCTTTGGCAGCCTCTCGCGGGAGATGGTCGCCACCATCGTGCGCCTGGAACTGGCCAAGATGGACAGCAGCCTGAAGGAACAGAACATCGACCTGCAGGTCACCGACGAAGCGGTGTTGCGCCTGGCCGAGCTGGGCTTCGACCCGGCCTTCGGCGCCCGTCCGGTCAAACGGGTGATCCAGCGGGAGGTGCAGGACCCTCTGGCGGACTTGATTCTGGCGGGGGACGTGCGATCCGATACGGTGGTCAAGGTGGGGGTCGGCGAAGAGGGGCTTGTGCTGACGACGGCGGGCGGTGCGACCGGGGAATCGGCCACCGTCGGTTGAGCCCGGGGGATTCCGCCTGACAGATCGCGGGTGAGGGTCTACGCTGCGATTCGGATCACCCGTGACCCGGCTCCAGGGGGGGAGAAGGCATGGATCAAGAATTCCCTGTCCAATTTTGCGATGTGGGACCTCACCGTTTGGCCTACCGCAGGGCGGGGTCGGGTCCGGTCGTGATCCTGGTCCACGGAATCACGACCTATTCCTTCATCTGGGCTGAAATCAGCGCCAACCTCAGCTACGATTACGATGTCATCGCCCTGGATCTTCTGGGCTGCGGCGACTCCGACATGCCCCTGGATGTTTCCTACTCCCTGACCGACCATGCCGCGCGCCTGCAGGGATTCGCCCGAGCCCTGGACCTGCCGCCCTTTCATCTGGTTGGTCACGATCTGGGCGGAGGCATCGCCCAGATCTTTGCGGTCGAACATCCGGACAGGCTCCTGGATCTGGCCATGCTCAATACGGTCGGATACGACTTCTGGCCGGTCCAACCCATCACATCCCTGCGGGCTCCGGTCATCAAGCAGCTGCTCATGGCCAGCCTGGACAAGGGTCTGTTCCGGCAGGTCGTTCTGCGGGGACTTTGGGACCGGGAAAAGCTCACCCCCGAGTTGATGCGGAAGTTCACGGCCCCGCTGAAAACCGCCACCGGGCGCAAGGCCTTTCTCCACTTCACCCGTTGCCTGGACAACCACAACCTCACCGAAATTTCCGACTCCCTGCGTCGACTCGACCTCCCGGCATTGATCGTGCGCGGGGAGGACGATCGCTACCTGTCGTCCGGCATCTCCAAGCGCCTGGGCGAGGACATCCCCGACAGCATTCTCCTGAGGGTGTCCCAGGCGGGGCACTATATTCAGATCGACCAACCCGATCTTGTCACCGCGTCGTTACGCAAATTCTGGAGTGACCATGAGCCCCGGAAATGACGAGGGAACCACGGACCGCAACGAGGATATCCTGCGCCAGCTGCAGCTGGAAAACCAGATGCCGGCGGAACGCGCGGAGGAGATCTTTCTCCTCGGGCACATCTCGGCCGAGGTGACGACCGCCGATACGCCCCAGGGTCTGCTGGCCCGTGGTCTGGAGAAGATCGCCATCCTCAAGGAGATCCCGTATTCCGGTTACGGCCGGTGGCGCGAGGAGGGGTTGGATCTGGATTTCTGCTATTGCCTGCACGGAGAGAACCTGGAAAGCGGGGTGATCCGGCTGGATCCCCGGGTCCAGGCTGAGGCCAGGCAGGGAATGGTCATTCTCCGGGGGGAGGCCGCTGCGCGGGTCGGTCTGCCGGACAACGGGGAATCAGCTGCCCAGGTCACGGGGGTGGTTCTCATTCCCGCTCCCGGATCCCGGTCCGAGCCGGGGTGTTTCCTGTTCGCGGGCGAAGGCTTCGCCGACGACCCGCAAGATCAAGTTCAGCTGTTGAACCGGGCCGCGGAAATTATGGGGATGCGGCTGGACGTCCTGGATTCACTGGAGAAATTGTCCCATCTGAACCGGGAGCTGGACGCCAAGGTCCGCGAAAGGACCCGGCAGCTCGAACACGCCCAGAAAATGGAGATTCTCGGACGCCTCGCCGGGGGGATCGCCCACGACTTCAACAACATCCTGATGGCCATGGTGGGGAACACGGAATTGGCCGTCATGGATCTGCCTGCCGATAGTCCGATCCGGGAGAATCTCATGGCAGTCCAGCAGGCCGGCGACCGCGGCTCCCGCTTGACTCGGCAGCTGCTCTCCTTCAGCCGCCAGGATGTGTTCACCAAGGAACCCCTCGACCTGAACGCGGACATCAAGGACCCGGCGAGCGTATGGGAGCGGGTCCTCGGCGAAGATGTGAGTCTGGAATTCGATCTTTCCGGTGATGTGGGTCCCATTCTGGCGGACAAGGGTTAGATCGAACAGGTGCTCATGAACCTGGTGCTCAACGCGCGGGACGCCATGCCGCAAGGTGGGCGGATCCGGGTGTCCACCAGTTCGGTGCACGGGACCCCGCCGGGTGATGAAGCTCATGCTTGAAAAGCTGGGATACCGGACCGTGGTCGCGGATTCCGGCAACACCGCCCTCCGGTTCCTGCAGGACCGGGATCTCCATCTCGATCTGTTGCTCTCGGATGTCGTCATGCCGGGGATGAGCGGCGACGAGCTTGGCCGTCGAGCCCGCGCCTTGCGGCCGGCCCTGAAAATCCTGTTCGCTTCCGGTTACATCGACGACGAGATCGACGGGGAGGAGCTGGGGGGAATCGGGGACGGGTTGATGTTCAAACCGGTATCGCTGCACAGCTTGGCGACCGGCCTGCGCGAGGCGCTCGACGGTGGAGCCGGCCCCGAAGCGGATTGAACAACTTGCCCGGTGGAGTCTTGAGATCAGGAGAATTCCCTCGCTCCCTTGTCTGCCGGGAATCAGTCGGAGTTCCGTCATGAAGCTGATCCGTTGCGCGTTCGTTCTGATGATCCTGTCGGCCGGGTTCACCGCCCGCGCCGAAACGACGCCGCTGGTGCGGGCCCAGCTCGACACCGTGGGGTTCGCCGTCGATCGCGAGGATTTCGCCCGGGTCCTTTACGCCGCCAACACGGCCGAGGGCCTGAACGATCCCCTGAAGCGTCGCTCCGCCTGGCCGGCCGTGGCCGCCATCCTGCCCCATGACGACTACCTCTATGCCGGGCGCACCGCCGTTCACGCGCTGCCCTATCTGCGGGCCGATCGCTGGGTGGTGTTCGGGGTGTGCCACGCGTGCCGGCGACTCGGCGTGCGCGACCGCCTGCTGTTGGACGATTACGACGCCTGGCGCGTCGCGGGTCAGGATTTCCCGGTTGACGAAAAATTGCGCGTGGAGCTGCTCGCGCGCCTGGGCGACGGCGCCGAGGTGTCACGCGAGCGGCACGCCGAGGAGCATTCGGTGGAGGCGCTGCTGCCGTGGATCGGAGCCGGGGCCGGGGATTTCACCTTCGTGCCCATCCTTGTGCCGGGCATGGAGCCCGCACATCTCGATTCCCTCGCAGGCGAACTGGCGGGCATCCTGGCCGGCATCTGCCGGGAGCGCGGCTGGACTCCGGGCAAGGATCTGGGCCTGATGATCTCCGCCGACGCCGTTCATTACGGTTGCGACGGCTGGGGCGACCATCCCTACGACGAATTCGGTTGCGACGAGGCCGGCCATGCCGCCGCCCGGGACCAGGACATCCGGCTGGCCCAGACCACTCTGGCCGGCGCCCTGGGACCTGCGGCCATCGACGGGTTCATCCGGCGGGTGTGGGACCGCGACGGCGAGGACTATCCCGCCTATCCCTACAAGATCACCTGGTGCGGCCTGTATTCCATTCCCTTCGGGTTGACCGTGGCGGAAAAGCTCGAGGCCGACCTGGGTGCCGAGCCCCTGACCGGCACCCTGCTGCGCTACGGCGACAGCGTGACCGATGGTCGATTGGAATGCGACACGCAATATCTGGGCGTGACCGCTCCCAACACCCTGCGGCACTGGGTGGGGTATCCGGCGATTGTCTATCGTTAGCGCGGGCTGGGGGTTTTTCCCTGGTGGCGAAAAAATTGGACTTGTGATATCATCCCCCGGGGGACCGGACAGGGCGTCGCGGCCTTGGCTCCACATCAGTTCCGTTCATTCCCACCGTGATCGTTGCCCCACCCCGCCGGCCTGTGCGGGCGGGGTTTTCCCGCTTTTTTGCGGGAGTACAAGCGATGGTTCCGCAACCGGTTAAACGCCATGCCGGGCTGTGGAGCCGCGCGTTCGATCACGGGAGGTAACCCCATGAAACACAGGCTCTGGCTCCTGGGGCTCGTGTTGCCCCTCGCCTTTTCCCTACCCCTCTTCGCCGACTGGGATCCGGGCATGGCAGCCAAATGGGTCCAGTTGCCGGATCTCGACCCCACCGGAATCGACGTCAACTGTTCGCCCTATCCGCAGGACTACCTGCTGGCCGACGACTTTCTCTGCACAGCGAAGGGCCCCATCACGGAACTGCACCTGTGGGGGTCCTGGCGGGGCGACGTGTTTCCCCTCGGTGATCCCGGCAACCTGGATTTCCACGTGGCCATCTACTCCGACATCCCCGCCAACCAGAACCCCGACGGCTACAGCATTCCGGGGGACCCGCTCTGGGAGACGTTCTTCCAGCAGGGCACGTTCGCCACGCGTCTGTACTGGCAGGGCCCGGAAGGCTGGATGGATCCGCCCGAGGACTACCTGCCCCTGGGCGACGCCCTGTGCTGGCAGTACAACTTCATGGTGGACGAGGCCACGGCCTTCGTCCAGGACGGCAGCCCAGATACCCCCGTGGTCTACTGGCTGGTCGTGAAGGCCTTCCCCCACGGGGAACAGGGGGAGATGTTCGGCTGGAAGACGAGCAACAACCACTGGAACGACGATGCCGTCTGGGGGAGCGGGGATATCCCCATGCCCACGCTCTGGCGGGAACTGTTCTACCCGCCCCAGCACGAGTTCGCCGGCCTGTCCATCGACCTGGCTTTCGTCCTGAACGGCCCGGCCCAGCAGGACCAGTACGACTTCGGCGACGCGCCTGATCCCACCTATCCGACCCTGTTGGCCAGCAACGGCGCCTACCATCAGGTTTCCAACCTGATGCTGGGGATCCAGGTCGATGCGGAACCCGACGGCCAACCCAACGCGACCGCCACCGGCGACGACATGGCAGGCATCGCCGACGAGGATGGCGTGGTGTTCACCTCGGTGTTGAAGCCGAACCAGCCCGCCACCGTGGACGTGACGGCCTCGGCCGCGGGCCTGCTCGACGCCTGGGTGGACTTCAACGCCGGCGGGTCGTGGGAGGCGAGCGAGGTCATCTTCAGCTCGGTCCCGCTCACTCCCGGCATCAACAACCTGACGTTCAACGTTCCGGCAGCGGTGGCCGAGAACTCCGACACCTTCGCACGCTTCCGGCTCAGTTCAGCCGGCGGCCTGGGTCCGGACGGAATCCTTCCCAGCGGCGCGATCCCCGACGGCGAGGTCGAGGACTACAAGGTCCATATCGCGGATCGCTATGCATTCAAGTGGATCCAGGATCCGGATCTTGACGTCACGGGCATCGACGTGAACGTGACCGCAGCGCCCGGCTTGCCGGCCTACATCCTGGCCGACGACTTCCTTTGCGACCGCAGCGGCCCGGTGACCGACATCCACATCTGGGGTTCCTGGCTGGCCGACTATGAACCATTCGACGACGACCCCGGGGCCGTGGTCTTCACCCTCAGCTTCCACAAGGATATCCCCGCCGGCATCGGTGGAGTTAACTACAGCCAACCCGGCGAGGTCCTGTGGGTCCACACCTTCCAGCCCGGCGAATTCAAGGTCGAACCGGTGCCCATCGTGCTGGAAGAAGGTTGGCTGAACCCGCCGGATGACTCCATCTACCCCGGCGACACCAATTGCTGGCGTTACCGTTTCCACGTGGCCCCGCACGAGGCCTTCCATCAAGAGGGGGCCGAGCAGGAACCGGTGGTGTACTGGCTCGACGTCCAGGCCCGTCCGGTGGATCCCTTCGCCTGGTTCGGCTGGAAAACGAGCCTGGTTCACTGGAACGACGACGCGACGTGGGGTGTCGGCAACGAGCCGTATCCCGGACCCTGGTCCGAGCTCCGCTATCCGCCGCAGCACCAATTCGCCGGCCAGTCCATTGACATGGCCTTCGCGCTGTACGAAGACCTGGTGTCGATGGTGCCCGATGTTCCCGAGCAGTCGGGCATGCTCTACAACGCGCCCAACCCGTTCAACCCCACCACGGTGATCCACTTCACGATGCCTCCCGACGGCGGGAACGCGCGTCTGGAGATCTTCGACATGCAGGGCCGCCTGGTGCGGGTCCTGGTGGACGGGTTCGTGGGCGGTGGACCCCAGATGCGAATCTGGGATGGACGGGGCGACACCGGTTTGCCGCTGTCCTCGGGTGTCTATCTGTACCGCCTGCGCGGCGCAGGTGTGAACGAGACCATGAAGATGCTGATGGTCCGGTAAGGGAAAGTCGATCCACACGCAGCGGGCTCCCGGCCTCGGGTCGGGAGCCCGCTCGCAATTAGCGGTAGAGGGTCTTGATGCGCGACCAGCTCGAGGTGGTCAGGACAAGGATTCTTTTGAACATGATGTCCCTCCTTTGCTGGTATGATGCTCCGCGATGAAAGCGACAACAAGCCAATTTCCCCGAAGGAGGATGCCGTGAGGGCAATCCCTTGGCAGGCGGCCGTTTTGCTGACCGCGCTTCTGGCCTGCGGCGCGCAGGCGGTCACCCTGGACGACATGGCGCTCACCGTCACGACGGACCATCTGCGCGAGTACATCTTCACCGACAAGGGCGCCGCCCACCTGGCCGGCGAAGCGATCGGTCCGGCGACCCGCAGCTACCACGGCTTCTATATCGCCATGCACGAATTGGTGGACGGCTGGACCTTGCAGTTGGAGGACGGCACGGAGATCGGCCCATCAACGGCCTTCGAGGCCGTCGTGACCCCGGATCGCCTGGTGCGCCATCACCGGCTGGCCGATGGTTCGGTCGTGACCGAAACGGTGGTCCTGTTCGACAACGCCAACGGTTTTCAGGTGTCGTACGACGGGGTGCCGGCGGGCGAGTTCCGCTTCCTGCCCCGGATCGACATGCGTTTCTTGTGGAAGGTGGCCCAACCCGGTTACGAGGTCCGCTGGCAAGACGGGGTGCTGCGGGTGTGTCGGCAGGACGCCCTGAACCAGGAGCCCGATCCGGCCCATCCCCGCTGGCTGGCGGTGGCGGTGCGCGGGGCCGACACTTTTGCGGCCGACGGCCGCTACCTGCCCACCGACTACCCCAAGGGGCGTGCCCGCAAGGCCATGGACCACGCCACCCCCTATGTTCCCGGGGCCGTCGTGGGGCACATCCCCCCGCGGGCGCCGGGGGGCAATGTTTTGGTGACCTTCGCGGCCGACACCGGCGACGATGACGCCGCCCTGCGGGCCTGGACGCTGCAGGCCGAAGCCGGCCAGCGGGAAGAGCAGCGACGGGAGCGTCTGCAGGCCCTGGTCGACGAGCGGGCTCCGTCATGCGGCGTCGCGCGAGACGATATGGCCTTGGCCTGGGCGCGCGTCTCGCTGGACGGTCTCATCATGGACCAGCGCGGTCCGGGCATCTACGCGGGCTTCTACTGGTTCACCACCTACTGGGGACGCGACACCTTCATCAGCCTGCCGGGCGCGTGCATCGTGGACGGGGACTTCGCCACCGCGCGCACCCTGCTGCGTTCCTTCGCCACCTACCAGGACACCACCGCCGGCAGCGACCGCCTGGGCCGGGTGCCCAATTTCGTCACCGTGGACCAGGTGCAGTACGCGGGGGTGGACGGCACTTGGTGGTTCGCCCGCGCCCTGGATGAATTGTGGCAGCAATCGGGCGACGACGGTTTCGCCCGTGAGATGGCCCCGGTCGTGATGCGGGCCATCGAGGGCGCCCTGGCGACGGCGGTCGACGACCATGGCTTCCTGACCCACGGCGACGGCGAGACCTGGATGGACGCAGGCGGGGAACAGCATCCCTATTCTCCTCGCGGCAATCGGGCCGTGGAGGTGCAGGCCCTGTGGTACCGGGGTTTGTTGGCGGGAGCCGGCCTCGCCGAGCGGGCGCTGGAAGATCCCGGCCGCGCCGCCCGTTACCGCGCCCTGGCCGGCAAGGTGGCGGAGTCTTTCGGCCGCGAATTCTGGGATGACGGGCGGCTGGTCGACCATCTGAATGCGGATGGGAGTCCCGACCGGCAGGTGCGGCCCAACGGCCTGCT
>PFVX01000016.1 GCA_002790835.1 bacterium CG_4_9_14_3_um_filter_65_15 | reverse complement strand
CACGTCTCTCCGGCCCTGAACACCATAATTCGTAAGCCTGACTATGCACTAGTGTTGTGCCACCGAATGGACACTCGTGGGTGAGATCAGGTTGACGGACAATTGCTGACCGGCCTCGAGCACCAGTTCGTCGCCCTGCGTCGCGAGCATGACGATGACTCCCGCACCGGCGCCGGCCCCGGCGCCGATCACGGCACCCTTGCTCCCGGCGGCGGCACCGCCGACAAGCGTACCCAGCACGGTCCCCGCCGCTATCCGTTCCACATCCGTGCCGGTGGTCGAAGCGGCCTCCAGCATGAGCGGCTGCGTCGAGATGGCGTAGGTCGTGCCCGCCGCATCGACGATCTCCTGGTAGGCAAGGGTCATCCGGGCCCGGCCGCTGGTGCGGCCCGAGGCCTCGACGTCGCGCAAGACGCCGTTGACGCGACTGCCCGACGGGAAGACGGTCCGGCCGTTCACGATGATGGATTTGAGGGTCGATCCGGAGAAGGTGCTCCCGGTGGTGGCCGTCCCGGTGGTGATCCGTTTGTCGAGGGTCACGACGAAGCTGGTGCCTTCCGGAACGACCACCGTCGCGAAGCTGGTCCCATCCGACCGGGCGTCACCGGCGACCTCCTGCTCCTTGTCGCAGCCGATCGCCACGACCGCGAAGACCGCGATCAACAGCCCGATGCCGGCGAGTTTCATGGTAGGCTTAGTCATAATTAACGGCCTCTCTTTTCAGGTTTGCTCTCGCATCCCCGCTCACATTGAAATGCTTGCGGGCGGGTGTCCCTCATTTCGATTACCATGTCTCATGTGTAGCCGGTGTCCCGAATCATCAGAGCAATCGCCGGACCCACTATTAAGCTGTTGATTTACAATAGCTTGAGTGGTGTTACGGATCGGCTGATCCCGTCACAATGACGCGATGCCGATCAAATAGATGGAGGGGCGCATGAGAATCGACGATCTGAACGTGAGCGAGTTGCTGGAGTTCGACTCCGAAGACGGAGTCGTCCGTTTCGCAGGCCAGCGCGCGGTCATCATCGACGGCATCGCCAACGGCAACCTTCGCAAGGAACTGGTCAACCAGTTCGGATTGGCCACCGCCCGGGCGATCCTGACGCGGTTCGGCTACGTCCAGGGCTGGCGGATGGCAGATGCCATGCAGGATCTCTTCCAGTGGGAAAGCGAGGAGGACTGGCACCACGCATGCGGGCGTATCCACATGCTCGGCGGCATGTACCGCCTGGCGCCGGGGCCGGTCGATTCGCTGACCAAGGAAGGGTTGACGCTCGTCGAGTCCTACGAGGCCGAACAGCACATCGCCCAGCTCGGCAGCAGCGACACCTCAGTCTGCTGGACGATCTGCGGCTTAACCAGCGGCTACCTGAGCCGGGCGTTGGGTAAGGAGATCTTTGTCCTGGAGGAGCGCTGCATCGGCCGCGGCCACGCCAGTTGCCATCTGCTGGGCAAGACTCTCGAGGAATGGGGCGACGAACGATCCGACGAGATCCGATTTTTCCGCGTCGAGAACCTCAAGGATTGGCTTGAACCGTCCCTCCACCGGATCACCGAGGAGTTGAAGGCGGCCGAGAAGCTCCTGCGCGTCAAGAAGCGCGTCATGGCCCAAGTTGACCCCACGATCGACAACGAATTAGGAATCATCGCCCGCAGCGCCGACATGCGCAAAGTCATCGACCTCGCCCGGCGGATCGCAAAGGTTGATTGCACTGTTCTCATCACGGGCGAGAGCGGAGCAGGCAAGGAACTCATCGCCCACCTGGTCCACCACGAATCCGCCCGCACCGCAGGCCCCTTCATCGCCGTCAACTGCGGCGCGATCACCGAGACCCTGCTCGAGAGCGAACTCTTCGGCCACGCCCGCGGCGCGTTCTCCGGCGCGACCCAGCACCGGATCGGGCTGTTCGAGGCCGCCAACAAAGGGGTCCTGTTCCTCGACGAGATCGGCGACGTTTCCCCCGGCATGCAGGTCAAGTTGCTGCGGGCCCTGCAGGAACACGAGATCCGCCGCGTGGGCGAGAACAGGAGCCGGCCCGTGGACGTGCGGGTGATCGCCGCCACGAACCGCGATATCGCCAAGGAAATCGAGGCCGGCCGCTTCCGCGCCGACCTGTTCTACCGGCTTAACGTGGTGCAGTTGCACGTCCCGCCGTTGAGGGATCGGCGGGAGGACATCCTGCCCTTGGCACGCATGCTGCTGACCAAAGCGGCGCGGGGCTCCTCGCGTACGGTGACCGGGCTATCGCCTCCGGCTGCCGACCAGATCCTGCGCTACGACTGGCCGGGCAACGTGCGGGAACTGGAGAATGCCATGGAAAGGGCCGTGGCTATCGGCCTCGCAGGTCTCGTGGAATTCGAGACGTTGCCCGAGGAGGTACGGCGGGCGGTTCCGGTTCCCTCGATGAGCGGCCCCGTGCGGAAGCTCCAGGAGATCGAGAAGGACTACATCCTGGCTGTCCTTGGTCTCAACGAGGGCAACCAGGCGCGCACGGCGCGGGAGCTCGGTATCGGTTCGGCCACGCTCTACCGCAAGCTTAAGATCTACGGCACCACCGAGACGGATGGTGCGAAAGAAGCGGGCGACAATTCCCTGTAGGGCCACAGAAGTCCCGATTCTCTTTCCCCAGCACCTACCGCCACCGGATTTCCGAACGTCTCCGGGCAATCATTTTGATTGGCTGTCTATCGATAATGATGTTGTCTGCACAATCACATACACCCTAAAACGCTTAATAACAATCAGTTACAAGACAACAAGAAGGAGTCGGAGGCGGCATGATAATTGCCCTTGCCGGTCTTAGGAGAGTTATAGCAGGTAGCTCTGATTTTGGGTTTACCAAGACGCTGGATTCCGGTCTCAGTATGTGACGCCGCCATCCATCGTAGACGAGGAGTAAGCAATGCGAAACGTAATGATCGCCGGGATCCTGCTGCTGGCCATGGCCGTGGCAGGTTGTGGAAGCAGTCCCCCCGTCCTGGTGACGGAGTCGTCGACTTCCGCCATCCGGGCCGCGCAGGAGGCCGGAGCGAACGATGTCCCCCAGGCATCCCTCCACCTGCAGTTGGCCAAGGAGGAATTGACTCTCGCCCAGGATTTCTCCGCGAAAGGCCACCCTGATAAGGCCAAATCCCAGTTGATGCGGGCCGAAGTCGACGCCGAACTGGCGGTCCTGCTTTCCCACGAACAGGCCGACAAGTCGGCAGCGAAAGCGGCGATGGAGCGGGTTCACGAACTCCAGAAAAGCAATCAATGACCGAATTGGAAGGAGTGACCAATGAGAACAAAAGTTGAATTCGTGTTGATGGTAGCGTGCGCCGCCCTGATCTACGGCTGCGCCTCCACCGTCCCGACCGAACTGGTGGACGCCCGCTTGGCCTATGAGAAGGCGAGCGTGGGGCCCGCGGTCAGTCTCGCCCCGGATGAATTGCACAAGGCGAAGGTGGCGCTGGACGTGGCCGAGAAGTCCTTCTCGAATGATGCCGGGTCCTATCAGACCGCGGATCTGGCCTATGTGGCCCAACGCAAGGCCGAGATGGCCGGGGTGAAGGGCTCCATCGCCATGGAGCAGAAGAACAAGGCGCAATCGGACGCCGATTTCCAAAAAAAGCAGGGTGAAATCCTGGCGAAAAAGAGCCAGGACCTGCAGGAACAATCCCAGCATCTGGCCAAGGCGCGCACGGACCTCAGCGACGCGGAGCGCAACAGCAAGGAGATCGCCGCGCAGCTCGCCAAGGAGCAGAAGGCCGTTCTGGAGGCCAAGGCCAACACCGCCATGGCCGAAGCGCAGTCTGCCGATGCCCAGGCCAAGCTCGCAGCGCTGGCGGCAAAGGAAGATGAGCGAGGATTGGTCATCTCCCTCTCGGGGAGCATCCTGTTCCGCTCGAACGAGGACATGTTGATGCCCGGTGCCGAAGCACGGCTGGATCAGGTTGTCGAAGCCCTCGTCGCGTCGAAGAACCGCAGTGTCGTGGTGGAGGGGTATACGGATTCGAATGGATCCGATGCCTACAACTCCGGCCTGTCCCAACGCCGGGCGGATTCCGTGCGCAACTACATCGTATTCAAGGGCTACCCGGCCGAGCGGGTGCTGGCCAAGGGGATGGGCGAGGGAAGGCCGATCGCCGACAACGCCACCTCCGAAGGCCGCGCCAACAATCGCCGGGTCGAGATCATCCTGAAAGACCAAGTCGCCATGAAGAATTGATGCGGAGCGGGTTTTGGCCCCGTTTCGCGAGGCACATCGATTGCGTGATGTGCCGTTGAGCCACCCGAAGGGGTTGGAGTCATTCCCCGGTATGTCCGCCGGTCGATCCTCCAACTCCACGTCCAAAGAGGAGCACGTCATGAGAGCAAATACACGATTCACCGACCAATGGCGGAGGTTCGTCCTCGCGGTGGCCACCATCGCCGCCATCGGCGCTGTCTTTTTCCCCTTCGTCACCAGCGCCGCGGAAGTCGACCAGGCGGCCGGGCCGCAGCAGACCGTGGTCAGCGACCGCGATATCCAGGCCGCCATCGATGGGAAAATCGACCAGGCCGCCGCCGACCGCCAGGTGATTCAGGCGATGCTGCAGCGTGAGGATGTCCGCCGGGTGGCCGGGTCGGCCGGTCTGGATCTCGAGCGGGCTTCCGCCGCCGCCGCGGTCCTGTCGGGTTCGTCGCTGGAGTTGCTGGCCGCACAGGCCAGAGCCATCAACGAAGGCGGCATTATCGGTGGAGAGGGCAGCGTCGTCATCACGACCACCGGGATTATCATCATCCTGCTGATCCTTATCCTGCTGCTGGACTGAGTCCGACCGATGGCAGGTCGGACGCTCGCGGTCGGGACTCGGGTGGTGGTGTTCGCAATGGTTCTCGTGACCTGCGCAGCCGCCAGTTTGCCCCCACCCGGAACCGACCTCCCAGAAAGATTGCGATTGCTGGACGTGCCGTATGTACCCCAGAGCGGAGCGTTGTGCGGGGGGGCGGCCCTGGCGATGGTCCTGCGCTATTGGGGGGAAACCGCGGTCCTGGCCGAGGATTTTGCCGCGCTGGTGGAGCCGGACCAGCGCGGCATCCGCACCGGGGCCCTCGCCAACGCCGTCTCGGAACGCGGCTGGGTTTCCCTGATCTTGCCGGGTACGCCGACCGGGATCACGGACGAACTGGTCCGGGGTCGCCCCGTCATCGCGCTGCTGCAGGTCGGCAGCGACACCTACCACTACGTGGTGGTCTTGGCCTGGGCCAACGGGTGGGTGCTCGTCCATGACCCGAATGTCGGGCCGCTACGGGCTCTGCCCGAAGCGGAGTTTCGGACGGCCTGGTCCGGCGGCGGCTCCTGGGCTCTGCTGATCCTGCCGCCGGCGGCGACCGCCCGGCGCGACACTCCGGATCCCGGACCGACGGTCCCACTGCCCACCGATTCCCTCCTTCCCTGCGACACACTGGTCGAGCGGGGCCTCCACCTGGCCGCCGAGGGTCAGGTCGAAGCCGCCGAACACACCTTCCTCGCCGCCGAATCCCTGTGCCCGAAGTCCGCTGTCCCCCTGCGGGAACGCGCTGGTTTGCGGTTCCGCACCGGCGATTGGACCGGTGCGATCCGGCTGTCAAAGCGGGCCCTGGAACTCGACCCCGGCGATGCCCACGCCCGGCGGTTGCTCGCCGGCAGCCGGTTCCTGGCCGGGGACGTGGCGGGGGCCCTGGACGCCTGGAATCAGCTGTCCGCTCCGAGGGCCGACCTGACCCGCATCGACGGCCTCGTCCGCATCCGCTATGCGGTCGTGGCTCGGCAGCTCGATCTCCCGCCCGGCCGCCTGATCACATCCGGAGCCTTTCGTCGCGCCCGGCGACGCCTGGCCGAAGTGCCGGCGCTGACGGATTTCCGCCTGGAACTCAGGCCTCTGCCGGACGGAGTCGCCCAGGTGGATGTGACCGTGCTGGAGCGGCCCCTGGTGGCGGCCGGTCGCTGGGATCTGGTCCGGGCAGGCGGCCGGGCACTGGTTCAGCGGGCGGTTTCGGTCGATGTGGCCAGCCCCACCGGCAACGGGGAACTGTGGACCGCAGCCTGGCGCTGGTGGCCCAATCGCCCGCGCGTCGCGCTGGCGCTGGCGGCGGCGGCGGCCGGTGGCCGCCCCGGGCTCTGGCGGGTGGAAGGCTTCTGGGAACGCCAGACCTACGCCGCTCGGGGGACTGCCGGCGGGGAGCTGAGCCGGGAGGAACGCCGCCGCACCTCCCTTTCGTTCGCGGACTGGTTCGGACCTGATCTGAGGCTCGAGGCCGCAGCGGCGCTGGACCGCTGGTCCGACCGGGGCGACCACCTGTCCCTGTCCGGGGCGGTCGAGACGCGCTGGGCCCGCGACCGCCTGGCAGCGACCGTGGTCGCGGCCCGCTGGGTGAACCTCGGCGACGGCGCCCCGTTTTCCTCCGCCGACGCAATCTTGAGCTGGCGATCCGGCGGCCCGGCGGCAGGCGCCCCCTGGCTGGGCTGCATCGGCCTGTCCCACGCGACCACCGACGCGCCGCTGGCCCTGTGGTCGGGAGCGGGCACCGGATACGGCCGCGGGCCACTCCTGCGGGCTCATCCTCTGCTCGAGGGGGGCGTCGTCCGCGGCAAGGTGTTCGGCCGCACGCTGGCCCATACCTCCCTCGAAACGGAGATCAGGCGCTGGCACCGGGGACCCCTGGAGCTCGGCTGGGCCGTCTTCGCCGATGCGGCCAAGGCCTGGGACACCGGCGGAGCGGGCCTGGTCCTTTGGCAGGTGGACGGAGGCACAGGACTGCGCGTCCGTTTCCTCGGCCTGAAGGGCCAATTTCGGCTCGACCTGGCCCACGGGCTGAGCGACGGCAAGGAGGCCGTCTCGGTCGGTTGGCTGGTCCCCTGATGGATCCGTCAAAATGATCGACGGCCTTTCGATGTGATGGGGTCGCCCGGCTCCCCTGCTTTGTAAGATGCTTTCTTGCAGTGCTTTGACAGATGGCATGATTGTGGCAATTCCCGATTGCATCTCGGGATGCCGCCGTTGGGATAATCCACCAAAGGGCTACGTTCCCGTCTCCGACAGAGAAGGTGGTCGCGAGGACAAGAGATCAGATACGACTCCGAAATGGGGCCATGATGGATGATGCTGGAGTGCGGAGAACCGAAGCCCAACTCACCCTCTGGGGTGAGGAGATTGAAAGACGCGAGGCCCGGCTCCTGACCCAGGATCGCGAGCCCCGGATGGTGGCTGTCCTGCACGTGGACGAACTGAGAGTCATGCTGGTCACGGCGCGAGAAAGGTTCAAGGCCCTCCAGGCCGAGCCCACCGTGCACCGGGATCTGCGGACGGCCGAATTCGACCATGCTTGGAATGAACTCGCGGCCGCCATCGACCGACCGATGCCTTGGCCCTAAGGGCCGCAAGATGCAAGTGGGGCGGTTCGCCGCTCCGGTGCCGATACCGCACGGATGGGGAAATCATTTCCCATCGGCGGCGAACCGAAGAACCAGGAGGATCGTCATGCTCTGGACCATCGCTGTCGTTTTCGTCATCCTGTGGCTGCTGGGACTGGTCACCTCCGTCACCCTGCACGGGTTCATCCATGTGCTGCTGGTGCTGGCCGTGGTCGTCGTGCTGTTGCGCATTATCCAGGGTCGCAGAGTCCTTTGAGACGTTTGTGAACCGGAGAGGAAGACCGATATGAAGACCAATATGAGGACCCTTGGCGTGGTGCTTCTGGCCCTCGGCTTGTTGGCACTGATCTACGGAGGCATCGACTACAACCGGAATCGAACGGTCGTGAAGATGGGATCGATGGAGATCGCCGCTTCGGAACACCGGAGTGTGCCGATTCCGGCGGTTGCCGGCCTGGCGGTGCTCATCGGCGGTATCGCGCTCCTGGTCACGGGTACGCGACGCGGTACGAAATCATGACCGGTGCCGAAAAGTTCCTGCAGCGGACCGAAGATCCCGCCCTGCGCGGCTACCTTGGATTCGTCGCCCGGCAGCTGCCGCTGACGAACGCCGAGGAGTCCGCGCTGGCGCAGCGAGTCCGCGACGGGGACGGAGAGGCGATCGACAAGCTGGTCAACGCCAACCTGCGCTTCGTCATCGGGTTCGTCAGGAAGTTCCGCAACCGTGGCCTCGACGACCTGGACTTGATCGCCGAAGGCACCGTGGGCTTGATCAAGGCCGTGCGGCGCAGCGACTGGAGCGGAGAGCGCCGTCTCGTCGCCGTGGCGGTGTGGTGGATCCTGGATGCCGTCCACAAGGCGATCGGCGAGCGAGCCGGGCCCGAAGCCGTCATGTTGCTGCCAGGTGCGCCGCAGGTTCCTGCGGGCACGAGGTGAGCGATCAAACGGTGGGTACTCAGGCCGAGGTATCCGGCCTTCGTTGCGGTCGCTTTCGGCGCCGCGTAGAGTGTTGATTTCAGCGAAGGGGCAAGGCCATGGGTGAGCACATCGACAAGACCAAAGGCAAGGTCAAGCAGGCGGTCGGCCAAGTGACCGGAAGCAAGGAGCTCTCACGGGAGGGCGTCCGGGACGAGACCAAGGGCCAGGTCGAGGGCGCGGTCAACGATGCGAAGGACTGGGCCAAGAACGCCGAGAACTCTACCAAGTCGGCTACAAAGCGGGAGAAACAAACATGAGTACGGAAACCTTGATCATCGTGACCATCTTGGCGTTTGTGCTGTTCGGCGGCGGCGGAGGTTATTACTGGAATCGACGCCGGCGATAAGCAGTCGCGCAATGAGCGCCCCCTCCCCCTGGAGGCCGGACAGGCCACACAGAAGGGGGGGCGAGGTTTCGTCGTTCCGGAAGCGAAGCCGGCACAGCCTAAAAGTTGTACCCCAAGGCCAGGGTCGTGGTGAATCCGTTCAGCTTGAACCTGTTCAAGGCATACTCGGTATCATTCAACCTGATCGTCTGATCACCGAATGACGGATTGGCCCGGCTGGGATGAACGCCTTGGCCGAGAGGATGACCGGGATGACATTGAAATCCCTCGCCTGGGGAGGGGTTGTCGCAAACGAGCCCGTTCCCTTGAAGTACCCGATACCCATTTCCATGGCGAACGTGGGGAGAAAGAAGTGCCCGAAGGCGATCTCCCCGTCGAACCCCGTCTTGGTGTTGGCGTCGAAGGTGCTGGAAACATTGATATTGCCCAGGTCAAAAGTCGCGCTGGGTGAATAGATGCCACCCTTGAGCACCATGTAGTTTCCGGGTCTGTCCGCTCCCACACCTGTCCAAAATAACTTTCTGATCGGGATATGAAGATGCCCTTCGGCATGGCATTCTGGA
>PFVX01000072.1:218-32772 GCA_002790835.1 bacterium CG_4_9_14_3_um_filter_65_15 | reverse complement strand
CTTCCTGGTTTTCCAGGGCCAACGAGGTTTTTCTTTTTCTTTGATGCCGGATCACGATCCCCTTTATCCCTCCAGGAGGGCGGTCGGAAAAGGCGGCTTCAGGACCCCGTGCTCGGTGATGAAGGCCGTGACCAGGTCCGCCGGCGTCACATCGAAGGCGGGATTCCAGGCGTCGACCCCCTCCGGAACGCTCCGCACACCCCGCCAGGAACACACCTCCTGGGGGTCGCGCATCTCGATGGGGATGTCCCCCCCGGTCCGGGCCCGGGGGTCGAAAGTCGAGGCGGGAGCCGCCACATAGAACGGCACCGCGTGACGCGCCGCCAGGACAGCCAAGGGGTAGGTCCCGATCTTGTTGGCCGCGTCCCCGTTGACCGCAATGCGGTCCGCCCCCGTGATCACCGCGTCGATCAAACCCTGGCGCAAGGCGCTGGCGGCCGCCCCCTCGCACAGCACCGTGACCGGAACCCCCTGGCTGAGCAGCTCCCAGGCGGTCAAACGCGCGCCCTGCAACTGGGGACGGGTCTCGTCCGCGAACACCGCAATCTCCTTGCCCGCCTCCCGTGCGGCATAGATCACCCCGACAGCCGTGCCGTATCCCCCCGTGGCCAGCCCCCCCGCATTGCAATGGGTCAGGACGGTGCCCTGCTGCGGCAGCAATTCCTGCCCGGCACGACCCAGGGCGCGGCACATGGCGATATCCTCATCCAGGACGGCGTCGGCCTCGCAAAGCAGGGCGACCAGGACCTGTTCGCAATTCGCCTCGGCGCGCAGCGGCTCGGTCCGGGCCAGCACCCGATCCAGGGCCCACACCAGATTCACCGCCGTGGGTCGTGTGGCGGCCAGGGTTCGGCGGTCCCGGCCCAGCTGGGCCTCGCACTCCTCACTGCCCAGGCCCTCCTCCATGCCGCGTATCCACGACAGCGCCAGACCGTAGCCCGCGGCCACGCCGATGGCGGGCGCCCCACGCACCGCCAGTTCCCCGATGGCCACACACAGCTGGGCCACGGTGTGGCAGCGGCGGAATTCCAACCGGCCCGGCAAGAGAGTCTGGTCGATGAGGACGACGTCCCCGGCGTCCCACCGGACCACCGGAAAAGGAAATGGCAAGGTGCTCACGAAGGTACCTCCGGATCGTTCGGCACCGCCGGCAGGCTGCGCAGCATCTGGCCCAGGCGAGCCAGAGGCAGGCCCATGACGTTGAAATAGCAACCCTCCACACCCGCGACCATCAAGGCTCCATATCCCTGAATCCCGTAGGCTCCGGCCTTGTCCATGGGCTCACCTGTGGCGATGTAATCGCGGATCTGCTCCGGCCCCAGGGGCAGGAAGCGTACCACGGTGCGCTCGTGGCCGGACCATTCCCCCACTTCCCTGCGGTTTCCCTCCCCGCGGCCGTCCAGGAGCGCCAGGGCGGTGATCACCACGTGGCCGCGCCCCGACAGACGGGACAACAGGGCGAAGGCATCCTGCTCATCGGTCGGCTTTTCCAGGATCTCTCCATCGACCAGGACGACGGTGTCGGCGCCCAGGACCAGGCGCCCCGGCCCGCTGGCGGCGACGGCGCGGGCCTTGGCCAAGGCCAGGGATTCGGCGTAGGCGGCGGGGTCCGCCTCGGCCCCGGCCAACCGGACTCCATGCTCCTGCTCCACGCTGTCGGGCGGCGCTTCCACCACGAAGGGAATGCCCGCGAGGGCCAGCAACTCGGCCCGCCGCGGCGACCGGGAGGCCAACACCAGGATTTCGTCGTCGAACCAGGGCACGAAGGGGGTGATGGTCATGACTCGTCCTCGATGGGGGCTTCGCGCTCCAGGATCAGGGTCACCGGGCCGTCGTTGACCAGCGAGACCTGCATGTGAGCGCCGAATTCCCCCTCGGCGACCTCGTCCCACCGCAGGCGAAGCAGCTCACCGAAGCGTGCGTACAACCTGCGCGCCTGCTCCCCCGGTGCGGAACCGGTGAAGCTGGGACGCGTGCCCTTGCGGATGTTTCCGTAGAGGGTGAATTGCGAGATCAGGAGGATCCCCCCGCCCACATCATTCAGGGCCAGATTCATGCGGCCTTCGTCGTCGTTGAAGACGCGCAGCCGGGTCAGCTTCTCGGCCATCCATTCCAGTTCCCGCTCGGTGTCCCGCGGAGAAAAGGCCGCCAGTACCACGAGGCCGCGGTCGATGCTGCCGACGGTTTTGCCGGAAACCTCCACCCGGGCCGAACCGCTCCGCTGGACCACACACCTCATGACGGCGCCACACCCAGCTGGAACCGCTCGATGCGCTGCACGCCCGCAACCTTGTCCAGCTCCTTGATCACCTTCTCGAGGTTGTTCAGGTTGGTGACCTCCACCACCAGCGTGACCGTCGCCACGTCGTCCTCGGCGGAGAAATCGCCGCTGCTGAGATTGGAATTGGTGCGGCTCAGGGCGTTGCTGATGTCCATGATCAGGTTCTTGCGGTCCTCGGCCTCGATGGTGAGTTTCACCAGGTACATCTGATCGGGCCGGGAATCCCAGGTGACCTCGATGAGGCGCTCGGCCCCCAGGTTGGGGTCGTTCAGGTTGCTGCAGCCCATCCGGTGCACGGACACGCCGCGCCCCCGGGTGATGAGCCCCACGATGCCGTCGCCGGGAATGGGCTGACAGCAGCGCGCGAAACTCACCATGAGGTTGTCCTCTCCGGCCACCCGCACGCCGCTGGAAGTCCGCCGCAGCAGGGCGCCGTACAACTCCTTTCCCTTGGTGAAAACTTTTTCCGCGGCCGATTCCTGGAGGGGTTCCAACCGGCCGGTCACCTTGGCCGTGGACACCTCGCCGCGTCCCACCGCCGCCAGCAGCTTGTCCAGCGCGCTGTAGCCCATCTGCTGGGAGATGTCGACCAGGGCGTCCACCTTGACGTGGAACTTGCCGCGGTGGATGTCCTTCTCCAGCAATTCCCGCCCCAGCTTGACGCTCTCCTGATACTGGGTGGACTTGATCCACTTGCGCAGGTGATACCGGGCGCGGCTGGTCTTGACGATGTCCAGCCAACCGGTGCTGGGGTTGGGATTCTTGCCGGTCAGGATCTCGATGCTGTCCCCGTTGTGCAGTTCCGACCGCAGGGTGGCGATGCGGCCGTTGACCTTGGCCCCGGTGCAGCGAAACCCGACCTCGCTATGGATCCGGAAGGCAAAGTCCAGTGGCGTGGCGCCGCGAGGCAGCTGGAACACGTCGCCCCCGGGGCTGAACACGAACACCTCGTCGTCGAAGAAGTCGACCTTCAGGGCCTTCATGAATTCCCGCGGGTCGTCGACGTCCTTCTCCCACTCCATGATCTGGCGCAGCCACTTGACCATGTCGGCCAGGTCGGCCTTGTCGGCGCCGCCGCCTTCCTTGTAGCGCCAGTGGGCGGCAATACCCAGCTCGCTGCGTTCGTGCATCTCCGCGGTGCGGATCTGCACCTCGATGTACTTGCCGCCGGGGATGCGCACGGTCGAGTGCAGGGACTGGTAGCCGTTGGGCTTCGGCGTGGCGATGTAATCCTTGATGCGGTCCGCCAGCGGGGGATAGTGGCTGTGCAACACGCCCAGCGCGTGATAGCAGTCCGCCTTGGTCGGCGTCACCACGCGCAGGGCCAGCAGGTCGTAGACCCGGTCCAGGCCGATGTCCTGGGCCTTCATCTTGCGGAAGATGGAATAGAAGTGCTTGGGCCGACCGGCCAGGGTGCAGGAGATGCCGGCCTCGTCCAGGGCCGCCTGCAGGGGGTCCACCAGGCGTTGGATCAAACGCTCGCGTTCGGTGCGCGTCTGGTTGATGCCCGATTCGATCTCGAAGTAGCGTTCCGGCTGCAGCACCTTGAAGGCCAGGTCCTCCAGCTCCCACTTGATGCGCGCCATGCCGAAGCGGTGGGCCAGCGGCGCGTAGACGTCCATGGTCTCCTGGGCGATGTCCTGCTGCCGGTCGGGTTTCAGGGCGCTGATGGTGCGCATGTTGTGCAGGCGGTCGGCCAACTTGATCAACACGGTGCGCGGATCCTGCGCGATGGCCAGCACGAGTTTGCGGTAGGTCTCGGCCTTGCGGGCGTCGGGGTTGGCGTTGCGGATGCCGCTGATCTTGGTGACGCCGTCCACCATGTGGGCGACGTCGGCCCCGAAGCGCTGGCGGATATCGTCCAGTTCGTAACGCGTATCCTCCACCACATCGTGGACCATCGCCGCGATCAGGGTGTCCACGTCCAGGCGCAGATCGGCCAGGATGGAGGTGACGGTCAGGGCGTGGGCGAAGAACGGTTCGCCGCTCTTGCGCAACTGGCCCTCGTGGGCGGCGGAGGCAAAACGAAAACCGAACCAGAGCTTGTCCTCGTCGGCGTGCTGGTTGTAGGTGCGGACCTTGGCGAGGATCTTTTCCATCATCCCGGTCAGGTCGACCGTCGGAGCGTCGGCCCGGCGCGTCATTGCCCGACCGCCGGACGGATATCAACCAACAGCTGCTGGACCGGGTCATAATGCCCCGAGCGGGGCCGGAACGTGCTGCGCCCGACCTGGAACAGGATGTCCCATTCCATAGCCTGCATGTCAGAGCCCTCCAGGCCCTGGCGCACCAGCATGCGCCGCCAGGCTTCACCCGTCCCGAAGGTGATGAATTCCCGGCTGAGGGCAGGGGTATCGGTCGGGCCGTTGCTCGCCGGCCCGCGAAAGGCGAAACGCAGGTGCAGGCCGCCGCTCAAGCTGGTGGGCTGCCGCTGCAGCCGCAGTCCGCAGCAACGGAAGACGGGCTTGCGGTTGCCGGCGCCGAAGGGTTCGAGGTTCTCCAGCTCCCGCACCAGGCTCGCGATGTCCTGGGCGCCCATGTCCTGCAGGCAGAGATCCAGGTCGTAGTGCTCGGGCACGGGCCCGGTATCGGGCTGCAGGCGCAGAGCGGTCAGGAAAGACTCGCGGAAGGCTTCGATGTCCCGGGACCGCAGGCTCATGCCCGCCGCCTGGGCGTGACCGCCGTGCCGGATCAGGTGCCGCTCGCACTTGTCCAGGATGGCCTTGACGTCGATGTGGGGCACGCTGCGCACGGAACCGCGGGCCTCGTCACCCTCGATGGCGATCAGGACCACCGGCAACTGGTACTGCTCCACCAGACGGGCTGCCCCGATCCCGATGATGCCCTTGTGCCAATCACTCGAGGCCAGCACCAGGCCCGGATCTCCGCGGCGCACGAAGGGCAAGGCCAGGTCGATGGCCTCTTCCTTGAGGATCAGGTCCTGCTCCTTGCGGCGGGAATTGGTGCGGTCGGCTTCCTGGGCCAGGACCTGGGCCCTGTCGTGGTCACGCGTCAACAGGAGTTCGAGGGCGGACATCACCCGCCCGATTCGGCCACAGGCGTTCAGGCGCGGGGCGAGCTGGTAGGCGAATTCGCCGGTGGTGACGGGGAAACCCCGGTCCAACCCCGCAACCCGCAGCAGGGCGGCCAGCCCCGGCCGGATGCGCCCGCGGTCGTTGAAAAGCTCCAGCCCCTTCTTCACCAGGATGCGGTTTTCCCCCACCAGGGCCATCTGATCGGCAACCAGCCCCAGGGCCACCAGATCCAGTACCGAGAGCAGGAAATTCTCCGGGAGACAGCCCGGTTCGGCCACGGTCAGTGCCTGGGCGAACTTGAAGGCAACCGCCACCCCGCACAACTCCTGGTTGGGATAGGTCGCCCCCTCGCGACGGGGGTTGACCAGGGCCGTTGCCCCCGGGCGCTCCTCGAAAATGTGATGGTCCAGGACCACCACTTCCATGCCCAGGCCCCGCGCCAGTTCGATCTCCTTCACCGCGGCCGCGCCGGTGTCCACGGTGATCAACAGGGTCACGCCCTTGGCGGCCCACTCGCGGATCATGCGCTCGGCCAGTCCGTAACCGTCGATGAGCCGGTCGGGAATGAAGGGAGGTTCGGCCAGCACCTTGGTCTCGCCCAGACGCAGACTCGAGACGGTCTCGTAGAGGAGGGCGCTACCGGTCAGGCCATCCACGTCGAAATCGCCGTGCACGGCCACGCGTTCGCCGTTGCGCACGGCATCGAACATGCGCGCTACGGCGAGGTCCATTTCCTGCAACAGGAAGGGGTCGTAGAGATGGTCCAGGGAAGGGTAAAAGAAGCGATCGAGTTCCTGCCCGGAAGTCACTCCCCGCGAGGCCAAAACCCGGAGCAACCAGTCGGAGACCTGAAAATCCAGAGGGATCTTGCGGTGCATGGACGTGATGAGGTCCTCGTCCACAGCCATGCCGCGCAGCCAAGGGCGTCCGGAAAAGACCCCCACATTGGGGGACTGGGATTGCGCGGGGTCGGTCTTCAACACGCCTCCACCAAAGCCGGCGGTCCACGGGGACCGCAACTGGATCAAAGGCGGCACGAGACGCCGCCTTCGGTTTGGGATAGCGTGAGAAGCCGGTCGTAAGCCGAGTTCTGTTACCGCGACGCGCAAGCGCGCCGGGCGACAATCATGTATCTGGGACCGCCGTTACCGGCGGCCTCAAGCGACCGACCCGGGAGTGCAAACGAGGCGGGCTACCTCATCCTCCCCTATTTGGTCTTGCTCCAGGTGGGGTTTACCCTGCCACCGCTGTCACCAGCGGCGCGGTGAGCTCTTACCTCACCGTTTCACCCTTACTGCCGCCGAAGCGGAAGCGGTTTATTTTCTGTGGCACTTTCCGTGGGATCGCTCCCCCTGGTCGTTAGCCAGCACCCTGCCCTGCGGAGCTCGGACTTTCCTCGGACCTCCCTACCCGGGGGTTGGAAGAGACGCGACTGTCTCCCCGACTTCTCACGACCCCATGATATACCCGAATCAGGCTGATGTCCCGCAAAAACTGCGCAGGGAAGCGTCCGTTCAGCCCTTGCGGTCCAGAGCGTGGTTGGCCAGGGCGTCGGCGGCGGAATTGAGGGCCCGTTTGACATGGGTCACCTTGAATCCCTTGAGCTGGCGGGTCAAAAAGACCACCTGCTGGTAGAGGGGGCGCAAGTCGGGGCTCTTGACCCGGTAGGCGCCGCTGAGCTGACGAACGATCAATTCGCTGTCCATGAACAGGTGGACGCGCTCAACCCCCCACCGCCGGCAATGCTCCAGGGCGCTGACCACGGCCTGATATTCGGCCATGTTGTTGGTGGTCATGCCGATGGCCTCGCAGTGGGCGGCCAGATCGGGACCGTCCTTTTGGCGAAAGAGGATACCGATTGAAGCCGGACCGGGATTCCCGCGACTGGCGCCGTCGGTGAAGATCTCCAGAATGTCGGACCCCTTGGCTGGCAAGGGGTTGGCCGGCAGGTCGGCGGCCGGAACTAGGGCGAGAACCGCTTCGAGATCGTTGGCCCCCTCGCCCTTGGTGCGGGGGGTTTTGCTGCGGGGAGTTTTCTTGGCGACGGCCTTTTCCGGGGGTGCATCGGTATCGCTCATGGTGCGGCGCCAGATGGACAGCCGCCGCCTGAGCTCACGCACCGACAGGCCGCAATCACGGGCCAGGGAACGCAGATCCGTGCTGCGCTCCAGGGTCTTGAGCAAGTCCGTCAAGGTTTCCGGTTGCTTGGTCACCATGTTGCCTCTCCCGTTTTGCTGGGTCGCTTCGGCCGCGCCATCGCCTGGGTTCACCGCCAGGGCCGGTGAACGACGAAGCGGGCGCAGGATGCGCAACGCACCACTTCGCGCCCGTGCTGGACGGCCTGGTCCTGTTGGGGGGTCAGCCGAGCTCCGCACCCGGTACATGCCCCGTCTTGTCCGTACACCACACCCACCTCGCCGCGGTCCCACAACCGCTTCAGATGGCGGCTGATCGTCCCCGGCAGGATATCGGCCAGGCGCTGGACTTCGGCGGCGATTTCCGGCAGGGCCGCGGTCGCCTGATCCCGCTCCACTGCGATTCGCTGCAACCGTGTGGCCGCCTTGCGTTCCTGAACGAGCTGGTCTTCACACGCTTGCGCCGATTCCTTTTTGCTGGCGCTTTCCTGGTCGAGCAACCGGCAAGCTTCCTCCAGAAGCTCCTCCTGGCGGGCGATGATCCCGCTGATTTCCCGCTCCAGGGCCGCGACACTGCGGGCATCGGTCGCCGCGTCAAGCTGCCGACGCTTGCGGGCCAGGCTTTCCTCGGCCGCCGCCAGGTCGATCTCGGCGGAATGCTGGCGCACCTGGGCTTGGCTGCGGTGCCGGTCGGCGGTCGCCGTATCGGCGGCATACTCCCGGTCCAGGCCCAGAAGGCGCTCGGTCATGCGCTCGCTCTGCGTCAAACGCGCGCGGCACACAGCCATTTCCCCTTCGAGTCCGGCCAGTTGCACCAACGCATCAATGAGGATTTCCGGTTCCATCCCCGCCTCCTGCTTGGGCTTTCCGGAACCATATCACGCGACCGCGCCCCGGTACAGCCAAGGACCGCCGAAAGGCACAGAAAAAGGGCGCCGAAACGCCCTTTCCCGGATCACTCGTCTGATCTGCCGGAGAACTGCAGGGCAATCAAACCCGCCTCTCCCCCTCGGACCGACACCTCACGGAACCGACCGGATAGATGATGGTGGGCGATACTGGACTCGAACCAGTGACCTCTCGCGTGTGAGGCGAGCGCTCTAGCCAGCTGAGCTAATCGCCCCCCGGCATCATCTTGCCGCAGGGTTCCGGTGCGCTGGGGCCCGTTCGGTCTCGGGCCGACAACTGGTGGGCCCACCTGGACTTGAACCAGGGACCGGCCGGTTATGAGCCGGCTGCTCTAACCATCTGAGCTATAGGCCCTCAAACCGGGAAGGCAAGATAATCAATCCGCCACTTCCGGTCAATCCCAAAGCCGCAACCGCTACCCGGTTACGGTTAGACCATTTCCCCGTAGCCCTTGAGCTTGCGTGAGCGGCTGGGGTGGCGAAGCTTACGCAAAGCCTTGGCCTCGATCTGCCGCACACGTTCGCGCGTGACCTTGAAAATGGTGCCGACTTCCTCGAGGGTCCGGGGCGTCCCGTCGCCCAGGCCGAAGCGCAGGCGGATCACCTTTTCCTCGCGGCGGGTCAAGGTGCTCAGAACGCGTTGCATCTGGTCCTTGAGCATGCTGTGTGCCGCTTGCCGGGCCGGTGAGGGCGCACCCTCGTCCTCGATGAAATCGCCCAGATTGCTGTCCTCGTCCTCGCCGATGGGCTGGTCGAAGCTCACCGGCTCCATGCTGGCCTGCAGCACGCCCTGGACCTTTTCCAGGGGCATTTCCAGGAAAGCGGCGACTTCCTCGGCCTTGGGGTCGCGCCCCAGCTCCTGGAGAAGTTGGCGCTGGGCCCGTTTGACCTTGTTGATGGCCTCGATCATATGCACCGGCACGCGGATGGTCCGGGCCTGGTCGGCGATGGCGCGGGTGATCGCCTGGCGGATCCACCAGGTCGCGTAGGTGGAGAACTTGTACCCCTTGCGGTAGTCGAACTTCTCCACCGCCCGCATCAGGCCGCTGTTGCCCTCCTGAATAAGATCGAGGAATTCCAGACCGCGGTTGGTGTAGCGCTTGGCGATGGAAATCACCAGCCGCACGTTCGCCTCGATCATCTCGCGCTGAGCCGTGTCGACCATCTGCTTGCCCAGGGTGATCTCGGTGCCGATGCGGTGCAGATCTTCACAGGGCAAACCGATCTCCCGCTCGATCTCGGCCAAGCGCTTGCGGAGGTTCTTGATCACCCGGTGGGCTTCGTGGATGGCTTCGGCGCCGTCGGAGCCCTTGGCTGCGGTCTTCATCGCCGGGGCCATCTCGGAAAACGGCATCCCCACGGCCTCCTCGGCCTGGGCCATGCGGTCCTGCAGATCCGACACCTTGCCGTGGATCAGCAACAGCTTGTTGGCGAGTTGTTCCACCTGGTTGGGGGCCAATTTCAGGTCCATGAAACTGTCCAGGATCTTCTGGTCCCGCGATTCGATCATCTTGGTCAGGACGGTGACCCGAGTGGGCTTGCGGCAGGAGCCCAGTTCGCGGCGCGCAATGACGATCTCCGCCTGCATCTTCTCGATCTGGTCCAGACAGCGCAGGATCCGCTTGGCCTCGCTCTTGGCCGAAAGGTGAACGTTCCAGGTGCTGGTGTCCTGCTGGATCACCTCGTCCACATGGACGGCCTCGTTCTGGAGCTGGTTGGCGGTCTGGCGCAGTTCGTTCAGCGCGTGACGGCAGCGCAACGTCGCATGGATGATGGCGATACGGCCGTCCTCCATGCGCCGGGCCAGATTGACCTCACCCTGGCGGGTCAGCAGGGGCACCCGGCCCATCTCGCGCAGATACATGCGGACCGGGTCGTCGTACTTGACGTTGGTGCGCACCACCTTGCGGGCGGCGGCGGCTTTCTTCTTTTCCTTGCTCTTGCGGCGGAACATCCGCTTCCGCGCTTCATCCTCGCTGTCGTAGTAGTCGATCTGGAGCTCGCCCAGCTTCTCGTAGATCCGGTCGAAGGCGTCGACATCCACGCCGTCGACGACCAGATCGTTGATTTCCTCGTGCAGGATGTACCCGCCCTTGGCGGTGGCAACCTTGCGGATCTTCTCGATAATGGTTTCGAACTGTTCCTTATCCATCTTCTGGTCCGACCCCCGAGGTTTCAGTGAGGTTCGCGCGCAGGGCGGGCTGCCGTCTTGCGCGCTGGAGACGTTGCAGACAATCCCGGGCCACCTGGGCGAAATCCGTGTTCGCCGGCAGCTCCGGCCTATCCAGCAGGCCCGTCACAAAGGCCCGGTAATCGTTGTCGCCGACCAGGTTCCAACGCTGCAGGACGAATTCCCGCAGGGATCCGCCCGCCCCTGCGGGGTGGGCCACCCTCCATTCGGCGATCTCGCAAGCCAGCGTGCCGGCACAGGGAGAGGCGAATTCCAGATCCCCCTGGGCCTTCAGGAAAGCTGCAGCAGCCCTGCCCGAGGCATCCATCAGGATGTGGGCGAACAGGTCGGCCTCGATCCCGGTGGCGTTGATCCGGGCCAGAGGCTTGACCCGGGTCCGGGCCCGCCGGGTCGGCGCTTCCAGGGCCAACTTCCCGCCGGCATCCCTGTTCTTTCCGGCCGTAGCGGCCTGCTGTGCGGGCCGCACACCTTTCTTCGGTTCGGCCGCTGCGGCGGCTTCGACCATGGATCTCAGCAGATCGATCCCCAGGCCGAAAATCTCCGCCGTCTCCTGGAGCACATATTCCCGGCGCAGGGGGTCGGCAATCCCGCCCACCGTCGCCAGGATCTGCTTGACGGCCCGTTCCTTGACCGTCCGGTCGTCCCACTTCGGCTCGGCCAGCCTCCGCAGGTATTCCACATAGCCGGGAGCGTCCTTCAGCACGTCGGCGATTCCCTCCCGGCCCGCGGCCATGACCACGTCGGCGGGATCCTGGCCCATGGGCAAGGAGGCGATCCGGGGCTCCAGGCCCTCACGCAGAGCGATATCCGCCGAGCGGACCGCCGCCTTGCGTCCGGCCTTGTCGCCGTCGAACAGCAGGTAAACGGCCGGCGCACCCCTGCGGATCAACCGAGCCTGGCCGGGCGTGAAGGCCGTTCCGCAGGTGGCCACCACGTTGTTGAAGCCAGCCTGCACCAAGGCCATCAGGTCCAGATATCCCTCGACAAGAATGGCGGCCTTTTCCCGGGCCACGGCCATGCGGGAATAATCGAAACCGTAAAGGAGATTGCCTTTGCTGAAGAACGGACTGTCGGCCGAATTCAGGTACTTCGGTTCGCCGTCGCCGAGCACCCTCCCCCCGAACCCGGTCACTTGCCGGGAAATGGACTTGATGGGGAATATAACCCTGCTGCGGAAATAGGCAAACAGCTCCCCCCCGTTACCGGTGCGCATCAGATCCGCCTGCTGGGCCAGATCCTCGTCGACTCCGGCCGCCGCCAGCTTGCGCTGCAGCCAGGGGGAACTGGCCGGGGCCCAGCCCACGCTGAATTCCCGCAAGACCTTCTCGGAAAAACCCCTGCCGGTCAGGTAGGTGCGGGCCTGACGTCCGGCGGGGTCGTCCCAGAGGGCCTCCTTCCAGACGTCCGCGGCGACCCCGTTGGCGCGGAAGAAGGCGCGGCGCTCGCCCTCGTTCTCGTCCTCACGCAGCCAATCCGACAAATCGATGTCCAGGGGCCGGGCCAGGATTTCCACCGCCTCGGGGAAGGTGACCCCCTCGGTCTCCATCATGAAGGAAAAGACGTCGCCGCCGGCGCCACAGCCGAAGCAGTGGTAGCGGGCCCGGGCGGGGGTCACGATGAAGCTGGGGGTTTTTTCCTTGTGGAAGGGGCACAGGCCCTTGTAGACGGCACCGGCGGCTTTGAGGCTCACCTGTCCCCGGACGATCTCGACAATGTCGGTCTCATCCTTGACACGGGCGATGATGTCCGGCGAAAAAACTGGTGCCATGTTCGACTCGACCCGGGTCTGCCGTTGGTGTCGGTTCAGGGCGAACTACCGGAATCTTATATACTAGGTGAAGGCGCGGGTGCGCCGCAAGGTCACGGCGACATTTGTTGCATCTTTTTTTCTTTGATGATATTGATTCTCTCCATCTTAACGATCCCACCGCCACCTCCTGGACGCAAAAAGCCCCCGGCACACGATGTCGGGGGCTTTTGGTTGCGGCAGGGCCGCGACTAGTAGTTCACGGTACCCTGGACATAGCCCCAGGTACCGCTGTCACCGTCGGACCAGTCGCTGTTGGGCGAGAAGATGCCCAGGCCGGCCTGCACGGCGAAGGGACCGTCGGTCTTGCGCACGCCGAAGTCGAACTCCGTGCCGATCGAGGAGGATGTACCGTCAGCGGTGTCATAGTCCTCGGCGGTGGAGAAGGAGTGACCGGTGCCGCTAAGGGACCAGCCCTTCTCCAGCGGGTAGTACAACTTGATGGCGAAGTCCATCAGGCCGTAGCTCAGGCCACCGACGAAGTAGTCCATGTAGCCGTTCCACTTGTGCCCGGAGTACAGCAGGTTGTTGAACGTTTCGACCTCGTCAACGGTCTCGGGATCGTCACCGGTGGTGTAGTCGACCAGGGCCGACACCTTGAACCCGTTGGCGAACTCGTCACCGATTTCGGCGTTGATCAGCATACCGCTGTAATCGACGACGTCGTCGCTGCCGGTTTGCAGGGCGAACATGGCGTCGTAGAACCAGGTGTCGGCGAAGGTCCGCTGGCTGTAGACACCGAAGGTCCACAGCTTGGCGTTCGCCAAGTACTCGTCCTTCCACAGGTAGGCGAACAGGTCGAACTGCTGCTCGGAGAAGTTGAGGTTGAAGACGTAGAACATGGGGTCCATCAGACGGTCGCCGGTCTCTACGTCGTCGAAGTTGTTCTCTTCCAACTGCCAGACAGCCGCCGTGAAGCCGACGTTGTCGCCCAGCTTGTGGCCGAACATGATGCCTTCCTCGGTACGGCCGGTGTTGTCCCAGTCGTACTTGCCGACCAGGCGCTCGTTGTGCATGGACACGGACATGCGTCCGGCCTTGACCCAGCCCATATCACAGGGCTTGTACCACAGGTAGGCCTGGTGGATGCCGGTCTCTTCCATGGTGTTGTTGTTGAAGAACTCGGTGCCCGGATTGTCGCCCAGGATACGGGAATCCTGGAACTGGACGAACAGGCCGGCATTCTCGCTGGCGTGGGCCTTGATACCGACGCGGGTGCGCATGTACTGCATCCAGTCGGAGTTGGCGTCGGGAATGAAGCTCCGTCCATCCATTTCCAAACGATACCGGGACTGGGCCGTGATGGTGAAATCCCCACGGTCGGCATTGGCGTCACAGCCGGCAGCGGCATAGGCCGCAAAGGTCGTGATCATCACGACCACCAGAAGTAAGCACTTAATCCACTTCAAAACGATCTCCTTTTCGTCAAGACAGTGCGCCGACCGGAACTCCGATTAAAATCCTCCGGCGGCCGGTTCGAGAGCAAAGGGTGGGACCCGAAAGGCGACTTGTAAACAAAAATTTTCCACAAATGATTTGATTTTATCATTAGCTTTCCGTGCAGGAAAAAAGCTCCCCGGATTACCGGGGAGCCCGAATGCTCCCAACCACTTGAAATGGCGAACTAACTCCGAAAGGCCCCTATTTCAAGAGGGTCAATTTGGACATGGCCGCTGCGGAACCGGCCTGGATCCGGCAAAGATAGGTGGCGCTGGACACCACCTGTCCGGAGTCGTCCCGCCCGTCCCAGCGGACCTGGTAGTCGCGGGCGTCCTTGTTCTCATCCACGAGGGTACAGACGACCTTGCCGGTCAGATCGTAGATGCGCACCACCACATGGCCCGGGTTCCGCACGGAATACTCCACGGTCGTGGAGGGGTTGAAGGGGTTGGGGGCGATGCGGTCGATGGCCACCATGGCCGGCGGGGCGTCCCCCACTCCCGAAATCACGCCGCTGCCGAACAGGTAATCCGCCCACTCGGGGTGGTCGACGAAGGGGTTCCGGTTGCCCTGGTAGGAATAGACCACATCGTTGCGGAGCATCTCCCTGGCGTCCACCGGATCATCCAGGTGCCACTCCAGCAGCGCGGGAGTCAGCCCCATGTAGGCCACTCCCCCGTCGGTCACCTGGATCAGCGCCTGGTTGTCGGTCAGGACCAGGTCCGGCTCGCTGGAGGCGTCGCCCTCGTAACGCACGTCCATGTAGAACATGGCCCGCGCCACGTCGCCCTTGCGCCCCTGCCAGACCTCCCAGCTGTCGGTGTCGTAGAGGTTGGTCCCGCTCTCCCCGTTGTAGGTGTCGGCCGGGCGGCTCGTGCACCCGGAGAGACAATCGTCGAAAGGCTTGTTGCCCCGCGAGGAGTTGTAGCTGGAGTCGCATAGCATCAGGTGGTGGCAATCGGTGTAGGGCACCCAACTCTCCGACGAGAAGCCGTAGCTTTTGGGCCAGGAGTGCTCGCGGTTGTAGGGACCGACACCGCCCCCGATCTTCACGTAGGAGTGGTTCTTGTACACGTCGAGGATGTTGGCGCTGACCAGGGGATCCTCATCGGCGCTTTCGAGGATGTTCCACGTATCGGTGGACGACGAGGTGTAGGGATAAACCGTGTGATGGTCGATCACGGCATGCAGGGTCACGCGGCAGGTGGCCGTGCTGGCCAGGTCAACGGTGTCGTAATACCCGGCCGGGGCATCGGCTAGGGCACAGAGACTCCAACTCAGGAGCACGGCCGCCAAGAAGGCCGCCATCAAACGGGAGGACTTGGTCATGATTCACCTGTCGGGTTTGGCATCCATCGATCGTAGTTCCTGTATAATTATAACATAATCACTACGAAAATCCATTGTCGACCGGCAGGAATCAGCGAATCTTCAGGCGAACGACCGCAACGCCGCCCCCACCCTGGCCGGGCCCCGCTTCGGAAACCGAGGCCACCCGGGCATCCCTCTGCAGCCGTTCGTATATGAAGTCGCGCAAACGCCCGGTCCCGAACCCGTGGATCACGTTCACGATTTCCATCCCGGTGGGGATGGCCCGGTCGATGAGCCGATCCAGGAGTTCCCAGGCTTCCTCGCCCCGTTGCCCCCGCAGATCGATCTCGGGCGCGACCGCCGGGGACTCGTCGTGCCAAGCCCAGCCGCCCGCAGCTCCCGGATCCCGGGTCGCGCCGGTATCCTGTTCCCCTTCCAGAGGCATGACCGAGGCGACATCCAGGTTCAAGCGCAGGTTTTCCGCCAAGGCCACGACCTTGCCGCTGCGCACCTCCATCACCGTACCGATGAGATTCAGATGGGGAATCCGCACCCGCTGCCCCACGACCAGCCGCGGCGGCCGGGCCCCCGCGCCTTCCGGATCCGCCGCTTCAGGGCCCAAGCCTGCAATCCGGTCACGAGCCGTCCGGACCACCGACTTGTCCGCGCCCGAGGACCGGATGTCCCGCACGGCCTGCTCGATGGCCCGGCGCCCCTGACGCGCCAGCTCCTCGGCATCCTTGCGCGTGGCCTTCAGGATCTCCCGCCGTTCCTTCTCGATGTCCGCCAGACGCTTCTCGAGCTCCCGATTCCGGCTGGCGTGGACCGCGCGTTCCTGTTCCAGATCGTGCTGCGTCCGGATCAGGTCACGGGCCCGGCGATCCAGATCCGCCAGCAGCTTCTCCACCTGCACCCGTTCGGTCCCGGCGCGCGCCCGGGCCTGGACCAGCAGATCGGCTGGCAGCCCCATGCGCGCGGCGATATCGAAGGCATGACTGGTGCCCGGATCTCCCACGCGTAGGGAGAACAGGGGTTGCAGGTCCTGTTCGTCGTAGTCCATGGCGGCGTTGACCATCTGCGGGTGATCGTGAACCGCGGCCTTCAGCAACCCGAAGTGGGTGGAGGCCAGCACACGCGCGCCCCGGTCCACCAATTTTTCCAGCACCCCCATGGCCAGAGCGGTGCCTTCCTGCGGATCGGTGCCGCTGCCGATCTCGTCGCACAGCACCAGGGTGTGGTCGCCGGCATCCTCCAGGAATCGGGCCAGGTGTTTCAGATGGGAGGAGAAGCTGCTGAGGCCCTGCCGGATGGATTGCTCGTCCCCGAGGTCGGCCAGCACCCGGTCCATCTCCGGCAGGATGGTGTCGTCACGGGCGGGCACGTCCCATCCGCTCCAAGTCAACAGGCAAAACACGCCAACGGTCTTGAGGGCCACGGACTTGCCCCCGGCATTGGGACCGCTGATGACCAGGGCACGCTGGCGGGGATCCAGCTCCAGATCCAGCGGCACCACCCTTTTTCGTCCGGCGCGCAGGGTGGCGGCCGCATCGCCCTGGCCCTCACCCAGGGCCTCCATGAGCAAGGGATGCCGGCCGCCGCTGATCCGCAGTCGCCCGGCCGCATCCAGCCGTGCCCGGCGACCACCCACGGCCCGGCTCCAGCGGAGCCCGGCCCGGACCTCATCGGCCAGCAGCACCAGCTGCAGGCCGCAGCGCAGGGCGGGCGCGGCGGTCTCCACCGCCCGGTTGAGTTCCAGCAGGATGCGGGCTTCCTCGGCGGAGATTTCCAGGCGGGTCTCGACCAGGGCGTTGGCGCGACTGACCACTCCGGCTGGCTCGACGAAGAGGGTGGCGCCGGTGGTGGAGCGGTCATGAACGATTCCCGGCAGGCGCCGGCTGTCGCCCGAGCGCAAGGGGATGCAGAACCGGTCCCCGCGCAGGGTGACCTCTTCCGCGGTGGTCCAGCCCGCCCTGCGCGCCTTCTCCATGGCGGCGCCGACTTCCCGGCGCACCTCCCTCTCCCGGCTGTCGACCTGGCGCCGCAAGGCGGCCAGACGGCTGCTGGCGGAGTCGGCGATCCGACCGTCCGGGTCCAGCGCGCGGCGCAAGGCGCCCGCCACTTGTCCCAGAGAGGTCATGGCCACTGCGGCATCACCCCAGACGGGGGCTTCGCTACGGTGGGCCGTCAAGAAATCCCGCAGCACATCCAGGTCTTCGGCCGCGGCCGCGACACAGATCAGGTCGGGGCCGTCGAGGCGCATGGGGCCGGGCCGTTCCAGAAGTTCCGCCACCGAACCCACCAGGCAAAGGGGCAGGTCCGCCGCGTCGCGGTCGTCGAGCACCCGCATCTGGTCGGCGAGTTCGTTGCGCAGGCTGCGCAGGGGTGGGGAGGATTTCGGCACACGGTTGGCGATGCGTTCGGCGGCCCGATCGTTGCGGCAGAAAGCCGCGACCTGGGCGGTCACCGCGTCCCATTCGAGCAGGGCGGAAGTCCGCTTCCCGACGACCGGGGCTGCGTTCTCCTCCAGGCGCACCAATTGGTCCAGCAGGGGGATCATCATACGACCATCAGGAGTCCGGCAGCTTGTCGGCGGCCTCTTCGAGCCGTTGCTTGGATTCGCCGATCTTCTTGCGGGTCCGGTCGGCCACATCGTCGGCCGTGGTCCGGACCCGGTCCAGGGCGCTCGACCAGACCGTATCGTCCTTCTGACCCCACAGCCTGCGGGCGCCCTGGTAGACGTTGGGCGCCGCGTCGCGAATGAAGCGGCCCCAGGGGTCGGCGCGGTAGACGGCATCCAGATCCTGGCCACCCGGAATCTGCCCCAACACCAGGACCACGGCGCTGGCCAGAAGAACCCCGATGGCCGCTCCCAGCACGGCGCCGCCCAGGCGGTCCAGCCAGCCCAGCAGGGTCAGGCGGATCAGCTTGCTGATCAGGACGGCCAGCAGACGGCTGAGGATCAGGCCGGCGAAGAACAGCACGGCCCAGGTGATCAACAGGGCGGGTTCTTCCTCGGCCCCGGTCTTGTCCATGACCCATGGCTGCACGGCGACGGCGAAGCGTGCCGTGAAGATCACCGTGGCGATGACCCCCAGGATCTCGACGATGCGCTTGACCACGCCGTCCCGCATACCGACCACGGCCAGGATGACGATGAAGGGTATGGGAATCAGAAGCACCGGTTCCATGGTCAACCCGCCAGGATCATTTTGACCAGGGCGCTGACCCGGCCGCCGTCGGCCCGGCCGGCCACCTGGGAAAGCGCGGCCTTCATAACCTTGCCCATGTCTTGAGGCCCGGCCGCGCCGCATTCGGCGACGGCGGCGCGCACGATCTTTTCGAGCTCCGCATCCCCCAGTTCGGCGGGCAGGAATTCGCTGACCACCACCAGCTCGGCCTCGGCGGCGGCCTGCAGATCGCTCCGCCCGCCATCGCCGTAGCTCTTGACCTGTTCCTTGACCCTGCGGGCGTAGGAGGTGAGAATTTTCAGGATGTCCTGATCGTCGAGCCCCCGGCGCTCATCGACCTCGACCTGCTTGATCGCCGCCTGCACCATGCGCAGGACGCCGAGCCGCTGCTTGTCCTTGGCCTTCATGGCCGTGATCACTTCGCTCTTGATCCGGCCCTGGAGTTCGCTGGCAGCCATGGTTTGATTCCTTTCCTGTGGGATCCCGGCAGGGGGATGTTCCTCGCGCATGAAATCGCAGCAGACGGGGCCTGTCAAGCCCCCCGGGCGACGGCTTGCAGCCGCTGCCGGCGGCGCTGCAGCACCGCCAGGGAAGCGGCGACCGCCGTTTCGGTGCGCAGGACGTGAGGCCCCAGGTCCAGCGGGCGGGCGCCGGATCGACGCAACATGTCCATTTCCCCGGTCGACCAACCGCCCTCCGGTCCGATGCACACCAGGATCTCACCGGGGAGGCCGGAGCCCACCGGAGCTTCCGGATCGGCCGGATCCCACCCGGCGGCGCGGGTGCGTTCGGCGGCCGGTGAAGCGCCGTACCACACCTCTGCCGCGGCATCCTCCAGAACCGCGGCCAGGCCCTCGGGGGCAGCCAGCTGCGGCATCACGCAGCGTCCGCACTGCTTGAGGGCGGAGGCCAGAATCGTCTGCCAGCGTTCCTGTTTGTTCCCCCCGGGTTCCACCACGCCGAATTCGGTGCGCAAAGGCAGGATCCTGTGCGCCCCCAGTTCGCAGGCCTTCTCCAGGGCCCACTCGAACCGGCGGCCCTTGACCACCCCCAACGCTACCGCAAGCAGCGGAAGCCTGGCCTCGGTTTCATCCTGCATCACGGTGAGGATTTCCACGGTGGGGTCGCCCTTGCCGACGGTAACCAGGCGTCCGGTGTAGCGGAAGCCGCGGCCGTCGGTCAGGGCCAGTTCGACCCCCGGGTCGGTGCGCAACACCGTCTTGAGGTGACGGGCCTCCCCGTCAGCGAGAACGAGCACGTCGCCCACCGCAGCTGGCCTGCGGGCCGGAGGAATGACCAGGAATTGGGGCATGAGCGGCCCTCAATCGTAAAGGTTGGTCCCGGGATCGGGAATCAAGGGAGCGACATCGGCCCGCAATTCTTCCAAGCGTAACTTGAGGTCCTTGTCCAGTTTCTGCGGAGTCCAGGACAGGACCCGGACCAGCTGGTCGCCCGCTCCCGGTCGGTTCACATGGGGCATGCCCTTGCCGCGCATCCGGAACACCTTGTGGCTCTGGGTACCGGCGGGAATCTTCAGGGACACCTTGCCGTCGAGGGTGGGCACCTGGACCTTGGTGCCCAGCATCATGTCCAGTGGTGAGATGGGCACGTCCAGCAGCAGGTCGTCGCCGTGGCGTTCGAAGAGGTCGTCGCCGGTGACCTCGAACACCACCCGCAGATTGCCCGCAGCGGCCCCTGCGTCTCCGGCGTCGCCCTTGCCCTGCAACTCCATGTAATTGCCGGTGCTGACCCCGGCGGGGACCTTGATGGACAGGGTCTCCTCGCCGCGCACCGTGCCGGTCCCCCGGCAGGATTTGCATGGGTCGGTCACCAGGACGCCCCGGCCCTGGCACCGGGGGCACACACCCTCGGTGACCATCTGGCCCAGCAGGGACTGCCGCACCTGGCGCACGCGCCCCTGCCCCCGGCACTGGGAACAGGACTGCGGAGTGCTGCCGGCGGCCGAACCGCTCCCGTTGCAATCGGCACAGGCTACCTGCTTGTTGAGCTTGACGGTTTTCTGGGCGCCATGGGCCGCCTCGCGCAGGGTCACCTGCAGGCTCAGCTGAAGGTCGCGCCCACGGCGCTGGGCACCTTCCCTGCGCCCGCCGAAGATGTCCCCGAAGCCGCCGCCGCCCATGCCGAAGTTGCGCAGGAATGATTCCAGGGCGTCGTTCAGATCCATGTTCATTTCGCCGAAACCAGCTCCGCCGCCACCGCCGAAACCGCCGCCCTCGGGGGCATGGCCGAAGCGGTCGTACTGGGCGCGTTTCTGGGGATCCTTCAGCACTTCGTAGGCTTCGGTGGCTTCCCGGAATTTCTCGGACGCGGTGGGGTCGTCGGGATTCTTGTCGGGATGAAACTGGATGGCCTTCTTGCGGTAGGCCCGCTTGATGGCACCGGCGTCTTCATCCTTGCCGACTCCCAATACCTCGTAATAGTCCCGTTTGGTGCTCATGATATCCCCATCACGCGGAAATGATGACCTTGGCCGGCCGCAATACCTGTTCCTTGAACAAGAAACCCTTCTGGACGACTTCAATCACCTGACCGGGTTCCACCCCGTCCCGGGGCATTTGGCCCACCCCTTCGTGGAAATTGGGGTCGAACTCGGTGCCGAGGACTTCCAGGGGCACGACCCCCACATCCCTCAAAACGACCTGGAAATTCTGGAAGATCAGATCCACGCCTTCGAGGAACTTCTCAAGATCGGCATTGTCCTCGTTCTGGCCCATGCTCTGCAAGGCTCGTTCGAAATTGTCCATGACGCCCAGGATCGGGCGCAGGACATCGGCCTGGGCCAAACGTCTCGAATCGGCCAGCTCGCGCCGGGAGCGCTTGCGCAGATTGTCCATTTCGGCCACCACACGCAACCACTTCTCCTGGAAGGCGTCCCTTTCCCGGGCCAGAACCGCCAGGGGATCGAAATCTTCCGCTTCCGGTTCGAGGATCTCCTCCTCATCGGCCTCATCGGCCTCGACCACCGAGGGGTCAGCCGTCTCGGCGGCGGCCTCGGGTGTGTGATCGGAACCTGGGGCTTCCGGAGAAGACTCTTTCTTGTGTTTCTTGCCGTGACGCGATGCGGTCATGCCAGCCTATCCTTTTCCGATTGCGGGGCTCCCAAGCAGGGCACGGGATGCGGCCCCCAATGCGTGTTTCTCAATGGGCGGCCCTGTACGGCCGTCCGCGAAAGTGGCGCAGAATCTCCAAGCCCTGGAAGGTCCTCTGATAGGGCAAACGCCGTGGCCCCAAAACGGCCAGCAACCCCTGGCCCTCGGCGAGCTCGATGGTCCCGGTGATCACCGAGAACCGGCGCAGGCTGCCCAGGGGGTTCTCCGCCCCGATCCACACCCCGAAGGGCTCCCGGTCAAGCAAATACATTCGTTGCAGGGCCGCACGGATCTCCCGTGGCGATTCCAGGAAACGGATCAGGGCCTTGAGCGGTTCGGCGTCCTGGAAATCCGGGTCCTCCAGGACCTGGGCGACCCCGTCCATCTCGACTTCGGCTTCCTCGACTTCGTCCATCAGTTCCAGCGATGCCCTGGTCAACGAGGCGGCGCACCGGGTGGCGGGCGTCCGCATCAGGTCCAAGGTGGGATGCCTCTCCCCGCGCAGCTCCCCCAGGGAACGTCCGGTCAGCCGCTCCACCAGCAGGCCGGCCGCCTTGGCCACCACCGCCGGGGGGTAATCGGCGTCCAGGTCGGCCAGGCGCGTTGTCACTTGGCCGTTATCCAGGATCATCACCATCAGGACCCGACGGCCCGAGCGGGGATAGCATTCCAGGTGGGCAACCCGGATCCCGTCCGCCGAAGGCCCCACGACGATGCTGATGTTGCGGGTCAGGAGACTCAACAACTTGGCCAACTCCCGGATTTCACTCTGGGGATCGGAGCCGTCGGTTTCCCGCCGCACGGTTTCCACCATGCCGGCCGGCAGGTCGAAGCGGTTCAGGGGCCAGGCGGTGGCCAGCCCGTCGACATAGACCCGGAATCCGGCGTCGGTGGGCAGGCGCCCGGCCGACGTGTGGGGCTGATCCAGGTACCCGTCCTGCTCCAGCTGCTTCATCACCGTGCGGATGGTCGCCGGCGAAGGCGAATCCGTCAGGAACCGGGACACGAGTCCCGAACTGACGGGCCGACCGGTCTCCGAATGCAGCCGCACAACGGCATCGAGGACCTCTCGGGACCTCGCATCCAGTTTTCCGCGGATGTTGGCGCTGGGGCCTGACATGGTTTCACCTCTGAATCGTGGCCCAAGGTAATCAAGGCGGAATCCGGGTGTCAACAAGGCCTGCTCAGGCCAGGAATTCCTCGATGGTGTCGATCCGCAGGAAACCGCGGGAGGTCAGAACCAGCCGGCCCTCCCGGACATCCCACAATCGGTCCGCGCGTTCCGGTTCGGGGTCGAAACCCGCGGGCAACCATGCCAGGGGCACCCCCTGCGTCGTGCGCAAGCCCAGGATGACCCGTTCCAGGCGCCGGGCCTGCAGGTCCAGCGGGTCCACGGGACCATCGGGCAAGCGGCCGCCTTCCAGCGGAGCCAGCCACGCTTCCACGGCGCCGGGGTTCGCGTAGCGCCCGCGCCCGGAAAATCCGTGGGCCCCGGGCCCCAACCCCAGGTAGGGCACCCCCCGCCAGTAGGCGCTGTTGTGGCGGGACTCGGCCCCGGGTCGGGCGAAATTCGCCACTTCGTACTGGCGCACCCCGCGCTTGGCCAGGTGCCGGACCGCCCCCAGGTACAGGTGCTCGAACTTCGCGTCCCTCGGCATGGCCAGTTTTCCGGCGGCGAGGTCCTGCTGGAGCGCGGTTCCGCGGTGCACTTCCAGCAGGTAGAGCGAAAAATGTTCCACACCCAGATCCACGGCCCGATCGAGCTGATCGCACAGCGAAGCCAGCTCCACCCCCGGGCCCAGGATCCAGTCGGCCGCCACGCGGTCGAAACGGGCGCAGGCCAGTTCCAGCCCCCGTGCGGTGGTGGCCGCATCGCAATCCCGGCCGAGCAGACGCAGCACATGGTCGTCGAGACTCTGGACGCCGAGCGACACCCGGTTGATCCCCGCCTCACGCCAGACCGTCGCCAGCTCAGCGGTCAGGGACTCGGGGTTGGCCTCGGCGGTGACCTCCGGATCGTCGACGGTTTCGCTTCGCCCCAGCGTTCCGGCCAGCACCCGGCGCAGGTTTTCCGGCTCCAGCAGGGACGGCGTGCCGCCTCCCAGGTAGCAGGTGGCCAGTCGCCTGTGCCCCGACCCCAGCGCAGGGCACGCCTCCGATCGCAGTTCATACTCCCGCACCAGAGCCTCCGCGTAACGGCGCCTCAGACCGGAGTCATGCCGGTCGGTGCGGGCAAAATGGCAGTAGGAGCAGATGGAGCTGCAGAACGGCACGTGGATGTACAGCCCGTAGCGCCCCCGTGCATCACTCACCGGATGATGTCGCCGATCCGGTTCAGCCGCGGCAGATGCCGGTCCTTGTCCCACGACCAGTAGAGGAACATGGCCTTGCCCTTGATGAGGTTCACGTCCAACGCGCCCCAGTAGCGGCTGTCCAGGCTGTTGTACCGGTTGTCCCCCATCATGAAGATGTGCCCCTCGGGCACCACATAGGTCTGCGGCATACCCGCCCAGGGCCACGCGTGGTTGCGCGAGTTGCCCAGATAGGCCGACTGGTCGTGCTTGGTGCGGGGAGGCGGACAATTCTCGCCGCCCTGCCAATCGGGCACACAGGAATGATCCCCGTCGCGGTCGCCGAAATTGGATTCGTAGATCTGGCCGTTGACCGACAGGACGCCGTCCTTCACGGCCACGGTGTCACCGGCCACCGCAACGCAACGCTTGATGTAATCGAGGTTCCGGTCCCGCGGGTACTCGAAAACGATGATGTCCCCCTGGCGTGGCGGTCGGATGGCCGGCAGCTGAAGCACGGGCAGATCGTCGACGAGGGTCAGCTTCCCGATGCGGATCCGGTCCGGAGTCTTGGCTCCGTAGAGGAACTTGTTGACGAACAGGAAATCCCCGATCTGCAGGGTCTCCAGCATGGAACCGGTGGGAATGCGGAAGGCCTGGAAAATGAACTGGCGCAGGAGCATGGCGATCACCAGCGCCGTGCCGATGGCCTTGGCGTATTCCACGAAGACGTTCTGCTTGGACTTCGGCGGCTTGGCCTTGCCCTTGGCGCCGGCGGTGGCGCCGCTTTCGACCTTCCCGCCGTCGCCCTGCGGCTCGGCCTCCTGCTTCCTGCTGTTGGACTTGCCCTGCTTGCTCATCATCACTCCCTTGCCGCGATCCGGACCGCAGCCTATCGTTCAACTTTCAGGACGGCCAGGAAGGCCTCCTGGGGAATTTCCACCGAGCCGACCTGCTTCATGCGCTTCTTGCCCTCTTTCTGCTTCTCCAGCAGCTTCCGCTTGCGGCTGATGTCGCCGCCGTAGCACTTGGCGGTCACGTTCTTGCGGAAGGGCTTGACCGTGGTCCGCGCCAGCACGCGCGTGCCCACCGCGGCCTGGATGGCCACCGCGTACATCTGACGCGGGATCAACTCCTTGAGTTTCTGACACAGCTTCAGACCCCAGTTGTAGGCGTTGTCCCGGTGGACGATGCAGGTCAGGGCGTCCACGATTTCGCCGTTGATCAGGATGTCCAGGCGGATCAGATCGTCCACCTGGTGCCGGGCGTACTCGTAATCCAGCGAAGCGTAACCACGGGTCACCGACTTGAGCTTGTCGTAGTAGTCCACCACCAGTTCGCTCAGAGGAAGGTCGAACCCGATGGCCACCCGCTCGGTGTCCAGGTACTCCATCTTGTTCTGGACGCCGCGTCGTTCCAGGGAAATCTGGATCACCGGCCCCACGAATTCCTTGGGCGTGATGACCTCCGCATGAACGATGGGTTCGCGGATCTCCTGGATCTCCCGATCGTCAGGCAGCAGGGCGGGATTCTCCACCAGCCTCACGGTGCCGTCCTTGGTCTTCAGCTCGTATTCCACGTTGGGCAGGGTGGCGATGAGATTCAGGTTGTACTCCCGCTCCAAACGTTCCTGGATGATCTCCATGTGCAGCAGGCCCAGGAAGCCGCAGCGGAACCCGAAGCCGAGGGCGGCGCTGGTCTCCTTTTCCCAGGTCAGGGCCGCGTCGTTGAGCTGGAGTTTCTGCAGGGCGTCGAGCAGGTCGTCGTACTGATCGTTGTCCACCGGATACATGCCCGAGAACACCATGGGCTTGACCACCGTGTAACCGGGCAGCGGACCGGAGCAGGGATCCTCCGCCAGGGTCACCGTGTCGCCCACCCGCACGTGGCGCACGTCCTTGGCGCCGGTGGCGATGTAGCCCACCTCGCCGGCGGCCAGCGATTTTGTCGCCATGCGCTTCAGGCGGAACCAGCCGATCTCCCCCACCTCGAACTGCTTGTCGTTGCCGAACAGCCGGATGCGTTCGCCTTTGTGGATGGTGCCCTGGAACATGCGCACGTAGGCCACGGCCCCCACGTAGGGGTCGAAGATGGAATCGAAGATCAGCCCCTGGGGCGGAAGGTCCGGGTCGCCTTCGGGATGCGGCACCAACTCGACGATCGCCGTGAGCAGATCCGCCACGCCTTCGCCGGTCTTGGCGCTGACCTTGAGGATGTCGTCGGGGTCGCAGCCGATCAGGTCGATGAACTGCTCGGCCACGTAATCCGGTCGGGCCGCAGGCAGGTCGATCTTGTTGATCACCGGGATGATCGTCAGGTCGTGTTCGAGCGCCAGGTAGAGGTTGTTGATGGTCTGGGCCTGCACGCCCTGCACCGCATCGACCACCAGCAGGGCGCCCTCGCAAGCGGCGAGGCTGCGACTGACCTCGTAGTGGAAGTCCACGTGTCCGGGGGTGTCGATGAGGTTCAGCATGTAGTTTCCACCGCCGGGAGCGTCGTACATCATGCGGATGGGGTGGCTCTTGATGGTGATGCCGCGTTCGCGCTCCAGGTCCATGGAATCCAGCACCTGTTCCTGCCGGTCCTTGCCCACAACCGTACCGGTCTGCTCGAGCAGCCGGTCAGCCAGCGTGCTCTTGCCGTGGTCGATGTGGGCGATGATGCAGAAATTCCGCATCTGCAGCAGGTTTGTGGTCATGGGTACGGATCAACTCCCGGAAAGACGGCTGGGTCGGGCATGACAGGTCACAAAGATAGGGTTCAGAAGGTCGTTCGCCACTGCAAAAGCGTCACCTGGGGGCCGGTACCCGACTCCAGATGGCTCTTTCCCGGAGCGCCGAACACGTCATTCCAGTTGTCGGGCACGGGCATGGGGTCGCGGTCGAAATTGAACAGGTGGGCGCCCACATAGGCGTCGAGGGCCAGGATCAGCAGGGATCCTCCGGACCACCAGACAAAGTCCCGCATCTGCTTCCAGTCCTCCTCGCCGATGGCCAGGTAGAACTCGTTGTTGACGGACCCTTCCTCGAAGTTGGCGGCAAAATCCCTTGCCCGGCGTGCGCGCTGGTCGCGGCTGATCAGATTGGTCCAGAAGAACATCTGGCTTCCGAACGCCAGACCGGCACGCCAGCTGTTGCGGGCGTAGAGTTGGCCCCACCCCGGAAACACCGGACTCATGAGCACGGCAGCCGAGGGGCTGATCCCCGTGTGCCAGATGTCCAGGGAATCGGTTGCCGCCGGTACGGGTTGCGGCCCGGCCGTCGCCGAATCCGGCGCCGCCACCGCAGGCGCAACCGCGGTCGAATCCGCCGGCACGGACGCACCGCGAGCAGGCGCGGCCGCCCCTGCTATCACCGCCGTCGCCAGGATGACCCACACGCTCGGATTCCTCACGCGACCTCCGTCCCTTGATTCGCCGGTCGACAGAACAAAAGTTTCTCCTCGCGCACCCGGATTCGGTGCCGTCCCGGCGACAGCACACCCGCCTCGCCGTCCCGATGGTAGCCCACGGGCTCATCGCTCTCGAATTGCATGTCCGGTGACCGAATCACGGACACGGCTCCGTGGTCGATGATGCGGCCGCGGGAAGCCTTGGGCAACAAACCCAAACCCGTCCAGGCACTCATGGTCCGCACCAGGCAGATGTCCAACAGTCCGTCGTCGAACGCCGCGTCGGGCGCGAAACGGAACCCGCCCCCGGTCAAGGGGCCGTTGCAGATTTCCACCAGCATGAAGCGGTCGTCGATGACGGCCTCCTCGCAGCCGGGCGCCAGCCACCTGACCCGTTGGCCGCTCATGCGCAGGATCACCCAGCCTCCGGCCACGACGTAGCGATAGCGACCGAGCCAGCGCCACAAGCGGGCCGCGGCTGCCGACACCATTCCGCTGCCCAGAAGTCCCACCGAATTGAAGAAGAGGTCCCCGTCCAGGTCTCCCACATCCAGTTCGCGGATGTTCCCGGCAAACACGCTTTCCAGGCCGACCTCCAGGTTGGTGATGCCGTTGGCGGTCGCGAAATCGTTGCCGCTGCCGGACGGCAACACCGCCAGCGGACAGCCGGTTCCCACCATGCCGGTGGCGGTCTCCATCAAGGTCCCGTCCCCGCCCACGGCCACCACGACGTCTGCCGAGCCGGCCGAATCCCGGGCCAGGTCGGTGGCGTGCCCCGGGTGGTCGGTGGTGTGCAGAACCACCTCGGCGCCGCGCCCCGTCAGCAGTTCGCGCGCCGTCTCTCCCCCGATTCTCCCATGGGACGTGCCGGCTACGGGGTTGGCGATGACGACGACCTGCATAATTCATCATTCCGAATGAGATAAGGGAACTTGGCGGGAATGTGTGGGAATCGAACCCACCTCGGACGGTATGACGCGCCCGACAAAAGGATTTGAAGTCCCCGGCCGTCACCAGACGACACTCATTCCCGCAAGGCGAAACGGGCCGAAAGCGGGGCCTAGCCGCCGCAGGAATCATACGCAATCATCTCGATTTCCACCAGCACATCCTTCCTTGGCGATCCAACCCGGTGGTCCAACAGCGACCTCTCCAAGCCGTGCCCGCCCCAGACCATGGGGAATGACCACGGGAAAGACCTTGACAAAGAAGAATGAGGTTTCAATATCCCACCAATCCACGGAGTTTTTCCCCTCCCGGGAAATCACTCCTGTAGCCAAGCCAGCAAGGAGGATTTGGGCATGAAACGGAATCGCTTTACTGCACTCATGATTATTGCCGCCGCGGTGGCCGTAATGATGCCGGCCGTAAGCTCCGGCGTCCCGACATTCGCTCGGGCCGAACAAATGAGTTGCAACGAGTGTCATACGATTTTCCCCCAGCTTAACGAGACCGGCCGACTCTACAAGGAAGGGGGCTACAGTTTCGTTCAGGAGCTGGACCTCGACGGCTCCCCCATGGAAGGCACATTCCCCGGCTCCGCAATCATCAACCTGCGCATGATCGACAAGCGCACGTCTAAGGCCAAAACCACCGCCGAGTTGTCCGACAAGGATAAGCAGCTGAAAACCCGCGGGCTTCACGAGGTGGAAATCTTTTTCGCCGGAATGGCCTCCCCCAAAATATCCTACTTCCTGGAAATCGAAGCCGAGGACGAGATCGATTTCAACGCCGAAGTCACCATGGGCGCCGTCGGATTCGCCCTTTCTCCCACGACCGCGGTTCACGCCGGATACGGTTCCCCGTTCTGGGCGGACGGCCACAACACCGTGAACTACCGCCATCCCAACCGGAACTCCTGGGTCCCCAAAAAATTCATGCCCGGGAACTCCCAGTTCGTCAGCCTGTCCACACGGGCAACCGATCAGGTCCAGATCATCGGGGCCTGGCACGGCAATGCCGGGGATGTGGAAGGACATGATCCCAAGGATTTCTCCGGACGCATCGTCGCCGACGTGAACCAGGACTTCTCCATCGGGGCCTTCGGAACCGTATCCAAGGCCTACAATTCGACCACCGGCAAGTCAGAGGACAAAACGACGACCTTCGGAGCGGACTTCCAGGCATTCCGGGGCCCCGCCGCCATCCACGGCCTATTCGGCATTCAGAAGGACGACGTCTCCGACACCCAGGAGACCTTCGTCGGGCTTGAGGGCAACATTTGGGCCACCTCATCCGGAGGCGTCATCTACGGTCCCTCGGCCAACATCGGAAGCTATACCGCGAATGACGGGGAAGACCGTTTCACCGAAGCGGGAGTGTTCTTCAACATCCAACTGGCCCCCAACGCCATGACCCAGTTCGGCTGGGAGGGTGAGCTTTCGGTACCCGACAGCAGTGATCCCGAATTCACCAGGTTCAAGGAGAGCCGCCTGACCTGGGTCGCCCTGATCGGCATGTGACCCCACCGGCCTCAAGGTGAAAAGAGCGGCCCTGAGGCCGCTCTTTTTGTTGCTCGCCAATCCGGTGCTTCACCCCCGGTGAGCAATCATCTCGATTTCCACCAGCACATCCTTGGGCAGCCGGGACACCTCCACCACGCTGCGGGCGGGGGGTTCGGCGGCGAAGAATTCCCGGTAGACCTCGTTGATGTTGCCGAATTGGGCCATGTCGCGGATGAACACGGTCACCTTGACCACATCGGTCAGGGTCAGACCACCGGCCTCGACCACGGCCTGGGCGTTGGTCAGCGCCTGGCGGGTTTGCTCCGCCGCCGTCTCTCCCACGATGGTCATGGTGGCCGGATCCAGAGGGATCTGCCCGGCGGTGAACAGGAAACCGCCGGCGGCGTTGGCCTGGCTGTAGGGTCCGATGGCCGCCGGAGCCCCGTCGGTGTGGATGATGGTGCGGGTCATGAGTTACGCTCCTTTTCGGGGTTCTTCACGTCGGGGATACTAGATCCCGCAGCCTTCCTCGCCAAGCCCCTTTCCGGCCGGAAACTTGACAGCCAGCCATATCCCTCGAGCATCAGCGAACCCTGGCCCGCGTACGGCGAATATCCGGGTTACAGCCTACTGCCCACAAACCCGCTGCCCATGACCCCGCTGGATGCCGATGACGGTTGGGACTTCGGTATAAACGGAATTGAATGCAACGGACCGGTCGGCGGAACGTCCTGGAGGGTTCCGGAGCCGGGAGGGCGGAGGGACCCGGAAAGCGAGTGCGCCGGTGACAGGACGTCACCGGCGCTCGTCTCCGCAAACCGGGCGGGCGGCCTACTCCACCGTCACCGCCTTGGCGAGGTTCCGCGGCTGATCCACGTCCTCCCCCCGCAGCACGGCGATGTGGTACGCCAGAAGCTGCAGCGGAATCACCGAAAGCAGCGGCGTCCAGAAGTTGGTGGTATCGGGAATGGTGATCACGTGGTCGCTCAAGGCGGCGATCTCCTCGTCCCCCTCGGTCACGATGGAGATGATCTTGCCGTCGCGGGCGCGCACCTCCTGCACGTTGCCCACGATCTTGTCGTAGCTGCCGTCCTTGATGGCGATCACCACCACGGGCATCTCCGGATCGATCAGCGCGATGGGACCGTGCTTCATCTCGGCGGCCGGGTAGCCCTCGGCGTGGATGTAGCTGATCTCCTTGAGCTTCAGGGCGCCCTCCAGGGCGATGGGGAAATTGACGCCGCGGCCCAGGTACAGGCAATTCTTGTGTTTGGCGTACACGCGGGCGATATCCCGGATGGCGTCGCTCTGGTCCAGCACCTTCTGCACCTTGCCCGGGATCGCCTCCAGCTCCTTCAGGATCTGGGTGCCGCGGTCGGCGCTGATGATGGTGCGCCTTCCAAGCAGCAGGGTCATCAGAGCCAGGATGGTGACCTGGCTGGTGAAGGCCTTGGTCGAGGCGACCCCGATCTCCGGCCCGGCGTGGATGTAGACCCCGCACTCGGACTCGCGCGCGATGGTCGAGCCGACCACGTTGGTGATGCCCAACACCTTGGCGCCCTTGCGCTTGGCCTCGCGCATGGCTTCCAGCGTGTCGATGGTCTCGCCGCTCTGGCTGATCACCAGGCACAGGGTGCCCGGATCGATGATGGGCGAGCGGTAGCGGAACTCGCTGGCGTACTCCACTTCCACCGGGATACCCGCGTACTCCTCGATCAGGTATTCGCCCACCAGGCCCGCGTGCCACGAGGTGCCGCAGGCCAGGATGATGATGCGCCGGATGTTCCGCAGCTCCCAGTCCGTCAGCTGGATCCCGCCCAGCTTGACGTCGCCGCTCTCGGGCAGGATGCGCCCGCGGAAGGAATCGCGGATGGTCTGCGGCTGCTCGAAGATCTCCTTGAGCATGAAGTGTTCGTAGCCGCCCTTCTGGATCTGGTCCAGATCCCAGGTGATCTCCTGGATCTCCTTGGTGATCTCCTCGTTGCCGATGGTCGTGACGCTGACGCCCTCGGGGGTCAGGGTCACCATCTCGCCGTCGTCCAGGTAGATGACCTGCCGCGTGTGCCCCATGATCGCGGCCACGTCCGAGGCCAAGAAGTTCACGCCGTCGCCCACGCCCACCACCAGGGGGCTGCCCTTGCGGGCGCCCACCACCATCTCCGGGTGATCGCTGTGGGTGATCGCCACGCCAAAGGCGCCCTCCACCACGCTCAGGGCCCGCTGGACGGCATCGACCAGGTCGCCGGTGTAGAAGTCGGCGATCAGGTGGGCCAGGACTTCCGAATCGGTGTCCGAAGTGAACTCGGTGCCCTTCTTGACCAGGCGGGCGCGCAGGGCGTTGTGATTCTCGATGATCCCGTTGTGCACGATGGAGATGGCGCCCGAGGTGTGCGGGTGGGCGTTGAGGCGGGTGGGCGCCCCGTGGGTGGCCCACCGGGTGTGGGCGATGCCGCAGCTGCCGGCCAGGTCTTGCCCGCGGCACGCCTCCACGAGAGCGGCGATCTTGCCCTTTTCCTTGACCACGTGCTGGCCGTCGGCGCGCACGATGGCCACGCCTGCGCTGTCGTAACCCCGGTATTCCAGCCGTTTGAGCCCTTCAATCAGGATCTTCAGGGCGTCAGCGGATCCCGTTACCCCAACAATACCGCACATGGAAATGCCCTTCCGCAAGGATTCAGACCGCCTGCCGGACCTTCCGTATCAGATCGGCAACTGATTGTTCATCTTGAGCTTCAGCGATGATGCGGACCACCGGTTCGGTATTCGAGGGCCGCACGTGGACCCAGGCGCCCACGCCGACCCACTTCAAGCCGTCCCGCTCGTCGAAGGTTCCCGGCCCCAGAGCGGCCAGCGCCCGCTTCAGATCCTCACCCCCCGGAAGCTGGTCCGCGTCAACCTTGGCCTTCTGCATGACCACCGGCGGCAGGGCGGCCGCCATGTCCGCCAGGGATCCGTCCGATTCGGCCACCGCCTGCAGCACCATGGCGATGCCGACCAGGGCGTCGCGTCCGGCGTGCAGGGCC
>PFVX01000072.1:0-205 GCA_002790835.1 bacterium CG_4_9_14_3_um_filter_65_15 | reverse complement strand
CGCCGTTGCCCTCGCCCCCCAGTTCGCACTCGCGGTCCAGGATGGCTTCCACGACGTTGGCCTCCCCCACCGGGGTCCGGTAGACCACCACCCCGTGGCGGGCGGCCACCGTCTCGATGAGGCCGGTGGTCGAAAGGTTCACCGCAACGGGCCCGGGACTGCGCCCGGCGGACCGCATCTTGCCCAGCAGGAAATCCACCGCCAG
>PFVX01000054.1:1609-9717 GCA_002790835.1 bacterium CG_4_9_14_3_um_filter_65_15 | reverse complement strand
CAACCGCTCGCGCTCGATTCACTCCTGTTGGATACGACCTGCGTGCCGGCCAATATCCACTTCCCCGTCGATTGGGTTCTGCTGCGGGATGCCGCGCGGACGCTGACCAAAGGCGTCGCGGTGATCCGTCGTCACGGGTTGCGTCACCGGTGCCGATGCGTCAGTGGGTGCTGTCGGTGCCCAAGCGAGTCCGGTGGCACCTGCGGGAGAAGCCCGAGGTGATCGGCGGCCTTTTGCGGGTCTTCCTGCGGGCCGTTGAGACAACGCTACGGCAAAGCAGCCCAAGCGCGCCACCAGGAAGCCGGTTCGGCGCCGTGGCCTTTGTCCACCGCTTCGGCAGCTACCTCAACAGCCACGTCCATTTCCATGTGCTGGTGACCGACGGCGTGTTCAGCGATGACGGCGAAGGCGGTGCCGAGTTCCATCCGGCCCTCGAACTGGACACCGCCGACATCGCCACCGTCCAGAAGAAGATCCGTCGCCGCGGCCTGCGCTGGCTGCACCGCCACGGCCACCTCGACGACCTGGCCGTCCACGCTCTCGACTCCCCCGACCACGCCGGCGGCTGGTCGGTTGATGCTTCGGTGACTATCCCGGACTGGGATCGCCACGGCCTGGAGCGCCTGGTCCGCTACTGCGCCCGGTCGCCGCTGGCCCAGGAACGCCTCGGCCGGCTGAACGACGAGCAGCTCGTGTACAGCCTGCGCAGGCCGACCATGGATGGCCGCACCGAGCTGATCCTCACCCCGCTGGAGCTGCTGGATCGGCTGGCCCACCTGGTGACTCCGCCCAGGGTCCACAAGCATCGCTACTGCGGCGTGCTCGCCCCCAACGCGAAGCTGCGTGCGGCGGTGACCGAGTCGGCCGGCCCTGCGGGAGCGACGCTGCAGATACTGGAAGAGGCGCGCGAGAAGATGGGGCTACCTGAGGCAGAGGACACCGACTCGCACCCGCTTTCTGCAGACGACGGTGAACCGCACAGCGCCGCCGGCCGCGTCGCCGCCCGTTGCTGGGCGCTGCTCCTGGCGCGGCTCTACGAGTGCCTGCCGCTCTTGTGCCCCCGCTGCGGCGAGCCAATGCGGATCATCGCCTTCATCCTCGATCCGCCGGTGATCGAGCGGATCCTCACCCACATCGGCGAGCCTGTCACGCCGCCGGCGGTGCTGGCGGCCCGGGCGCCGCCGCAGGCCGAGCTGGGGTTCGAGCCGGCGAATCCACAGGTCGCACAGACCGCCTGGCCGGAGATCGACCAAACCGGCGGCCAGGACAGCTGGGACTGAGCCCATCGGACAGCACCGATCGACCGCCCCTCGAGTGACGACGAGATCAAAACCGGGAGCGACGGAGACGTACCGGTCTGCTCTCTCCGCAGGAGAAATCACGCCCAGCAGCGCGAAACCGGGACTCGCGAGGGTGCTGACGGCCATTTTGCCGACCTCCGACTTGAAACGGAGCTATCACCGCGGTAAAATCTCCCCGAATCGGGCGGGATCCGGGGAGCCGGGAGGTGGGACTATGCGTTTGAAATTCCTTCTTCTATGGGGCAGGCTGTCAAGACGCACCCCACCAGCACGCTGAGTGCACCCGGTCCGGCAGCCAGCGTCCGTGTTCATTGATCTCACACGCTGATCGTTCCGGCGTCGGTTTTCATTCCCAGGTCTTCCGCTGACTTCCCGATCAACATCACAGCCGTTTTGTTCTCCGCTCTCGGGCGGGAACCATCCTTCTATCGGGGACTCGTCGGCCCATCGCTTCGTTCGGCTCACCAGGGGGGCATAGCCTATCCGTGGGGACTCCGGCATCGAGAGCCGGGACCAGAATTTCAATGGATGCACTCCCCTGTAACCATATCGTCTTCGGGAGATGTGTCGGCGGTTATCGACCTGCTCACCTGCCGGCTCTTCAGCCCGGAGACCTACGTTGTCGGACTCAGTTTCTTCGGATCGTACACCTCCTGAGCGCGCCACACCGAAAGGACGATCGAGGCGATCTGACGCGCGATGGTCAGCTTCGCCAGGTTGGGTTTTGTACCACCATCCAGCAATTGCTGATAGTGCTGGTACAAAGGGTCGTCCTTTTTGGCGCAGCCAATAACCGTCGTCGCCGCACCCTTGAACACATGCTTCAAGGAGCGGTTGAAGTTGCGGTTCAGTCCGCGGGTTCTCTGGATCGGTGCCTTGATCCACTCGCCACCCTGGGTGCGCACCCAATCCGACGAACTGCGCATCACGATGCCCAGTCCGCAGTAGGACCAGAACTGGCGCTTGTTCGCGAAGCGGTACGGCGTGACCACGATCGGCAGCAGCTGGGCCGTGCGGATCTTGCCCAGGCCGGGGCAGGTCTTGATCACCCGGTAGGCGGCGTGCTTGCGGGCTTCGGTGAGCATCTGCTTCTCGGCCCGCTTGCGCAGCTCGAGCAAGGCGTCGTACTGCTGATACAAAAGGCCGGCTTGGCCGTGAGCATGGGCCGGAAGTTTGGCCAGCCACTGGTCTCGGCTCTTGACCGAGTACACCTGTTTGCCGCCGGCGGTGATCCCTCTTGAGCGCAGCAGACTCTTGATCCGGTTCTGGCAGCGAACCGTGTCGGTAACCAAAGTATTGTGTGCTCTGACCAGATGGCTGAGGGTCGCGAACTCCCCCTGCTTCTTGTAGACCCGAACTTTGACATTGCCAATACGCAGGTCTTCGGCCAGTCCGAAGGCGTCGATCTTGTCGTCTTTCGGCCCTCGACTTTGCCGCACCGCAACTACGACGATCTCTTGCACATGGGGTGCCAGAACCTCGTAAAGCCAGTTCGAGTGGGTTCCTTCCTCGAAGATGAGTCGGCGGTTCTTGGGAATGGTCTGCAGGAAGCTGATCAAGGCCTTGGCGCTGGTCTCCAGAACCTGACACTGCAGTTTCCGGCCACTGGGGCCGAGGACAACAGCGGTGCAGCTTGACGCATGGGCGTCCAATCCGATATACCTGTCCATGGGCGTTCTCCTTCCTGACCAAGGGTGCTTTCTTGTCGGCAAATGAGATATTGCCCACCGTCAGCGGAGAACGCCACTCTGCATTCAGGCCGGGAGAGAGAGCGGTGGTTGGTATGTGGGGTGAGGACGCCATGCCTCTATGATGCCTATTCCTTGGGCGATCATGTTCGGGTGGACCTTGTGCTTCGACGACAACTCGGCCAAGGTATAGGCGCCTGAAAGCGCTTCCAGGGCGACCCGTGCCTTGAAATCGGCTGAATAGTTGCGGCGCTTTTTCATCGTTGCTCTCCTTCGGTTTCTGGAAGGGAGCCACCTTGGCATGCTGTCCGATTTTTGGGGACCACCTCATTCATCGCTGGCCTGTGGCGGTTAATTGGTGATTGGGTCGTGGGCCAGTTCCTTCATTGGCGGTGCAGGGCGAAGTCAACGGCTGCGGGCCAGCCCCCGCTCGATGATGCGCGCCATCCAGGCTTCCTTTCTGGCGATCTCTTCATCCACCAGGGCGATCCGGGCCTCCAGCGTCCGCCTGTGGGATTCGAGTTCGCGGATGCGCGCCCGATCCACCGCAGGGACCGGCCGCCCTACCGGGTCCGGTGTTCCCGAGGGGGCGGGGTCGGCCGCGGGATCGGCCTGGAGGATTTCCACCCCGAACAGTTCCGAAAGATCATCCCCTCTCAACACGCGCCGGGAGTTGCAAGTGCAGGTCCCGTCGACCAGCTTGGCCTCGGCGTGGGCGATCAGGTCGGCGGGGTCGACGCCGCGCAGCTTGAACAGCAGGCCCGGCTCGGCGTCCAGCCGCACCCCGACCCCGTACAGCGCGGCGGCCACGTGCTTGCACATGGAGGCCCAGTCGGGGCAGGTGCAGTCGCAAGAAATCTCCTGGGGGGAGGGGAACAGGCCCCCCTTTTCGCGGCAGATCCGGGCCATGACGGCGCCCGACAGGTCGCCCTGCAGAAGTTCCACCATCGAATCGACGGCGCCGCCGCAGTCGCGGAGGATCGACCGCCACTTGGGACGGGAGATCGGATCCATTTCCACGGTCACCCGGTAGACCTCGGTGCCGCTGACCAGAGCGGAAACTAGGCCGGGCTCGACCTGCAGGTCGATGACCGCCCCGGCGCGCAGGTAGGTGCGGGCCCGCGGCAGACGGTTGATGAAGTCGCTGTAGCGCTCGAGATTCTGACCCCAGGCGGTGCCCCAGAAGGTCGTCGTGAAGGTGCGGCCGGCGGCGGATACGGGATTCAGGGGCCGCTCCCCCTTGCTTAACCGGTCGATCTCATTCAGGGCCCGGATGCGGCGGTCGACCAGGGGCAGGGAATGCGTCCAGCGGGGGGGGCGCCAACCCATGTCTACTCCTTCAGGGCGGCCTGGAGGTCCAGGGACACCAGTTCGATCAGTTTGTCGTCGGACATCTCGGTGAGCAGGAGTTCGGGCCCGCCTTCGAGAAGATCCCGCGCGAGCTGCTTCTTGGATTCGATCAGTGTGTCGATCCTGTCCTCCACCGTGCCCCGGCAGATGAACTTGTGCACGAGCACGTTCTTGGCCTGGCCGATGCGGAAGGCGCGGTCGGTGGCCTGGTCCTCCACGGCGGGGTTCCACCAGCGGTCGAAGTGTACCACATGGGAGGCGGCCGTGAGGTTGAGCCCGGATCCGCCGGCCTTCAGGGACAGCACGAAGAAGGGGACGTCCTCGTCCTCCTGGAAGCGCCGGACCAGGTCCCTGCGCTTGCCGACGGGAGTCTGCCCGTGCAGGATGAGCCCCGGCCGGCCGAACAGTCCGCCGAGGTAGTCGGACAGGGGGTCGGTGATTTCCCGGAACTGGGTGAAGACCAGGACCTTCTCCTGGCGGGCGGCGATCACCTCGGCGATCTCCCTCAGCCGCGTCCACTTGCCGCTGTCCTGTTCGCTCCAGGCCCCGTCGCCCAGCCACTGGGAGGGATGGTTGCAGATCTGCTTGAACCGCATCAGGAAGGCCAGGACGATGCCCCGGCGCTTCATGCCCGTCTTGACGGCCAGCTGGTCCCGCAGATCCCCGACCGATTGCTCGTAGAGCGCCGCCTGGCGCCGACTCAGGTTGCAGAAGGCCCGCATTTCGGTCTTGTCGGGCAAGTCGGCGATCACCGACCGGTCCGTCTTCAGGCGCCGCAGGATGTAGGGCCGCACCAGATTGCGCAGGGGGGCGTAGGGGTTGGGCGACTCGCGGTCCAGGTTGCCGACGTACTGCGAGAACTGCTTCTTCCCGCCGAGCAGACCGGGATTGATGAAGTCGAAGATCGACCACAGGTCTCCCAGCCGGTTCTCGATAGGTGTTCCCGTCAGCACGATGCGGGCCCGGCCGTGGAGCTGCTTAACCGCCTTGGTCTGGCGGACCCCGGGGTTCTTGATGGCCTGGGCCTCGTCCAGGATCACCAGGTCCCAGGCCCGTTCCATCAGGGCCGGCAGACGCAGGAGGGTGGCGTAGCTGGTGATCACCAGGTCGGCGCCCTCGATCCAGGGCGCATCCGGATCCTTGAGGTCGCCCTTGGGCAGGTACGAGGAATGCGCGATGACGGGTCTGATGTCCGGCGTGAACCGGGCGATCTCGTCGGCCCAGTTTGCCAGCAGGGAGGCCGGGGCGACCAGGATGCTGGGCGTCCGCCGACCCTGGGAACCGTTGGCGCCGCGGGAACTTTTGGTGCCGCGGGAGCCACGGGCGCCGCCTGCTCCTGCGCCATGGGTGCGGGCCCGGCGGACCAGCAGCAGAGACAGCACCTGAATGGTCTTGCCCAGACCCATGTCGTCCGCCAGGCAGGCCCCCAGCCCCAGTTCGGACAGCAGGTGGAGCCAGCGCAGCCCGACATCCTGGTAGGGGCGCAGGGTGGCGTGGAGGTCGTCCCCGGCCGTGACCACCGCCAATCCCTCGGGGGAGCGCAGTCCCGCCAGGGTCTGCTCCAGCCAGGGGCCCGCCGTCACCGACGTCCAGCCGGCGATCTCGGCCGCGGCATGGGCTGCGGCCTTCCCGGTTCCCGTGGCCAGGGCCCGGGCGCCGCCTGCCTGCTCGGCGCCGGCTAGGTCCGTTCCGGCCAGCATCCGCATGGCCTCGCCGAAGGATAGCCCGCCCTGGTCCTGGAGCGGTTCGAGCTGCCGGAACCGTTCCAGCATCCCGGCCACCTTGGCGCTGTCGATCTCCACCCACCGGCCCCGGATGAGGGCCAACCCGTCGGAGCGCTCCAGCAGCTCCTCGATCTCGGCGGGGGTCAGGGTTTCCCCGTCGAGGGTGAGCTGGACCTGGAAGTCCAGCAAGGCGGCCGTTCCCAGGACCGACGGGGGGCTGCCGCCCACCTTGGCCGACAGCAGGGGGGTGACGGGGCGGCCGCGGGCCCAGTCCGCGGGCATCCGCACCAGCACTCCGGCCTTCTCCAGCAAGGGGAGGTCCTTCAGCATGGCGAAGGCCTCCTGAGCGGTCCAGCGCAGGGGGTGGTAGATCTCGCCGGATTCGACTAGGTACTGCAGCCAGGGGCAGAAGCCCGCGGCCCGCTGGACGGGCAGCAGCAGGGACAGCAGCCGGTCCTGCTTGCCGGGCCCCGCGTACTCGCGCAGGGCCTGGCCCAGGGGCTGGTGCTGGGGGCGCGCCCCGGCGGCCAGCCGATGGGTGTAAGTGGCCAGGAACGCGAAGGGGAAATCCGGATCCTTGCGGTTGACGGCCAGGTGGAAGTGGACCCGTCCCACCAGGTTCCAGGATTCGTCCAGGGATTTCAGGTATTCCTGGAGAGGGGCGCCCGAGGCGGCGAGTCCGGCCCGGAAGACGGCGTCGAGCTCGTTCCACAGGGCCGCCAGGATTTCGGGAGTGGCGTATTCGGCCCCCGGCATGACGGGGGGCGCCAGGGCCAGTTCGGCCAGGAAGTCCAGGTCGGGAGGGACGACGGAGATGTCCTCACCGCCGGACCGGGTGCAGACCGCCGTCAGGTAGTGGACCCCCAGCCCGCGCCAGTAACCGAGGGCCGGAGGCAGGGCGGCGGCCACCTCGACCCCGCCCAGTTGCAGGAGGGCGTGGCCGTTGCCGCGCTCGAACGCCGACAGCAGCTGGCCGGCGAGGTCGTCCGCCAGGGGGACGCCGTCGGGGCCGGGAGCCAGCCGCAAGTGGCCGGCCGGGGAGAGGGTCAGGGTGTAGGTGGCGCTCGGCATGGGCTCCGCTGACAAGGAGGATGGTCCTGTTTCGAGGTGAGATGCAATGATCGGCCCTGAACGGCCCGGTGTCCAACCGGGAAACTGCACCGAACTGGAGGTTCCGACGTTATCGGCGCCCCCGACGTCGATCCCCATCTTTTCCAGCGATTCTGTGTGGGCCACGGGCGAGAACAGCAACCCGCTTGTCCTTGTCAGAATCAAGTGTTTCGTTTCAGCAGAACCAGATCCGGTTGATTGAGCCGGTCCATTCTATCATGACAGTGCATGCATCAGCAGGAGAGAGGGTTACGACCGGCAGTCGCTCCGCCCCCGGGCTGCGTCGTTAACCGAAATGCCTGTCGAATTCCGCAGAAAAAGAATTGGCTCCCCAAACGTAACCGATATCGGAATCATCCGGAGGTCTGGTTTACGATTTTCCGAGGATCTTCGAATTGTGATCCTACTCTAACAGATTGTCGACATGCAGATTATGGACTGCAAAGGGCGCAGGTCTGTTGGTCACAAAGGGTACGAGCGGGCTAGCGCCGGCAAGATCACAGCCACATTACTACTTGCTTGCCCTCTCATCGCCATGAGTAGATACCGCAACTGGTTGTAGCACAACGTCAAGCTCTGAGCGGAATCCTCTTGCTTTGTCCTCCCGAAGCATCTGGAAGAACGGGTTATATGATTTCGGAGATAGCCAGTTGTGCTGGTATTGAGTAGGAAGTCCTGTGTTTCTCAGCCATTGATTCAAACGTGCGAAGTGAGCTTGAGCGTATTCGAATTTCTTCAAATTTTCGGGGGACGGATCGGCAATCTCGGAGTCGTCCTTAATCTCCACAACGTAGATCATGTCGCCTTTCTTGATGAAGAAGTCCGGACTAAACTCACCGCGTTTCGGGTGCTCCCCCTTCTTCCATGCGTACTCAATGGCGTAGTATCGTTGCGGTGCGCTCTTAAGCCAGCTGTCCAAAGCCAGCGCATTCTCC
>PFVX01000054.1:0-1547 GCA_002790835.1 bacterium CG_4_9_14_3_um_filter_65_15 | reverse complement strand
GGGCGTCTTAAAGTCATGAGCGTTGGACAGGATCTCACGGCCCGCCCGAAACTCGCCGTCAGGGTCCGCCACTTCTCGGAAAAACTCAAGCTGCTCATCGGGGATATTCTTATCGCAGTCCGGAGGCATAAAGGCTGTCTTGTCTCCACGGCGTAGCTCCGCGGCACTGCAGCTGATTACTGGCCTTTCCGTAGTCGACAAGGTGGTTAACGCTTTCGGCGCCATAATGTAGACCACGCGCTTGGCTGTCTTGCGCCGAAGTGGGCCTAGAGCTTGCAGGATCTTCTGACGATTCTCTTCGGTCATGCGACCACTCTTGATCTTTGCCCATTTAGCGGAAGCTTCAACGATTTCAAGGCAGCGTTTCCGCGTGAATTTGCGCGTGTAGTTGGTTCGATCCTTCGGATCTGCCTCACCGCTTGTCTCGTCGTCAATGCTCTGAAGACGCCGGTACATCTCCTCGGCGACATTTTCAAAGGAGTATGTCTTGTGTGCAATCTGGGTCTTGAACTTCGTGTGTGTCTCTGTTCCTGCGGTAACATAGTCAATCGCCACATTCTCTATCTCTACCTGTGACGGGAGTTCCACGTATCCCTGTTCCAATAGGCGATACTCCCCCTTCTTGGTGAAGTGCCCCGTCTCGGCCTCCCGTGTATAGTCCAAGTTGTGTATATCAAAATGATACGGCGATTCAACGAGAATACGTGATCCAAGACGACGCTCAATCTCCAGAATTTCGTCGACGAGATGCCTGATCCGGCTCGCCCACGCATCGTGATTGAAAACAGTGACAACCGGGTCGGCACCCTGCCAGCCCTCCGGTCGGCGAAGTCCACGGCCGAGCACTTGAGCTATTAGGAGCTTGCTATTGAATGCCCGCTCCTCATGCGGAACTATTTGGAACACATTCTTGACGTCCCATCCCTCGCTCAACATGGCCACCGATATGATCCACTCAACTCCACTGGCCGAACTGTCCACTGTCTTGAGTTTGGCGAGGTTAGACTGGTGTCTGGCGTGGGAGGTCACCGGGATCACTGCAGCATCCGCCTGCTCCTGGGTAAGGCCGTCCTTGTCGGCAAGAAAGGCTCGCAACTCCTCTCCTACTCTTGTGCAGGTCGCGATGTCTCGGGTGACAATTATGGTCAAGGGGCGAATGCCCCGTTTCCGCAGCTCCTTCTTCCACGCCTGATGCCGGTTGTAGATGAGCTGCCACTTCTCATCCGGGCCATCGGTCTGGGGCATCTCAGCAACATACTGCACCGTCTTCACAAAACGCTGCTCTATTGCCTGGCGGAGAGAGTAACGACAGACCACGTCCGAAAAATACTCATCACCGATGTAACATGTTCCCGACACGCCAAGGACGTAACGAAATCCGTACTCCTGGTTGAGCAAGAACTCTTTCCATTTTCGCGGGGTCTGCCCGGTTTCGTTTGCTACGTGATGGGCCTCGTCATTCAAAACAGCTACACGGGATCCCTTGCCAACCAGACTGTCGCGGATCGACGACTTCACATGCTGCAGAATTGCATGGTAATTCTCCA
>PFVX01000031.1 GCA_002790835.1 bacterium CG_4_9_14_3_um_filter_65_15 | reverse complement strand
CAACCTGACGAACCGCCCGGTGCGGACCCGCATGCCGGGTGGTGGGGGAGGGGAGGCCGAGCGATTGCCCGGCCCCCCTATCCCGATTGATGCGGTAGGGATCTACTTGTGGCCGGACTTCTTCGTCCACAGCTTGTCGAACTCGTCGACCGTGCGGGCGAAGACGTCCATGGCCGACTGGATGGGCGCCGGGGTCTCGAGGTCGACACCCGCGTTGCGCAGGATGTCCAGCGGCGGAGCGCTGGAACCGGCCTTGAGCATGTTGTCGATGTAGCGCCGGGCGGCCTTGTCGCCGTGGGCGGTGATCTCGTCTGCCAGGGCCAGACCGCTGGTCAGGCCGGTGGCGTAGGTGAACACGTAGAAGTTGTAGTAAAAGTGCGGGATGAACATCCACTCGCACTCGTCGTCCGGCCCCATGGCGAAGTCCGGCCCGTAGTATTCCTTGATGAGCCCCGCGTACAGACCGTTGAGGTAGTCCGCGGTGAGGGAATTGCCCTCTTCGGCATATTCGTGGAACTGCAGTTCGAAGTCCGCGAACAGGGTCTGGCGGAAGATCGTCAGGCGAATGCTTTCCAGACGCTGGTTGAGCAACATCAGCTTCATGTCGATGTCGTTGTCGTACTTCTTCAGCATGTAGTTGGTCAGCAGGGCCTCGTTGCAGGTCGAGGCGATCTCCGCCAGGAAGGTCGTGTAGTCGGCGTAGATCGGCGGCTGGTTCTTGCTGCTGAACCACGAGTGCATGGCGTGACCCATCTCATGGGCCGTGGTGGAGACGGCGTCCAGGGTGTTGTCGAAGTTGTGCAGCACGAAGGGGTGGATGTCCCGGGCCAGGGCGCCGTTGCTGTAGGCGCCGCTGCGCTTGTCCTGGTTGGGATAGATGTCGATCCAGCCGCTGGCGGGGTCCAGACCCGTGGCCAGGGCCGTGACGTACTCCTTGCCCAGGGGCTGGAGGGCATCCACGATCATCTTGCGGCCTTCGTCGTAGGTGTACGCGGGTTCGACCCCTTCGATCATGGGGTTGTAGAGGTTGGGGAAGGCCAGCTTGCCGTCCAGCCCCATGACCTTGCGGCGCAATTCGACGTACTTGTGCATGGTCTGCGGGAGGTTCTTCCGCACGGTTTCCACCAGCATGCGGTAGGCGTCGGGGCTGATGTTGTCGGGGGACATGGAGGCATCGAGGCAACTGTCGTAGCCGCGGGCGGTCTTGGTCATGATGTGACTCTTGACCACACCGTCCAGGAGCACGGCGAAGGAGTTCTGGAATTCGCGCAGGGTGCCGAAGAAGGCGTCGGCGGCCTGCTTGCGCACCAGGTAGTTGTCGTTGGAACGCAAGCCCGAGAAACCGCTCACGGTCACCGGGACCTTGGTACCGTCCGGTCCGACGATTTCCGGGAATTCCATGTCCACACCCAGCAGCGCCTCGTGGGCGTCACTGGGCACGGAGCGCATGTTGCCGGTCAGGGCCATGATCCGCTCTTCGCGCTCGGAAAGCGTGTGCTCCTTCTGGCGCCACAATTCGCTGAAGTAGTAACTGAAGACGGCCAGGTCGGAGCTCTCGGCCATGAAGCCCTTGATCACGTCAGGATCGATGGTCAAAAGTTCCGGCTCGATCCAGCTGGTGGCCTCGCCGAAGGCCGGCATCATGGCGGCGACCCGGCCCTGCATCTGACGCAGGTCGCTGTCGCCCTGGTTCACGTCGTACTGGAGCTGGGCGTAGATGTACAGCTTGTAGAGGCGCAGGCCCAGGTCGTTCAGCGCCTGCTCGGCCTGGAGCATGGTGTCCGCGGATTCCGCGAGGTGGCCCTTGAATCCGGTCAGGGTGGGGATGTCGGCCTTGACGGCCGCCATTTCGGCCTCCCAGGCTGCGTCGTCGGGGAAGATGTCCGTCGGGTGCCACTGGTACGCCGCGGGGATGTCGGCCCGCGGGGTGGTGGGATCGGGAGTGTAGCCGGCGGCGAGGGCCGGCAGGGCCAGGCCCAATACCATCAGCACGGTGCTGAGGCAGAGGGCTTTACGGTTCACGAGGGACAGCATGGGGAACCTCCGTGGCATAGGGAACAAGGAAGGGCCCGGTGCCGGAGGCGACCGGGCCGCGGACGAAACGAGAGAAGCGCGGAAAGACCGGGAATCACGGTGTTCCTTTACGGCATCGAACTACCGCAAAGGGAGCCCGTACTGGTCGACATCGCTTCTGCTGCCGGGGGCGGACTTGCTCGGGAAAACCACCGGGATCTCCTCATAGGTGAATTCGCCCGATCCCACGTCGTAGGACGCGTGCAGGATCATGTTTTCGAAAAATCCGACCAGGTACATGTTATCGGGGGAAGAACCCCAGATACCGGAGAAGGGCGTGGTCATATCCACCAGTTCGATGCGATGGCCCGAAACGGTCACGAAGTCGTAGTCGGGAGTCTGGAAGACGACCTGGCCCTCGTCGGTGGCCATGTAGATGTTGTTGTCCGCATCCATCCAGATGTCGCGAATCCCCCCGTGGGAGCTCTTGGTGACCTGGGGGATCTCCACCACCCAGAAGTTGTCGGTATTGAGGTGGTACAGCCAGCCCTCGGAGGATCCCAGGTAGTTCCGTTCCATGTCCTGGCCGTCGGACCAGTTGGACATGATCCATTCCTCGGGGAACAGGGGGTCGCTGCTGAGGGGGCGGAGCACCCAATCGTATTCGGCGTCCTCGCCCAGGGTCATGCCCTTGGTGCCGGCGATGCCAAGGCGTTCCCCTTCGAAAAAGGGATCGTAGTAGGCGCCGCCGATGCCGAAATAGTTCACCGTAATCAGGGAAACGACGTCCTCGTTCTGGTAGAGGGTGTCCTGGACGGCGCCATCGTCATCGCGGACGATGATCTCGTTGCGGCCCCTGTCGTTCCAGGTGTTTCCCGAAAGCACGCGCATGACGCCGGCGCGGCCGGTGGCGTGGATGTTGCCCAGGTAGTTCCCGATACCGTACAGATCCTCGGACGTTCCCGAGGTCATGGCGGACCAGGTCGCGCCGCTCTGGCGCCAGATCCCGCCGTCGTGCCCGACGGCGTAGATGGTCCCGTCGTCGTGGAGGAACATCTTGACGATGGCCTTGTTCGTGCCCAAGTCGTAGGGGGTCCACTGGGAGCCGTCATAGTGGAACATGGCTCCCCGGTTTCCGCAGGCCCAGACATCGTCGGCACTGCGGCCCACCACGTCGAAGAGCCAGTTCATCGACTCCTGGGACGGCGGCTGCGGGAAGGTGACGGAACTCTCCTTGTTGCAGGCGGTCAGCTGGGTCAGGGCTCCCACCAGGAGTCCCAGTCCGACGAGGGTCGCCAGGATACGGCGACGGGAACCAGGATGGTCTGCTGTGGCAGTGGCGAAGAACTTCATTGCCGCATGATCCTTACGTTCAGTTGGTGGGGAGACGCGATGACGACCGCCGCCGACAGCGGGCACCCGGTTCCTTGAACCGCGGGTCCGCTGGTCCATGCCCGGTGAGGCAATGGCCGCAATTTCCAACCCATGAATATTAAGCATTTGGCCCCGGAAAGTCCATACGCCAATCCGGGATCCCGACCCGGGGGTTGCCAATCGGACCGGAAGGAGCAAAATTGTATCCTGGACCCTCGAGAAAGCGAGCCGCCATGGATCAGTCAACGATTGCCGCTTCGGGCACCTGTGCCGACCTGTTCGCAGCCATCGACGGCCTGCGCAGGGACCTCAAGGCCGTGATCCTGGCCCATTATTACCAGGAACCGGACATCCAGGATATCGCTGACCACGTGGGCGACAGCTTGGCTCTGGCCCAGGTCGCCGCGGAGACCGACGCCGAAGTGATCGTTTTCGCCGGCGTCCACTTCATGGCCGAGACCGCCAAGATCCTCAACCCCGACAAGCAGGTCCTGTTGCCCGACCTTGCAGCCGGGTGCAGCCTGGCCGACGGCTGCCCCCCCGAGGCCTTCGGGAAGTTCCTGGCCGACTACCCCGGGCACAAGGTCATCAGCTACATCAACTGCTCGGCGGCCACCAAGGCCATGAGCGACATCATCTGCACCAGCGGCAACGCCCTGAAGGTGGTCGCCTCGTTCCCGCCGGACCAGCCCCTGGTGTTCGCACCGGACCGGTTCCTGGGGGCCTGGGTGTCCCGGCGCCTGGGACGGGACATGGCGCTGTGGCCGGGTTCGTGCGAGGTCCACGAGATGTTCAGCGAGAAGAAACTGGTTGAGCTCAAGGCCCTGTGCCCCGGCGCCGTGGTGGCGGCCCATCCGGAGTGCCCGAACGCGATCTTGCAGCACGCCGACCACGTGGGGAGCACCGCGGCCATCCTGGAATTCGCGCGCAGTTGCCCTGAGCAGGAGATCATCGTGGTCACCGAACCGGGCATCCTGCACCAGATGCAGAAGCAGAACCCCGGCAAGACCCTCATTCCGGTGCCCGGCGCCGACGAGAGCTGCAGCTGCAACGAGTGCCCTTACATGAAGAAGAACACCCTGGAAAAACTCTACCTCTGCATGCGGGACCGGACCCCCGAAATCATCGTCGACCCCGAGGTGGCCCGTCGCGCCCTCGTGCCCATCCGACGGATGCTGGAACTCGGGCGCTGATGAAATCGGCACCAGTCAAGACCCCCGTCTACCTCGACCACAACGCAACCACGCCCTGCGACCCCCGGGTGCTGGAGGTGATGAACCGTGTGCACCGGGAGCATTTCGGCAATCCCGCCAGCTTCGGTCACGCCTTCGGCTGGTCCGCGGCCGCCCTGGTGGAGAAGGCGCGCGGGCAGGTGGCCGGACTCATCGGGGCCGAACCCCATGAGATCGTCTTTACCTCCGGGGCCACCGAGGCCGACAACCTGGCCGTGCTCGGGGTCGCTGCCGCCTGTGCCGAACCGGGGCACCTGGTCTGCTCCGTCTTCGAGCACGAAGCGGTTCTGGAACCGGTCGCCGGACTCGAGGCCCGCGGTTGGCGGGTGACCCGGCTGCCGGCCGACGGCCGGGGGCTCGTCGAGCCGGCGCTGGTGGGGAATGCCCTCCAGCCTGACACCCGGTTCGTCGCGGTCATGGCGGCCCAGAACGAGATCGGCACCATCCAACCGGTGGCCGGGATCGGCCGCATCTGTCGGGAAAAGGGCGTGCCGTTTTTTACCGACGCGGTGCAGGCGGTGGCGTATGGGAATATCGATGTGCGCCGGGACGCCATCGACCTGCTGTCCCTCTCGGGCCACAAGATCCATGGGCCCAAAGGGGTCGGCGCCCTGTTCGTGCGCGCGGGCAGGCCCCACCTGGGGCTCGTGGCCAGGCAACTGGGCGGAGGCCAGGAGCGGGGACTGCGCGCCGGGACACTGAACGTGCCGGGGATCGTGGGCCTGGGGGAGGCGTGCGTATTGGCGGCGGAATGCCGGCAGGAGGAAACCGTTCGCCTGGGTGGATTGCGTGACGGCCTGTGGAAGAAGTTGCGCGCCGGGTTGGGCGACGTGGTCCTCAACGGGGCGGCGGAGCCCCGCCTGCCCCACAACCTCAACCTCAGCTTTCCGGGTGTGCCGGCCCATGCCCTGCTGGGACGCCTGACGCGGCTGGCGGTCTCGTCGAGTTCGGCCTGCACCAGCGGTTCGAGCGAACCGTCGGCGGTCCTGCTGGCGCTGGGGGTGGAGCCCGACCTGGCCCGCTCGAGCCTGCGCATTTCGCTGGGGAGGTTCACCACCGGTGCGGAGGTGGATTTCGCGGCCGAGGAGATCGTTGCGGTGGTGCGGGAATTGCGGCGCACAAACCCCCCGGCATGACAACGCCCCGGGGGTTACCGGGGCGTTGTGCGGTGCGGGGGCGATGGTCGGGCCGGGGTCAGTCGCCGTCGTAGTCGGCGGCTTGGCGCAGGGACAGGGAAATCCTCCTGCGGGCGAGATCCACGTCCACGATGCGCACGGTGATGTCCTCGCCTTCGTTGAGGACTTCACGCGGGTGAATGATGCGGCGGTTGGCCAGTTCGGAGATGTGAACCAGGCCTTCGACACCCGCCATCAATTCCACGAAAACCCCGAAATCCACCAGCCGCGTCACCTTGCCGGAGACGTCGGTGCCGGGAACCAGGTTTTCCGCGCTGGTCGGCCAGGGGTCGTCCGCCAGGGCCTTGATGGACAGGCTGATCCGTTCGGATCGCCCTTGACCCAAATTCTGGATCTCCATGACCTGCACCCTGACCTGCTGGCCTTCGCGCAGGACATCCGCCGGATTGCCCACCCGCTGGTGGGAAATCTGGGAGATGTGGACCAGCCCTTCCACTCCGCCGATGTCCACGAAAGCGCCGAATGGCACCAGACGCGTTACGGTGCCTTCGAGGGCATCACCCAGCGAAAGGGATGTCCGCGTCTCGGCGCCCTTGGCCTGACGTTCGGCCTCCAGGAGGGCCCGCCGGGAAAGGACGATATTGCGGCCGTCGGGAGACAGCTCCAGGATCTTGAAGTTCAGCTTGCGGTTCACGAAGACCGCGGGGTCTTCCACCCGGTGCAGGTCGATCTGGCTGAAGGGGCAGAAGCCCCGCATGCCGCCCAGATCCACGGCGAAGCCGCCCTTGTTGGTGGACTGGACCTTGCCCTCGACCGGCGTGCCGGATTCCTGCGCGTGCTGCAGGGCTTCAAGCCCCGCAGCCTTCATGCTGGTGGCCATGGTGAGCTTGAAGTCGTCGCCGGACTTCTGGATATGGGCCGTGACGACCTGGCCCACCTCGTACTGGAGATTTCCCTCTTCGTCCCGGAGCTCGGACACCGCCAGGGGCAATTCGGTCCGCAGCCCGCAATCAACGAAGGCGTCGATTTCCCCGATCTGGATGATGGTCCCGGTCACTTTCTGACCGGCCTGCGGCTCGGTGGGCGGGTTTTCGCCCTCCTGGGCCAACATCTGCGCGAATTCCGTGCTCTCGTCGTTTTCGGTCGGCTCGGGTCCGGACTCGGATCCCGGATCGAGGGGTTCATTCTGTTCGCTGGTCATGGTCCTGTCCTGGTCATCGGTACGCGGTACGGGTCGCACAAACGGCATTGCGCGCCAGGCAGGCGACCCCGGTCCCGCATAATATAGCATAACCGGCGGCGGGTTCCTACCCGGTTTGTCGCCCCTATGGGGTGGCAAGACGCTTGAGGACAACCAGGGTCATGTCGTCGTGATGCCGGCCCGGAATCGAGGGGGGGGAAATGCCGGATGCGTGGGCCAATGCCGCCTGGAGAATGGCCTGGCCCAATTCCGCCGGGGTGTTGGACAAGTGGCCCGCGACGACCTGAGCCAGGTTCTCGCGGCCGAATTCCCGTTCGCGTTGATCGATGATTTCGGTGATGCCGTCGGTGGAGAGGACGAGGCATCCGCCCGGTTCCAGGATTTCCCGGTGCATGGGGTAGCTGGTTCCCGGCAGCAGGCCCAGGGGTGGGGCCGCGGCCGAGAGCCACTTCGTCCCGCCTGTGGGTCCGGTCAGCAAGGTCGGCGTGTGTCCGGCGTTGGCGTAGGTCAACTCCCCCGTGGCGGGGTTCAGCCGGGCCAGGAACATGGTGGCGAAGGATTCGTCCCCCGTCGATTCGAACAGGGTCTGGTTCACCGTCGCCAGCAAGCGACCGGGATCCGGGACCACCCCGGCCAGGGTCTGGGCGCAGGCCTGGACATTCCCGGCCAGGACGGCCGCCGGCAGGCCGTTGCCCGCGATATCGGCGATCATCAGGAGCAGAGTGCCGTCGGGGCCGGGACAGTACCCGTAGAAATCCCCGCTGACCCGCCTTCCCGGGAGATTTTCGGCGGCCAGGGCATAACCCGGCACCACCGGAGATGAGACCGGCAACAGCCGGCGCTGGATCTCTCGTGCCCGCCGGGAATCCTGTTCCAGTTCTTGCCGGACCAGGGCGTCCTCCAACCCCTGCAAGCCGATCCGCGCGGCGACTCGTCGAGCCTGGTCCAGCGCAGGGCCCAGGTCGCCGGGGACAAGATCGAGGTCGATGAGTGCGGCGGTATGGCTGACCTGCCGTCCCACCTGGCGGGTCAGAATCTCCACTTCCCTTCCCGACCCCCCCATCGTCTGCGCCAAATGGTCGGCCGACGGGACCGGATCCTCATCCCCGCAACAACCGTAGCGGAGGTGGCGGACAAACCCGTGGGCGCTCCGCAGGATTCGGGACAGGGAGGGATCGGATTGATCGCCCGCTCCGGCGGTGTCCGACACCGCGGCGGTCAATTCCGCCGGGAATTCCCAGCGGGTCATCATGCGGACGGCGATTTGGGTGGGGCGGAAGCCCAGGATTCGTGCGACGGCTTCGGCCAAGGGAAGGGCTTCGGCGCAGGCGAGCTGCCGTGCCGCCGACAAGGCCGCGGGGGCCTGGCGTGCCAGGATGGGTACGCCCAGGCCGAGAAAAAGACCGGCCAGCCAGGCGTCGTCGGAGTCGGTGTGTTTATCGGACCTGGCCATGACGCTGCCTGCGGCGGCGACCGCGAGGGTGAAACGCCAGTACTCCACGGCAGGGATGTCGCCGTAATGTCCGGTTGACGGGGCCAGGTCGTGCATTCCCATCAGCAGGGCGATGTCCCGGGTGCGGCGCAGGCCCAGGCGCACCAGAGCCTCGCGCACCGTTCGCACGGGGGTTGCGGCGAACAGGGCCGCGCTGTTGGCCAAGGCCATGAACCGCAGGGCCATGGGGGCGTCGCAGGCGATCACCCGCGCCAGCTCGTCCAGGCAACAATCCTCGCGGGTGGTCAGGGAAAGAATGCGGGCGGCCACCGGCGGCAGGCTGGCAACGCCCTCGAGCAGGTCGGAAAGGGTCTGGTCGATGGTCGTGTTCATGACCACCATATCGACCGCAAGTCCTTCCCATGAAAGCTTATTTGACCAGGGACAGCTTTCCGGTGGCCGCGACGGAACCCTGGACCTCGATGGCGAAAAAGTAGGCGCCGGCAGAGGCCGGAGAACCGTGGTTGTCCCGCCCGTTCCACAGAATCCGGTTGATCCCCTGAACTCCGTGCTGGTGCGGGCTGACCCAGACGGCCCGACCCCGCAGGTCCAGGATCCGCAGCCGGACCTCGGCGGGGTGGTCCAGCGCGAAGGAAACGGCCGTGATGGGATTTCCGGGGTTGGGGCTGGCGCGGACCCGGGTGACCGGGCCGGACTGTCCGCGGGGCGGCACGGAAGAGGCGGTTTCCCGGCGTTCGTTGATCTCGTCCACGTTGATGTGCCCCATGGGTCCCGTTTCGGCGTCCACGATGCGGATGAAACAGGAGGTCCCGCTCAGGCCGCTCACATCCCATGTGAGCGGCGACATGAGTTCCTGGCCGTCACCGGTCGCCCGGAAGAGGACGGACGAATCGGCCGCGGCCAAAAGGGCGACGGTGCAGGTCTCCGGATAATGGCCGCCGCCCACCAGCAGGTCGATGCGGTTGCCGGCGATGACGAAGGCTTGGCTGTCCATTCGCCCTTGCACCCCATCCCCCAGGGAAACCCCCGGCGCACCGATCCCCGAAAGCGGGCCCTGGTAGTACTCCTGGCTGCTGAAATATCCGTTCCCCACCAATCCCACCGTTGGTTCGCCCCGCCAGAGGGGGTTGTCGCCGAAAGTGGGATTCGCCCTGAAGATCAGGCCGGTGATGGTGGCCCAGTGTTCGTCCAGGGGATGGGGCCTGGCGATGGTCGGATTCTCCCCCAGCGGGCCCGTGTTCAGGGTGTCGAATCGTGCCACGTAGGTATAGGCGGCGGACTGCGGCAGGATGAAGGGGACGATGCGCCCGAACAGGTAGCGTTCAGGTGCGTATTCGGTGAGGTCCGGCGCATAGGACCCGACCTCGATGTGGGTGCTGTCGGCCATGGTCCACAGCGCCGGGTCGGCGGCCGACAACAGGCTGATGGCCGAGTCGTCGAACAGGCCGCAGAACAGGTGGTGGTAGTCGCCGATCATCCGGTACTGGGGACTCTCCAGGACCAGCCAGGGTTCGGGGCCGTCGTTGATGAAGAGGGGGCCCACATCCGTCCAGGTCGTCAGATCGGGTGAGGTGGCGTGGTAAAGAATCCCGGTGCCGCCGGAATACCATTTCTTGGCGGTCAAAAGGACGTGCCAAAGGCCCTGGTCGCGCCACACGAAGGGGTCGCGGAAATTGCTCCACGATGACCCGGGATTCCAGATGTAGGCGAGGGTGTCGGGCTCGAGGACCGGGTTGGCCGGTACCTTGGTCCAGGAAAACAGGTCGGTTGACGTGGCCAGGGCGAGGCGCTGGTTCATGCTGGGGTCGCAGGCGGTGTAGGCCATGACCCACCGCTGGTTCGCCTCGTCACGCACCACGTCCGGAGCCCACACGGCGCCCTGTTCGAATTCCGTCTGGCCCACCGCGACCACGGGGCCGGCGATGTCCCAGTGCTTCAGATCCGCGGTGGTGGCGTGCCAGATGGTGTCGCCGTAGGTTGCCAAGGGCGTTGCTTCGGGGATGGCGTGGTAGAAGATGTGGTAAACCGAGTCGGGTTTGATCAGACGGAAATCCCACACCTGGTGGCCGGGATGGACGAAGTACTTCTGGTCGAAATCCAGTCGGACCATGGCCCGGGCGGCCTGCGCCGAGGTAGTCAAGACGAGGGCCAGGCAAAGGGTCCCCAGCATTCCCCGGGGCGATGGACGGAAGGGCGAGGTGCCAAGCAACGGGGATCCTCTCTCCGGATGGGAAGCTCTGGCGTATATCCGGATTTCGTTGCAAGATCCAGCAGGATTGACCCACGATCTGAGAATTGATTATATCAGTCTTTTTTCGGGGAAACAACTGACGGGAGGGCAAATGCGAGGCTGGAGACGGGAGCCGTTCAGCGGGCGATTGTCGTGGGTGTTCCTGATTGTGGCCGGGTGGTCGGCCACCGCCGGATATGCCGCTCATGGGGACCGTTCGGCGCCGGGGATCGGTTTGGCGACCGTGGACAGCATGCTGGAAGCGGGCAGCGCGACCGACGCGGTCGCTCGGGCCCGCACCCTCTGGGAAAGCGCGGGCACCGATCCGCTGTACGGCTGGCAGATCGCCGGTCGCCTGGGTCTGGCCCTGCTGCGGTCCGGCCAGCCGGAGGCCTCCCTGCAGTTTTTCGAATACACCCTCGGGGTCAGACCCCGCCAGGCCGACATGCACCGCAACCTGGCCAGCGCCCTGAGGATTCTGGGTCGCAAGGGCCGGGCCCTTGCCGAATACCAGACCGCTGCGGATATGGCACCCACCGACCCGGACCTGCACCTGGAGTACGGTCAAATGCTCCTGGAATATCGGATGTGGGGGCGGGCCGAGCAGGAGTTGCAGCTCGCCGCGCGGTTGTGCGGCGGTTGTCTGGACACCGAACGGGCTCTGGCCAATCTTTACCTCGGTTGGGGGGATTATTCCCGCGCGGCCTCCCATCTGGGACGACTCTGGCAGAGCGCCCACGCCGTCTCGACCGGCCGGACCTACGTGGCGGCCTTGGCCCGGGCGGGAGAACGGCGGCACGCCCTGGCCCTGCTGGATTCGTTGCCCGCCGGCGCCGTTTCGGAGGCCGAGTGGAAGCTGGCCGTGCAAGCCGAAAAAGATGATGCGGACCTGGGTACCGTCTGGTCGCAGCGCGCGGTGGCCCGTCTGGAAACCCCCGCTCAGACGGGGGTGCAGGGATTCGGCACGCCGCCTGAGGACGCCTTGTTCTGGGCCGCTGCCGGGGGCAACCTGCAACGGGACGGGCTGTTGGAGCCGGCCCTGGCGGCCCTGGATCATGCCCTTTTCCTGGCTCCGACACATTCCCTCTACCGTCGCAACCGGGTCGCGGTTCTCCTGGCCCTGGGGCGCCGCGAGACAGCCGAACGGGAATGGGCCGGCCTGGCCGCCGCGGATTCCACCATCGATGGAGCGAAAGGACCCTGATCGTGAGCAAGAGCGGGCAAGATCGAAATCGGACCTCCGCCGCGATTCTGGTGACAGGGGTTCTGCTGGCGGCAGGATGCGCATCGTCGCCTCCGACCGGAAGCATCCCTGCTGTGCCGGTGCGCAGCCCGGATGTCTCCCTGCAGGCCATGCACGAAACCCCGGCCCCCGAGGGGAATTGGCGGGAGTGCCGGCTGGCGCGGTGTGAACCCGACCCCGTTCTTTCGCGGCGGGTCGAAGAGCTTCTGGCCTCCAGCAGCGCCTTGTTCCGTGACGGATCGGGATCCGACGCCATCGTCGAAATGGAAATGGGTCTGAAACAAGGCCTGCGCCACCCCCTGCTGCTTGTGACCTTGGGGCAGCTTTACATCATGGCCGGCCAAGGCGAGCCGGGTTTGATGCCGAACGAGGGTCCGGCGGCGGACGTGGGGAACTGGAGGCGCAATCAGAAGCGCTTGCTGGGGCGGGCCCGTGATCTGCTGGACGAGGCGCTGGCCGAGCGGCCGGACGACGCCGCGATCGATTACCTGCTGGCGGATGCGGCCCGGACCGCCGGAGATCTCGCCATGGCGGATTCCCTGGCTGCCCGGGGCCGGACCAAGTGCACCGGAGGCCGCAGCTTTCGTGCCCTGGAATTGTACCAGCAGTTGAACCGGTATCCGGCGCAGTACCGGGGAGGCGCCGCTCCGGTCTACCCGCCGTCCGCGATGGCAGAAGGCTTGAGCGGGGATGTCGTGCTGGACCTGCTGGTGGATCCCGATGCCCGGGTGCGGCAGGTGGAGGCGATCTCCTCACCCGGCGAGGCCTTGACGGCAGCCGGTGCCGCCGCCGTGGTCGAGGGCGAATTCACCCCCGCTCGCCTGGGGAAATACCCGGTCTGGTCGTGGTGCAGGGTCACCTTTTCCTTCAATCTCGAGGGGTAGGCGGGGGGCAGGCCAAACGGTTGTTGATTTACAGCCGTATCTTACCTTATTTTCACGAACCGGGCCGAACGATTCTCAGCTTGTCGGTCCGGTACGCGTCCCAACCCCACTCCGGAGGTTCTCTTGACCATGATGTGGCAGCTCCCGCGCTTCCTGGTACCGTCCTACCTGGTGATTCTTCTGATCTTGGTCGTCGTCGGCTGCACCAGCAGGGAGGACCCCTCGGAAGTCCTGGAGGTGTGCGGCAATCATTCCTGTGGTGACCTGGTGATGGTGACCACCGATACCTCCAGTGAGGGTTTCCAGTACCTGGACCCGAGCGTCTCCCCGGACGGGACGCGCATTCTGTTTTCCGCCGATTGGGGCGCCATCCCCACGACGAAGGATCCGGGCGACGAGCTTTTCGTCGATTATCGGCAGATGATCGTGATGCCCTTCCGGGTGGGGCTGGAGCCCGCCGAAGGGCTCGAGGAGGAGGGCGCCCGACTCATCCGGCTCAAGGAAATGGGCCTTTGGATCGGCGGCAGCACCCATACCTTCCAACAGAATAAAATCATCGACCTCCGCAAGGAAAGCCCCATCTGGGAGACCGACAGCACGGTGGTCTTCAGCTTCCAGACCAACGCTGGATACAGGCTCTTCCGGGCTAATATTTCCAATTTGGATCTGGCGCCGGTCGAAGCCCTTTACATGGAGAGATCCGACTCTCTCACCTCCACCATCTACCAGATCCAACATCAGGACCCCGCGTTGTCCCCCGACGGACGGTGGCTGCTGTTCGTGCGCTCCAGTTGCACGATCCCCGACTCGTTCGAGACCTGCACCCAGCAGAGGCTGTACTGCCTGGACATGGAGACCGCTGGGGGCAACAGCGTGAACCGGGCGTATTACAACGCCACCACGTTTCCTCTGACGGAGGAGTACGCACTCATCCAGAACCCCGCCTGGTCGCCCGACGGCCAGACCATCGTGTTTTCGGGCACCCTGGATGTCGGTGGGAGTTTCGGGGTGGGCACGGAGCTTTACACCATCGATTTCGACACCACCGGCTATCCCGACGTGGCCCGGGACAACGGCTTGGATCGGCTGACGTACAACACCTATCGGGAGGGCGACCCCATTTCGGGCATCATGAACGATGAGCCGGTCTACTCCCGGGATGGGGGAAGCATCTACTTCGTTTCCACCCGTCGCGCTCCGTCCATCACCCTGCACGACCGGAGCATCTGGCGCATTCCCGCCAACGGATCCCAGGAACCCGAGATCTTCTTCTTCTCGCGCTCCGACGACTGGGAACCTGCGATCATGCCCGATGGGTCGCTGCTGTTCAGCAGTCTCATGGGATTTCCCACCGAGATGCTGGATCGTCTGGAAATTGAGGCCTACGAGAGATTGGCCGCCGAGAATATCGATGTGCCTCCGGCAGACAGGAAGACCGAGGTGCAGTTGCGGGCCGAAGCAGCGGATGAGAGGGACCTTTTGAGCTTCTTCGAGGGTGTGATGTCACACCTTTACATCTACCGCTAGCATGTCCAGCCTGGTGCTGTTGCGCCGCGAGATGGTCGCCTTCGGGCGCCGGATGCGGGAACGCAATCTGATCGTGGCCGCCGAAGGGAACCTCTCGGTTCGACTCGGCGGCCACTTTTTTTTGGTGACCCCCTCCGGGGTTCCCAAGGACCGTCTGCGGGTGCAGGACATGGTGGAGGTGGATCACCGGGGGCGCACTCCCCGTGGCCGGCCGACCAGCGAATGGCCCATGCACGGGTTGATCTACGATCTGCGGTCCGACGTGGGGGCGGTCTGCCACGCCCACCCGCCCTGGGCCACGGCCGTCGCGGTGGCGGGGCGGGAACTGGATGGCAGCCTCCTGACGGAAACCGCGGGGGAACTTCCCCGCGTGCCTCTGGCGGTCCGGGCCCGTCCGGGAACCGATGAACTCGCCGCCTCCATCGCCGTTGCGATCCGGGACCACGACGCCATCCTGCTGGGGAGTCACGGGGTGGTGGCGTTGGGGAAGGATCTCGATCAGGCCTTTGACCGCATGGAAACGGTGGAGCGGCTGGCCCAGGTCACCTTGCTGTCCGAGTTGGCGGCCGGCCGCAGCGATTTGGATCCCGATGAATTGATCCGGCTTTGCCGGGGTGGGCGATGAAGGCCCGTGCGGCCCGGCTTTTCCGCTCCATCGGCTAGACATTCGCCCCTTGGTCTGGTACTTTTCCCACTCCTAGTCGCAGCGGTGTTCGGGTCGCGCCCCGCGGCCTTTTCTTGTTGACGGATGAATCGGGTAAGGCTGCATGAACCACCTTCAGGAACAGCTGCGCGAATTGCCCCAGATCAGTGTTCTGCTTGCGGATGACCAGGTCGCCGAACTGGCCCGTGGGCGTCGGCAGGCGTGGGTAACCCGCCTGGTGCAGGACGTGGTCGAGGGAATACGCCGGGAGCTCCAGCAGGAGTGCGGACCGGTCCGCCCGCGTGCGGAGCTGACGGCCTCGGCCCTGTCCCGGATCCGGGAACGCAGCCAGGCCCTGTTGCGGCCCGCCTGGACCCGGGTGATCAACGGCACCGGGGTGGTGGTCCACACCAATCTGGGTCGCTCCCTGCTGCCGCCGTCCGCCGTTGAAGCTGCGGCAATCGTGGCCGCCGCCAACAGCGATCTCGAATTCGACCTGGAATCGGGGACGCGGGGTCATCGGGGTCGGCGCGTGGAGGAGAAGGCCGCCTTGCTGGCCGGTGCGGCCGATGCCCTGGTGGTCAACAACAACGCGGCCGCTCTCTGGCTCGCGGTGCGGTTTCTGGCTTCCGGCGGCCCGGTGCTGCTTTCGCGCGGCGAGGTGGTGGCCATCGGAGGATCCTTTCGCTTGCATGAGATCCTGGCGGAGACCGGTTGCCGTCTGGTTGAAGTGGGCACCACGAACCGGACCTCGCTGGACGATTACGCAAGTGCGCTCGAACCCGGCGCGACGGTCCTCAAGGTCCACCGCAGCAATTTCACCATGACGGGATTCACCGAGGAAGTGGCCCTGGGCGACCTGGCCGCTTTGTGCGGCAGTCACGGCGCGAATCTCGTGTACGATGCCGGCAGCGGGGCCCTCTTTCCCTTCGCCGAACTGGGATTGCCGACGGGGGAGACCGAGTTGTTCGAGGATGTCGCCGCGGGACCGGACCTGGTGACCTGCAGCGGAGACAAGTTGCTGGGCGGCTGCCAGGCCGGGATCATCTTCGGCAGCGGCGAACGGATTTCCGGCCTGCGCCGGCACCCCATGCGGCGGGCCTTCCGGGTGGACAAGGTGACCCTGGCGGCTCTGGACAGCGTCCTGACGGCCTACCTGGCCGCGGACGACCGGCCGGACCTGCCGACCCTGTCCTTGCTGGCACAATCGGAGGCCGAACTCGAGGCCCGGGCGACCGATCTGCTGGTCGCCTTGCAGCCCCACGCCCCGCGGAAGTGGCGGGGACAGGTTGTGCCGAGCCAGGCCAGCGTGGGGGGCGGGTCCTTTTCCAGCGCTGTGGTGCCCACGCGCCTGGTGCTTTGGCAAGGTCCGAAGGAGGCTCTCGATGCCTGTCATTTGGCCCTGCGCACCGGTGATCCTGCGCTGGTGGGGCGCATGAACCAGGAGGGGCTTGCGGTCGATATGCGAACCATCCTACCGCATGAGGAACCCCTGGTCGTGGCCGCCTTTCGCCGGGCCTGGGGGAAACCATGAACGAGGCCATGCGGCAACCGCCGTGCTGGGACCCGGGGTTGACGGGTGTGCTGCCCCACCCGGGTTCGGATGAGGACTTCTGGGCCCTGGCCCGCGCCTTCGTCACGGGGCTGGCTCCCGATACCGAGGTGCCGGATACCGCGGGTCGTGGAGGTGCGAACCGCCCGCGTGTCTGGCTGCTGACCCACCGGCTCGGCGGCGAGGAAACCGGCGCCCTGGGCGGACTGGTGCTGAGCGGGTTGATGGCCCGCCGCGGACACCGGGTCCTGCTGGTCGATGCGGACGAAGCCGAAATGATCCTGACGCGCCGCAGCCGACGACTGTTCAAGTCGGGCTGGGTCGACATGATGCGTTACGGTTCCTCCCTGGATGCGGCCGCCGTGACCGTGGATTGGGAAGGCATGCGGGGGTATTTCCTGGGCCTGGGCAGTTATTGCCCGCCGGAGATCACCGCGGCGGAAGTCGCCGCCTGGCTTCCCCAACTGGCCGGGGATGTGGACGATGTGGTGGTTGTCGTGGGCGCCGCGGCCGCCGGGCCCTGGCAGGTATCCGGTGCCCGGGTCCTGTTCACCTGGGACCGTCGGCGTGACCCGTCGTCGGTGCTGGACCGGGCGCTGGCCGATCTGGCCACGCGGGATGCGCCCTGCGATCTGGTCATGGCTTGCGGTCCGGCCCCCGAACCGCAGAAGGTGCCGGTGGCCGTGCCCGAGACCCCTGGCAAAGAACCCGCCGCCGCTGAGCCGGCCCCGGATCCATCCTCGCCTGCGGGCGGTGAATCCGTGCCGGGGGCTACGGTGCCCGTGCGGAAGCATTCCTCGGGAATTTTCCGGGCGTTGGCCCTGACGGGGCTGGTGCTGGTGGTGATCGTGGCGGTGGCCATCTGGAAGGCAACCGATCTGGGCCGTTTGGCCGCGCCCGGGCTCGATGAGTCACCCCTGCCGCAGACCAGTGGCGGACTCCCGGTTTCTCAGCCGGTGACGGGGACCGACACGGCCCTCGCCGACACGGCGTTTACCATTGAACCCCTGGGCGGGGTGCCTGCGGATTCGTCTCAGACGCTCGGACAGTCGGAAACGTTTGACCAGCCGGATGCGGCACCGGATTCCCTATCGGATACCAATCCGGATTCACTTACGACCGGATCGACGGCCGTGCCTGCGGAAGCGGCGGTCTCGGTTCCGGAACCGGAAGATGGGGATGCCATGGATCCCGCCGAGAGATGGCGGAGGTTCGCACCGGCCTTTGGCAAGACCGTGGGGCAGGACGGATGGTGTCTGCACGTCTCTTCGCTTCACGACAGCACCGCCGCCCTGCGCGAGATCAGGATGATCGAGGCCCGGAACGTGTGGGCGGTGGGGGCACCGGTGGTGCGCCGCGATTCCACTCGCTGGTTCCGGATCTACGTAGGCAGCTTTCCCTCGCGCGCCGCGGCCGACTCTGCGCTGCCGGCGTTGAAGTGGAAATTGAAAACGGATTGGGCCGCTCCGGCGGTTCTGCCCGCTTCCGCCTGGGACTGAAGGCAGGCCCGGCACCCGATGCGAGACGACAAAAGATTCAGCGGAAGGTAACGGAGTGAAACTCAAATCCATTGAACTGCAGGGGTTCAAGTCCTTTATGGATCGCACTCATCTGGAATTCGATGAGGGTATTACGGCCATTCTGGGTCCCAACGGTTGCGGAAAATCCAACGTGGTCGACGCCGTCCGCTGGGTGCTGGGCGAGCAATCGGCCAAGCAACTGCGCGGCGGCAAGATGGACGACGTAATCTTCAAGGGCACCACCAAGCGGCGTCCCGTCGGCATGGCCGAGGTCACCCTGGTGTTCGAGAACGAGGACCACGGCTTGCCCATCGATTTCACGGAGGTGGCGGTCAAGCGGCGCGTCACCCGCGACGGTGGGAGCGACTACTTCCTCAACGGCCAGCCCTGTCGGCTGAAGGACCTGCGGGATCTGTTCTACGACAGCGGGGTGAACAACACCTCGTATTCCATCATCGAGGAATCGATGATCAAGCAGGTTCTCAACGAGAACAACGACGAGCTGCTCAATCTGCTGGAGCAGGGTTCGGGCATCACCAAGTACAAGGCCCGCCGCAAGGAAACCCAACGCAAGCTGGACCGCACCCAGTCCGACCTCGTGCGGTTGTACGACATCATCGAGGAGATCGGGCGGGAAGTGCGCTCCCTGCAGCGCCAGGTGGGCAAGGCCCGTCGGCACCAGAAACTGTTCAAGGAAATCCGTTCTCTCGATCTCCTGCTGGCGGGGCGGCGCCGCGGCGAACTGGACCGCCAGGAACAGGAGTCCCGGAATCTTCTGCAGGAGTTCCGCACCCAGGCCGAGGTCGGCCTGGGGGAACTGGCCGAGCTGCAGGCCAAGATCGAGTCGACCCGACCGCGCATCGACGAGCGTGAAGCCGAAAGGCGTCAGCTCGAAGAAGCGCTGCAGGCCTTCGAGGAGGAGTTGCAGGAGCACGAGCGCCAGGTGCTGGTTCTGCAGCACCGCATCGGGGAGCACGAACGGCGCATCGAGGACAACACCCTGGGCATCCAGGAGGCGGCCGACCGCCAGCACGAGATCGAGGGCCGGATCACCGCCCTGACCGCCGCCCTGGAAGAAACCCGCGGGGAGATCGAAGCCACCGCGAAGGCCCTGGCCGAAGGCAGTGAGAAGCTGTCCGAGCTGGACGAGAAGCTGGCCGTCGATCGCGCCGACCTGGAGGAAGCATCCCGCCGCAACCTGGAAGTCATCGAGCAGGACGCTTCCCAGCGGAGCCGGCTACGCGAACTGCAGGTCAAGCGGGAGAACCGCCAGGAGCGCGTGGAGATCCTGGGTGAGGATCGCCAGCGGGCCCTGATCGCGGGCGAGGAAGCGGAAACGGCCCGGCAGGAACGGGGATCCGAGCGCGCGGAGCTGGTCCGGATCCGTGGGGAGCTGCTGACTCGGCTGGCCGATCTGGAAAAGCAGGAGCACGCACTGGAGGACAAGGGCTCGACCCTGCAGGAGCAGACTTCCACCCTGTCGGGGCGCCGGGAAGCGGCCCAGTCTACCCTGGATCTGCTGCAGAAACTCCAGGACGATTACGAAGGCTACGGCAAGGGTGCCCAGGAGATCCTGCGCCGTCATGGCGACGAGCCGGGGGTCAGGGGCGGCCTGGTCGACCAGCTGAAGGTGGAGACCGCGGATGCCCCCGCCCTGGCGGCCCTGCTCGCCGGCCTCCTCGATGCCGTCGTCGTGGATAACCCGGATCGGGCCCTGGATCTGGCTTCGGAGCTGGACCAGGAGGAGCTCGGTCGCGCCAGCATGTTGTGCGGCAATGGTTTCGGAGACAACATTGCGGAAATGGATGATGCCCCGGAAGGGGGGCGTCTGGCCCACCTGGCGATCACCGGGCCCGGTACCGAGATCCCCTATCTGAAACGCCTTCTGCGGCGGACGGTGATTTTCGACACCGGTCGACAGGCCCTGGCCGCGGCCCAGAGCTGGCAAGGCGTCCGGCAGCTGATCTGCGTGGCGCGGGACGGGTTGTTGGCCACCAGCGACGGCCGTATCAGCGGTGGCCGCGGGGAAGGCCACGACTCCGGTCTGCTGGGGCGGCGCGAGAAACTGGACGATTTGCGCCGCGAGGTCGAAAGTCTGGACGGACGTCTGAACGACCTGCGGGACAAGACGGCGCGGAACAAATCCGACCGCGAGGATTTGCGGGAAAACCTCATCGCCGGTCGTGGTTCGCTTTCGGGTCACGACGAGGAGTTGAACCGGCTCCAGGTTCAGCTGGCCGAACTGGTCCACAAGCGGGACACGGCCCGGCAGCGCGTCAGCGAGATGGCCGTGGAACAGGAACGGCTTGTCGCCGAGATCGCCGAACTCGGCGGGCAGGAGGAACAGCTCACCGACCTGCTGAACGAGAGCGGCCGGCGGCGCGAATCCAGCACGGTCAACCGCGACACCCTGCGGCAGCGGGTGCAGGCCGCCGAGGAGGAGCGGGACGACTTGCGCGTCCGGGTGGAGGAAAGCCGGCTGACCCATCAGCGTTTGCTGAGCCGCCAACGCGAGACCGAGTCCACCCTGGAACACCTGCGCCAGGGCGTGGCCGAACAGTTCTCGCGGCGCGAGCGCCTGGCCCAGGAAACCGAGGTCAGCCAGGAGACCCTCGCCGCCCTGCGGGAGGACCTGCAGGAGAAGCAGGGAATTCTGGCCAAGGGCATGGACGAGAGGCAGCGCCGCCGGCAGATCGTTCTGGCGGCGGCCGAGGGGATCAAGGCCCTGCACGCGGAGACCGACGCCTGGCACCAGCGCGTCCAGGTCATCGAAAAGCAGCGCGGAGGTTTCCGGGACCAGGCCCACGAGCTCGAAACCCTGTTGGCGACCCTCGACGTCAGGCGGAACAACCTGGAAGAGAGGATCGAGCAGCAGTACGACGGCAGCTTCGACGACCTGATCGCCTCGGTGCAGACCGATGATCTGCCCCGTGAACTGGAAATGGACGGCGACGTCTTCCAGATCGACCAGGCCGAAAAACTGCTGGGCACCCAGAAGACCAAGCTGTCCGGCCTGGGGCCCATCAACCATCTGGCCCTGGAGGAATTCGAGGAGAAGCAGGAACGCCTGACCTTCCTGGAAAACCAGCGGGACGACGTCGAGCGGGCCCGCGACGATCTTCAGAAGGCCATCGCGGAGATCAACCGCACCGCGCGCAAGCGTTTCCTGGAAACCTTCGAGGAAGTCCGCCGCAACTATATCGCCGTCTTCCAGACCCTGTTCAAGGGCGGGCGAGCCGACCTGAAGCTCATCCGCACCGATGATCCGCTGGACAGCCAGATCCATGTGACGGCCCAGCCCACCGGCAAGGTGGTCGATACGGTGGCCCTGCTGTCGGGGGGGGAACGCTGCCTGACGGCGCTGTCGCTGCTGTTTGCGGTCTACCTGGTCAAGCCCTCGCCTTTCTGCATGCTGGACGAGGCCGATGCCCCCCTGGATGACGCCAACATCGGCCGCTTCGTGAACATGCTGCGCGAGTTCAGCAAGACCACCCAGTTCCTGGTCATCACCCACAACAAGATGACCATGGAAACGGCCAACCACCTGTACGGGGTGACCATGATGGAGCCGGGCGTGTCCAACATCGTCTCGGTGAGCTTCCACGACGTGGCCGAGACGCGCAGCGACCAGGATCTGGGCGACGCCATCGCCCGTCGGCGCCGCAACCTGGACGTCCAGGTCGGGCCGGTGCCCGAGGTCTCCGAGGCGGAGATTTCCCGGGAAGAGGAAACGGTCGAGGAGACCGAAGCGACCGACGATCCCTCGACCTTGGGCGAGGAGGTCGAGGACGGGTTCGACGAGGACGACGAGGACGACGAGAACGACGACGAAACTCGGAGCCTGGAGGCCAGCGAATGATCAAGGGCGTGATCAATCGTTTCCGCCAGGGTCTGCGCAAGACCCGCGAGGGTTTCGTGGGCCGGATGCGCGACATGTTCGGGGGCCGGGTGCGCCTTGACGAGGACACCCTGGACCAGATCGAGGAGTTGCTGATTTCCGCCGACATGGGCGTGCAGTCGGCGGTGGCCATCACGCGCAACATCGAAACCAGGCTCAAGGAGGAAGGCGGTGAAGCCACGCTGGAGTCGGTGCTGGAAGTCATCGGCAAGGACGTGCGCCGGATCCTGACCACCGCCGAACCCAAATTCAAACCGGTGTCCTGGAACCCGGAGGACGACGGGGGCAAGAAGAAGAAAAAGAAGGCCCAGCGTGAACCGATCCTCGCTGAGTCAGCCCCTCCCGTTACGGGGCTGCGCGTGATCTTCGTCGTCGGCGTCAACGGCACCGGCAAGACCACCTCCATCGCCAAGCTCGCCCACATGTTGCAACAGCAGGGGAAGAAGGTCATGCTTGCGGCCGGGGACACCTTCCGGGCGGCGGCCGTGCAACAACTGCAGATCTGGGCCGAGCGCATCGATGTCCCCTGCATTGCCCAGGGCCAGAATGCGGACCCGGCCGCCGTGGTCTTCGACGCCCTCAACGCCGCCGCTGCCCGCGGTTGCGACGTGCTCATCGTCGATACCGCCGGCCGCCTGCACACCAAGGCCAACCTCATGGACGAGCTGGGCAAGGTGGCGCGGGTCATCCGCAAGCGCACCGGTCGGGACCCGGAGACCCTCCTGGTCGTCGACGCCAATACGGGCCAGAACGGTCTGAGCCAGGCGCGCGTGTTCGCTGAAACCATTCCCGTGCAGGGTCTCATCCTGACCAAACTCGACGGTACGGCCAAGGGCGGGATCGTGGTGGCGATCGCCGAGTCCCTCGGCTTGCCCGTGGAGTATGTGGGAATGGGCGAGAAGGTGGATGATTTCGCCGTCTTCGACCCCGACCAGTTCACCGCCGCTCTGTTCGCCGATTGGGCCGCAGGCGATGAAGGCGATGACACCGGCTCCTGAGCCGAAGGAGGGCGTGGTGGCCAGACGACCCAGACGAAAACGGTCGCCCGCAGGCCGGCTGGAGGATCTCCTGGACCGGGTCAGTGGAAAAGGGAGCCGCGAGCGGGGCGACCGCAAGGAAAGCAATCGCAGCGGAATCCGGGTTCTGGACATTCCACGCAATCGTGAACTGTTCGAGCGCCTTGTCCGGTCGGATTACGATTACCTCATGCGCCAGCGGTTTGCCGTGGGGCACCGCAACCTCACCGACCTTCTGCCCCAGTCGGTGCTGGGCCGGGCCCAGAACGGGCACGGTTGGTTCACCGATGAATGGGGCACCTGCCTGCAGTTTCCCGATGCCACCTTCGACCGGGTGCTGACGGTCCTGGAAGCGTCCGCCCCCCACGCCAGGGGCGATCTGGTGCGCAAACGGCGCGGCGACATGTTGCGCATATTCTCGGATTGGATCCTGGACAACTTGTGGACCCCGGAGCTGGAGCTGGTGCTGGCTGACGGTCCGGTGTTCGGCGTCGAGCTTTTTGCCGGCCGCAAGGTGGAGACCCGGGCTTTCCTGACGGGCATGGTGCTGGCGGGTTTCATGGACGATTGGACCTACCGCGAGACGACCATGATGCATCACAAGCGGGCCTTCGGCGGCGGGCCGTTCCACATCGGCGGCGGGGAGATCCTCATCGTCGATCGGGAAAAGTTCAACCTGTGCGGGCTGGGGGATACCGGGCAGACGGTATTCGGGGACGACCGGCTGCGGGGGCTGGTGGACGCCGGGGTGATCGTGAATCGCCGTGATGTGGCCTACCGATACCCCGAGCATGATCAGGTGTATTTCCGGCGTTGCGCAGGCGATGGGGTCAGCGACGACCTGGCCCTGATGTACATCGGCCGCCGCTACGGTTTCGACGCCATGCTGGGCGCCTTCACCATGGACGCCATGGACACCTACGACAAGTACGTGGTCGACCTGGCCTGGGGCGGCCAGGATACGGATCTGGCCCGGACCATCCAGCGCCGCTTCCTGGACCGTGAGGACCGGCCCCTGGTGGATGACAGGGCCATCCTGGACCTGATCCACTTCGCGGCCAAACGCAACGACCCCGTCATCACCCTCAGCTCTTCCCATCGGCGCTTCATCCAGATCGAGTGGCCGGCCGTCGAACCCACCCTGCTCAACCATTGGCGGTTCCTGCAGGGCGAGCCGGTTGCGGATATCAAGCTGGGATACAGCCGGATGCCCGCCCGGGACTTCTACGCCGTCGCCCGCAGCCGCTTCGCCGCGGTCGCCGAAGATATCGCCGAGCCGAGCTACGTGGAACCTCGCCGGCGGAAGGATTCTTGACGCGCACCGTGCCGGAGCGTTAACTTTTTGTTGAAAACCCGAATGACCCGGTCCGTCCGGGTCCGAGCCCTCAACTTCGGGGCGGGGTGGAAATCCCCACCGGCGGTAACAGCCCGCGAGCTCGCGCACCAGACCCCTGGACCGCGCCTGCTGATCCGGTGTGATTCCGGGGCCGACAGTGAAAGTCTGGATGGGAGAAGTTGGAGGACGCAAACGAAGGCGCAGCCCTGCGCCTGTCGTGTGTTCCCCTTTCCCCACCGCCGAGCCCCGTGAAAAGCATGGGCAACCTTCATACGCGGACAGTGGATCCGAACCGGATCCAGGACGAAAATTTCATGGCGGCGGCTCTCGATGTCGCCCGCGTCATCGGTGAGCGGCCCTGGCCCAACCCGCCGGTGGGTGCGGTCGTCGTCAAGGACGGCCAGGTCGTGGGCTCCGGCGCACACCAACGGGCCGGTCAGCCCCACGCCGAGCAGGTCGCCCTGGCCCAGGCCGGCGCCCAGGCGGCGGGGGCCACCCTGTACGTGACCCTTGAACCCTGCAACCATGAGGGGCGCACCCCGCCCTGCGCCCCGACGGTGGTCCGGTCGGGCATCCGTCGGGTCGTGGCGGCCATCCGCGATCCCAACCCTCGGGTGGCCGGAGGGGGTTGCCGTTTCCTGTCTGAACGGGGAGTGGCCGTCCAGCTGGGGGTCATGGCCCGCGAGGCCCTGGACCTGGTCTGGCCCTTCGTGGTGACCGGCGGGTTCGGTCGCCCCTACCTGGAATTGAAACTGGCCCAGAGCCTGGACGGGCTGTTCGCCCCGGATCCCCGGCGGAGGGATTCCCACGCTCCGGTCTACCTGACGGGCACCCTGTCACGGGTGGAAGTGCACCGCCGCCGCTGCTGGATGGACGCGGTGATCGTGGGCGAGGGCACCGTCCTGGCCGACCGGCCCCGCCTGGACGCCCGGCTGGCGGGGAAGCCCGGCGACGGACCGCGCGCCCGGCCCCGCCCCGTTTGTCTGGACTCCGATCTGAGTCTGGATCCCAGCCTGGTGAGCGATCCCTGGCTGGTCCTGACCGGAAGCGCGGCCCTCTCCGGCCGGCGTGCGCGCGATCTTGCCAGGTCGGGCGCCGAGGTGGTGGCGGTCCCGACGCGCAATGGTCGTCTGGATCCCGAGGGCGTGCTGGACGCGCTGAACGAGGCCGGCCTGCGCACCGCGCTGCTCGAGGGCGGACCGCGCCTCGCCGCGTCCTTCCTCCAGGCCGGTGTCGTGGACCGCTGGACCCTGTTCACCGCTCCGGTGGTGCTGGGAACAGGGGTCGGCTGGCCGGCGGAGCGGGGTGCCAAGGATTCATTCTCCCTGACCCAAGTCACCCGCTGCGGGCAGGACACCATGGCGGTGTACGATCGCATGAGTTTCCTGGACCAGCTCCTGAAGGTGATGGCGTGATGCGGCCGCGGAAAGGGCGCTGAAGATGTTCACGGGTCTGGTGCGCGAGATCGGAAAGTTGCGCGGGAGCGAAACCCGCGGTGACGTGCTGCGCCTGCGGATTCATGCCCCGCGGACGGCCTCCGGCGTGGAGGTGGGCGACAGTGTGGCCGTCCAGGGGATCTGCCTGACCGTGGTCGGTCGCGACCGGGTCGGGTTCAGCGTGGAGGCCGCGGTCGAAACCCGACGTCTGACCACCCTCGGTTCCTGGCGTCCCGGTCGCCTGTTGCACCTGGAACCCGCGCTGCGCCTGGGCGACGCCCTTGACGGGCATCTGGTGCAGGGGCACGTGGACGGCACGGGCCGGGTCCGTTCCCTGGGCAGGGCGCGAGGCGGACACTCGTTGACCATCGCCTACCCGCCCGGACTGGGCCGTTTCCTGACGCCCAAGGGCTCGGTGGCCGTTGACGGGGTATCGCTGACCGTGGACGAGGGACCCTTTACCGGGACCTTCACGGTCAACCTCATACCCCACACCATGGCCGAGACGTGTTTCTCCCTCCTGCGGGCGGGGTCCCTGGTCAACCTGGAAATGGACGTTCTGGTCAAGTCCGTCCGCTCCGGGCAAGGGCATCCCCTTGCCGCGGGGGGGGGTGGGGACGCGGCGTCGCCCGTCCCGGAGAGCAGCCTGACCATGGAGCGCATCCTGGCGGCCGGATACGGCCGTCGCACACGCAAAGGAAAATCATGAGCGAATCCCCAGACCAGCAACGAAGCTGCGACCCTATCGCCGAGGCCCTGGATGAACTCCGGGCCGGGCGCATCGTCATCGTGGTGGACGACGAGGACCGGGAGAACGAGGGCGATTTCATCATCGCCGCCGAAAAGGTGACGCCCCAGGCGGTGAACTTCATCGCCAGGCACGGGCGCGGGTTGATCTGCCTGGCGGCCCCTGGTGATCGGCTTAGGGAACTGGACATCCAGCCCATGGTCACGCGCAATACCGCATCCCTAGGGACCAATTTCACCGTGAGCATCGACGCCGCGGCGGGGGTCACCACAGGGATCAGCGCCGCCGATCGGGCCCGCACCGTCAAGGTGTTCATCGACCCCAAGACCCGGCCGGCTGACCTGGCGCGGCCCGGTCACATCTTCCCCCTGGAAGCCCAGCCGGGCGGCGTCCTGCAGCGCGCCGGACACACCGAGGCGGTGGTGGATCTGTGCGGAGCAGCAGGCCTGTACCCGGCGGGGCTACTGTGTGAGATCATGGACGACGACGGCGAGATGGCCCGGCTGCCGCGACTGCGCGAGCTGGCTGCCGAGCACGACCTGAAACTGATCTCCATCGCCGACCTGATCGCCTGGCGCCGCGGCAACGAGGTGCAGGTGGTGCGGGAGGCCGAAGTGCCGCTGCCCACCGAGTGGGGCGAATTCCAGATGACCGCCTTCACCACGCGCGTCGACGGGTCCACCCACGTGGCCCTGGTGAAAGGGGAGATCGACCCCGAGGAACCCGTTCTGGTTCGGGTCCACAGCGAGTGCATGACCGGCGACCTGTTCCACAGCCTGCGCTGCGACTGCGGTCAGCAGATGGATGCGGCCCTGCGCCGGATCGCGGCCGAGGGCCGCGGCGTGTTCCTGTACATGCGCCAGGAAGGACGCGGCATCGGGCTGGTCAACAAGATGAGAGCCTACCGCCTGCAGGACGAAGGGGCCGACACCGTGGAGGCCAACGAGAAGCTCGGCTTTCCCGCCGACCTGCGCGACTACGGCATCGGGGCGCAGATCCTGCGTGACTTGGGCGTTCGCCGCATGCGCTTGATGACGAACAACCCACGCAAGATCGTGGGCCTGAAGAGCTACGGCCTGGAGGTGGTCGACCGGGAACCCCTGGAGATCGCGCCCAACCTGCGCAACGAACGTTACCTGAAGACCAAGAAGGCCCGCATGGGCCACATCCTCGATCACCTGTAAAGGAGCTGACAATGGGCAAGACCTTCGAAGGCAAGTTCAACGCCGGCGACCGCAAGATCGCCATCGTCGGCAGTCGTTTCAACGACTTCTTCACCCGCGAACTCATGGATGGCGCGCTGGATTGCCTCCAACGCCACGGGGTGCAGGAGGAGAACATCGACACCGCATGGGTGCCCGGGGGTTTCGAGATTCCCATGGCAGCCAAACGACTCGCGGGATCGGGGCGCTATGCCGCCGTGATCTGCGTGGGCTGCATCATCCAGGGCGACACGCCGCACTTCCACTACGTGGCCAGCGAGGTGACCAAGGGCATCGCCCAGGTTTCGCTGGATTCGAACATCCCGGTGGTGTTCGGCATCGTGACGGCCGAGACCCTGGATCAGGCCATCGAGCGCAGCGGCGCCAAGGCCGGCAACAAGGGCTTCGATGCCGCCCTGACGGCCCTGGAGATGATCGACCTGTGCGCGTCCATCGACGCAGGATGAGGGTGGCGACATGAGTGAGTGGAAGCGCCCCCAACCCGGGCAGTTCGATTCGTACTACCAGCAGTACCTCGACCTGGTGCCGCCACAGGTGACGGACATCGTCCGGCATCTCAAGAGCCAGGGTCTGGTCGTGCTCAACCTCATGCGCTCCCTCGACGAGGAGGCGGCATCCCGGCGCTACGCCCCGGACAAGTGGTCCGTCAAAGAGGTGGTCGGACACCTCATCGACACCGAGCGGCTGTTTGCTTTCCGCAGCCTGTGGCTGGCCCGCGGGGCGGCGGGCGAGCAACCGGGCATGGACGAGAACCGGTGGGCCGGCGCGAGCGGCGCCCATGCCCGGAGTCTGGCTGGCCTGCGCCGGGAGCAGCACGTGTGCCGCACCGACCACATCTACCTGTGGCGGAGCTTCGACGCGGACATGCGCGAGCGCCGGGGAGTGTGCAACGGGGCGGAATTGACCGCCGGCGCCGTGCCCTGGCTGGTCGCCGGGCACGAGCGGCATCACCTGGATGTTCTGCGGGATCGCTACGGGCTGGACGTTTGAAGGGAACCGGGGCATGCTGAGCGGCGTTGCCAACGGCCTGGCCGTGGGTTAAAATAGGGCACGGGAAGGCTCCGCCTTCCCTTCTGTTTGGCGGTTGTGACTGGTAACGGTATGGGGCGAGTGATTTGGCGGAGATCCGGCGGTTCGCCGGCCCGGTGGGCGCTCTTTGACAGGGGAATAGGATCTTGGGCAAGCGCAGAAAGGGACGCGAGATCGTCCTGCAATCCATGTACGCGTCGCTGATCAGCGGGGCGCCCCTTCTCGATGTCCTTGACGACCAGATCCAGCGGCGGGAATCCGCGCCTGAATCGGCGACCTTTGCGCGTGACCTGGCCGGCAAGGTCAAACTCCACAGCGGCGATATCGACCGCTGGCTCCGGACCCTCGTGACCGGCAGCTGGGATCCCGACCGGCTCGGCTCCCTGGAAATGGTCATCCTTTCCATGGGGCTGGCGGAGTTGCGGTACAGCCCCGACGTGCCCCACGCCGTGGTCATCAACGAAGCCCTCGAACTGGCCCACCGCTACTGTGAAGACGGTTCGGTGGGTTTCGTCAACGGGGTGCTGGACAAGGCGGCATCGCAAGTCACCGCAGCGGCACCGGCGGCCGACAAGGACGAGGGGACCCCGTGAGAGCATCGACTCCCGAGCACTGGCAACGATTCTGGGACCAGGCCGAGGCCATCGACCTGGACGAAGTCTACGACAACGACGGCCGCCTGGTGCGGGAGATCACCCGCTTGCTGGGCCTGGAACAGCGCGGTGACCTGGCCGGGGTGCGCATCCTGGAAGTGGGGGCCGGCAGCGGGCGTGACGCCGTCACCCTGGCCAGCGCCGGGGCCGAAGTCATCACCCTGGACTACGTGCGCGGTTCCCTCGATCTGACCGCCAAGGCCGCAGCCCAGTCCGCCGTGACGGTGCATCCGGTGTGCGGCGACGGCCTGGGTTCCCCCTTCGCCGACGACACCTTCGACGTCGTCTTCCACCAGGGCCTCCTGGAACATTTTCGCGATCCGGGTCCACTGTTGCGCGACAACATCCGCATCCTGCGGCCCGGCGGTTGCCTGGTGGTGGACGTGCCCCAGACCTTCCATTACTACACTCTGGGCAAGCAGGTCCTCATCGCGCTGAACCGCTGGTTCGCCGGCTGGGAGACCCAGTTCACGGTCGGCCAGCTGGAACACCTGGTGGCCGCCGAAGGCCTGGACCACGTGCGCAGTTACGGCGACTGGATGATCCCGGGGCTGTGGTACCGCGCCCTGCGCAAGATCCTGGTCACCCGGCTGGGCTGGAAGCTGCCCATGCATCCGGACCCGGTGCCCTTCCTGGGGCGCCTGGGCCAGAGGTGGCGCGATTGGTTCGGCCGTCGGCGCCTGGCGCTCTATACCACGCCCACCATCGGGGTCATCGGCCGCAAGCCGGCCATGGCGGGGGGAGACGCCGCCGGAGGTTCGCCCTGAAGCTGCTGGCGGTCAACTGGCGGGATATCGGTGACCCCTTGGGGGGCGGGGCCGAGCTGCACCTGCACCACATCCTCAAGGGCGCCGCTGCGGCCGGCTGGGAAGTGGACCTGGTGTGCAGCTCCTATCCCGGCGCTGCGGCCGAGGAGACCATCGACGGCGTGCACATCCGGCGTCACGGCCACTGGGCGGTGGCCAATTTCGTCCTGCCGCCCCTGGTGCGGCGCATGTTGCGCAGCCGGCGCTACGATCTGCTGGTCGAGGACATCAACAAGATCCCCTTCTACACTCCGCTTTACCGCGGCTCGACGCCCCTGGTGGCCATCGTTCCCCACCTGTTCGGGCGCACGGTCTACCGCGAGACCAACCCCTTGACCGCGACCTACGTCTACGGCGCCGAGAGCCTGATCCCGCGGCTGTATCGGGATGTGGATTTCGAGGTGATCAGCCCCTCGACCCGGGACGATCTGGTGGCCCGGGGGCTGGACCCCGCGCGGATCCGCACCATCTACTGCGGCATGGACCACGAGCGTTTCACCTTGGCCGACCCGCCGGCGCGCGCCACCGAACCCCTGGTGGTGACCTGGAGCCGACTGCGGCGCTACAAGAGCCTCGACGTCGCCCTGCACGCGTTCGCCCGGATCCACCGGGACATGCCGGCCGCGCGCATGCTGGTCATGGGCAGGGGACCGGACGAGGGACGGTTGCGTCGCCTGTGCACGCGGCTGGGCCTGGACGACTGGGTGGAGTTCCGCGGCTTCCAGCCCTGGGACGAACTGGTGCGCACCCTGCACCAGTGCCGGGTCTTCTTGAACCCGAGCCCCAAGGAGGGCTGGGGGTTGACGGTGATCGAGGCGAACCAGTGCGGCCTGCCCGTGGTTGCCAGTGACCGCCCGGGCCTGAAGGATTCGGTGCGTGACGGGGAAACGGGACTGCTGGTGCCCTATGGCGATCCTGCCGCCATGGCCGATGCCGCCCTGGGCCTGCTGCGCGACGAGGATCGCTGGCTGGCCATGAGCGATGCCGCCCGACGCTGGGCCGGAAGCTTCAGCTGGCAGCGCTGCGTGGAGGAATCCCTGACCTTGTTCGACCAGGTCGCCACGGGAAAGAAGCGATTATGAACGACCAGGACGGACGCCGCAGCAGGGGTCGGTCGCTCCTTGTCTTTTGGGGCAAGGTGTCGGTCAGCGCGTTGCTGATCTGGTTTGTGCTCTCTCGTCAGTCGCTGACCGGGATCAAGGCCGCCATGACCCATCCCCGGTGGGAGATGCTGCTGGCCGCCTTCGCGGTCTACGGCGTGTCGGCCCTGGCCGGATCCCTGCAGTGGGCCTGGATCCTGCGGGCCGGCGGGATCCCCGTTTCCCGGTCGCGCATCCTGCGCGTCTATTTCATCGGGCTGTTCTTCAACAACTTCCTGCCGGCCAACATCGGCGGCGACGCTTGGAAGATCGTCGATCTGGGCGGACAGGAAGGCCGGCGGTTGGGGGTGTTCTGCGCCACCCTGCTGGACCGGCTCATCGGCCTGGGAGCCCTGGCCCTGCTGGCGGTCCTGGTGCTGGCCGCCGCATCCGGCTGGGGCATTCCCCTGCCCCAGGTGGCCCTGGTGATGGTCCCGGTGCTCCTGCTGCTGGCGGTGATCCTGATGGTGTTGCTGTCTCGCCGCCTGGGGGCCTGGGGTGTGGCTCTCCTGGAAAGGCTGCATCTGGGGACCTTGGCCGCCCCGCTGCAGCGCGTTACGGGCGAACTGGCGCTTTACCGGCCGCGCGTGCGCTGGTTGCAGCTGGTGTTCCTGTTCAGCGTGGGGGTGCAGTTCCTGCGCATGGCCACCCACATCCTGGTGGCCTTGGGCCTCGGTTCGGCCCTCACCTCGCAGCAGGCGGTGCAGTTGCTGGTGCTGGTGCCGGTGCTCGCGGTGAGCCTCACGCTCCCGGTGACCATCAACGGCATCGGCCTGCGGGAATCGATCTCGGCCAACCTTTTGACCTGGACGGGTCTGGCCGGCCCCGAGGTCGTGGCCCTGGAAGTGGCGGCCTACCTGGTCCAGGTTTTGTTCAGCCTTTCGGGGGGCGTGATGCTCCTGGTCCGGCGCCGATGACCGGGAACTTCCACCCGGGGCGGAGGTTCCGCCGCCCGGCCCCAGGGCGCTTGTTGTTGACGCGGCGGCCGTGTGTTAGTTTCGACGGACCGTGCCCGCCCCGGTGAACCCGCTTGCCAAAGGTGAAGACTTGAACAGATCGACCTTTACCCGCCCCCAGTTCCTGGTCGCTCTGGGGGTCTTCATCCTGTCCCTGGCGGTTTATTCCAGCACCATGGGCCCGACCTCCAACTTCTGGGACTGCGGCGAATTCATCACCACCAGCCACATCGTGGGCATCCCGCATCAGCCGGGAACCCCGCTGTACGTCCTGGTCGGGCGGGTCTTCGACATCATCCTGGGCCAGGCGGACATCACGACGGCGAGCTACCGGACGGCCCGCGCCATCAATTTCATGTCGGCGTTCTTCAGCGCACTGGCCGTGGCTTTCATCTACCTGCTGATCTGGGAACTGGCCCGCCGCAGCGATCCCGACTCCGGCTGGATTGCCCATGCGGGGGCGGTGATCGGCGCTTGTTTCCTGGCCTTCTCCGACACCTTCTGGAACAACGCCATCGAGGCCGAGGTCTACGGCCTGGCGGGATTCATGATGGCCCTGCTTTCCTGGCTTGCGGTGCGCTGGTACGACGCGCGCGAGGAGGCCCGCAGCCAGAACCTGCTGTTGCTGATCATCTATCTGCTGGGCCTGGGGGTGGGCTTCCACCTGGGTACGCTGCTCGTCTATCCCGGGATCTTCCTGCTGGTCCTGCTGGCGAGGCCCAACCGCCTTCCCGTCTTCGACCTCATGCTCATGAGCGTGGGTCTGGCCGTCTTCCTGTTCTCCACCATCAGCAAGAACAACACGACCATCATCTTCCTGCTCGTGGTTTACCTGGTGGTGGTGCTGGCCCGCAGTTTTCAGGGCCGGAAATTCGCGTTGCTGGGTAGCGGCCTGTTCTTCGTGGGGCTGACGGTCCACATGATGATGATGATCCGCGCCGGGGCGAATCCCGAACCCCTGATCAACCAAACCGACCCCGACAATTTCCACACGCTGCTGTCGGTGATCAGGCGGGAACAGTATCCGCCCATGGATCCCTTCGTGCGCCGGGCTTCGCTGGGCTGGCAGTTCGGCTACTACGACAAATTCCTGCTCAAGCAATTCTATTTCCTCGGGCCGGGGCACGGCCCCTTGACCGTGGTCTCGACCGTTCTGGGGCCGATCTTTCTGGCCCTGGTGGGGTTGTTCCAGGGGCTGCGGCGCATCCGCACCCTGATCCTGGTGCCCCTGGTCGCCTATGTGATCAACGGGGAAATCCTGACCCTGTACCTCAACTTCACCGACCACGAAGTCCGGGACCGGGACTATTTCTACTTCGCGGCCTTCATGTTCTTCGCCGTGTTCATCGGGCTGGGCGCGAGCGCGCTCCTGCGCTACCTGGCCGGAGGCGAGGGGCGCACGGCCGTCCAGCTGCAGGCCGAGGGCCAGGACTGGCGCAAGGCCGTCCGCGTGCCGGCGGGCATTCCGGTCAAGGCGGCCGCCCTGCTGCTGTGTCTGGTGGCCCTGTTGCCCCTGGGTCCCGGCCAGACCAAGCTCTTCGAGCACGACAGGTCCGAGAACAAGATCGCCTACGAATACGCCTGGAACATCCTGGCGGGTCTTGACAAGGACGCGATCATCTTCACCAACGGGGACAACGACACCTTCCCCATCTGGTATCTGCAGATGGTGGAGAAATTCCGCCCCGACGTATCGGTGGTCAACCTGTCCCTCGTGAACCTGCCCTGGTACATCAAGCAGATCAAGCACATGGAGCACGGCGTGGACATGCGGCGCAGCGACGCCGAGATCGACAAGCTGCAGCCGACCGTGTTCGAAGATCCCAAGACCAAACAACGCACCCTGGTGATGGTGAAGGATTTCGCCCTGCACGACATCATCACGACCAATCAGGCGAAAGCCAACCGGCCGGTTTTCTTTGCGGTGACCATCCCGCAGGAAAACATGGAACGTTACTACAACAATCTGCGCATGGAGGGCATGGCCTACCGCCTGGTCGAGGAAAAGGGCCCCAACGGCCTGCCGTCCACCGACCCGGACAAGGTTCTGGAGAACATCCTGGGCGTTTACGAACTCGGCTCGCTCATGGACGGCGACACGCCGGCCCGCCGGGTGGCCTACGCGCAGATGACCGGAGTGGGGCTGGACGAGGACCAGAAGCCGGTCCTGGGGGAACAGGGGCGGGGCCTGGACATCGCGCAACTGGACAGCCTGGTGGGGATGCTGGGCCGGGCCCGCACGGACATCTTCCGCAACAGCAATGCGGTGCACCTGCTGGGCAACTATCCCGCGGCGCTTAACCGGGCGGGCTACGAATTCTACATGAAGGCCGATGCGATCGCCGGCAAGGACACCATGGTCTACAACGAGAACCTGACCAAGGCCCTGAGGTGTTTCGAGACGAGCCTGGCCATCGCTCCGTTCAATGATCAGGCATTGGAAATGTACCCCCTGTTGCTGGTGCAGGCGTTCCGCGACGATGACGCGAAGGTCTTCCTCAGCTCCCTGGTCGGGAACGTGTCCGAGGACAGGGAAGAGCAGGTCGTCTTCGCCTGCATGCGGGGAATTCTCAGCGCGGGCGTGACCGACCTGGCCACGGACTGGGCGCAGGAGCAGATCGCGCTTTACCCGGACCGCAAATTCTATTACGAGCTTGAATTCACCATCTACCAGGCCATGGGCCGGCGCGACCTGGCCCAGCAGGTGATGGAGAAATGGGAACAGCACAGCGGCGAACAGGATGCGGCCATGTCGCAGGCCCTGGAGACCATGAAACAGTCCGCCCTGCAAAGGGAACAGCAGCGCATCGATGATGCAGTGGGGGAAAAAGGTGATGGACAAGACTGAATTGCAGGCGATCACCACAGACCTGCCGGAGCGGGTGCGCAGCATCCTTGAGCCCGGCGCCCCGGTGATCGTCACCGGCTGCGCCGGATTCATCGGCAGCACCCTGACCGAAGCCCTGCTGGAGCTCGGTTGCCGGGTGACGGGAGTGGATTGCCTGACCGATTACTATGCCATCGCCCTCAAGCGGGAGAACATGGCCGGCTTTGCCGAGCACCCCGACTTCACATTCGTGCAGGAGAACCTGCAGGACGTCGACGCGGCGCAGCTGCTGCGGGGCCAACGGGTCTGTTTCCACCTGGCCGCGCAGGCCGGGGTGCGGGCGAGCTGGGGCTCGACCTTCGCCGAGTATGTCGGGTGCAACATCATGTCCACCCAGCGGCTGCTGGAGGCCTGCAAACGGGATGAGGTCGCCGGGGATCTGGTGCGCTTCGTCTACTCGAGCAGCAGTTCGGTCTATGGCGACCAGGACGAGCTTCCGGTCACCGAACTGGCGCTGCCGCAGCCCCGTTCACCCTACGGGGTCACCAAGATGGCCGCCGAACACCTGTGTGTTCTCTACAGCATGAACTTCGGGGTGCCCACCAGCAGCCTGCGCTACTTCACGGTGTTCGGTCCCCGTCAGCGTCCGGACATGGCCTTTCGCAAGTACATCGAAGCGGCCCTCGACGGGCGGACCTTCGATGTCTACGGGGACGGCTCCCAGACCCGGGATTTCACCTACGTGGGGGACGCGGTGCGCTCCAACCTGTTGTCCGTGGCCTGCGACAGTCCGTGGGAAGTCTTCAACACCGGCGGCGGGAGCCGAGTGGTTTTCGGCGAGGCGCTGGATCTGTTGCGGGAGATCCTGACCGCGCGGGTTCCCGGGCTGACCGCGACCATCGCCTATGGGGAGACCGCCAAGGGCGACGTGAAGAACACCTTTGCCGACCGGAGCCATGTCGAAGCCGTCATCGGCTACCGGCCGACCATTCCCTTCAAGGAAGGCCTGGTCCGCGAGGCGGAGTGGGCCATTGCCAGGAGAGGGTAACGTGACCGGTGACTCCGCCATGGCCGACGAAAGGCTCGAGATCGCCGTCGTGGTGCCGGCCTTCAACGAGGCCGAATCCCTGCCCGAACTGGTCGACCGCATTCGCGCCGTCCTGGAACCCATGGGCCGTTCGTTCGGGGTCTGGCTGATCGACGACGGCAGCACCGACGACACCTTCGCCGTCATCGCGGATTTGGCCGCCCGCCACCCCGTGGTGCACGGTCTGGGCTTCGGACGCAATTTCGGCAAGGCGGCCGCGCTGGCCGCCGGCTTCCACGAGGCCGGCGGCGAAATCGTCATCACCATGGATGCCGACCTGCAGGACGACCCGGCGGAGATCCCCGGGCTCATCGCCCGTATCGAAGAGGGATGGGACCTGGTCTCGGGGTGGAAGCAGGACCGCAAGGACAGCTTCATCAAGAACAAGACCAGCCGCGTCTTCAACTGGTTCACCAGCCGAATGTGCGGGCTGAAACTCCACGATTTCAACTGCGGGTTGAAGGCCTATCGCCGCCGGGTGGTCGAGAGGGTCCGGGTCTACGGCGAGATGCACCGTTACGTGCCGGCCCTGGCGCATCTGGAGGGATTCCGGGTTACCGAGCAGCCCGTGCGCCATTACGCCCGCAAGTACGGCGTCACCAAGTACGGCCCGGCCCGCTTCGTCAACGGCTTCCTGGACCTGCTGACGGTGTACTTCCTGCACGCCCGGCGCACCTCGCCCCTGCACATGTTCGGCCGCGTGGGCCTCACGTTCCTGGCCGGAGGCGGCGGGATCAGCCTCTACTTCCTGGTCTACTGGATGCTGGGCAACGGCCTGCATCTGCGGCCCATGCTGTTGCTGGGCCTGGTGCTGATCATCCTCTCGTTCCAGTTCATCAGCCTGGGGCTGATCGCCGAACTCGTGGTGGCGGGTCGGCGGCCCGAACGCGACTACCGGATCGCCCACCGTGCCTGATCGCGAACCTCAGGATCCGTCGAACGCCATGCCGCCCCTGGCGGTGGTGGTGGTCAACTGGAACGGCCGCGAGGTGCTGGCCGACTGCCTGGGTTCCCTGGCCCAGGATACCTACCCCGATCTGCGCCTCATCCTGGTGGACAACGGCTCGACCGACGATTCGCTGGCCTGGGTGCGGCGGCATCACCCCGACGTCGAACTGATCGAGTCGCCGGAGAATCTGCGCTGGGCCGGGGGCTGCAACCTGGCCCTCGAGGCGCTGAATGCCGAGGGATTTGGCGGGCCCGTGCTGATGCTGAACAACGACACCGTGGTTCCCGAAGGCAGCATGCGCCTGCTGGTCCAGGGACTGCTGGACGAACCACGGGCCTGGGCGGCGACTCCCCGTATCTGTTACGCATCCGATCCGGGTCGCATCTGGTACGAGGGCGGGATCATCGGTCGCTGGTGCGGGTGGGTCCGCCACCACGGGATCCGCAGCGTGGCCGGCGACATGCCGCTGGCGTCGCGCTTCATCGATTACGGCACCGGTTGCGCGCTGTTGCTCGATCGGCGGGCCCGCGACCAGGTGGGACTGTTCGACGAGGGCTTCCATTTTTACGGCGAGGACACGGACTATTCCCTGCGCATCCTGGCCGCCGGCGGCCGCATCCTGCACGTGCCCCGGTCCATCGTGCTCCACAAGGTCAGCATGTCCGTGGGAGAATCCTCGCCGCTGAAGGTCTGGCTGCGCAGTCGCAGTCACCTGCGGTTGCTGCGCAAGCACTGGCGGTGGTATCACTGGCCGCTGCTGGCGGTGTGCCAGTTCGCCTACCTGGCCGGGCATACGGCCTTCCACCTGTGGCACGGGCGCGTGCAGACCGCCGCGGCCGTCTGGCTGGGGATCCTGGATGAGATTCGCGGCCGACCCTACTGATTGCGTTGCGCGGGAGCTTCCCTGCGCCGGATGATGGACAGACCGCGATAGTTGGGATATGATTGTCCTGTGGGCGTTTCCGGCGCCCGGTTTGCCATGATTCCCCGCTCGGGGGCGTTCCAGGAGGACCCGTGGCCAAATCCCGCGACCGTGACCGTACGCCGACCAGCGCGGCGGGCCCGAGTCTGCCCGCGTGGTGGATTTCCGAGTCCGGCTGGACCTGGTGGCTGCGGCAGACCCTGTTGATCCTGGTCCTGTTGGCCGTCATCTATCCGGGCGCCATGTTCCAGGGCGAGGTGTTTCGCAGCAGCGATGCCGGCAATTCCCTGGCCTTCGCCAGCGTCGGCGACCGGTCTTTGGAGCAGGGGCACTATCCCCTCTGGAATCCCTACCTGTTCGCCGGCATGCCCAGCTTCGGCTCGCTGGCCTATGCGAAATTCCTCTACCCGCCCTCGGTCCTGTTCGATTTCCTGCAGACCCGGCTGGGATTTCCCCCTCTGACCTGGCTGCTCGGCCACCTGCTGTTCGGGGGGCTGGGCATGGCCTGGCTGCTGCGGCGCTGGCACCCCAGCCAGGGCGCGATCCTGCTGGGCGTGGCGATCTGGCTGTTGTTTCCCAAGGTCGCCGCCTGGGGGGTGCACGGCCACGGCTCGAAGCTCGGTGCGGCCATGTATCTGCCCTGGCTGGTCGGGTGGTCCCTGCGCATTCTGGATCGCGGGCGCTGGAGTTCCGCCGGCATGTTGGGCCTGCTGCTGGGGCTTCAGCTTCTGCGCGGCCACATCCAGATCGCCTATTACAGCCTGGGCGTGGTGGCGTGGTTGTCCTTCTGGGGCGCCGTCTGGCCCCTGGAAGCGGCGTGGCGTTCCCTGCAACCCCCGGTCCGATGGCTGCGCGTGGGAAAGCTGGCGGTGGGATTGGCGCTGGGGTTCCTCATCGCGGGCATCCTCCTGGTCCCCGTGTACCAGTACTCCGGACTGTCCATCCGCGGTCAGGATACCGCCGGCGGGGGCGGAGTGGGGCTGGACTACGCCACCGGCTGGTCCCTGTCACCACGGGAACTGCCCACCTTCGTGCTGCCCTCGGCCGCTGGCTTCGGCCAGACGACCTACCTGGGGATGATGCCGTTCAATGATTATCCCAACTACTTCGGATTCCTGGTCCTGCTGCTGGCCGCCCTGGCCTGGGGGCCGGGGCGGCGCCGCTGGCTGATCGTCACCCTCGCCTTGTCCGTCCTGGCGGTATTCACGGCCTTCGGCAACTACGGCTTCGGCTTCTACGAGCTGCTCTACCGCTGGCTGCCGTTCTTCAACAAGTTCCGCGTGCCGTCGATGATCCTGATCCTGGTGGCGTTTTGCCTCGCCCTGGCCGCCCCCCGCGGGGTCGAGGCCTGGGTCGCCGGGGAAAGCCGCTGGCCGCGCCGTCTGGCTCCCCTGATCTGCGCCGGACTGGGTGCGGTGCTTTCGCTGGCCGCCGTCGGCCTGGGCCATGGGGTTTTTGTGGGCAGCCTGGAAAAGCTTGCCGCCGCCGCAGGCAAACCGACCGTTCCGGTCCTGCTGGATGCGGCGTGGACGCTGCACCGCAGTGATCTGGTGCGCATCGGCATCGTGCTGCTGCTGGCCGGGGGCGCCTTCCAGGTGGCCCGGCTTCGCCCCGGATTCGCCCGGTCCGGTCTGCCCTGGGCCTTGTGCCTGCTGGTGGTGGTGGATCTGATGGGAGTGGACGCCCGCATCACCCATCCCGAACGGTCCCTGCTGCGCGTGGGACGAGGGGCTTCCGGGCAAGCGGTGCTGCTGCCGGCGAGTCCCCTGGTAGCGAAATTCCAGCCGGCCCGAGCCGAACCGGGGCCGCACGCCGCGCTCCTGCAACGCGCTTTGCCCCACGACCGTCTCTATCCCCTGGGGCAGAACGGGGGCCGCAACACCTGGATGGCCGACGGAATCCGCAGCCTGGGGGGCTACCATCCGGCCAAGCCGGCCGCCTACGAGTCCATCCGCAAGAGGTTGTACGGGGCACGTCCCGCCGGCCGCCTGGCTTTGTGGTTGGGTGCAGGGGTGGTGAGTTTCGACCGAGCTTTCACCGCGCAGGAACAGCAATTGCTTGCGCAGGAGGGCCTGGACCTCGATCCGGCTCCCCTGGCGACCGAGGGCCCTGTTCTTTACCGCCTGCGTTCCTACCTGCCGCGAGCGCGGCTGGTGAACCGCTGGGAGACCGGTGGGGCCACCTTCGACGACTTCCTGGATGAGGTGCAAGCGGGGAGGATGGATCCGGGCACCACGGTGCATCTGCCCACCGCGGAAATGGCGGAACTTCCTGCGGTCATGGATGTTGCACCGGACTCCTCGGCCTCGGTGGAGTATCTTGTCGACGGCCTGGACGAGGTGATCCTGAAGACGGGATCCTCGCAGCAGGCCGTGCTGGTGTTGGCCGACATGACCACTCCCGGTTGGCGGGTGGAGGTGGACGGCAGGCCCCGCCCGATGTTGACGGCGGATTTCGTTCTGCGGGGAGTCTACCTGGAGCCGGGGCGCCACGAGGTCCGCTTCATATTCGGCGATCCCGCGGTCAAGCAGGGGTTGATCCTGACCTGCGCGGGGCTGATCATCACCCTGCTCCTGTTGTTGGGCGGTTATCTCGCTTGCCGGCGAGGGTCCGGCCCCGGAGGTGCTCAGGCATGAAGGAAAATTCCGGCGCCACGCGGGCGGTGCCCCCGCTGAACCTGCGCAAGGCCGTCGTGGTGGTTCCCACCTACAACGAGGCCGACAATGTCGGTCGCCTGCTGCCGGCCATCCTGGACCAGGATCCGCGGCTTTCGGTGCTGGTGGTGGACGACAGTTCGCCTGACGGGACCGCCGATGTGGTCAAGAGCCTGCCCGGTTTCGGCGACCGCATCCTGATCCTCGAACGACCGCTCAAGGAGGGCCTGGGCGCCGCCTATATCGCGGGCTTCCAGTGGATCCTGGCCAACACCGATTTCGAAGCCGTGTTCGAGATGGACGCGGACTTCAGCCACGACCCCGCCGCCTTGCCGTTGTTCCTGGAGCACATCGAAACCCACGACCTGGTGCTGGGCAGCCGCTATCTGTACGGGATCACCGTGGTCAACTGGCCGCTCAGGCGGCTGATCCTGAGCGTGGGCGCCAACATGTACGCCCGCTTCGTCACCGGCCTTCCGCTCAAGGACAGCACCGGCGGGTTCAAGTGCTTCCGGCGCTCGACCCTGGAAATGCTTCCCCTGGAACGCATCAAGAGCGACGGCTACTCCTTCCAGATCGAGATGAACTACTACTGCTGGAAGCGGGGGCTGGCCATCAAGGAGATCCCCATCATGTTCGTCGACCGCCAGGTCGGCGTTTCGAAAATGTCGCGGCGCATCATCCTGGAAGCCATGTTCATGGTCTGGGCTCTGCGTTTGCGGCGAATCCGGTGAGGTCGGTTTCGGTGCCGCTGCCCCAGGACAACCATGCGAGCGGAAACCTCGAACTCGGGATCGTCATCGTCCACTACAACACCAGCGAGGATCTGCACCGCTGCCTGGAATCCATCTTCGCCCATCCGCCGGCCTGCTCCTTCGGCGTGACCGTGGTCGACAACGCCTCCACCGACCCCGGACTGGCAGAGGTCCGGACGCGCTTCACCGGGGTCGACTGGATCCTCAACCGCCAGAACACGGGTTACGCCAAGGGCTGCAACCGCGGCCTGGCCGCGCATCCGGCCGAGTGGTACCTGGTGCTGAACCCGGACATCGTCGTTCATCCGGGAGCCCTGGATGCGCTGCTGGCCTGCGGTCGATCCCACCCGCGGGCCGGGGTCATCGGACCCCAGTTGCTCAACGAGGACGGCACCATCCAGGAATCGTGCCGGCGCTTCTACACCCTGCGGACCCTGCTGCTGCGACGCACATTCCTGGGGCGCATTTTCCCGCGCAGCGAGGTGGTCAAACGGCATCTGATGCGGGATTTCGACCACCTTTCCGTGCAGCCGGTGGATTGGGTGCTGGGCGGCTGCATACTCGTCAGCCACCGCGCCCTGGAGCGCACCGGCCCCATGGACGAGCGCTTCTTCCTCTATTTTGAGGATGTGGATTGGTGTTACCGCATGTGGCAGGCCGGTTGCGAAGTCCTGTACACCCCGGACGCCCGGTTCCTGCATCGCCATCGCCGCACCAGCGCAACGGGTAAACTCAACCGTTCATTCTGGCTGCATCTGGCCAGCCTGATCTCGTTCTACGAGAAGTGGGGCCTGCTGGTCTGGTTGATCAAGCGCTGGCGGGATCCCCTGCTGATGCTGATGTTCTGGCTGACGGACCTGGCGGCTCTGGCCGGTGGCTTCTGCCTGGCCTATCTGGTGCGCCGGCTGGGCGGTCCCTGGTTCAACCAACCGCTGTTCCCCTTTGCCGAGTACGCGCCCCTGCTGGTCTACTCCCTGCTGCTGGCTACGGTGGTATTCTGGAGCAGCGGACGTTACGCAGCCGGTGCGCTGCGCGCGGGTCGGACGGTGGTGGCGGATCTGCAGCGGGCCGGAACCATTTTCGTGCTGGTGCTGGCCAGCACGTATCTGGGCCATATGGACGTGATCAGCCGGGCGGTGTTGCTGATCTTCCTGCCGATCCTGGTCGTCGGGGTCCTTGGGACGCGACGCTTCCTGCAGGGAATCCGGCAGCGGCTGGAAAGAGGCAACTTGGCCCTCGAAAGGACCCTGCTGGCCGGGTCTGAGGTCCGCATCGCCGGCTGGTTGAAAGATTGTGGCGATCTGACCGGCGATGGTGTGGATCCGGTGGGATACGTCTGCGCCTGTCCGGGGTCCGGCACCCTGCCGCCGCTCGGCAACGGCCGCATTCCCTGGCTCGGTCGGCCGGCGGAGCTGCCGGAGGTGGTCCGACGCTATCGCGCCAGCCAGGTGGTGATCTGGTCCGAGGCCGACGCCGACCCGGAATCCCTGCGCTTGTGGGGCACCCTGCGGGGTATGGGGGTGCGGTTGCGGTGGATGACCGAGCAGGCCTGGTTGCTGGCGGCCGGGGAACGTGCCGAGGTTTTCGGCGGCGCCCTGGGCGTGGTGCGCGGGTCGGGACAGTCTCGATTGTTCCGGTCGGCCTTGCGTCGCCTGATGGACCTTGCCGCTGGCTCGGTCCTGGCGATCCCCTGCGGAGTGCTGCGGCTGGGAGAACGGATGCGCGGCGACCGGGGAAGCCGGGCGGTGGAGAAGTCCGTCGTTCTGCGGGACCCGTGGGGCCGCAATCCCCGGGTCGTGATCGCCTACACGGCCGACGGAAGGGTGCGCCCCCTTGTCCGGCAATGGGGGTTGGTCCAGGCGTTGCTGACCGGTCGGATCACCCTGTGGGGAACCTTCAGCCTGGCCGATGGTCTGCACTGGCGTGAGCCGGATCCCGAGAGTAAGCTGGCCTTCTGGCGGGGTGAGCCCGCTCCCTGCGCGTTATGGGGCGGGCCGGCGCGAGACCACGATTCCGGGGAGCTGGGTCCCTGGCGGCGCTTCTGGATGCGACCGGGAGAACTGGAAACCGATATCGCTGCCGGATCGGGGGAGAACCCCGATACCGGGAACAACAAGGTGGATGAACCATGATGGACGGGCGCATAGCCGCAAGCGGTGGAACGAGGATCTGGCCGGCGGTGCTGGTGGTGTTGGCTTGGTATTTGGTCGGGGCCATCGCCACGGCCGAACCCCAGTTCACTCCCCTGCTCGCCGCGCATGAAACCACCGCCTTGCTCGAACTGGAGGGCACCGTATTTGCGGGCCTGGACGGCGGCGGGTTGGTGGTGGCGCCCACCTCGAGCCCGGCGGACTATCGGACGTGGTATGCGGGCGAGGAATTGGGCGGCAACGAGGTGACCGACCTCGCCTGGACCGGGCGTCATCTCTGGGTGGCGACCGCTGACGGCGGGCTGACCCGGGTGAACGACCCCGGCGGTGACCCCGAATTCCGCCCTTACACCAGCAACCTCGGCAGCCTCGACGTCACCGCGGTCGCCGGCGCGGTCATCGGCGAAAGCGAGCGCGTCTACTACGGCATGAGCGAAGGCGGCCTGGGTCAGATCGTTGACGGCCTCTCCGGAAACATCTACACCGCCGAGCAGGATGGTCTGGTCGGCAACGACGTCACCGCCCTGGCCCTGCTGGGAAACGACCTGTTCATCGCCACGACGGACGGAGTTTCCCGTTTCTCCTCCAACCTGTTCGTGACCGTGAACGAGGGACTTCCCGAGGCAGAAGTTTCCGATCTTGTGGTGACGGAAGACGGCGTCCTGGTCGCGGGCACCCCTGCGGGCGTTTTCGCCTGGGATCCCGATACCTCCACCTGGTCGGCTCAAGGCAGCATCGGGTCGGCCGTCACCGACCTGGCCTCCGGTTCTCTGGGTCTCTTTGCCCTGCGGGGCGGCACCTCGCCGCGCCTGTCCCGCTGGGACGCCGGCGCCTGGTTGACGGTGACCTTGCCCAAGCCGCTTTGTGGAGCCGTTGCCGCGGGACAGAACCTGTGGGTCGGGGGGCGGGTCAACATGGCCGGCATGACCAACGCGGGGGGACTCGCCTACCTGGCGCGGGGCGGAGCACAGGGGGGGTTCGCCACCACCACCCTGACGTCTTCCCTGGTCCGCAACGCCGAGGGTGTGACCTTCGACCCGTCCGGCGATCCCTGGATCGGATCGTACGTGGCCGACGCCGTCAGTAGCCTCGGAGACGACGGCTGGACCAGCATCTATGAACTGGACTCCAACACGGAGGAGGACCGCGGGCTGTTCAATTATTCTTCCAATATCCTGGCCATGGCCAGTGATCTGCAGGGGAAGATCTGGATTTCCCAGTACACCACCGGTCTCATCCGCCATGACCCGGTCACCGGGCTGGATGCCTACTTCACCAAGCATGGCAGCGGCATGTCGGGCGCCTACATCCTGGACATGGTCGTCCACCCGGACGGGCCCTTGATCATCACCCACGACATCGCCTGGCAGGAGGGCGCGGTCTATCCGGAAAAGATCGACATCCTCCTGGATCCCGACCATGCCGATGACCCCCTCCAATGGCTGACCCTGCCGGTGGATGAGGGCGGAATCACCAGCACCAACCGCATCTGGAGCGCCGTGGTGCAGCGGCGGGATGTGGTCTGGTTCGCGGCCGAGGATTACGGGCTGCTGCGCTGGGACATCAACGGCGATGCCGCCGGTCCGGACGACCCCTTGACCTGGGGCGATTTCACCGACGACAGCTGGGACGGTCCCTTCGCCTCCCTGTCGGGGACCGGCAACGACCCCCGGAGCGTCAAGGGTCTGGCCCTGGCGCCGGACGGGACCATCTGGGCCGGGGGCAACGGGCTGACCAGAATCTCCTTCAACGAAATTTCGGGTTCCGCTTCCGCGGTGGAATCGTATGGGGAAAAGGTCAGCACCGTGGTGCCGGGTCTGGTCAGCGGTTCGGTGGCGGACGTGGTCGTGGACGGCAACGGGGACGTTTGGGCTTCCTGTACCGCCGGCTTAAACCGGATCCGCACCCGGGGGGGGCAGACCACCGTGGACGCCTGGATCGACCAGGGCAACTATCTGGCCAACAACAACTTCGGTTTGCTCTATTCCATCGGGGTCATCGCACCGTTGCCCGGTACAACCTACCGGGACATGGCGGTTTCACCCGATGGCAAACAGGTGCTGGTGACGTCCGACCGGGGCGCGGTCCTGATCGACGTGGGTCAGGATCAAGCGGGCGGATCGGCCTCCCTGGGCGGGGTGTACTGTTATCCCAACCCCTGGGTCCCGGATTTGGGATCGGGTGAATTGCACATCGGCGGCCTGCCTGACGGCGCCACGGACGGCTTCACCGCGGAGATCTACAACGTCGAGGGGGAGATGGTCTACAGGGCCGAAGGCGTGCTGCCGGAATCCGGTTTCTGGGGCGGGCTCAACCGGTACGGCGATGCCGTGGCGACGGGCATGTACCTGGTGCGGGTGACCTGGGAGGGGCAGTCGTTCACCGTTCCCTTGGGCGTGGTGCGGTGATGTCACGCACGCGGATCCTGATCGTCGGCGCCGGCTCCGCCGGGCGCTCCCTGGTCCAGGAAATCCGGGACAAACAGCTTCCGGTGCAGCCGGTGGCCTTTCTCGACGACGACCCCGCCCTGCAGGGAACCGAGATCTGCGGCCTGCCGGTGCTGGGCGGAACCGACGCTTTGCCGGAGGCGGCCGCCCGGTCGCGCGCCGAACAAGCCCTGCTGGCGATCCCCTCTGCGGGCGGTCCCCTGATCCGGCGCATGGTCCTGCTGGCCAAGCAGGCCGGTCTGCCCCTGCGCATCGTGCCCGGCTTGCGGGACATCATCCTGGGCGACGTCAGTTACCAACAGGTGGCCGAGGTCCGGCCCGAACACCTTCTGGGACGCGAGAGCGTGGATTTCGGCGAGGAGCCCGCCCGACTGGTCGTCGCCGGCCGCACCGTCCTGGTGTCCGGAGCCGGCGGTTCCATCGGCGGGGAGTTGTGCCGCCGCCTGCTGACCCTGGGTCCCCGCCGGTTGATCCTGCTGGGCCGTGGCGAAAACAGCCTGTTCGAGATGGATGCCGAGCTGCGGGCCGATGACCCGGAGGCGGACCTCGAACTGGTCATCGCCGACGTGAGGGACCGAGCCCGCCTGCAGGTTTTGGCCGGACGCATGAAGCCCGATCTGATTCTCCACGCGGCGGCCCACAAGCACGTTCCCCTGATGGAGACCAACCCGGAGGAAGCGGTCCTGGTCAACGTGGGGGGGACGGACAACATGGTGGATTTCGCCCGTGCCGTGGGGGCCGAGCGCTTCGTGCTCATCAGCACCGACAAGGCGGTGGCTCCGGCCAGCGTCATGGGCGCCACCAAGAAGCTCGCCGAAGAGGTGGTCAGACGGGCGGCCCGCCAGGGCGGCCCCACCCGCCTGATGACCGTGCGCTTCGGGAACGTCCTGGGGAGCCGGGGTTCGGTCATTCCCTTCTTCCAGCGGCGCATCGCCGCGGGCCTGCCCCTGCCGCTGACGCACCCGGAGATGACGCGCTACTTCATGACCATCAAGGAAGCCGCCCTGCTGGTCATCGAGGCCATGGTGCTGGGCGAGTCGGGCGCGACCTACATCCTGGAGATGGGCTCGCCCGTGTCCATCCTCGAGCTGGCCAAGAACCTGTTGGTGCTCTCGGGCGCCGCCGCATCGGCGGACGATTTCTGGCCCCAGATTTCCTTCACCGGCCTGCGGCCAGGCGAGCGGCTCCACGAAGCCCTGCACGAGGAGTACGAGAACCTGACCGCCAGCGGCAACCCCCTCATCGGCAAGGCCGTCATCACCGCGCCCGACGAGCCCTTGTCCACCGACGGCCAAGCCGAACTTCTGGAAGCCGCCGTCGCGGGCGACATTCCCCGCCTGCGCAGCCTGCTGGCCGACCTGGTCGGGATGGATGTCTTGCGGATGGGGCCGGGAGGTGGAAATGGGAGCTGACCGTCGCGAAGGGCGCGTGTTCATCGAGCGACAGGATCACCTGCGGTTTTTCCGGCCCGATGTGAGCGAAGAAGAGATCGCCGCCGTGGGCGAAGTGCTGCGCAGCGGCTGGTTGACCTACGGCGCCAAGGTGCACGAGTTCGGGCAGGCGTGCGCCAAGTATCTCGAAGTGGATCGCGCCGTGCCGGTCTGCAGTTGCACCGCCGGCCTTCACCTGGCCCTCGAGGCCCTGGACATCGGTCCGGGGGACGAGGTCATCCTGCCGGCGCTGACCTTCGTGGCGACCCTCTCGGCCGTGCTGCACCGGGGAGCAACCCCCGTGCTGGCGGACATCGATCCGGTCAGCCTCTGCATCAGCCCCGCCACCTGCGCGCCTTTGTTGACCCCGCGCACCCGGGCGATCATGCCCGTGGACATGGGCGGTCATCCCTGCGACATGGCCGGGCTGGGCGATCTGGCCCGTCAGCACGATCTGCGCATCGTCCGTGACGCGGCCCACAGCTTCGGCGCCCGCGAACACGGCCGCCTGGTCGGCCAGGGTTGCGACGCCACGGTCTTCTCGTTCTACGCCACCAAGTGCATCACCACCGGCGACGGCGGCCTGGTGACCTGCGACGACGCCGCCCTGGCCGCCCGCATGGCCAGTCTGGCCGTGCACGGCATGGACGGCGACGCCTGGCAGCGATACGGCGACAAGGGGCGCTGGTACTACGAGATCCTCGAGCCGGGATGGAAGTACCACCTGGGCGATCCCGCTGCCGTCCTGGGGCTGGGACAACTCGGCCGCGCCGACGATTTCATGGCCCGCCGCACGGCCGTCGCCGAACGCTTCAACGCCGAGCTGGGTGATCTGCCCGGGGTGCAGGTGCCGCAGGTCTTGCCGGGCATGACCCCTGCGTGGCACCTCTATCTGTTGCGCATCGACCCCCGCGTGGTGCCCGGCGGGCGTGACGGCCTCATCGCCGACCTGACCGCCAACCGCATCGGGTCTTCGGTTCACTTCATTCCCTTGCACCACCATCCGGCCTTCACCGACCTGGCCGCAACGTTCGGGGACAAACTGCCGGAGACCGAGCGCTACTTCGCCGAGGCCGTGAGCCTGCCGCTGTTTCCGGCCATGACCGACCAGGACGTGACCGACGTGGTCACCGTGGTACGGGCCAGCGTGGAAGCTTCCCGGAAATGATGACTTCCGCCGCTGCCCAGACCAGTGAGACCCTCGACCGGTCCGCGGAATTGCCGCAGGACTGGGACGATCTGGTGCGGGGGTGCGCGACCGCCGAATACACCCAGACCGCCCATTGGTTGCTGTGCGCGCGGCGTCACTACCGGGGCGCCCGCCTGGTTGTCCTGACGGTGCGCCGGGGAGACCGGCTGGTGGCCGGCCTGGCCGCGGTGGCGCGGCGCAAGGGCCCGATCCTGCATCTGGACAGCAGTCTGGACGGCACCTCGGGCGGTCCGCTCGTCCTCGACTCCCTGGATCCCGCGCTCCGCGCCCGGCTTTTCCTGCTCCTATTCGAACGCTTCGCCCGCGAGCGCCGCGGGCCGTTGACCACGCTTGGCCTGGCGCTCTGCCCCGCCCACGAACAGGAGTTCGGGTCCCGGGTGTGCGGGCTCGGTGGCTGGAGCCGCCGGGAGATTTCCACGGCGGCGATCTCCCTGGACGGCGGGCTGGAGCGGGTGGACCGCGAACGCATGGCGAAGACCAAACGCAACGAACGGAACCGCGGGCTGCGGCGCGGGGCCGAGGTGTTCGTCACGAACGATCCGCAGGACCTGAGCCGCTTTTATCCCCTTTATCGCAAGGCTGCCGCCCACTGGGGGATCGAACCGGTTCCCGAGGCCTTCATGCAGGGTCTTCTGCGCGGAAGCGGCCTTGCCGACCAAGTGGGCGAAGCGTTCCTGACCTGCGCGACCCTCGAGGGAGAAGTCATCGGCGCCCACCTGAACCTGCATCTGGGCGACCGGGTCCTGGCGTGGGCCGGGGTGACGGATCCCGCCCTGGCGCGCACCCATTTCCCGTCCACCCTGTGCATCTGGGGGGATCTGTCCGCCGCGTGTGAGCGGGGCGCCCGGTGGTTGGACCTGGGGGCCAGCGAAGTGGCCGGCTCCCTTCTGGGTTTCAAGAAGTCCTTCGGCGCCGAACTCCAGTTGCGGGGTTTCTACACCAGCAGGGGAGCGGCCCTGAAGTTTGCCGAACAGGTTCGGGACCGGCTCCGCAAGCGCGGCGAGCAGGCCAATCGCTGGCATGACAGGGAGCCGGAACGCCCATGAAACTCCTTGCGCCCGGAGCCCGCATCCTGGCCAGCCGTTTGATCCAGGTGGCGGCCAACGCCGCGGTAGTTCTGCTCGTGGCCACGCGGCTGGGGCCGGTGGGGCAGGGGCACTACAGTCTCACCGTTGCGGTGGGTTTGCTGGTGGCGTCCGTGCTGGCGGGGGGGCAGGGTCTTGCGGCGGTGCCCCACTTGCGGCGCACGATTATCCCGGCCCGCAGGATTTGGGAGGCGCAGATCCTGTGGGTCGGCGCCGCCGTGGCCGTGCTGAGCATCCTGGCCGCGTTCACCTCGACCGCGGGACCGGCCCGCTTCCTGGCTGACCACCTGGGCTGGCCGACGGGTCTGGGTTTCGTGGTGGCCGTTGCGGTGCTGGGCATCCTGCTGTTCGAGATCTTCTCCTACGACCTCCTGGCCTGCGGCCGACTGGTGGTCGGAGCGGTGATCAACGGTTTCCGCGCGGTCTTCCACCTGTTGCTGGTCGGGGTGTTGATCCTGCTCGGAACCCTGAATCTGAGTGGCGCCGTGGGGTTGGTGGCCGTCGCCCAGGTCCTCGGTGGTATCGCCTTGGTGCTGGTGACGGTGACCGAGATCCGGCGTCGCCGGTCGCCCAAGGCCGAGGGCGCGCAAGCGGGGCCCGACCTCCCCGAGACCGCGACACCGCTCCGTTTGGCCGGGCTTCTGGCCCGTCAGGGATGGCTGGGACAACTGTCGGCGGTGGCCTACTTCCTGTTGTTGCGCCTGGATCAGGGTTTGTTGGAACACTTCCACGGGGCCGCCGAGGTGGGGGTGTACTCGGTGGCCGTGTATTTCGGGGAGATGCTGTGGCTGTTGCCGGGCGCCCTGACACCCCTGCTGGTGCACAGCGCCGCAGCTGCGGGATCCAGCACGGACCGGGATGCCGATTCCCTGCGCGCGGTCCGGTGGGGTTTCGCGGTGACGCTTCTGGCCGGGCTGCCTCTGTACTTCCTGGCCGGCCCCCTGCTGCCGTTGCTCGCGGGGGGCGCCTATGCCTCGTCGGCCGGCGCCCTGCGCGCCCTGTTGCCGGGCATCGTGGCCTTTGCGCCCGGAACGGTCCTGGCGGGCGACTTCATCGGCCGGGGGCGTCCGCACTGGAACACCCAGGCCAGCCTGATCACCCTGCTCCTGAATATCGGGTTGGGTCTCTGGCTCATTCCCCGGTACGGCGCCGTGGGCGCGGGGTGGTCCAGCAGCCTGGCCTACGCCTGCGGGACGATCCTGATGCTCACCCGTTTCCTGCGGTCCGGGGACCTGTCCCTGGCTGATCTGATCCTGGGAAAACGCACCTCCTGAGCTCCGCCTGATGGTTATCGGGGGGAAATGCCCCTGAACATCCCCATGAGACCGTAGCCTCACCTTTTTTCCCCACCCGCCGTTCAGCACTCCGGATTTCCGCATAACCTCTTTTATTGCAACACGATGAAAAATAATGCGAAATAATCGACAAATCGTGAAAAAGAGGCTTGACCGCCCTGGTGGGGGAAGGCTATAGTCCGGTGGTTGGCAGTGGTGAAAAGTGGTGAAAATGACGATCGACCAGGGATTGGCGGGTGGCCGCAGGAGCGGCGCACTTTCCAGGGACGGATAAAGATCCCGCCAAATTCCTTCCCGGCCCGGTATGGAGAGCATGGATCACTTCGAAGAGGCAGGGCAAGTGAGCACGCAAGCCTACAACTTCAATTCGGAGTACGAGCGTGCAATCGACGCCAAGGGCCGGTTCAACCTGCCCTTCCGCTTTCGGCGGACCATGCCTGGGCCCGAGGACGAGAAGTACATGATCACCCTGGGTCCCGACGGGGCTTTGGCCCTGATGCCGTATCCAGTGTGGCTGGAGAGCTTCAACCGCACCCAGGCGGGGCCGGCCGGCGCCGAGCAGCGCCGTTTCAAGCGCATGATGTCCCGCAACAGCCATGAGGTGACCCCCGATAGCCAGGGCCGCATCGCGGTTCCTTCCCGCTATCTCGTTTCCGCCGGGATCGACCGCAAGGTCATCGTCATCGGCGTGGGGAATTACATGGAGCTGTGGGCGCCCGAGGCCTTGCCCGACGTGGGGGAGAGCCCCTTGGACGTGAGCGAGGACCTGACCAACGAATTCTTCCGCTAGCTGGGAGGCGGCGGATGGAAGCCGGCGGCACGGAGGCCGACCGGAGAATCCCGGGCGACGGGGCGCCGAAGGACCGGCGCCCGCCCGGGGACCCTATCGCGACCACGCCATGAGATCCGTGCCCACGGAGGGGCCGAGCCAGGGAAGGATCCCGCCATGCCGAGAGAGAGCACCCAGCAGTCCGCGAGGCAGGATGCCGCACGCAGCACGCTGGATATGGAGATCACGCACAGGGACAGGACTGTGTGGGTCTCTCTCTCGGGCATCCTGGATCGCCCCGGCCTCGACGCCATGCTGGGCAGGATCGCGCTCAAGCTGGGTGACCGGGGCCGCCGCATCGTGCTGGACGGTACCGGATTGATTCATATGGACTACCGGTGCACGGGCCCCCTCCTGGCCTGGAACCGGACCCTCAAGCAGTACGGCCACCAACTCTATCTGCGCAACTGGAGCGATTACCTCAAGGCGATCCTGGTCATGGAGGACTGGGAACGCGAATTGGGGGCGCCCGAACCCGGGCTTGCCATCTATCGCCGTCCGGCGACGGCGATGGATGTCACCCGAACATGAGCGATGCCCGGCACACCCCGGTGTTGGCGGTCGAGACTCAGGACTGCCTCGCACCGGGGCCGGGTAAGCGATTCATCGACGGGACCTTCGGTTTCGGGGGACACGCCTCGGCCCTGCTCGACGCAGGCGCCGAGGTGCTTGGTTTGGACCTGTCCGCGGACGCCTGCACCGCCTGCGCGGCCTTGCGGGAATCGCAACCACGCCTGCATTGTCGGTGCGGTTCCTTCCGCCATCTGGACCGGTGGGCTGCGGAGGCCGGCTGGACCGCCGTCGATGGGATCCTGCTGGACCTGGGAGTCAGCTCCCTGCAACTCGATGATCCGGACCTGGGGTTCAGCTACCGCAAGGACGGCCCCCTGGACTTGCGATTCGATCAGACCCGGGGACAAAGTGCCGCCGACCTGGTGGCCGCTCTCGACGAGAGGGATCTGGCGGATCTGATCTGGAAGTACGGCGAGGAGCGGGGCAGCCGCCGCATCGCGCGTCGGGTGATCGCCGCCAGGGCCGTTGAACCGGTGGCCACGACGACCGCCCTGCGGGAGATCGTCGAAAGGGTCGTTCCCCGCGGGCGCAAAATTGAGCCGGTGCTCAGCCGGGTTTTCCAGGCTCTGCGGATCGCCGTCAACGACGAGCTCGGGGCGCTGGAGGAGGCGCTGACCAAGTCTCCGGCCCTGCTGGCTCCGGGGGGTGTTCTGGCGGTCATCGGGTACCACTCGCTGGAGGACCGGCTGGTCAAGAAGTTCCTCGCCCGTGAAACCCGGGACTGCCTGTGTCCGCCCGAAGCGATGGTTTGCACCTGCGGCCATCAGGCCAGTCTCGAACCGATTTCCCGCAAAGCGATCCAGGCCTCGGCCGAGGAGCAGCAGCGCAATCCCCGCTCCCGCAGCGCCCGGTTGCGTGCGGCCCGCAAACTGAAGAAGGGGTCCCGGACATGATGAACCGTCGCGTTCCGTCCCATTCCCATTCCGCCGGCGAGTCCGGTATGCTGGCCTGCGGTTTCATGGCTCAGCGCCGTGACATGTTTTGCCGCGGGACGGCCCTGGCCGTGCCCCTGATCCTGGTGGGCGTGGCGCTGCTGGCCGGGGCGGTCTATGTGTCGAACCAGGTTGTGGCCTGCCGGTTGAACGTCTCCCGGTTGGAAGACCGTCGCGAGTTCCTCGAAGCCCGCACCGCCTTGCTGCAGGCGCGTTGGAATACCGTGACCGCGTCCCGGGTCATTCAGGATCGGGCGCATCGCGAGATCGGGCTCGAAATCCCCCGGCAACCGAGCATGGTCCTGGTGCAGGCTCCCCGCAGTTCCCGGGAGGATCCGGGCTTGTGGCAGCGGATGTTGGCGCGTTTCGGCGGCGGCCAGACCCTGGAAGCGGCCACCGACCCTTTGGCGGGTACGGCCGCAGGATCAATGGTTTTCCTGGCTCCCGCTGCGCGTGAGGTCGGCCGCCCGTGAGCGGAACGACCGACAGGAATCGGGTCTTCCAGACCCTGCGCCTGTTGGTCGTGTTCGTTTGTATCCTGCTCACGGTGCGCGTCGTCCAGATCCAGGTCTTTGCCCACGACCATTACGGTCAGATCGCCCAGGTGGTGTGGGGCAAGACCGTCCCCCTGCACCCCGCCCGCGGAACCCTTCTCGATCGCAGCGGAAACCCCCTGGCCCTATCGGTGACCACCTGGGATGTCGGTGTGGCCACATCCCTGATGTCGGATGCGGCGGCGACCGCCGCGCTGGTCGGGGAAGTCCTGGGCGTGCCGAGCCGGGAGCTGCAACAACGCCTGGCGCAGGCCAAGGGCCGGTTCCTGCGCCTGGACCAGAAGGTAGTGCTCAGCCGGGTACAGAAGCGGGCCCTGGACCGTGACCGCTCGGTGACCCTGGATCCCGTCGTCACCCGGGTCTATCCCCACGACGGGGTGGGAGCCTCGCTGGTGGGGTTCTTCCGCTACGGCGCCGGAGACACCGTCGCCACGGGCCTCGAGTACAGCCTGGATTCCCACCTGGCCGGGCAACCCGGGGTGGCGCGTTTGATCAAGACGCCGGTGGGTGGTCGGGATCTGGGCCATATCGTCCAGCAGGAGCCGGTCGCGGGGCAGGATGTGGCTCTGACGGTGGACATCGCCCTGCAGGGGATCTGCGAACAACAGCTCGCCGCCTCGATCGAACGCTGCGGCGCCCAGGGGGGATCGGTGCTGATCCTCGACCCCCGCAACGGAGACATCCTGGCTGCGGCGAGTTGGCCCCTGGTTCCCACCCGCGGGGGGTCCCACCCGGACGGGGCCGTCTGGAACAACCGGAACTTCATCAGCCAGTACGAGCCCGGGTCGGTGTTCAAGGTCTTCAGCATGGCTTCCCTGCTGGGCAACAGCGCCATCGACACCGCCACCGTATTCGACTGCAGCGATCCCGTCTTCGAAGGCTATACCATCGACAACGAGAACCACCACCGGTACGGAAACCTGAACCTGATGCGGGCGTTCACCAAGTCGTCCAACATCTACTTCGCCCGCGCCGTGGGCAATCTCAGCGATCAGGAATTCTACCGCGACCTGGTGGCCTTCGGGTTCGGCCAGCCCACCAACCTTCCCTACCGGGGGACGGTGTCCGGAACCCTGCGCGAACCATCCCAATGGAGCCGGCGCTCCAAGTCCACCCTGGCCATCGGTCAGGAGATCGCCGTCACCCCGCTGCAGTTGGGGCTGGGGTTGTGCGCCGTGGCCAACGGCGGGACCCTTTACGCGCCTCGCCTGGTGCGCGCCATCACCGACCCGGGGAGCGAACGCATCGAAGCCGGGCCGCCGCTGGCCTTGCGGCGGGTCATGGCCCCGGAATTGGCGGAGTTGCTGCGCGTGGCCCTGGGGCGTGTGGTGAAGGAAGGGACCGGCGTCGACGCCAAGCTGGACTGGATCACCACCGGCGGCAAAACCGGCACGGCCCAGGTCAGTCTGGACGGGCGGACCTTCGCGCGGGGCGCCTACATGGCGAGTTTCGGCGGGGTGGTGCCCCTGGATGATCCGCGGTTGGTGATCCTGACCATCCTGGACCGACCCCACGGCATCTACCATTTCGCCTCCCAGAGCGCGGCGCCCCTGTTCCGGGACATCATCCAGGAGATCCGCAATGAGACCGCCTGGCTGACCGACGTGCCGGGCTCGCGGACCGCCGTGGTGGAGGCGCCCAGCCCGCGGCAGCAGGTCGAAGTTCCTGACGTCCTGTTCCTGGGCGTGGCTGCGGCGGCTCAGCGTCTGGGGGCCCGGGGTTTTGCCCTGGCCGGCGCCGAACGCGAAGGCCTGGTTGTCCAGCAGGTGCCGGCCCCGGGTACTCTTTGTGCGCCGGGGGCCACGGTCGAATTGACGGTGGGACCACGGCAACCCCAACAGATGGCGGAGAAATCCTTCTGCCCGGATTTTCACGGCCTGAGCGACCGTCAGGTCCGGGGCCTGGCGGGAAGGCTGGGCATCCGGGTGGACCTGCAGGGCAACGGATACGCCACGGGCCAGGACGTGAACCCGGGCGAGCCCCTGCGGGGACGGGCAGTCAGGGTGACCATGGAAAAGGTGTGGCCGTGAAGCTGGTGGACCTGACACAAGCGATCGAGGTGGTCCAGTGGGACGGAACCCAAGACCTGGAGGTCACGGCGGTCACCGCCGACTCGCGCGCCGCCGGACCCGATACCCTCTTTGTGGCCGTCAAGGGAACAACGGCCGACGGCCACCGATTCCTCCCGACCGCACTCGAGCGGGGATGCCGAGCGGCGGTGGTTTCGGTCGAGGCGGCGGCCACCCTCGACCCGGCCCTGCGGGCACGTTTCGCCGCCCTGGTCCGGGTTGCCGACACCCGTTTTGCGCCCGCGCTCCTGGCCCGCACCCTGGCCGGCGCTCCGGACGCACAGCTCTTCACCGCCGGGGTGACCGGCACCAACGGCAAGACCACCGTTTCGTTCCTCCTGCAGAGCGTTCTGGGCCGGCTCCGGGGACCCTGCGGGTTGCTCGGCACGATCCGTTATCAGGCCGGCGACCTCCAGGAGCCGGCGCCTCTGACCACTCCGGCGGGACCTGAACTGTATCGCTGGCTGGGCCTGATGGTGCAGGAGGGCTGCCGCAGCGTGGCCATGGAATTGTCGTCCCACGCCCTGGACCAGGGGCGTGCGGCGGGTTTGCGGCTGGACGTGGCGGTGATGACCAACCTGGGGCGGGACCATTTGGATTACCACCGGGATCTGGCCGCGTACCTGGCGGCCAAGGCCGGCATCTTCGACCATCTGGATCCCGACGGCGGCGCGGCCGTGATCAACGCCGATGACCCTGCGTTCAGCGATCTGGTCGACGGCCTCAGTGAGCCCATTCTGTTTTCGGCCACGGGTCGACCGTGCGGAAAGCGAATCCCCGACCTGACGGTGACCGACAGCCGGCTCGACCGGTCCGGGTCACGGGTGGATTTCACCTGGCGGGGCCGGCCGTTGACGGTCAAGAGCCCGCTGGTCGGTCGCTACAACGTGGAAAACCTGACCGCGACCCTGGCCGCCGTCCTGGGTGCGGGATTCGACCCGGACCGGGCTGTTGCCGCCCTGGAAAGCCTGGAGCAGGTGCCCGGACGCATGGAACGTTTCGTCCTGCCCTCGGGCGGATTGGCCGTGGTCGATTATGCCCACACCGCCGAAGCGGTGGCCGCGGTCCTGCGCGCCTGCGCGGAATTGACGTCCCGCCGGATCCTGGTTGTCTTCGGCTGCGGGGGGGACCGGGATCGGGGCAAGCGACCCCTCATGGGGCGGGCCGCCGCCGATCTGGCCGATGCGGTCTGGGTCACCTCCGACAACCCGCGCACCGAGGATCCCGAGGCGATCATTGCGGAGGTCCTGGCGGGCATCGATGGGGTCCCGGCCCCGCGTGCCCGGAGCCGGGTGGTCATCCCCGATCGTGCCGCAGCCATCGCGGACGCCCTGGGCGCCACCGGAGACCAGGACGTGGTGGTCATCGCCGGCAAGGGGCACGAGGACTACCAGCTGGTCGGCGATCAGGTGCTGCCTCTGGACGACCGCAGGATCGTGCGGGAGTGGATCGCCGCACAGGGAGGCGGGGCATGAAGCCGGATCTGTACAGCGCCCGAACCGCTGCCCGGGACCTGGCCGAGGTGGATCTGCTGGTCCGGGTCCTGCGTGAAGATGGGGGCCGGTTGGTCCCTGCCGGCGCCGAGGATCTGGAAGAAGCGGCCGGAGGCTTTGCCGGGGCTGCCTTGGATTCCCGCACCCTCGAGGGGACCGAACTCTTCGTGGCCCTGCCGGGCGAGCGTGCCGACGGCCGGCGTTTCCTCGATCAGGCCCTGGCCCGGGGACATTGGGTTCTGGCCGGGCTGGAGGCCGGATGGGATGACGCCGAGGATCTGGCGGGGATGCCGGCGGCGCCCGGGTCGGGCGTGCTGGTCTGCGCGGACGGGATCGCGGGATTCACCCGGCTCGCCGTCTGCAACCGCAGCCGGTGGGGCGGGACCGTCATCGGCGTGACCGGGACCAACGGCAAGACAACCTGCAAGGATTTCTGCGCCGCCATGCTCGGCGGGCGCGACCCGGTGTGCTTCACGCGGGGCAACCACAACAACCGCCTGGGCGTTCCCCTGACCCTGCTGCAACTGGCGCCGCACCACGAATTCGCGGTCATCGAAATGGGGGCTTCCGCGGTGGGGCACATCGGGACCCTCGCCGACCTTGCCCGTCCCCACATCGGCGTGATCACCAACGCCGGCTCCGCCCATCTGGCCGAATTCGGTTCCCTGGAGGGAGTCATCAGCGGCAAGGGTGAGTTGCTCGACGTCCTGCCGGCAACCGGAACCGCGATTCTCAACGCCGACAGCCCGGGTTTCTCCGACTGGTTTGCCCGTGCGCGGTGCCCGGTCGTTTCGTGGGGATCCGGCGATGGCGACTGCCGTTGGTCCTGGCGCGCGGTTCCGGGACGCGGCTGGGAAACCGAGATCGACGGCGAAAGTTGGCTGACGCCGTTGCCGGGACGCCACAACGGCGCCAACCTCACGGCCGCCCTGCTGGCTGCCCGCGCCGCCGGCCTGAGCGACGCCGAAGCGCGCCGGGGCCTGGAGGGCTTTGCGGGGTCTGCCCACCGCGGCCTGCTGCTGGATTGGGAAGGGCGGCTGCTGCTGGACGATTGCTACAACGCCAACCCCGTCAGCATGCTGGCGGCGGCAGCGGCCCTGCGCGATCTGGCGGTGAACGGAGGAGGCATCGCCATCGTGGGCGGCATGGGGGAACTAGGCGCCGATTCCCTCACCCTGCACAGGGAAACGGGGGCCCGGTTGGCCGAGCTGGGATTGGGCGCCCTGGTGGCGGTGGGCAGCGGAGGCGAGGCCCTGGGACGGGGCTTTGACGCGCAGGGCGGCGAAGCCCACTATTGCGCGGATCATGCCGGCGCGGCACAGTGGATCCGCACGATGACCCGGCCGGGAGATGTCATCCTCCTGAAGGGATCGCGGAGCGAGGCCCTGGAAAAAATTCTGGATCACCTGCCGGGCGTCGCCCCGGCGCGCAAAGGACCATAGGCCATGTTCTATCACCTGCTCTATCCGCTGCACAACGCCTGGTCCGCCCTGAACGTTTTCAAGTACATCTCCTTCCGGGCTTCCTATGCCGCGATCACGGCCCTGCTGATCAGCTTCCTGTTCGGCGGGTGGGTGATCCGCCGGCTCGAGAAACTGCAGATCGGCGAGACCATTCGCAGCGACGGCCCCGCCCATCATCAGGCCAAGTCGGGCACGCCCACCATGGGCGGGGTCCTGGTGCTGACCGCGTGCGTGGTGCCGACCCTGCTGTGGGCGGACCTGACCAACCACTACGTCCAACTGGCCCTGCTGGGGACGGTGTGGATGGGGATCATCGGTTTCATCGACGACTACCTCAAGGTGGTCAAGAAACGGCCCAAGGGCATGATCGGACGCTTCAAACTGGTGGGGCAGGTCAGTTATGGACTGTTGCTGGGCACGATCCTGGTCTACGGATCCGGTGGCGGCGACCTGGTCACCAGCAGCACCGTGCCGTTCATCAAGGACGCCTTGGTGCCCTGGGGTTGGCTCTACATTCCGCTGGTGATCTGCGTGGTCACCGGTACCAGCAACGCCGTCAACCTCGCCGACGGCCTGGACGGCCTGGCCATCGGGCTGAGCAGCCTGGCCTTCGTGGGCTTCGGGGCCATCGCCTACCTGAGCGGTCACGCGGGCTTCGCAGCCTACCTGAACCTCGTGCCGATTCCCGAGGCCGGCGAGCTGGCCGTGTACTGCGCCGCGGTCGTGGGGGCGGGTCTGGGCTTCCTGTGGTTCAACGCCCACCCCGCACGGATCTTCATGGGCGATACGGGCAGCCTGGCTCTCGGCGGCGCCCTGGGCACGGTGGCCATCCTGGTCAAGCGGGAGTTCCTGCTGGTGATCATCGGGGGAATGTTCGTGGCCGAAGCCCTGTCGGTGATGATCCAGGTTTTCTACTACCGGCGCTCGGGCGGTAAGCGGCTGTTCCGCATGGCTCCTTTGCATCATCATTTCGAACTGGGCGGATGGTCCGAGACCCAGGTGGTGGTCCGGTTCTGGATCATCGGCATTCTGCTGCTGGTGGTGGGGATGTCCTCGCTCAAGCTGCAGTAGAGGGGAACGTTTTGGCCGACAAGGTGCGCGACGAGGTTTTCTGGATCCTGGGGGCCGCCCGCAGCGGTTGCGCCGCCGGGGCCCTGCTGCGCCGTCACGGCGCGGTGGTCGTCGGCATCGACGATCAGCAGGAGGCGGACCTGGGCCGCCGGTGGGAGCGTGAAGGCCTGACCGATCTGGCACCCCGGGCTTTCGACGAACTCCTGACCGGCGGCCTCCGCCCTGCTGAACAACCCTTGCCCCGGGCGGTGATCGTCAGTCCCGGGGTGCCCGGCGGGCACGACCTGCTGGCCGGACTTCCCACCGGCGTCGAGGTCATGGGGGAACTGGAATTGGCGTCCCGCTTCTGTCGCGCCGAGTTGGTGGCGATCACCGGCACCAACGGCAAGTCGACCACCACGGCCTGGTGCGCCCACGTGCTCGGGCACGAGGGACGCCGCGTGGAGGCCGTGGGCAACCTGGGCCGTCCCCTGGCTCTGGTGGCGGACGAACTCGAAGCGGAGGATGCGGCGGTGGTGGAAGTTTCCAGCTTCCAGCTGGAGACCATGCGGACCTTCTCTCCTCGGGCCGCGGCGATCCTGAACCTGGCCCCCGACCATCTGGATCGCTACGCCACCCTGCAGGATTACTGCGCAGCCAAGCGCATCATGGCCGGCCTTGTCCCCGCCGGCGGCAGCCTCGTGGTATGGACGGGATGTCCCGAGGCGGTGGCCTGGCCGACGGTCGGACGCCGGGTGCTCTATGGCGACCCCTCGCAGGACACGACGGTGTACCTTGACGAAGGATGGCTGATGGCGCGGGACGACGCCGGCTGCGCCCGGCGGATCCTGCCGACGGCGCACCTGTCCCTCAAGTCCCCGCCCAACGTCTTGAACGCCCAGGCGGTCGCCGCCCTGGGTCTGTCCCTCGGCCTGGACCGTGAGCGGATCGCCGCGGGTTTGCGCGATTTTCCCGGCTTGGCCCACCGCCACCAGGTGGTCGGCCGACTGGGCGCGGTGGAGTTCATCAACGATTCCAAGGCCACCAACGTGCACGCGGTGTGCGCGGGGCTGACGGGTTATCCCCGGCCGGTGGTGCTGATCGCCGGCGGCAGCGGCAAGGGCGAGGATTTCGCCCCGCTGGCCGCGGCCATGGGTGCGGTGGTCACGGTCCTGACCATCGGCGACGAAGGTCCGCGCATCGCCGAGGCGCTGCGCGATCGGGTGCCGGTGGAGGAAAAGGATAATCTGCATGACGCCGTGGCCCGGGCCGCGGACATCGCCACGGCGCGGGACGCCGTCGTGCTGTTGAGCCCCGCCTGCGCCAGTTTCGACATGTTCGCGAACTACCGTGATCGGGGTCGCGCCTTTGCCGCAGCGGTGGCCGACCTGGGAGCGGAAATGATCGACCCGCGGCCCTGAGCCGCACTCATCCGAGGGCCCGAGGCCCGTTCGGCGAGGGAAGGAGCCCCATGCGCCGCAAACTGAGACACCTGGCCGGCACCCTGGAGAGCACGGACCTGACCCTGGTGTTCGTCGTGGCGGGCATGTTGCTCTACGGCCTGCTCATGGTCTACGGCGCCGGGTCGTTCAACCGCCACGCGGCCACACTGGTGGGCTCCTACTACCTGATCAGCAAGCATCTGGTGATGATCGGCATCGGGCTGGTCATCGCCGGCCTGCTGTTCCGCCTCGACTACCACATTTTCCGACACCCGGTGGTCGCCTGGTCGTTGTTGTTGATCGGCGACGGGCTGGTGGCCCTGACCCTGCTGACGGGTGGGGACCGCGCCATCAACCGCTGGATCACCGTCATGGGATTCTCCCTGCAACCGGTGGAGATGGCCAAGATCGCCCTGGTCACGTTCGTGGCCGGCCGGGTGGGCGGGGATCGCGGGCGCGCGACCGCTTCGGCGCGCGACGCGGGGATCGCCCTGGGGTGCGGCGTGTTGCCGCTGTTGGCCCTGCTGGCGTTGCAACCCAACTACGGCAACGCCATGGTGGTGGTGGGGATGACCGTGATCATCCTGACGGTGTCGGACCTGCCGGATCGCATCCGCTGGTCGGCCCTGGTTCTGCCGCCGGTGGCCGTCCTTCTGATCATCGCGATCTCGGGCAAGGTCAGGGACCGCCTGGAGGGCGTGCTCAAGGGGCTGCAGGAGGGCGGCTATGGCTATCAGGTCAAGGCTTCCCTGACGGGGCTCGGCGCCGGAGGTTGGCACGGCCTGGGCGTGGGACAGAGTCACAACAAGTTCGCGTTCCTGCCCGAGGCGCACACCGACTTCATCTACTCCCTGCTGGGTGAGGAGTTCGGTCTGCTGGGCACCATCCCCGTGATCATCCTGCTGGGCCTGCTGCTGTGGCGGGGTTACGGCATCGCCTCCCGCGCCGGCGACGGTTTCGGACGCTGCGTTGCGGCGGGACTGACCACCGGCCTGGCCATCTACGGCCTCGTGAACATCGGCATGGTCCTGGGCATCCTGCCCGTGGTGGGCGTGCCGCTGCCGTTCATCAGTTACGGGGGCACCGCCATGGTGGGCTGTCTGGCCGCGGTGGGATTGCTGCTGGGGATCGAGCGCAACAGCCGATCCTATCACCTTTGGAAGCACCGTTGGAAAAGCCGGGGCGTGCGATGAAACGCTCGCCCGTCAGGATCCTGATCACCGGGGGAGGGACCGGTGGGCACGTCTACCCCGGCCTGGCCGTGGCCGAATCCTTGACCCGTTTGGCTCCGGAGGCCGAGATCGTCTTTGCGGGCACGGCGCGGGGCCTGGAAGCCCGGATCGTTCCGGCGGCGGGATACCCGCTTCTGATCTTGCCCGCGTCGGGGTTTCGCGGGCTGGGGGTGCCGGCCAGGCTGGCCTTCATGGGCAACCTCATCGGCGGCGTGGCCAAGGCGAGCCTGGCCCTGTTGCGGCATCGTCCCCAGGTCGTTCTCGGCACCGGAGGATACGCCAGCGTGCCGGCCCTGGTGGCGGCGATCATGCTGGGGATCCCCTGCGCCATGCAGGAACAGAATTCGATTCCCGGTTCCACCAATCGGTTGCTGGGCAAACGCATGCGGAAGATCTATCTGGGTTTCGACGGGGCGCGCCGCTTTTTCCCCCAAGTGCGCTGCCGGTTCACGGGAAATCCCGTGCGCGCCGCCGTCGTCGCCTCCGCCCAGGCGGCCCCGGCCGAGAATTCCGGCGACGAGGATCGACACGTGCTGCTGTTCGGCGGCAGCCGGGGCGCGCGAACCCTGAATCGGGCGGTCATGGGTGCGGCCGCGACCTGGGCCGCATGGAACCGGTGCACCTTCCTGGTGCAGACCGGGCCGGAGGACCTGGCCGACGTCACCAGGGCTTGCGCCGAGGCGGACAACATCACCGTGACCCCGTACATCGAGGATATGGCGAGCGAGTTGCTCCGGGCGGATCTGGTGGTGTGCCGCGCCGGGGCCATGACCCTGGCGGAGATCCAGTGCGCGGGCAAGCCGGCCCTGCTGGTGCCCTTTCCCCATGCCACCGACGACCATCAGACCCACAACGCGGCCGCATGTGTTGATGGCGGGGCGGCGGTCCTCATCGCCGACGCCGCCTGCACCCCGGACGAATTGACCCGGCGGGTGGATGAGATCTTGCGCGATGGGCCGCAACTGGCGAGGATGGGGTCGGCCGCACGAGCGATGGCGCGGCCCGAAGCCGCTGCGCACATCGCCGCGGACCTGCTGGCGCTGGCGGAGCATCCCGCCGGGAAACCGCTCCACGTTGACCAGGACCCGGGGTCAGAGGAAGGCCATGTTCGGTAACACCCGTCACATCCACTTCGTCGCCATCGGCGGTATCGGCATGAGCGGTATCGCCGAAGTGTTGTGGAACCTCGGCTTCAGCGTCAGCGGCAGCGACCTGCGCGAGAACGCCGCCACCGTGCGCCTGCGCGGACTCGGGGCGGTGGTCCACATCGGACACGACCCGGCCCACATCAAGGGGGCGGACGTGGTGGTGCGGTCGTCGGCGGTGACCGAAGCCAACTGCGAGGTGGACGCGGCTCGCCGGGCGCGGATTCCCGTCATCCGGCGTGCCGAGATGCTGGCCGAACTCATGCGCCTGAAGCAGGGCATCAGCATCGCCGGGTCCCACGGCAAGACCACCACCACGAGCCTGGTGGCCGGCGTGCTGGGAGCCGGCGGCATGGACCCGACGGTGATCGTGGGCGGGGTCGTGCGCGCCGTCGGCAGCAACGCCATTCTCGGCGGCGGCGAACACCTGGTGGCCGAGGCCGACGAAAGCGACGGCACCTTCCTGCACCTGACTCCGACCATCGCCGTGGTCACCAACATCGACCATGAGCACGTCGATTTCTATCCCGACCTGGATTCGCTCCGCGACGCCTTCCGGCGCTTCGTCCAGCAGGTTCCCTTCTACGGCACCTGCGTGCTGTGCGCCGACGATCCGGAGACCCGCGCGCTGATCCCGCACATCGACCGCAAGGTGGTGACCTACGGCCTGGATCCCGCGGCGCAGGTGCGCTGCGAACCGGGGACCATCGTGGCGACGGAGGCGGGCCAGGAAGCGGTGGTCTGGGAGGGCGATCGCGAACTGGGGGTCTTGAAGCTTTCGCTACGCGGCACCCACAACCTGCGCAACGCCCTGGCCGCGGTGGCCGTGGGCCGGGAACTGGAAATCCCCTTCGCCGCCATCGGCAAGGGTCTGGCGGGAGACCTGGTGGTGGGCCGTCGTTGCGAGTTCCACGGCGAGCACGGCGGGGTCCTGGTGCTGGATGATTACGGTCACCACCCCACCGAGATCGCCGCGACCCTGGAGGTGGCCCACACCTACGGTCGCCCGGTGACGGTGCTGTTCCAGCCCCATCGCTACAGCCGCACCGCCATGTTCGCGCGGGAATTCGCCGACGTGCTGGCCCGCGCCGACCGGGTGGGATTGCTCCCGGTGTACGCGGCCAGCGAGCCGGCGACCGAAGGCGTGGACAGCGGTTTGATCGCCGACCGGTTGCAGGCCGTCCTGCCGGGGCGCTGCGACCTGCTGGCGGGCCTCGAGGACGTTGCGGCATGGCTCGACGCCCGGGTGCCCGACGGGGACCTGTTGCTGACCCTGGGCGCGGGTGACATCGGGCGCCTGGTTCCGGACATCATGACCCAGCTGGACCGGAGGTCGGGCGCGTGACCACCCGGAAGGGCAGGGCAGAACCCGGCGGCGCGTCTTTCGCGGTGCGCCGCAAGCCATCGACCCGCCCTTCGCGCCGTCGTCTGGGTCTGATCACCACCCTGGTCCTGGCAGCCGGTCTGGGCGTGGGCGCCATCTACTGGGCGGCGCATTCGGAGCTTCTGGCCGTCACTCGGATCGAAACGGGAAACTACCGCTTCACTTCCCCCGCCGCCCTGGACGCGGCCTTGGGACCGTTCCTGGGCCGCAACCTGTTGACCGTCGGCAAATCGGAGGTGGCCGATTCCCTGGCGACCCTGGCCTGGGTGCGCGACCTGCGCATCGGACGGCGCCTGCCGGGGACGTTGGCGGTGGATTTCCGGGAGTGGCGGCCGCTGGCCGTGCTCGCCCAGGCCGATTTGCCCCGCGCGCGCCGGTCCCGGGCCTGGGTGCTGGGGGACAACGGCGCCTTGCTGGAATTTCCCGCGGAGTTGGAGATTCCCGCCCTGCCCACTCTGACGGGGCTGGAGATCCACGAGTCCGGTGGGACCCTGGCCGCGGATTCCACGGCGACAGCCGGTTTACTGGATCTGTTCGGCGCCATGGCCACCGTCGGCCTGGAGACCGTGGCCCCGGTGGATTTTGTTGTTGTCGGACCGCAAGGATGCGCTATTGTGCTGGCAGACGGCCAAGGTCGGCTGCAGGTGGGTCGGAAGGAGTTCACCCCACGCCTCGAGCGCTACCTCATCGCCCGCCCGCATCTGGAGCCGGGTCTGGAGGTGGACCTGCGCTTCGCCGACCGGGTAACCGTCCGCCGTCCCGAGCGGACGGCCCACGGCAGCGGATAAACAGCCCGCGACCGTCGCCCTCGCTTTGATCCCATCGCTGCGGAAGGAGCCGCACCATGAGCCAGGAACGCCTCATCGTCGCTTGCGATTTCGGATCAACCACGTTCCGCGGGTTGGTCACCGAGGTCGACGCTTCCGGCAATTTCTATATCACGGCCCACGCCCGGGGACCCGCGCGCGGTTTCCAGGACGGGGATTTCGTCAACCTGGGCTCCGGCAGCCTGTGCATCGCCGAGACCATCAAGGCCCTGGAAGCCGCTTCCCAGACCTACATCAGGGGATTCACCTACAACATTTCCGGCTCCCACCTGCGCGGCCTGCGCTCCACGGCCCAGGTTCCCATCGGGCCGGGACCCCGGCCCATCCGCGAGGCCGACATGGAGGAAGCCCGCGTGCGCGTGCGTTCCCTGGCCATGCCGTTCGACCAGAAGATCCTGGCGGTGACCCCGCTGGAATACGTCGTGGACCGTGTGCGGGGAATCGTCGATCCCCTGGGCCGGGTGGCGAGCCAACTGGAGATGCAAGCCCACCTGGTGACCGGATCCCGCAGCGTGCTGGCCAACATCGAACACGCCATCGACAACGCCGGCTACAAGCCCGTGGGCGAGGAGGTCGACATTCTCGCCGCCGCGCGGGCCCTGCTGACTCCTGTGGAACGGGCCCGCGGCGTCATGCTGGTGGATGTGGGCGGCCAACTGACCAACTGGGTGGTCTTCGCCGACGGGGCTCTCCTGGCCACCGGGTCGGTGCCCTACGGGGGCGACAACCTGACCCGGGATCTGGCTCATGGACTGCGCCTCGACGACGAGGAGGCCGAACGGGTCAAGCGCGAAGGCGGCGTGGTCCTGCGCAGCCTGGTGGATCACGTGCCGGTGCGCCTGCTCTTCGAGGAAGAGCGTCCCGAAGTGACGCCGGGTCTCGTGGCGGCGGTTCTGGAACCGCGCATGGAAGAGATCTTCACCCTGGTCAAAGAGGACTACGGCGACCTGGGGCAACTGGTTCGCCTGCAGGCGGGCGTGGTGCTGACCGGCGGAGGCAGCCGCTGCCGGGGAACGCGCCGGCTTTGCGAAGAAGTGTTCGACCTGCCGGCCCAGGAACGCTACCTGCCGGCGGATCTGCCGGGTGCGGAGGAGCTTCCCCCCGGCCAGTGGGCCACGGCCATCGGGCTGACCTTGGGCGCGGCGGCCGAGACCGCCGCGGTGGCCGACCAGGACCGCAGCGGCGCGAGCGGGATCCTGGGCAAACTGAAGGGGCTATTGCCCTCGCGTCGCAAGGCTGTGGCGTTGGAGGCCGAAGGCTGATCCGAAACCGGAAAAAGTCCTTGGTGCCGCGCCGGGTGTGTGCTACTTACAAGAGGAATGATGCGGGGCAGCCATTCGCGGTCCAAGGACGGTCACCGCGGGCTCCGCACCGAATTCGACCCAACTCACGGAGGAGGAGGGCGGCATGATGTTTGAGTATGCCGAAGATACCGAACGCCTGGCCAACATCAAGGTTGCCGGCGTAGGCGGAGCAGGCGGCAACGCCATCGGCCGCATGATCGAAGCGGGGTTGACGGGAGTCGAATTCCTGGCCATCAACACCGACCTGCAGGTTCTCAAGGATTCCCAGGCCCACCAGACCATCCAGATCGGCACGCAGCTCACCAAGGGGTTGGGCTCGGGCGGTGATCCGTCCCGGGGCCAGGCCGCCGCGGAGGAAAGCCGCGACCTGATCACGGCCGCCCTGGACGGGGCGGACATGGTCTTCGTCACCGCCGGTATGGGCGGGGGCACGGGCACCGGCGCCGCTCCTCTGGTGTCGGAGATCGCCCGCAAGATGGGGGCGCTGACCGTCGGCATCGTGACCACGCCTTTCGGCTTCGAAGGCAGCGTGCGCACGCGGCAGGCCGCCGCCGGCATCGAACGCCTGCGCGAGGCCGTCGACACGCTCATCATCATCCCCAACGAGCGTCTGCTCCAGGTCGTGCCGGCGAGCACGTCCATGCAGGAAGCCTTCCGCATCGCGGACAACGTCCTCTACGAAGCCACCCGCGGCATCTACGAGATCATCTCCCGCCACGACCACGTGAACCTGGACTTCGCCGACGTGCGCTCGGTCATGCGGGGCATGGGCGAGGCCATGATGGGCACGGGCCGGGCCGAGGGCGAGAATCGCGCCCTGGAGGCCGCCAAGGCCGCCATCAGTTCCCCCTTGCTGGAGGACATCGACATCCACGGAAGCCAGGCCGTCCTGGTGAACGTCCTGGGCCGCGAGGTCGGTCTGCAGGACACGGCCGCGGCCATGCAGTACATCCAGGAGGCGGCCGGGCCCGAGGCCCACGTCATCTTCGGCTACGGCACCGACGAGACCATGGGCGAGATGCTCCAGGTCACCGTGATTGCGACGGGTTTCCAGGGCGAAGGGGCCTGCGGATCCTACGGCGCCAGCGCGGCGGCCACGGCCCCGGAGCCCCGGCGCGATCCTCCGGTGGAGGCCGCAGAAACGGTGCTCCGGGAAGAAGCCCTGGTGGTGGAGGCCGAAGTGGTGGCGGAAAAAGTGGTGGAGGCTGAAGCGGTCGAGGCCGAGTACGAGGCTGAACCGCAGCACTTCATCGCCGAAATGCCGGCCCAAGCGCATCCCGCAGCAGCCCTGGATGCGGAGCCGGAACCCGAACCGGCCGCCGAAGCGAAACCCGAGCCCTTGGCCTGGGTGGCACGGGGTGGCGGATCCGACGTGCCGGCGCCGAGGCCGGCTCCGACCGGACCGTCGACCGCGGTCACGTCCTTTTTGAAACAGGTCGGAACGCGGAATATCGGGGAAGTGGAAGTCCCCGATCCGGATCCGAATCGGGTTCGTCCCCAAGGCCGCCCCACGGCGGGCCTGGGGTCGGCGACACCCGGCGACGATCTGAACGCGCCGGCCTACACCCGCAAGTACATGGATTGAAATGTCGCTCCTGGACCGGCTCTTCCGATCCAACCGCACCCGGGCCTACGATGAGGGCCTGGCTCTTCTCGAGCAGGGTCAATACGCCGAGGCGGTGGATATCCTGCGCCGGGCGGGGGAGTCCGCCCGCCCCGATTCCCTGGGGGGAAACCTGCTGCGCAGGGCGCTGCAGGCCGAGGGCCGCCGGCTTCTGAGATCAGGACGCCCTGCCGAAGCCGTCGGTTACCTCGGCGAAGCCGCCGAAATCTGGAATGCCTATCCCGACCTGCAATGGTGGCACGGAACGGCCCTCGGCCTGTCCGGCGATTGGAACGGCGCCCTGACGGCAGCCGCCGCCGCCTTGCGGCGCAACCCCGAGTACCCCGAAGCCCGACTCCTGGAGGCGGCGGCCCTGACGGCGCTGGATCGCCGCCGGGAGGCCGCGCGTTCCCTGATGTCCCTGCGGGAATCGGGGCGGCGCCAGGACCACTGGTTGACCCGCCGCTGGGACGACACCCCCGAGTTCACCGCCGAGAACCTTCCGGACGACCTGGCTGTGGCGCTGGAAAAGGTGGTCAAGGGAGAGTCGGAAAAGGACCGGCTCGCCGCGGCGGTGGCCCTGTGCCGGGCCGGGGACTGGGAGCAGGGAACCGCCGTTTTCCGCGAACTTGTCCGCAAGCGGCCCCGCTATCCGGATTACCGCACGCGCCTGGCGGCAGCCCTGTTCCAGGTGGGATCCCTCGACGAGGCGTTGCTGGAAGTCGAGGCGGCCCTGGCGTTGCACGACGGTTATGCCGCGGCGTTGGATCTGAAGGCCTTGATCCTGGCCGACATGGGCCGCTTCCGGGAGGCCCGGGATTATCTGCAGGAGAACGAGTCGGTGCGTACGGGCCAGAATCCCGGTTCCCTGGAGGCCCTGTTCGGAGCCTATCTTTTCGGGGTTCTGGATCTGTTGCTGGGGCGCCCCGAAACGGTGGCTCCACGCCTGGAACGCTGGCAGGATCTGGTCCGCGATTTTGCCTGGGCCGAGCTTCTGCTGGCGGCGGCCGACACCCTGCGCGGGCGACATCAGGCCTGCGGTCTGAGGTTGACGGCCTTGGCCCGGGCCTGGCCTGCCGACCCCGAATATGCCTACCTGCTGGCCTGCCGTCATCTGGCCGCCGGCGAATTCGAGAAGGCCGCCTCGATCCTGGATGAATGGCCGCGGGAAGACGTCTCCGAGCCGGACCAGCGCCCCCTGTATCTGCGGGCCAGGCTGAGCTTGGCCCAGGGGCACCAGCCGGAGCTTCCCGCCTCGGCCCTGGCCGCGGGCGACGCAAGGGAAGGCGATGCGAGGGAAGGCGACGGCCACGACCCGGGTGTGATCCCCCGGGTGATGCCTCGGGAAGCCTGGACGATGGTGCGGGCGGAAGCGGCTTTTCTCCGGGGCGCTGATCAGGATTGCTGGCGGTTGTGCCAGGAACTGGAAGCGCAGGGACTGGTGTGCGAGCGCTCCCTGGATCTCATGCTGCAGTGCGCAGAGAACGCGATTTCCCCGGTCGACTGGAGTCCGCCGGCGGTGCTGCCGACCCGGTGTATCAGCGGGGCCTGCGCCCTGCACCTGCGCCGCGATGATAACCGACAAGCGAACGCCCATCTGCGTCCGATCGCCACGCTCTATCCGGAAAATCTGGTGGGGATGTTCCTGCGGCCGGATTTCTGGCTGCATTCGGTACGCAAGTGGCTGTCCTGATCCGCCGGCAGGTGCGGGGGCTCAGACCAGACGTTCGGTGGTCAGCAGGCGCTGCACCTCGACCGTCAGCTCCTCGAGATCATACGGTTTGCTCATATAGGAATCGGCCTGGTACTGGAAGCCCTTGAGCTTGTTGCGCTCGTCCTCACTGGCGGTCAGGATCAGGATGGGCACATCTTGCAGATCCATCAGGCTGCGGGCCCGCTTCAGGAAACCGAACCCATCCATGACCGGCATCATCAGATCCAGAATGACGCAGTCGGGGATATCCCGCTTGACCACTTCGAAGCCCTCGGCTCCGTTGACCGCCTCGACCACTTCCCAGCCTTGACTGAGCAGTTGCAGCCTGAGGATGGTGCGCAGGTCCGGATCGTCCTCGACGATCAGGATTCTGGGTTTCACATCGTTTGCCATGAGCGTATCTTGGCCTTTCCGGACCGCTTTCCCTCCGGGTGCGGCCCCTGGGGGCGAAGGGCTCGGAACCTGGGGCCTGGCCGCGGGTTCCATATCCCGGTTTCGGCTGCAGAGCCCTGGACTTTAACCCTGAATTCCTGGCGGGAAAGGACCGTTCCCCGATGATCCCAACCCTGACTCGGCGAAAGCTTCCCTGGTTGATCCTGATTCTGCTCGGTATGGCCGGCCCCGCCCCGGCCCAGTTGGCGGACGATCCCTGCCAGACGGGCAAGGATCTCTATCGCAAGGGGGAATTTGCCGCCGCCCGCATCGCCCTTGAACAATGTCTGCAGGATGCGGGCGATCAGGTGGAAGTGCTGTTGCCCCTGACGGTCATGGCCATGCAGGAAAAGCGCCTGGACGACGCGGTCGCCCTGGGCGACCGGGCGGTGAAAGTGGCGCCGGATGATCCGGAGGCCCGGTACTGGTACGGACGGTCCCTCCTGCGCAGGGGACGGGTCGAGGATGCCCGCTCCCAGTGGGAAAAGGGCATGCAGATCTCCACCACCCACAAGGGCATCCTGGAGGGGCTGGCCCGTCTGTCGCTTCAGGAGGGCAAACCCGCCCAGGCGTACAATCTTCTGGAGCAGATCCGGCGCCAGGGCGTGGACGAACCGTGGTTGCATCGCCTGCTGGGCGACCTCGCGGCCGGCAAGGGTTTGTGGGACCAGGCCCTGGGGCACCTGCAGGCCGCCATGGCCAAGGAGGGCGAGACGCCTGAGGACCTGATGACCGCCTCCCAGCTGAGCATCATGGCGGGAAAGACCGCCCAGGGGGTCGACTTCGGTCGGCGCGCCGTGGCCAAGGAGCCGGGCGAGGCCACTTACGGCGCCTTGGGGGAGGCCTATTTCGCTTCCGAGAACATGGATTCGGCCCTGGTGTATCTGCGGCGGGCGGTCAAGGGAACCGACCCAGATCCTCGTTTTGTCTTCAATCTGGCCAACACCCTGGAAGTCTCCGGGCTGTACACCGAAGCCGGCCAGTGGTTCAGGCGGTTCCTGGCCCAGCAGCCGGACGATGCGGTGGGCCATTTCAACTTCGGCATCCACCTGGGCAAGCTGGGACAGACGGCCGAGGGCATGCAGGAAGTGACCAAGGCCCTGGAGTTGGAACCGACCATGCTCAACGCCCGCATCGTCCTGGCCCAGATGAAGGAATCCAACGGGGATTTCGCCGGCGCCCGTGAGCAGGTTCTCCTCCTGCAGGGCCAGGATCCGGACAACATCCCCGATCTGACCAACTGGCTGTTGCGGTTAGACGCCCAGGAGGCCGCCGCCGCGAGCGCCAGCGCCGCGGGCAAGGTGCACCTGCTGCACATGGTGCTGGGCAGCCGCAGCGACGCCGACCGCATGGTCACCCTGCTCGCCGAGGGCCGCGATTTCGGCTCGCTGGCCGCACGGTTTTCCAGCGGGTCGGCCGCCTCCCGTGGAGGAGACATCGGGTGGGTCACGCCGCAAGACATGAAAAGCCCCCTGCGGGAGGCCATCGTGGCCCTGGGGCTCAACGAAACCAGCCCCCCGGTCGTGACCGGAGGGCTGTATCACCTGTTCAAGCGGATTCCCTGAGGAGGGGAAGAGGCCGGTCGGGTCAGACGACCTTCTTGACCGTGCCGGTGCGGATGCAGCGCGTGCATACGTAGGCGCGCTGAACCTTTCCGTCCTGCTCGAAACGGATCTTCTGCAGATTGGGAAGCCAGCGGTGACGGGTCTGGTTGTGGGCGTGGCTGACCCGGTTGCCGTACTGGGGACCCTTATCGCAGACGGAGCACTTCCTGCTCATGACAATTCTCCTCGATCGGTCGCGCGCCGGGCGGACCGGCAATTCCCATGGGTTGCAATCACAAGGGTCGGAATTTAACATCCTCCATCCAGGACAGCAAGTTTTTCTCTGCAGGGATCGACTTCCCGCTTTCGGTGACCTTGGGCCGGATGGGGAGAATCCGGGTTTGCCCGGGAAAGGGCTGGGGTCATGACCGCCGGCGTCGACCTGACCACCCAGGTGCAATTCCTCCGCTCGGTGGGGCCGGCTCGCGCGCGCGCGCTGGCCCGGCTGGGCGTGGTCACCGTGGGGGATCTGCTGGCCCATTACCCCCGGCGCTACTTCGACCGCACCTCCTGCCAGGCCATGAACGGGCTGGCCGCCGGCAAGGAGGCCACCGTTCAGGGAGAGGTGCTGACCTGCGGGCAACGGCGGACCCGCGGCGGGCGTTCCCTGCAGACGGTGACCATCGGGGACGACACCGGTGTGGTGTTCTGCGTCTGGTTCAACCAACCCCACATCCTCAAGGCCTTCCGCGCCGGCCTGCGGGTCATGGCCAGCGGCATGCCCCAGCGGCACCAGGGGCGCTGGCAACTCGTTCACCCGGACTACGAACTGCTGACCGGCCCCGGGAGCGACGCGGATGCGGAGGCCGATGGCGGGACGGCCCACCTGCACACCGGGCGCATGGTTCCGGTCTACGGCCTGACTGCGGGTATCGGTCAGCACTGGCTGCGCGCCCTGGTCAACCAGGCTATCGAGAGGACCGGGCCGGGGCTGAGCGAATCCCTGCCGCCGGGTCTGATGCGGCGGCGCGGGCTGCTCGGGCGCGCCGAAGCGCTGAGGCAGATCCATTTTCCCGCGGATGCCGCGGTGCTGGAACAGGCCCGGCGACGGCTGGTGTACGAGGAGTTGTTCCTGGTCCAGGTGCTCATGGCGGTGCGCCGTCTGTCGCGGCAGAAGGAGGCCGGGCTGCGCCTGGACAAGCCGGGTGACCTGACCCGTCGCCTGGTGGAGGCCCTGCCCTTCACCCTCACCGGTGCCCAGCGCCGGGTGCTGGCGGAGATCCTGGCCGATATGCGCTCCGGCCGGGCCATGCACCGCCTGCTGCAGGGCGACGTGGGGTCGGGAAAGACCCTGGTGGCCTTCATCGCCGCCCTTTTCGTCATCGAGCAGGGGCATCAGGCCCTCCTGCTGGCGCCGACCGAAGTGCTGGCCCGACAGCACGGGCACACCCTGCGACACCTGGCCGAGCCGCTGCAGGTGAACGTGGAGACCCTGACCGGTTCGACCCCCGCGGCCGAGCGCCGCGCCATCCTGCGCGGAGCGGCCGCCGGTGAGATCGACCTGCTGGTGGGGACCCACGCGGTGATCGGCGAGAACGTGCTGCTGCCGCGCCTGGGGCTGTCCATCGTGGACGAGCAGCACCGTTTCGGCGTGCAGCAGCGGGGACGCAGCGCCGCGGCGGGGACGGGACCCTTGCCCCACTTGCTGGTCATGAGCGCTACGCCCATTCCCCGCAGCCTGGCCCTGACCCTGTACGGCGACCTGGACCTTTCGCTCATCGACGAGCTGCCGGCTGGCCGCCGCCCCATCACCACCACGCGCGTGGACGCCAAGGGGGAACAGGGGATGTGGGAGGGCTGCCGCCGGGAATTGAAAGCCGGTCATCAGGTCTACGTCATCTATCCGGTGATCGAGGAAACCGAGGGCACCGACCTCAAGGCCGCCACCGCCGAACACGACCGCCTGCAGGCGGAGATTTTCCCCGACGTTCCGGTGGGCCTGCTGCACGGGCGCATGAAGGGCGACGAGAAGGACGCGGCCATGACCGCCTTCCGCAACGGGGAAACCCGGGTTCTGGTGGCCACCACGGTGATCGAGGTGGGGGTGGACGTCCCCAACGCCACGGCCATGGTCATCCACCACCCGGAGCGGTTCGGGCTGGCTCAGCTGCACCAGCTGCGCGGCCGGATCGGCCGGGGGCAGGCCGCTTCCACCTGCTGGCTGCTGTGCGACCGCTTCGTCGGCCAGGAGAGCTTCGAGCGGATCCGCTTCTTCGCCGACCATGCCGACGGCTTCGCCCTGGCCGAACAGGACCTGCGGCTGCGCGGCCCCGGAGACGCCTGGGGGCTCCGCCAGCACGGGGCGCCCGGCTTCCGTCTGGCCAACCCTCTGCGCGACAATGAACTGGTGCGGATGTGCCGCGACGACGCCCAGAATCTGCTGGAGTCGGACCCCGATCTGGCCGCTCCCACCTCGGCCCCGGTCCGGCTCGCCCTGCAGGAAGCCTACGCGCGCCTTGCTCCCTTCCAGGCCGGGTAGGGGGGGGGGGGAACTTTCCGGTTGCAAAAATACGGGAAAAACGCTATATTCCGCGCATCTCCCCATCCCCCTGAACGGGTGGATCGTCAGGAGTGGGCTAAAGCCCACTTTTTTTGTTGAGAGGAAGGTCTCACCGCTGGTGGATGCGCAGGAAAACCCCCGGCAACCGGAAAACCCCCGGCAACTGGCACGCAAGGTCCTGGCCCTGCTGGAGCCGGAACTGGCGCGGGAGGGCTATTCCCTGCTGGACGTGCGCATTTTCCGGGGCGGTGGCCGTCTGCAGATCCGCATCTCCGTCGACACTCCCGACGGCATCTCCCTGGGCGAGGTGGCAGCAGCCTCGCGTACCGTGAGCATCGTCATGGACCAGGCCGATCTGGTCGATGACCGCTACGTCCTGGAAGTCTCTTCGCCCGGCATCCGGCGGCCTCTGCGCACCGCGGACCACTTTGCCGCCGTGGTGGGGCAGAAGGTGGACCTGAAGGTTTCCGGCCGTGAGCGTTCCGTTCGCGTCAAGGGCGTGCTGACCAAAGCGGAGGGCGACACCCTGGAAGTGACCCCGCCGGGCGAAGACGCCGAGCCGGTCACGGTGAAGGTGGGACGGGTCCTGGAAGGCAATCTCGATGCCGATTTCGACCCGCAGGAACTGATCAACGCCGACCGCCGGCGGCGCAAGGATGAGCGCCGCGCCGAGCGCGCGAAAAACAAGAAGGCCGGCCGGAAAGCCCGGCCCCGTAGGAAGAAGGACGACGCGTCCGGAAATTCCGACGCCTGAGCCGCCGCTCCCCGCTGGAGCGCAGGAGAACTCGTCATGGATCACAACGTCATGAACGCCCTGAGTCAGATCACCAGGGAAAAGAACATCGACAAGGCCGTCATCATCGAGTCCCTCGAGGCGGGTCTGCAGTCGGCTGCGCGCAAGAAGCTGGGGACCGAGGCCAACATCGACGCCCGGGTTGATCCTGAAACCGGCGAGATGGTCGTCGAGCAGGTCAAAACCGTGGTCGAGGAGGTCGACGACCCGGATACCGACATCGACCTGGAGGAAGCCCGCATCGAGTTCGGGGACGAGGTGGAGATCGGGGACGAGGTGCGCTGGGAACTGCCGCTGGAGGAGTTCGGCCGCAACGCCATCCTGGTGGCCAAGCAGATCCTGGTCCAGAAAGTCCGGGAAGCCGAGCGCGCCCAGATCTTCGAGGAATACAAGGACCGGGTCAACGAGATCATCGTGGGCACGGTTCAGCAGGTCGACCGCGGCAACGTGCTGGTCAACCTGGGCCGCACCGAGGCCCTGATGCCCTACCGCGAACAGATCCGCGGCGAGAAGCTGCACCAGGGCAAGACCGTGCGCGCCTTCATCACCGAGGTTCTGGACAGCGCCAAGGGGCCCCAGGTGATCCTCTCGCGGAGCCATCCGGGCTTCCTGAAGGCCCTGTTCCACCAAGAGGTGCCCGAGATCCAGGAAAACATCGTCGAGATCAAGGCCGTGGCCCGCGAACCGGGCACGCGCTCGAAGATCGCCGTGCTGAGCAACGACGACCGGGTCGACCCGGTCGGCTCCTGCGTGGGCATGAAGGGCAGTCGCGTGCAGGCGGTGACCCGCGAACTGGCCGGCGAACGGGTGGACATCGTGCCCTGGAGCGCCGAACCCAGCCTGCTCATCGGACGCGCCCTGAGTCCGGCCATCGTGAACAACATCATCCTCAACCGGGACGCCAAGGAAGCCACGGTGGTCGTCAACGAGGACCAGCTGAGCAAGGCCATCGGCAAGGAGGGCAAGAACGTCCGCCTGGCCGCCAAGCTCACCGAGTGGAAGATCGATCTGGTCAGCACGCGCGAGTACAACACCCGCCAGCGTGTCACCAACGAGATGTCCATGAAGCTGGGCGAGATGGAGGGCGTGACCGACGAACTGCTCGTGCTCCTGGAGGCCGTGGGCATCCTCAGCATCGAGGACCTGGCCCGCGCCAATCCGGAGCGGCTCGAGGGCATCGAGGGGATGGACGCCGAGCAGGCCGAGGGTCTGCGCGCCACCGCCGCGGTGACCCTCAACGAGTTGAACCGCATGATCGAGAATGCGGTCGGAGAGGAACTGGCGCAGCAGGCCGAAGAGGAGCTGCCCCTGTTCGATGAATCGGCCATGGACGAGCCGGTCGCCGAGGAGGACGTGGAGCTCACCGAACACAATGTGGAAGCCCCCGAGGAAGGGGAACTGTTCAAGGATCTCCCGACCGAGGATGCCGAAGCCGAACCGGAAGCTGCGGACGAAGCGGCTGCCGAAGAGATTGAAGATTCGGAAGAGTCCGATGAGTCTGATGAGCCGAAGGAGCCCGAGGCCTGATGACTGCCGGCGATCCGCATGATGGCGCCACGGGGTCCGACCCTGCGGCCGAAGTGCTGAAACTGCTGGGCCTGGCTCGCCGGGCCGGCAAGCTCGAGGTGGGATTCAGCGCCGTGGAGCGCATGGCCCATCGTCGCAGCGACGCGCTGGTGATGGTGGCCCGGGACATGGGCCCTTCCCAGCGACGACAGGTGGACGGGTGGCCCGGGGTGAAGGTTTTGACCCTGCCGCTGGACAGTTCCCGCCTGGGGGAAGCCATGGGTCGGGACAAGGTGGCGGTGACGGGTCTGTATGATTCGGGTTTTCGGGCCGGAATCATGAAATTGGGATTGGAAGCGTAGTGCGCATTGCGGCAAACGGCCGCTCAAGCCTGCTCAGGCAGGGCTGGAGGTAGTTGGTTTTGGCGAAGAAGCTGCGGGTCTACGAATTGGGTCGGCACTACGGTGTCGACAGCAAGCAGATCATGAATCTTCTGCAGAAGATGAAGGTCCAGGTCAAGAGCCACATGAGCGTGGTCGAGGACGACGATGTGGACCGTGTGCAAGCCGTCTTCCAGCGCAAACGGGAACTGGCCAGGGAGAACTACGCCAAGGCCCACGGGCTGAACCCCGACCAGCTCAAGGACGTGGCGGCTCTCAAGCCCCTGGAGCGGCCGCAGCCCGAGGAAGAGCCCGAGCCCAAGAAGAAGGCGCCCAAGAAGAAGGTCGCCAAGAAGAAGAAAGCTCCGGCCAAGCCCCAGGTGGTGGTCATCAAGAAGGCCGGCACCATGACCAAGGTGGCCAAGGCCGCCCTGAGTGCCAAGGAAGAGGTCGAAAAGGCCAAGGCCGAGGATGCGGCCCGCAAGCGCGAGGAAAAAGAGCGCCAGGAGGCCGACCTCGAAGCCAAGCGCAACGAGCACGCCCGCACCCGCATCGTGAAGAAGGCGGATGTGGCCAAGGCCAAGGCGGAGGTCGAGGAGGAAGAACCGGTGGTCGCGCCGCCGGCCCCTGAGGTCGACGCCGAGTCGCCCGTGGAAACCGAGACCGAAACCGAGACGTCCGAATCGCCGTTCGTCGAGGCCGAGGACGCGACCGAAGAGGCCGAGCCGGAAACGGCCGAACCCGCCGCCGAGGAAGCGCCGGAACCGGTTGATCGTTTGGCCGGTCTGGGCACCAAGAAAAACGACGGCTTCAAGATCGGCGACGTCATCCGGCCCGCGCCCAAGGTTCGCAAGCCGGCCGCCGCCGAGGCCCCCGTCAGCAACGAATCGGTCCGCGATTCCATCAAGGCCGCCATCCAGCGTCGCCAGGACGAAGCAGCCGAGCGCGAGACGTCCTCCCGCAAGGGACGCACGCGGAAGAAGAAGAAGAAGGTCGACCAAGCCGAGGTGGAGCGCCAATTGAAGCAGACCATGGCCGAGCTGGACGGTGGACGCGGGAAGCGTAAGCGTCGCAAGGGCGGCGTGGGCGAAGAGGAAGAAGTGGTTGTCGAAACCAGCGTGCTCAGGCTCACCGAGTTCATCACCGTGCAGGAGCTGGCCGAGAAGCTGCAGGTGCGCAGCCAGGAGCTGATCGCCAAGCTGTTCGGCATGGGCATCATGGCGACAATCAACCAGCGCCTGGAGAAGGACCACATCGAGGTGCTGGCCGCCGAATTCGATCGTGAGGTCGAATTCCTCACCGAATACGGCGAAGAGGTTCTCGAGCAGGACGAGGTCAAGGAGGAGGACCTGACCAGCCGGCCCCCGGTGGTGACGGTCATGGGCCACGTCGACCACGGCAAGACCTCGCTCCTGGACAACATCCGCAAGACCAACGTGATCGCCGGCGAGGCCGGCGGCATCACCCAGCACATCGGCGCCTACACGGTGCAGACCGACGGTGGACCGATCACCTTCCTGGACACCCCGGGCCATGCCGCCTTCACGGCCATGCGCGCGCGCGGCGCCCAGGTTACCGACATCGTGATCCTGATCGTCGCGGCCAACGACGGCGTGATGCCGCAGACCGTCGAGGCCATCAGCCACGCCAAGGCGGCCGGCGTGCCCCTGATCGTGGCGGTCAACAAGATCGACCTTCCCGACGCCGCCCCCGACCGGGTGAAGCAGGAGCTGCTGCAGCACGGCATCACCGTCGAGGAGTTCGGCGGGAGCGACCTCTTCGCCGAGATCTCGGCCAAGAAGGGCATCGGCATCGAGAAGCTGCTCGAGCTGGTGCATCTGCAGGCCGAGGTGCTGGAGCTGAAGGCCAGCCCCAAGGGCGCCGCCCGCGGTACCGTCATCGAAGCCAAGAAGGAGGCCGGCCGCGGCGTGGTGTTCACCGTGCTCATCGACCAGGGCACCCTGAAGGTGGGCGACACCTTCCTGGTGGGCATGACCGACGGCCGCGTGCGCGCCATCCTGGACGAACGCGGGCAGCCCCTGGTGGAGGTCAAGCCCGGCGAGCCTTGCGAGGTTCTCGGTTCCCACGACGTGCCCCAGGCCGGCGACCGCTTCTACGTGCTGGAGAGCGAACGCGAGGCCCGCGAGATGGCGGCCAAGCGACGCAGCCTGCAACGGCAGCAGCAGCTGATCGGTCCCAAGCAGGTCATCGACCTGGAGAACCTGGCCGAGATGATGACCACCGGCGATCTGAAGGAACTGCCCATCATCATCAAGGGCGACGTGGCCGGTTCGGTGGAAGCGTTGGCCGACCAGCTCATGGAGCTGAACACCGAAGAGGTGCAGGTCAAGATCGTGTACAAGGCCGTGGGTGCGGTCAGCGAGTCGGACGTGCTGCTGGCCGACAACACCGGCGCCATGATCATCGGGTTCCACATGCGGCCCGGCAGCGCCATCCGCGAGCTGGCGACCAAGCACCACGTGACCATCGAGGTCTTCGACATCATCTACGAGGCCGTCGACACCCTGAAGAAGGCCATGGCCGGTCTGCTGGGCAGCATCCAGCGCGAGGTCTCCACGGGCCGCGCCGAGGTGCGGCAGGTCTTCACCATCCCCAAGACGGGGCAGGTGGCCGGGTCGATGGTCCTGGACGGCGTCATCAAACGCAACTCCATGGCCCGCCTGGTCCGCGACGAGGTCGTGGTCTTCGAGGGCAAGGTCAACTCGCTCAAGCGCTTCAAGGACGACCAGAGGGAAGTGGCCACCGGCTACGAGTGCGGCATCGGCCTGCAGAACTTCTACGACATCCAGGTTGGCGATATCCTGGAGGCGTATGAGATCGAGGAGATAGAGCGGACCGAGCTGTAAGCCTTCCGCCTGGGAATAAAAATGGTGCCGGGATGTCCTCGGGGCTTCGCCCCTGCGGATTACCCGGCACCTTTTTTATTCCCAGGCGGAAGCTCACGAGCTCGCCGAGTGGTGTTGCGCCTGCGCTTTGTGGTATGATTGTGCCGTATGCGAACATTTCCCGAGGGTTTACCGCTGCGACGGATTCTCCTTTTCCTGCTGATTGCGAGAGGGCTGGCGCCGGACTCTTCAACGCCACCAAGCGCATGATCCTGGTCAAATGACGCGTGCGCGGTGCTGGCTCCTGTCGGCTGGGTGTGCCCAAGGAACCGGGTAATCCGCAGGGGCTCAGCCACGAGGACATCCCGGTTCCTTGCGCACACCCACCGACAGGTCCCTGTCCGCACCACCGCCCATTTGCCCGGATCACCGCTCCGGGGTTTACCCGGCGCCCTTTCCGGATTATCTTGACCCAAGAGTCGCCAGCGCATTCCCGCTTCACCGAAGCGGTTTCTTTTTCCGGCCTTGGTGGCCGAGCCGCATGAACCCGAAGGACGCCCATGGATCCCTACCGCACCAACAAGATGAACAACTCCATCCTCAAGGTCCTCAGCGATCTGTTGCAGATCGCGGTCAAGGATCCGCGGGTGGGGTTCGTGACCCTTACCCGGGTCAAGCTGAACCGGGACCATTCCGTCGCCGAGGTTTTCTACTCGGTTCTGGGCGACGAGGAGGAGCAGTCCAAGAGCTTTGCCGGGTTGAAGAAGGCCCGCGGGTTCCTGCAGGGGCGACTGGGGCGGACCCTGGGCATGCGCCACGCCCCGGCGTTGCGATTCGTGTTCGACGATTCGGTTCAGCGCGGCCTGCAGATCGACGACCTGCTGGAGGACCTGGCCTCCCAGGGCGAGTTCGAGACCGAGGAGGACCGCATGCGCAAGCTGACCCTGGACGACATCACCCCGCCGGCCGAACTGCTCGACGCCTTACGCGCCGCCCGACGGGCCTGGGTGGTGCCGCACTTCAACCCCGACCCCGACGCCATCGGCGCCGCGCTGGCCCTTTCCATGGGGCTGGAGGCCCTGGGCTGCGAGGTGCGCGTGGTGGGGTATGAGGATCCCGCGCTGGGTCTGACGGATCTGCCCGGCTACGACCGCGTCGTGACCAGCGACAAGGCCGCCCAGCTTCTGGCCGACGAGGCCCCCGACACCCTGGTGCTGGTGGACTGCCACCGCATCGACCGCACCGGGCCGCTGGAGGACATCCTGGCCGGCATCGAGAACCGCGTGTGCGTCGACCACCACCTGGTTAGCGGGCGCAAAGGCCCCGAGCCCGGCTGGCTCGAGCCGCGCAGCTGTTCCACCTGCACCCTTATCCACCAGGTCGTCACCACCCTGGGCCGGAAACCGGGGCCGGATCGCGAGCCGTTCGAACTCACGCTGGACATGGCGACCAACATCTACGCCGGTCTGATCAACGACACCGGCGGCTTCCGCTTCTCCAACACCCACCCGTTGACCTTCGAGTTGGCGCGCCGGTTGACGGCCGTCGGCGTCGACGTCGCCTGGGTTTCGCGCACCACCATGCACCGCTACCGGCCCGCGGGTCTGGCCCTGCTGGGCAAGGTGCTGGACAGCTTCACCTATCACCATGCCGGCCGCGTTCTCACCGTCGTGGCCGACCGGGCCATGCTGGCCGAGACCGGCGGCACGCTGTCCGACACCGAGGGCTTCGTGAACATCGCCACCGCGGTGGACGGGGTCGAACGGATCGCCTTCATCAAGGAGACCGAGCCCGGCGTCTGGCGCGCTTCCCTGCGTGTGCGCGGCGAGGGTGACGTGCAGCAGGTCGCCGCCCGCTACGGGGGAGGGGGCCACAAGCAGGCCTCCGGCTGCACCCTGGAGGGCGAGCGCGACGACATCCTGGACACCCTGGTGGCCGATCTGGTGGGCACCCTGGACTGATGGCAAATCTGCCCGACGGCATTCTGTTGGCCGACAAACCCCGCGACGTGACGTCCTTCTCGGTGGTGGGCCGGGTCCGCAAGGCGTTGCTGAACGCCGCTGGCGGCCGCCCGCCCCGCGGCGAGCCCAAGTTCCGCGTGGGTCACGCCGGCACCCTCGATCCTTTGGCCACCGGCCTGCTCATCGTCCTGGTGGGCCGCGGGTCCCGTCTTTCGCCCTTCCTGCTGCATCAGGACAAGACCTACTGCGCCACCCTGCGCTTCGGGGCCGAGACCGACACCCTCGACGCCGAGGGCGAGATCGTGGCCGGTGCTGAGCCGCCCGCCTCCCCCGACCGGGTGGCTGTGGTTCTTCCGCGCTTCACGGGGGAGATCCAACAGGTGCCGCCGATCTTTTCGGCCCTCAAGCGCGACGGGCAGACCCTGCACCGCCTCGCGCGGGCCGGCCAGGGCGTTGCCGAGCCCGACGCCCGCACCGTGACCATTTCCCGTCTGCAGATGACCGGCTCCCGCTGGCTTGATGATCTGTATGAGGTTGATTTGGAAATCGACTGTGGTAGTGGAACTTACATTCGTTCCTTGGCGCGTGATATCGGGCGTGCCTGCGGATCCTGCGCCTATCTGCGGGCCCTGCGCCGCACCCGGGTGGGGCCGTTCGCCGTGGAGGGCGCCTGCGACGTCATGCCCCTGGATGCCGACCAGATCGGCGAGAGGCTGCTGCCCCTGGACCGCGCCCTGCCGCACCTGCCGCGCCTGGAAATGACCGCCGCCGAGACCCGCACCGTGCTGGACGGGGGGCAACCCCTGCCGGTCTGGCTCAAGCGCCTGGAAACCCCCGATGCGGTGGACGGTCGCTTCACCATGCTGTCCCCCGATGGTACACTGATCGCCGTGGGCGAGCTCGAACCCGGGACCGGACTGCCCCGCCTGGCGGCGGTGGTGGGACGAAAGGACGTCTGATGCGGCTGATCCGTCTGACCAGCGAATACATCGACGAACTCATCGACGGCAGCATCGGCAACCGCGGTCCCAAGCTTCCGCCCTGCGCCCTGACCCTGGGCAGCTTCGACGGCCTGCACCGCGGGCACCAGGCTCTGATCCACGCCGCCCAGGCGGCCCGCGCCCGGCTGGGGCTGGAGGCCGCCGCCATCTGGACCTTCAAGCAGCACCCGCGCCTGGTGCTGGAGAAGGACCCCGAACCCTTCCTGCTGACCACCTGGCGGGAGAAGCTTTCGGTGCTGGCGGAGCTGGGCTGCAAGACCGTGGTGGCGGCCGATTTCTGTCCCCAGCTTTCCCGCCTGGACTACCGCACCTTCGTCGAGCGCTTCCTGGTCGACTACCTGGGCATGAAGCATCTGGTGGCCGGCTGCGACACCCACCTGGGCCACCACCGGCTGGGAACCGTCGCCACCCTGGGCGAACTGGGCCGGGAGCTGGGGTTCGGGCTGGAGGTCATGGATGCGGTCCGGGACGGGCAGGAGATCGTCAGCAGCTCGGCCATCCGGGCGGCCCTGGCCGCGGGTGACCCCCGCCGGGCGGCCCGCATGCTGGGCCGGCCGTACGCCCTGTGGGGTCAGGTCGTGCCGGGGGACGGGCGCGGGCGCACCATCGGCTACCCCACGGCCAACATCGAGGCCCTCGACCCCATGAAGCTGCTGCCCGCAGGCGGGGTGTACGCCGTACGGGTGAGCGTGCCCAGCGACGCGGCCGACCCCGGCAGCGAGGGTGTGCTGGATCGGGTGGCCGGCACCCTGCCGGAAGTGGATCGCGACGGGCAGCTGTTGAGCGTCGACGCCCAGGACTGGACCGTCTTCGGGGGCATGCTCAACTTCGGACACGTGCCCACGTTCAACCCCGACGGGTTGGCCATTGCGCGCATCGAGGCCCACCTGCTGAAGTTTGCCGGCGACCTGCGCGGCCGCATCGTCAAGGTGGATTGGGTCGAGCGGCTGCGTCCCGAACGCAAGTTCAGCGACGTCGCCGAGCTCACCGCCCAACTCGCCAAGGACGCCGACGCCGCCCGGGACGCCCTCGCTTCCTGATTTCGTTCAATTCCGGTCCGATCGTGTCGATATTTGCGTCTGGGGCGGGGGAGCGTTAGCTTGTCCTGCGCGGGCCGCACAGGGCGGCCTTTGCCATGCCCGGGAAACAGAACCCGGGCGTCTCGATTCTAACGGGCCGGCTGTGGCCCCGGGGGAGAAGGATTCCGTCATGAGCCGTGAAATCAAGAGCAAGAATATTACCTACACCGAGGGTAACGTCAGCCAGGAGCACCGCTCCGAACTCAATGGCCACGGAGCCGCCATCCTGTGGTTCACCGGCCTGTCCGGCGCCGGCAAGTCCACCCTGGCCCAGGCCGTGGAGCAGGCCCTGTTCAAGAAGGGTGCCCACACCTACATCCTGGACGGGGACAACATCCGCTTCGGCCTGAACCGCGACCTCGGCTTCAGCCCCGAGGACCGCACCGAGAACATCCGCCGCATCGGCGAAGTGGCCAAGCTGATGATGGATGCGGGCACCATCTGCCTGACGGCTTTCATCTCCCCTTACATCGTCGACCGCAAGACCGCTCGGGACATCACCCCCGAGGGCAAGTTCATCGAGGTCTACACCAAGTGCTCCCTGGAGGAATGCGAGAACCGCGATCCCAAGGGTCTGTACAAGAAGGCCCGCGCCGGCGAGATCCCGCAGTTCACCGGCATCAGCGCTCCCTACGAGGCTCCCGAGAACGCGGAGCTGGTGGTCGAGACCGACAAGCACGACGTGGCCGCCTGCGTCGAGCAGGTCCTGGCCTACCTGCGCAAGCGGGAAATCCTGCTGGAGGACTAGTGCATAGTCAGGCTTACGAATTATGGTGTTCAGGGCCGGAGAGACGTGGGAAACTATGGGCAGCCAAGGAGGGCTGCCATGGAA
>PFVX01000087.1 GCA_002790835.1 bacterium CG_4_9_14_3_um_filter_65_15 | reverse complement strand
GCCTGGATTTTGACATGATGATGTCTCCTTTCAAGAGGAGACATTATGCCGGACACACCATGCACAAGATAGATGCGGTTGCTTAGACGCTTACGGTCAAATAGCGGGCCCTCAGATGTCGAGATTGTCGACTATCACTGAGAGAGCGAGGTAGATAGTTATGGTTAGAGTGCCGACCCACAGAGAGCCGACTCACCCGGGGGAAATGCTGCTTGAGGAATTCCTGAAGCCCATGGGGCTCTCTCAGCGTGACCTGGCGGAAGGGATTTTCGTCCCGTATCAGCGCGTCAACGAACTGGTAAATCGGCGGCGGGGGATCACGCCGAGCACTGCGCTTCGGCTGTCGAAGTATTTCGGCAACAGTGCGGGGTTCTGGATGAACCTGCAGCACCGTTGGGATTTGTATCAAGCATTACGCTCTGAGGAACAGGCGCTAAAGAGCATTCATCCGGTCCAAGTCGGGAATTGAACAACCTAACCCAATCGCTTGCACCAGCCAACCGCGCCGGTCATCCGGCTTGCAGGGCAAGCCGGCCGCCCTGGCGGCTTCGCCGCCCGCGGTTGCAGGTGAAGCCAGCGTTATATGGAGAAGAGGTTGAGTCCGGTTTTAGGCGATGATCTTTGAGATCTGTTTGTTTGACATCCCAAGTGCCATAAGCGCCCTCAGGAGAAAGTCTACACTCACGGCGGGGTCGCCACGCTCCATCTTCGCAATTCTCGACTGACTCGAGCCCATAGCTTTTGCCAGTTCTTCCTGGGTGATATCCTGCTTGAGGCGTTCTTCTTTGATGCTGGCGCGAAGCGCGAGCTTCAGGTCAATGAGGCGGGCTTCTTCAGGAGACAGGTCCAAAAAGTCAGCGGCATCGCCGAACACCCAGCCCTTTGCCTCAAGTTTCTTTCTTTTCTTGCTATCCATGGTCCACCTCGTTTAGGTGCTCGCGTCGTATTCACTCAAGCGGATCTTGCAGGTGTCAATTACTCGTTTTGGCGTCTGCCGGGTCTTCTTGTTGAAGACCTCTACGACCAAAATCGAGTCCGGGTCAATCCGGTAGACGACTCTCCAGGTAGAGTCCTTGTCTCGAATCCTCAATTCGTGGCAGCGGGCTCCAATCGAGGGCATCGGGCGTGACTCGGGCATCGCAAGCGTCTCTCCGCTTTGCAGTATGCGCAAAAAATAGCCCGCTTTGAGTCGAGCGTCCTTGCTCATCGGTGGTGTCGTGAGTTCTCCACCGAGCCAACTGACCGGCTTATCGTACGGGTTCATGCGTTGAGAATATGGCAAAACCGACATAATGTCAAGTGCCATTTGATTGCGGTCGTTGGAAGTGGTAGACTGATGAGCAGGTGTCAAAACCCATATAACCCCAGTTTGCACCTGACAAAGCCGCTTGTCACGCCCCTGGCGGGGCCAGGGGCGCGCCAACCGACTTTGCAGGTGAAACCAATGCCGGACCTGGTGCACTCAGCGTGCTGGTGAGGTGTGTCTTGACAGCCTGCCCCATAGAACATCCGCGAGAAAGAACAGCTTCTTGAGGCTCGGTTGCAATCGCTCCGCGGTGAGATCCAAAAGGGCATCGACCAGCTAGAGCGCGGCGAGTCGCGTGACGGTGAAACTGTCATGGCTGAGCTGCGAGCCAAATTGCTCTCACGGCAGAGCTGATTGCAGCACTACGGCTATACCTTCGACGATCTGATCGCCGAGAACATCTATACGACCAACACGGCGAAATTTCTCGAGGTTGCCTCGTGTCGTGACTCCATTTACACGAAGCAGTTTCCAACCGGAACCTGGCTTGAGGTCCCAAGGCTCGCACTGCCCGAATTCATGATCGAGATCGAACTGGAGGCGCACAGGTCCAGGTAAGGTCTCCCGTTCACCTCGACTCAGCTCCTCCGCCAAGCGGACACCACTTGGTCAGTTTTTTTCGCCAGGATGTTTCCTGCATGTTTTCCGGGGCAAACCCGGCCCGGATGCGTTACCTTCCCTGCGCAATCCCGGACTTCAACCATTCCCAGCGAGGTCGTCGTGCAGATCGGCATCATCGGCATGAAATTCACCGGCAAGACCACCCTGTTCAACGCCATCACGGGGGCGCAACAGCCCACGGGACAAGGCGGTGTCGAGGCGCATCGAGCCGTGGGCAAGATTCCGGACCCCCGGCTGGATGTCCTGACGGAGATGTTCAAACCCAAGCGCACCGTGCACGCCACGGTGGAGTGGGTGGACATTCCCGGGTTTGCCGGAGGCGCCGGACCGGACGGCGGCCGCGAAGCGACCCGTTTCCTGGAACTCGGCCGCAAGGTCGACGCCCTGGCCCAGGTGGTGCGCTGTTTCGACGGAGGTTACGGCGAACCGGCCCCGCTGGATGAGCTCGAATCCATGGCCCTCGAGCTGATCCTGACCGATCTGCAGGTGGTGGAGAACCGTCTGGAAAAGCTGGCCAAGGACAAGGCCCGCATGGGCAAGGTGGCCAACCCCCTGGAACCGCCCTGCTTCGAGCGCCTCAAGGATCAACTGGAAGACAACCGTCCCCTGCGCGAGTTGGATCTCAACCCCGACGAAACCAAGCTCGTGTCGGGATTCGCGTTTCTGACCCTTAAACCCCTGATGGTGATCCTCAATCACCCCGAGGGGGAGGAACCCGGCGAAGACGTGCGGCAGGCCGCCGCCGATATGGCCTCCGAGGTCGTTTCCCTGTGCGCCAACGTGGAAGAGGAACTGGCCCAGCTCGATCCCGCCGAGGCCGGAGAATTCCTGGCCGACCTGGGGATCGAGGAGCCGGCCCTGGCCCTCATGATCCGCGCGGCCTACGGGGCGTTGGATCAGCAGAGTTTCTTCACCGTGGGACCGGACGAGTGCCGGGCCTGGACCGTCGGCAAGCATGCGAGCGCGCCGGAAGCCGCCGGGGCGATCCATTCGGACCTGCAGCGGGGCTTCATTCGCGCCGAGGTCACCGCCTACGACGACCTGGTGGCCGCCGGCAGCCTCGCCGCCGCCAAGGCCGCGAACAAGGTCCGCCTGGAAGGCAAGGCCTACGCCGTTCAGGACGGGGACATCATCGAGATCCGGTTCAGCGTGTGATGGACCGGCCGACCCGGCAGTCGTCCTCGGTCGGATCGCGCTCACCTCTTTCCCTGCCCCTGTTGATGCTGGTCCTGCTGGCCGGCGGGCTGATCCTGTGGGGCAGCCTGTTGCCCCGGGCCGAGGAATCGGTCTTCGGCCGCGTGCCCATCCTCGACGAGGTCTACTACCTGGATCGGGCGGTCGAGTTGAACGGCGCCCTCTGCCCGCCCGGGCCCTGCTTCATGTCGCCTCTTTATCCCCAACTGATCAGACTGGCCGGCAGCGACGTTGCTGTACCCGCCGACCGGGTCGTGCCGCCGCGCGACCTCAGCGGTATTCGCCTGCTGCAGGTCGTCTGCTGGATGGGGACGGTCTTGTTGCTGGCTTGGATCGGCTGGCGGGATCTGGCTCCCCCGGACGGGAGCCCGGGTCGCCGGCTGGCCTCGGCGGCCCTGCCGGCCCTGCTGTTTTTCCTCTACCGACCGGCGGCGGCCTACACCTCGGTGATCCTGGTGGAGATGCCGCTGACTTTCCTGGTCACGGTCGCCTTGGCCCTGCTACCCGGACCCATGGCGAAGAAGAGCCCCCACCCCGGCCGGGCCCTGGCCGTCGGGGTGGCCCTGGGGCTGGCGGGCTTGTTGCGGGGAACGGCCCTGGCGGTCTTGCCGGTGGCGATGGGGGTGCTATGGCTGCGGGCGCGTCGGCATGCAGGGCGAGCCGGGGTTACCGCCATCCTCACACTGGTCGGAGCGATCCTGGTTCTGTTGCCCGCGTCGATCCACAACTCCCGCCTGGCCGGTCGTCCGAGCCCGCCCACCCTCAACGGCGGGGTGAACCTCTACATCGGCAACGGTCCCGACGCCAATGGATTCTACGTTGCGGCGGTGCCGGGCGACTGGCGCCATGCCCCCGCCGGCACGCAGTATCTGGCCACCCGGTTCGACCGGTCCTCGTTCACCCTGGCCCAGGCCGACAGCATCTGGACGGCATTGTCCCGCCGGAGCATCGGGGAGGACCCCGGACGGGCGATCGGGTTGTGGGGCAAGAAGGTGTGGCTGCACCTCCAGGCCTGGGAAATCGATCAGCTTTTGCCCCTGGAGGGCTGGTCCAAAGATGTCCCCGCGGCCCGGGTGCTGTTCGTCTCCTACGGTCTGCTCGTTGCGCTGGGGCTGGGCTTCGGTCTGGCCGGCCTGATCCGACGACCGGGTAGCCCGGCGGCGGTCTGGATGCTGGCGGTCTTGGCCCTCATCGCCCTGCAGAGCGTCTTTTTCGTGGTCGGCCGCTACCGCCTGGTGCTGGTGCCGCTGTGGGCGCTGCTGGCCACCGGGGCCGTGCTCGATCGCCGCCCCGGATGGTGGCGGCGGGGCCTGCTGGTGGCCTGTGGCCTGCTGGTGACGGTGCCCTGGGGGCTGGGCGGAGTCCGCCAGATGTGGACGGCCATGGCCCAGGCCAACGAAGGCCGCCGCTGGGCACAGGTCGGCGAGGCCGAGGGTGCTGCGGCCGATCTGGAGCGGGCCAGGGGTCTCTTTCGCCAAGCTCTTGCGGGGGGAGCCCCGGGGCCGGTGCCCTGGCGGGCGCTGATCGCCGCCGACGCGGCCCTGGGCGATTCGACCGCTACCGTGCGGGATCTGGACCGGGCCCTGGCGGCGTACCCGGAGGATCGGGATCTCTTGGCCCAGCGGGTGGCTGACCTGCTGACGGGGCCGCACCCGGACCAGGCGCTGCCGGTCTTGCGGCGGATCCTCGCCACAGATCCCCGCGATGCGGATGCCCTGCACAACCTCGCGGTGCTGTCGGCCGCCGGCGGCGACCTGGCCTCCGCGTCCGCAGCGGCGACCTCGCTGATCCGGTTCCATCCCCTTGATGCGCGCGGTTACGTCGATCTGGGGGTCATCCAGGTTCGCCAGGGCAACCGTGAGAAAGCGCGCGCGACCTTCCAGCGCGGCCTGGAAAGGATCCCGGACAGCGAGACCTTGGCCCGGAATATCCGCGTCCTCGACACCCGCCAGGCCCCGTGATCCGGGGCCGGAAAGTTTCTGCGCAGGAAATTTCCCGGCGGGGCGTTTGGTGATTACAGGCATCGATATTCCCCGGTGGGGGAGATTCTCAACAAGGAGGAACGGACATGCAATCGCGACGACTGATATTCACGGCTTTGATGATCATGGCGGTTCTGGCGACCGCCAACGCTTTTGCCCAGGGCCCCGGCAATGGTCCCGGATCGCGGCGCGGTCCAGGATTCGGGGGTCCTGGGTGCGGCGGTCCCGGTGACGGCAAGCCGTGCCTGATGGCCGATCGCCTGGACCTGAGCGAGGCCCAGCAGGAAGCCATCGACGCCATCCACGAGAAGTCCCGTGCCCAGAATCTCGAGCTGCGCAAGCAGGTCATGAGGTTGCGCAACGAACTGAAGGGCGAGATGCTCAAGGACGCCCCGGACCAGGGCAAGGTGGTGGGCCTGACCGAGAACATCGGCAAGCTGCGCACGCAGATGCAGGTCAACCAGGCGAAGACCAGGCTGGCGGTTCGTCAGCAGTTGACCACCGAACAGCGGGACAAGATGATGATGATGGGGTCGCAGCACCACGGTCGTCGCTTCGGCGGCCAGGGCCGCGAGGGTTGCGACGGCCGCGGAGCCCGTTGTGGCTCCGGTCCCGGTGGGCGACCCGGCCCCGGTTTCGAACGGGATATGGGCGGCTCGGACAACAATTAGTCGGGATGACGGCGGCACAAGCGGAAAAGGAATACCGTCTTGAACAGGGATCTGAGCGATGACACCCTGATGGCCGCCGTGGCTCGGGGAGAGGAGGCCGCCTTCGGCCTCCTCGTCCATCGCTGGGAGCACCAGGTCCGCGCCTTTCTGTCGGCCATGCTCGGCAACCGGGAAGAGGCCGAGGACCTGACCCAGGACACCTTCGTCAAGGTGTTTGCCGAAGCCGGGCGCTACCGGCCCGCGGGAATGTTCCGCAGCTGGTTGATGCGCATCGCGGGAAATCTGGCCCGCTCCCGGCTCCGGCGCCGGAAGATCATCGGCTGGTTGCCCTTCGAACCGGGGCGGCATGACCGCCCTGCGGGGGCCAGGGATCCCCAGCGGGAGCTGGAGGATGACCAGACGGCCCGGGCGGTGCGCGAGGCGTTGGCCGCCCTGCCGGAACGACAGAGACAGGCCCTGGTCCTGCAGCGATTCCAGGGGATGAAGTATCGGGAAATCGCTTCGGCCATGGATACGACGCTTGCGGGCGTCGAGTCCCTCATCCAGCGGGGTTTGGCGGGACTGCGCGAAACCCTCGAGAGACAGGGAGTGGAGCCATGAATCACGTCACCTCACGACTTGGGGCCCTGCTGGCGGAAGAACTTCCGGACCACGAGGCCGCCGCCGTTCGGGCCCACCTGGACTCCTGTCCGTCCTGTCGCGCGGAACACGAGCGGTTGGGCCGGACGTGGGCTTTGCTGGGTTCCGCGGAACTCCCCGCCGCAGCTGCGCAGGCCCCGAGCGTTTGGCCGGCCGTGCGCGCCCGGACCGTCGCCGACCGGAGTCACTGGGGCTGGCGGGGCGCGAGTTGGGCCGTGGCCGCCCTGGCCGGTGGGGTAATCCTGGGCATGGCGCTTCCCGGGAGCGGGCCCGGAATCGGCGTCGGATCCGCGTCAGGCGACCTCACCGCCGATGACAGCTGGTTGGAGTCCACTTGGCTGCAATGGGATCGGACCGATGACCTGGCGGCCGGCTGGATCCTGGCCGGGAGCGAGCAGAGCGAGGATGGATCATGAAGAAATACGGGTTGATCATTTTGTTGCTGCTCTCGGTGGGGCTGAACCTGGGGCTGGGCTACCGCTTGAGGCGGGGGACCGCCGAGGTCAAGGAGCAAACACCCGTATCCCTCGAGGGCCAGCACCGGGAATTTCCCCGCGGCGAGCCCGATTCCCTGTGGCAACGCGGCATGATGGATCGCCGGCTCCGCCACATGACCGAGGCCCTGAACCTGCGGCCGCAGCAGGTGCGGGCGTTGCAGGACATCCAGCGGCAAAGCGGCGGCACGGTGCGCGGCAGGGGGCGCGACCTGTTCGAGATGAGGCGCAGGATGCGGGAATTGTTGATGACCCCTCAACCGGATCCGGACCAGGTTCGCTCCGTGATCCAGGCCATGGGGCGCCGCCAAGCCCAGCTCGATTCCCTGGTCACCGAAACCATCATGCAGGAGATGGCGGTCCTGGATCCGGACCAGCGTGAGGCGTACTTGGAGATGTTGCCCATGGGCGGAGGTCGCTTCGGTGGCCGCAGTCGCGGTCCCGGACCCCGCAAGCCGCAATAATCCTGGTTGACAGGGCAGCGGCGTGTTTCATATCTATTAAGCGAAGAAGCGGGTGAGATCCAGCCCAGTCCGGAATGCCGGGCGCCGACCCGCAATCGAGCCGCCTTTCCCCACCCCGATCTGGTATCATGCGTAATGCGACTGATGCCGCCTTGTCCCGAGGGGGATTCTGCATGACGAAGATGAGACTTTTCCTGCTGGCCGGTCTGCTGGCCGCCGCCGCTGTCGCCGGTTGCCGGTCGGCCCATACCACAGCCGCCATCCTTTACATTGATCAGCAGAAATACGACAAGGCCATCGACGCCATCCACGAAGGCTTCCAGTACCGTGACAACGAGCCGGACGCCTACTTTTACCTCGGCGAGGCATACAGCAACAAGGCCGAGGAGTCCGTCGACGAGGACCGGTACGAAGAGGCGATGAAGAATTACGGGCTGGCCTACGAAGCCTACCAGAAGGCCATCGCCCTGGACCCCGAGGATTGGAAGGAAAAGATCGTCGGTAAGGACGGGTCCCTGGCCTACAACTACCGGAACCGGATCCGCCAGGCCCAGCTCGACTGGAACGAAGGTTATTACGAGCAGGCTGAAGGGCATTTGCGTCTGGCCTACGCCGCCTGGCCCGATTCGGTTACCCCCATCAAGAGCATCGCCCGCATGAAGATGCAGATGGCCGCCAAGGACACCTTCGCCGACCAGCGCGAGGAACTCCTGTCCCAGGCCCTCAACCTGCTGGATCAAATCCTGGCCAGCAAGCCCGAGGCCTACGAGCTTCGCGTGGACAAGGCCAACGTGCTGGACGCCCTGGGTCGTGACGACGAGGCGCGCACCATGTACGAAGAGCTGCTCGCCCAGCACGGGAACGACACCCATTTGCTGTTGAGCATGGCTGACCTGGCCCGTGAGCAGCAGGACTACAGCAAGTCCGCCGATTACTTCGTCAAGGTCGTGGACCTGAACGAGGGTGACACCGACGCCGGCAACGACAAAGAGAACAAGAGCATGCTGGTGCAGGCCGGGGTCATGTACGGCACGCCCAGCGTGGGTCGATACGCCGACGCGGTGAAGGTTCTGGACCGCGCAGCGAACATGGAGATCAACCCCGAAGAAAACACCATGCTGCTGCGTCTGCAGACCTACTTCCAGTACGGAATGTCCCTGGTGGACAAGGGGCAGGCGGAAACCGATCCGGCCGCTCTGCAACAGATCAAGGACCAGGTCAATGGTCTATTCCAGCGCGCCGTGGAAATCGGCAACGCCATGACCAACCTGTTCCCCACCAATGCCGACGGTTTCTTCTACCTGAGCGCGGCCCAGTTCCAGCTCGGGGATTACGACGCGGCCACGGTGAACAACAAGACCTACGAGGAGCTGTCCGGAAACAACGGCGAGTAGGGGCGGTGCTGCCGCCCCCGGCGGGTCGCGGTCGCCTGTGCGGCAGCCGGCCGACAAGAAGTCGTGTGCTTTCCGGCGTGATTCGTGCTAGACTTGTAGTATCCAACCGGGGCCATGTGCCCGCATCAGCTTTACCCAGGGGATTATCCATTTCAACGGTTCGGGGTTTAGCCCCGCCGTACTCCGCACCGAAGCCCGTCTTCGCCAATCCCCACACCTTGCTCAATTTGGTCGAGGAGAATCATGGACATCAAGGAATTGCAGGAAATGGACATCCACGAGCTGGTGGAAGTCGCCCGCGGCATGAACATCGAGGCGCTCAGCACCCTGCGCAAGTCGGAGCTGATCTTCAAGATCCTCGAGGGGCAGACCGAGAAAAACGGCCTGATCTACGCCGAAGGCGTGCTCCAGGTGCTGGCCGAAGGCTACGGTTTCCTGCGTTCGGCCAAGTACAATTACCTGCCGGGGCCTGACGATATCTATCTCTCCCCGTCCCAGATCAAGAAATTCGACCTGAAGACCGGTGACACGATCAGCGGCCAGGTCCGTCCGCCCAAGGACAACGAGCGCTATTTCGCCCTGCTGAAGGTGGAATCGGTCAATTACCAGGATCCGGACAAGGCCAAGGCCGTGACCCTGTTCGACAACCTGACGCCCTTGTATCCGGAAGAGCTGCTCAACCTGGAGCACAATGCCAAGGAAATGACCACCCGCATGATCAACCTGATGAGCCCCATCGGCAAGGGGCAGCGCGGGTTGATCGTATCGCCTCCGCGGGCCGGGAAAACGGTGATCCTGCAGAAGATCGCCAACGCCATCACCGCCAACCACCCCGAGGTGCATCTCATCGTGCTGCTCATCGACGAGCGGCCCGAGGAGGTCACGGACATGGCCCGGTCGGTCAAGGGCGAGGTCGTCAGTTCGACCTTCGATGAGCCCGCCGAGCGCCACGTCCAGGTGGCCAACATGGTGCTGGCCAAGTCGCGGCGCCTGGTGGAGAACAACAAGGACGTGGTGATCCTGCTGGACTCGATTACCCGCCTGGCACGCGCGCACAACACCGTGGTGCCCCACTCGGGCAAGATTCTTTCCGGTGGTGTGGACAGCAACGCCCTGCAGAAGCCCAAGCGCTTTTTCGGCGCCGCGCGGAACATCGAGGACGGCGGCTCGCTGACCATCATCGCGACGGCCCTGATCGAGACGGGCAGCCGCATGGACGAGGTCATCTTCGAGGAGTTCAAGGGCACCGGCAACATGGAGATGGTCCTGGACCGCAAGATCGCCGACCGGCGGGTCTATCCGGCCATGGACATCTTCAAGTCGGGCACGCGCAAGGAGGACCTCCTCATCGAGCCCAAGGACCTGGCCAAGATCTGGGTGCTGCGCAAATACCTGAGCGATTACAGCCCCATCGAGGCCATGGAGTTCCTCATCGACAAGCTGGGAAAAACCAAGGACAACCAGCAATTCCTGGGCGCCATGAACACCTAGACCCAAAACAAGCGAATCCCCGCCGCACATAGGGGCGCCCTGCGGCGCCCCGTTCGACTGGCATAGCTCGGCCTACCCGGCGGTGCCGGCGAGGTTGCTCCAGTTGTCGTCATGTCCATCCTGTCTCCATGTCCGGCTGTA